>NZ_JBQHCX010000005.1:0-489851 GCF_052068475.1 Streptomyces sp. SD31 | reverse complement strand
GGCGGTGACGGCACCCACCGCGAAACCACCATCGACAAGCTGGAGTTCGACGCCGACGGCCTGATCAAGAAGGTCGTCCCCACCCTGAGCAGCATCGACCCGGTCACCGCCGGCACCGCCCTGCCGACCAACACCACCCGCTCGCTCCGATCGGTCAACTTCCCCGGCCGCTACGCCGTCGTGCGCTCGGACAGCCGCGGCTACCTCGACCCGGTGACGTCCACCAGCGCCACGGCGGTCAAGCAGAGCGCCACCTTCACCGTCGTCCCCGGCCTGGCCGACTCCAAGTGCTACTCGTTCCGTGACGTGTCCGGCCGCTACCTGCGCCACACCGACTTCAGGGTCCGCTTCGACGCGAGCAACGGCACGACGCTCTTCAACAAGGACGCCACCTACTGCGCCCGGCCCGGTTCGGCCACCGGCTCGGTCAGCCTGGAGTCGTACAACTACCCCGGCCGCTACCTGCGCCACTACAACTACGAGCTGCGCATCGACCCCTACCAGGACAACGCCACCTTCCGCGCCGACAGTTCCTTCACGGCGGTCAGCCCCTGGACCTGATCGATTCCCTCGCTCGCCGGGTGGCCCGCACCGCGAAGCCCTGCGGGCCACCGGCCTGGCCGAGCGGACGTACTACTTCAGCAGTGAGCAGACCCGTCGAGCGCGCTTGCGCACCTAGGGCAACCCGAACAGCGACGCCGCCGAACTCGCCCTCGGCGTACTCCTGGACAGCGGCATCATGCTGCCCGGCGGCCGCGTCTCGGACTACCAGGCCCGGCCCGAGGCAAAGCGGTGGCTGCGCATGCTGCCGACCGCGTGGGACGAGACGAAGTACGTCTCGGGCGACCCACTCACCGGCGGGGTCATCGCGCGCCGCGACGGCGACCGGTGGTTCGTCGGGGCTTTCCGGCGCGGCGGCGCCACCACCATCAGCTACCCGACCACGTTCCTCGGCTCCGGTACCTGGCACGCGGAGATCACCACCGACGGCTCCGACGGCCTGACCCGCACCAGCAAGGTCATCCAGGCCGGTGACACGCTGAGCGTCCCGGTGGTCGCGGGCGGCGGCCATGTGGTCAGGCTGACCAAGGTCCCGGTCATCCCGACCGGGAACCGCACGGTGACCATCGCCGGCGGCAGCCACGTACTCGACGTGAAGAGCGCAAGCCTCGCGAACGACGCCGCGATCATCCGCTGGCCCAGCACCGGCGGCACCAACCAGCGCTTCGCGTTCGTGCCCCTCGGCGACGGATACACGCGGATCGTCAACGAGGCGAGTGGCAAGGACGTCGTCATCCGGTGGGCCTCACGCGACGCGGGCGCGAAGGCCGTCCAGTACCCGTACGAAGCCAACGCGAACACCAACGACGAATGGCTGGCGGAAGACGCGGGCAACGGCCGTATCCGGCTCCTGAACCGCCACAGCGGCCTCTACCTCACCGCGGGCAGTGCCCAGGGCGACCAGTTGAAGCAACGCCCGTTCGACGGCGCCGACCACCAGCTGTTCACCGTCTCCTGACGCCGCTGAACGAGACGCCCACAGAGGCCGCCGACGGCGGCCATCAGCACCACGGCACGGCTGCACCGGAACGAAACCCGTCGGAAACATTGACGGAACCACGGCTCAAATCTATCTTCTGCTCGAAGTGCCGCACAGTGTTCGCCATTTCGAACGCTCACGTCCTTCGCCACGGCGATCGGCCAAGCGGACTGCACGGGCCCGGAGGAAGAGTTGAACAGAACCGTAAGAACGCTGCTCGCCCTGCTGGGCCCGCTGCTGCTGGTGCTGCTGGGTACCCCCGCCCTTCAGGGCACCGCCTCCGCCGCCGCCCCGCCGGCCGGGCAGACCACGCGGTACACGATGACCGCGTTCACCAACTCCAGCGAGTCGAACATGTACGTCTACGACTCGCCGGACGCCACCGGCTTCACCCTCCGCAAGGGCCCGGCGTACACCCCGCCCTCCGGGCTGATCCGTGACCCCAGCATCTTCAAGCACACGGACGGCTTCTACTACCTCACCTACACCACCAACTGGACCGGAAACACGATCGGTTTCGCCCGGAGCGCCGACCGGGTGAACTGGACGTTCCTGTACAACTACACGATCCCGATCAGCGGGCTGACCCGCACCTGGGCTCCCGAGTGGTTCATCGACACCGACGGCAGCGTCAACATCATCGTGTCCCTGACGGCGGCGAGCACCGCCACCCACTTCACCGCCTACAAGATGACGGCCACCAACTCCGCGCTGACCACCTGGTCCGCGCCCACCCAGCTGTCCGGCATCGGCCCGAACTACATCGACACTTATGTCGTCAAGGTCGGCTCCACGTACCACGCGTTCACCAAGAACGAGACGACGAAGTACATCGAGTACGCCACCGCCTCCAGCCTCACCGGCCCCTACACCATGCGGAAGACGGGCAACTGGGCCGGATTCGGCGACTGGGTCGAGGGTCCGGCCCTGGTCCAGCTCGACAACGGCGGCTGGCGCATCTACTACGACGGCTACCGCGCCGGGAAGTACTGGTACAGCGACAGCTACGACAACTTCGCCACCTGGTCCACGCCCACCGAGGTGCCCGGGCTGACCGGCTTCATCCGCCACGCCACCGTGCTGAAGGAGACGGTCCCCGGCGGTGTCACCCTGCCGACCAACACCACCAGGTCGCTGCAGTCGGTCAACTTCCCCGGCCGGTACGCCGTGGTGCGCTCCGACAGCCTCGGCTACATCGACCCGGTGAGCGCCTCCAGCAGCACCGCCGTCAAGCAGAGCGCGACCTTCACCGTCGTGCCCGGCCTCGCCGACGCCAACTGCTACTCCTTCCGCGACTCCTCCGGCCGCTACCTGCGCCACTGGGACTTCCGGGTCCGCTTCGACAGCAGCAACGGCTCGGACGTCTTCAACAAGGACGCCACCTACTGCGCCCGCCCGGGCACCGCCTCGGGTGCCGTCCGCCTGGAGTCGTACAACTACCCCGGCCGCTACCTGCGCCACTACAACTACGCGCTGCGCGTGGACCCCTACCAGAACACCGACGCGTTCCGCGCCGACAGTTCCTTCACGGTGGTCAGCCCCTGGGCCTGACCTGTCCGCCCCACCCCCTGCCGCGCCGTCACGGAATCCACTCACGGCGGCGCGGCCTTCTGCCGCCCCGGACGGGCTGCCACGGCTGCGTCCGGCGGCCCCGGAGACGAGGAACCTCCTGCCCCGAACCTCTCCAGGCGCGCGGGAAGTGACCGACGGCACCCTCGCCGCCATCGGCCACGAACCACCCAGTGCCCCCGCCCCGCAAGGACGGATCCGCCGTCTGCTCCCCCGCATCAAGATCGGTACCGCAGCAACAGGCGCGAACTCTCGGACGCTGACCTGGAGAATCCGCCCACGGTGGGTCCCGAGCGGTTTCCCATGGAGGGCATCGTCCTGCACGTCAACAGGGAGTTGATCCGTCACGGCGCCGAGATTTCCCTGCTGCGCGACCTCTACCGCTGGCAGGACGGAGCCGCACCGCGCCGAATATGACTCTTCGGTGACCAGCGATCGAGCTTTAACCGCCGTTCTTCGGGGTCGGTGCGGAGCTTGCTGAGGGTGGAGCGCGAACGGGCGCCGCGGCGGCGGTCCGTGCGGGTAGTTTTCGGGCGGCGGCCCGAGAGGTCCGCCCGTGTCAGCCCTCTGGCGAGGCGCCCAGGCCGGTCAGAGCACCGACCGGGTCGAGGTCCGGCGTGCCGCGCGGCCACCAGTCGTCGTGGCCCGGTTCCGATTCGTACGGGTACCAGAGGCCGTCGCGGCCCAGGCGGAGTTGGACATGGCCGCGGGGGTGCGTGAGGTGGTTGCGCCAAGGGCGGAAGGCGGGGAGGTCGGCGGCGAGGAGGAGAGGGCGGGCACGGTCGAAGCGGCCGGCCGGCGGGTCCCAGGGCTCTTCGAGGACGGCGAGGCCTTCGAGGCCGCCCTGGCGCCAGGCGGCCACCGCGCGCGCCAGCTCTGCCGGGGTGCGGTCGGCTGCGGAGGCGAGGGAGGCGTACAGGGCACGGGTCGCAGCGGTGAGGCCGGAGCCCGGGCGGGCCGCGGCGAGTCGTACCGCGTCCTGCCACAGGGTCAGTTCGGCGACGGGATCACGGCCGGTGCTGAGCAAAGCATGCGCGCGGGCGGCCGCGTCGGTCGCCAGCTGGTCCAGCGCGAAGGGGTCCGGGCCGCCCGGTGCCGCCGGGTAGACGGGCGGCTGCTCGGGATGCGGGGGCGTCGGCAAGGGGGCCGGAAGGGGCGGCAGTCGGCGGTCCGGGGCCAAGGCGTCCGTGGCGCGTACGCCCGGCAGGGGCGCCGGTTCCCGCTCCTGTGCGGCACGGGCCGCGCGGGCGGCGCTCAGGCGAGAGAGGGCGTCGAGCAGCTCGCGCTCACCTCGGCCGCGCAGCAGGAGCAGTACGAAGGGGTCGGCGTCCAGCAGGCGTGCGGTCTGGTAGCAGAGGGCGGCGGCGTGTTTGCAGGGGTGCCCGCGGTCGGGGCAACTGCAGTGGGGGTCGAGCTCGCCGGGGCCCGGCAGGAGGGAGACGCCGCACTCGGCGAGGGAGTGGGGCATCTCCTTGTCGAGCAACGCCGCGATGTGTCCCGGCCGGTCGGCCGCGGCGTCCAGGAACCGCGCCCAGTCGCCGTCACCGAGCGTCCGCAACCGCACCTGCACGCGGTACGGCCGCGGACGGCTGCCCCGCACATACGCCAGGACGAGCCCCGGCGTCACGGTGATGGCATCGACGTGCCCCTCCTGCGCGTAGCCGCGTCCGCGGGCGAGCCGCTTGGGATCGAGGGCGCCCTCCTCCAGGGCGGCCACCCAGGCATCGCCCCACCAGGTCTCGGCGAAGCGGGCCTCGTCCGCCGGGCGGGGCGTGAACGCCGGGAAGGTACGGCGGAGTTCACCGTCCCGGCCCGGGGCTGCCATGGAACGGGGGACCTGGGGTGTGGCGGGAACGGAGTGCGTCGAGGGTGCTGCGGGTGGCCCCGTCTGTGCTGAGCCGGAGTCGGTGGGTGCCGGGGAGGTGGAGGGCTGCGGGGCCGGCGTGGAGGGCGAGTCGGGGGTGTGGGGCGTCGGGTTGCTTCGGTGCCGGGTGTCCGGATCGGGCGTCGCCGATTCGTCCGCATTCAACTTGTCCGCACGTGACTCATCTGCACGCGACTCATCCATGGGCGACTCATCCATGGGTGGCATCCGGAAGGCCTCGGCGAGGAACTCCCTCACCTCACGCGCTCGGAGAGCGGCAGCCCCGTCGGCGGAGCCCCTTCGAGCCCGGGGATCGGCAGAGGCCGGACGTGTCGGCCGATGGGTGCGCTCCTTGTCCCCGCTCTCTTCTTCGTCCGCCTGAGCCTCCCGCCTCTCGCCGAGGGCTGCCCGCAACGCCGCACGGGCGGCATCGGCGGGGCGCGCCCCCCGCCGATCGGATGCGGGGGCGGGCGCGTGCGGGACGGGCCGCGCTTCGGTGGCAGATCGGTCCACTCCCGCACCGGACGTGCCGGACGTGTCGGACGTGTCAGCCCCGGCACCGGCACGCCGCAGTGCTGCCCTGGCCGCGTCACCCGGCCGCGTCCTTGGGCGCTCATCCCGATCCCGGCCCTCGGAGGAACCCCCCGCCGCCCCCTCGCGTCGCTCCCGCGCGGCCCGCAGCGCCCGGCGTGCCGCGTCGGCCGGGCGGGCCTCGGACGATCGGCTCGGCTGCTCCTGAACCGGTGTCGGGTCAGTGTCCCGCTGAACCGGTGCCCGGTCCCCGTCCCGCTCGGCGCCACTCGGACCGACTTCAGGGACCGACCCACCAGCAGCACTCGGAGTGCCGTCCCGCCTCGCCCCGCCAGCCGCACTCCCCCGCTCCACCGGCCCCGTCATGACGTCCTCCGCAGCGACACGAGGTCGGACAGCTCACGATCCGTCAGTTCGGTCAGGGCCGATTCGCCGGAGCCGAGGATCGCGTCGGCCAAGGCCCGCTTGGACTCGAGCATCTCCGCGATGCGGTCCTCGACCGTGCCCTCGGTGATGAGGCGGTGGACCTGGACGGGCTGGGTCTGGCCGATGCGGTAGGCGCGGTCGGTGGCCTGTTCCTCGACGGCGGGGTTCCACCAGCGGTCGAAGTGGACGACATGGCCCGCGCGGGTCAGGTTCAGGCCGGTGCCCGCCGCCTTGAGGGACAGGACCAGGACCGGGGTCGCGCCGCTCTGGAAGCGGTCCACCATGCGTTCCCGTTCCGGGACCGGCGTGCCGCCGTGGAGCAGGTCCACGGGGACCGCCCGGGCGCCGAGGTGGGAGGCGATCAGCCGGGCCATCCCCACGTACTGCGTGAAGACCAGCGCCGAGCCGTCCTCGGCCAGCAAGGTGTCGAGCAGTTCGTCCAGCAGGGTCAGCTTGCCGGAGCGGGTGGCCAACCGCTCGGTAGCCGCCGCTTCGGCCTCCTTGAGGTACAGCGCCGGGTGGTCGCAGATCTGCTTCAGGGACGTCAGGAGCTTGAGCACCATGCCCCGGCGGGCCATGCCCTCCGCCGTCTCGATGGCGTACATCGACTCGCGCACCACCGCCTCGTAGAGCGCGGCCTGTTCCCGGGTGAGCGGGACCGGGTGGTCCGTCTCCGTCTTGGGCGGCAGTTCCGGGACGATGCCGGGGTCGGACTTCTTGCGGCGCAGGAGGAAGGGGCGGACCAGGCGGGCCAGCCGGGCCACCGCCTCGTCGTCCTCGCCGTTCTCCACGGCGCGCGCGTGCCGGGCACGGAAGGACTTCAGCGGGCCGAGCAGGCCCGGTGTCGTCCAGTCGAGCAGGGCCCAGAGCTCGGAGAGGTTGTTCTCGACCGGTGTGCCGGTCAGTGCCACGCGCGCGGGAGTCGGGATGGTGCGCAGGGCCTTCGCCGTCGCCGAGTACGGGTTCTTGACGTGCTGTGCCTCGTCGGCGACGACCATGCCCCAGGTGTGCTGGGCCAGCGTCGGTGCCGTCGAGCGCATCGTGCCGTATGTCGTGAGGACGAAGCCGCCGTCCATGTCCTCCAGGGTGCGGTCCGGGCCGTGGAAGCGGCGGACGGGGACGCCGGGCGCGAAACGGGTGATCTCCCGCTGCCAGTTGCCCAGTAGGGATGCCGGGCAGACCACGAGGGTCGGGGCCGTACGGGCGCGCTTCAGGTGCAGGGCGATGACCGTGATCGTCTTGCCGAGCCCCATGTCGTCGGCCAGGCAACCGCCGAGGCCCAGGGAGGTCATGAGGTCCAGCCATGCCAGGCCCCGGAGTTGGTAGTCGCGCAAGGTCGCCCGCAGTCCCGGCGGCGGTTCGGCCGGGTGGATCCCCGCCGTCAGGCGGTCGCGCAGGGCGGCCAGGGCGCCGGCCGGTACCGCCTCGACCGTCTCGCCGTCGACCTCCGCGCTGCCGGTGAGCGCGACGGACAGCGCGTCGACCGGGTCGAGCAGGCCCAGTTCGCGCTTGCGGGCCTTGCGGACGAGGGCCGGGTCGACCAGTACCCAGCGGTCCCGCAGCCGGACGACCGGGCGGTGCGCCTCGGCGAGCGCGTCCATCTCGCCCTCGGTGAGCGGGTCGCCGCCGATCGCCAACTGCCAGCGGAACTGGAGCAGTTCCTCGCTCTCGAAGAACCCGGTGCCGTCGGTCGCCGAGCCCGGCGCCGGCCGTACGACCGCGGCGGCGCTCAGGTCCTGCGCCAGGTCCCGGGGCCAGTGCACCGCCACCCCGGCCGCCGCGAGCCGGGTGGCGGCCACGCCCAGCAGGTCGCCCAACTCCTCGTCGGACAGGGCCAGCACATCGGGCACGTCCTGCTCGGACAGCCGGTCCAGCGGGGCCCACACCCGGGCCGCGCGCCGCACCGCCAGCGCCGCGTCCACCCGCGCGCGCGGCCCGAACGCCGCCTCCGCCTCGCCCGACCACAGGGCAGCCGCGTCGGCCACCAGGGTGAGGTCGGCGAGGCTGTGCACCTGGACGATCGCCGCGCCCGCGCTGCGCACGCCGTCGCCCCCGCCGTCGAAGAGGTCGTACGCCGACAGGTCGAGGCGGAGCGAGATCCGCACGCCCGCGTCCATCCCGGCGGCGACCTCGGCCGCCCAGTCGTGGGCGTCGGGCAGGCGCTGGGCCGCGCGCGCGGCGAAGGGCTTTCCCGAGGCGTGCGGTGCCGCGGGGGTGCGGGGCAGGGTGTCCGCGACCGCGTCCAGGAAGGCGCGCATCAGCGCCTCCGGCTCGGGCAGCCGCAGCGGGCCCGGGCCGGTCAGGGGCACCGCATGCCCCTCGTACGGCAGGGCCGCGGCGACCGCTCGCAGGTGCGCGATGTCCTCCGGGTCGAGGGGGCCGGCCCGCCAGGAGTCGTGGCCGGTGGGTGTGAGGCCGGGCAGCAGCCGGCCGCGGGCGGTGAGCCGGAGCGCGTGCAGCGCGGCCGCGCCCCAACAGGCGGTGGCGGGGTGGGCGGCCGGGTCGCGCCGGGCACGGACGAGCAGCGGCAGCGCGTCGGCGAGCGGCAGGGACAGCGCCGGGGTGGTCCTGCGGCGGACTCCGGCTCCATGACGCCGTACGACGGTGAGCTCCGTGTCGTCGGCGGGCAGCGGGCCGTCCTCCGGGTCCCAGAAGGCCATCCGCCCCTCGCGCGGGAGGGGCGCGGGCAGGAAGACGGCAGCGAGTCGGACGGGGACGGCCTCCCCCGCACGCTCGGCCACCGCGGCCATGTCGCTCATACTTCCTGTCACCTCCCGCCCATGAGTCGGATCAACCGTCTTCGACTCTACGGGCGGGGTCTGACAATCGGCCCCGGCACCCGGCTCGGACCGGAGACCTCACGCGGTGATCAAGGGACCGTGCGGGAGACGACGTACACGAACGGGTTGTCCGGGTCGGACATGTTCACGACGACGTCCTGGGTGGGCGCCGGGTTCTTCTGCTTGTGGACGAAGCCGTACCACGGTCCCGGGCGCTTGAAGTCCCAGCCGGTGATCTTCTGGTCGCGGGCGCTGATGGTGATGGCGTCCGGCTTCAGGTCGCTCCGGCTGACGCCGATGGTCTTCAGGAACCAGTCCATGTTCTTGTCGGCCGTCTGGAACTGGACGTAGAGGCGGCTGGTCTTCCAGTTGTTCGTCTCGTAGTACGCGACCTGGTACGACGGGTCCGGGACCGGGATCTGGTACAGCCGGCGCTGCACCCTCGACGGCCAGCCCGCGGTGAGGCCGGTCGCCGAGTACTTCGCCTCCTTGTCCTTGCCGCTGTCGCGGCTCTGGTTGGCGGAGATCACCAGATAGCCGGCCGGTACGCCGATGAGCAGCACGATGATGAGCAGGGTGAGCGCCCTGCGGCGGATCATGTGGCGGCGGTCCTCGGCCGGCTGCTGCGGCTCGTCGGGAGAGTCCGGCTGGCGGGGTACGGTCACGGTCACGCCGAATCCTGGGACGACGACCGGCGGGCCTCGGCGAACCGCGCATAGCGCTCGTAGCGCTCCACCCGGCGCCGGTTGGCGCGGCGGAAGCGGCGGGCGACCAGACGGGCCAGGTCGGCGGCGCCGACCATGCCGGCCTCGGGGCCGAGCTGAGCCCGGGTGACGCGGGCCTCCGGGCGGTAGCCGCGGCCGGTGAGGTGGCGCTTGAAGGCGTCCCGCGCGGGGCCGATCAGCAGGTCGTCGGCGGCCGACACGCCGCCGCCGATCACGAAGCAGGACGGGTCCAGTGCGGCCGCGAGGTTGGCGATGCCGACGCCGAGCCACTGCCCGATGTCCTGGAGCAGCTCGATGCACATGGCGTCGCCCTCGCGGGCCAGCTCGGTGATCATCGGGCCGGTGATGTCGTTGATGTTGCCCTTGACGTGCTCGATGATCCCGTACGCCACCGGCGAGTCGGCGGCGGCCAGCTCGCGTGCCTCCCTGACCAGCGCGTTGCCGGAGCTGTACTGCTCCCAGCAGCCGCGGTTGCCGCACGGGCAGCGGTGGCCGCCGGGCACGACCTGCATATGGCCGAACTCGCCGGCGACGCCGTACTTGCCGCGCTTGACCTGCCCGTCCTCCAGGATCGCGCCGCCGATGCCGGTGCCCAGCGTGATCATGACGAGGTGGTCCTCGCCACGGCCGGCGCCGAAACGCCACTCGGCCCAGGCGGCCGTGTTGGCGTCGTTGTCGACCAGGACGGGCACGGCGAGGCGGCCCGCGATGCGGTCGCGCAGCGGCTCGTTGCGCCAGGACAGGTGGGGCGCGAACAGGACGCGGTTGCGGTCGGCGTCGACCCAGCCGGCCGCGCCGATGCCGACGGCGTGCACATCGTGGCGGTCGGACAGGTCCAGGACCAGCTCGACGATCGTGTCCTCGACGACCTTCGGGCTCTTGGACTTGTCCGGGGTCTCCGTGCGGAGCTTCTCCAGGATGTTGCCGTCGGCGTCCACGACGCCCGCCATCACCTTGGTGCCGCCGATGTCGATGCCCACGGTCGGCACCCGGGGCGCCGACAGGTGCGAGCGGCGTTCCCGGGGGCCGACCGTGCGGAGCGCTGGCGCGCGGCGGGAGCCGATGGGGGCGCTGCCCGTCCGGGCGGGGAAAGCGAGGTCGCGGTAGGTGCTCATCAGGCCCGATTCTGCCTCACCGTCGATATGGGTGCCGTACGGGGAAACAATGGGCTGGTTCACGAAGTTTGCCGTGTGCAGGCCGTATGTGGCCGGTCGCGCGGTTCCCCGCGCCCCTGGAGGGCACCTCACCTCACGGCACCCGGGTCGCATTGTCCGGACATTGTGACCAACCTTGCGCTCATGACCGTACGAGCAGCTGGAACTCGAAGGAGTAGCGGCTCGGTCGGTAGGTATGCGTGCCGTACTCGACCGCTCTGCCCGTGTCGTCGAACGTCACCCGCTGCATCGTGAGCAGTGGGGCACCCTCCTCCTCGGCCAGCCGCTCGGCCTCGGCGGCGGTGGCCGCGCGGGCGCCGATGGTCTGGCGGGCGCTGTGCAGGGTGATGCCGGCGGCGCGCATCAGGCGGTACAGGCCGGTGGCCTCCAGCTGCGGGGTGTCCAGGTCGATCAAGGCCGGCGGCAGGAAGTTGCACAGGTACGCCATCGGCTCACCGTGCGCCAGACGCAGCCGCTCGATCCGGTGTACGTCGCTGTCCTCGGCCACCCCGAGCGCCGCCGCGACCTCGGCGGACGCCGGGACCACGGTGTTGACGAGCACCTTGGTCGCCGGGCGCTGACCGGCCGACTCCAGGTCGTCGTAGAGGCTGCTGAGCTCCAACGGGCGCTTGACCTGGCTGTGCACGACCTGCGTCCCGACGCCTCGGCGGCGCACCAGCAGACCCTTGTCGACCAGCGACTGGATGGCCTGGCGGACGGTCGGCCGGGACAGGCCGAGGCGTGCGGCGAGTTCGATCTCGTTGCCCAGCAGGCTGCCGGGCGTGAGCGCTCCGTGCTCGATCGCGGCTTCGAGCTGCTGGGAAAGCTGGAAGTACAAGGGCACCGGACTGCTCCGGTCCACACTGAGCTCGAGTTCCACGGTCGGATCCACTTCTGGTTTCGGCACGGGCCGAGCGTAGCTCTACGCGTTGTTGACGGGAAGTAGTGTAGTTCGATTGTCCTGACATACGCATTGACAGCGTACGCACTGAACCCCCACTTTGTTTCCATGCGCATCGGGGTCATCGGTACGGGCCGCATCGGCACGATTCACGCCAACACGCTGAGCCGCCATCGCGAGGTCGGCTCCCTGATCCTCACGGACGCGGACGGCGCGCGGGCCCAGGACCTGGCGCGGCGCCTGGGCGAGACGGCGGCCCCCGGAGTGGACGAGATCTTCAGGTGGGGCGTGGACGCGGTGGTGATCACCACGGCGACGTCGGCCCACGCCGAACTGATCGGTCGGGCAGCACGGGCGGGACTTCCGGTGTTCTGCGAGAAGCCCATAGCGCTCGATCTGCCGGGCACCCTGCACGCGATCGCCGAGGTGGAGACGGCCGGGACGATTCTCCAGATGGGTTTCCAGCGCCGCTTCGACCCGGGGTACGTGGGGGCGCGCGAGGCGGTGCAGTCCGGGCGGCTCGGGCGGTTGCACACCGTGCGGGCGCTCACCAGCGACCAGGAGCCGCCGCCGGTCGAGTGGCTGCCGCTGTCCGGCGGGCTGTACCGGGACACGCTGATCCATGACTTCGACGTGCTGCGCTGGGTGACCGGGCGTGAGGTCGTCGACGTGTACGCGGCCGGGTCGGACGCCGGGCCCGCGATGTTCCGTGAGGCAGGCGACGTGGACACGGCCGCGGTGGTGCTGACCCTGGACGACGGCACGCTCGCCACGGCCACGGCGACGCGGCTGAACGGCGCCGGGTACGACGTACGCATGGAGCTGGCCGGGGAGTTGGACCAGATCGTGGTGGGGCTGGACGACCGTACGCCGATCGCGTCCACCGAGCCGACCGGGCCGCCCGCGGCGGACAAGCCCTGGTCGGGGTTCCTGGAGCGGTTCGGACCGGCCTACGAGGCGGAGTTGAACGCGTTCGTGGAGGTGGTGCGCGGGGAGCGGGCCAATCCCTGCGACGGGCGGGAGGCCTTGCAGGCGCTGCGGATCGCGGAGGCGTGCGAGCTCTCGCGGGGCGAGCGAAGGCCGGTCGCGCTCGGGGAGATTCCGGGCGGGGCTCAGGCCGGGGCTCTGTGAGGACCGTACTCGACACCCCGACCGGACTCGACACCCCGACCGGACTCGACACCCCGCCCGGACTCGACACGCGCGGGCGCCTGCTTCCGCTACCAACGCACCGGCAGGCTCCGCATCCCTCGCACCAACATCCCCGGCAACCACTCCCCCGGCGGGCCGTCCGGCGCCAGGCCGGGCGCGCGCTCCAGCAGGGACCGTATCGCCGTGCGGGCCTCCAGACGGGCCAAGGGGGCACCCAGGCAGAAGTGGATGCCGTGTCCGAAGGCGACGTGGCCCCGGGTGTCGCGGCGGATGTCGAAGGTGTCGGGAGCGGGGTAGCGGCTCGCGTCCCGGTTGGCCGCCGTGAGGCCGACCATCACCGGCTCGCCCTTCTCGATGGGGATACCGGCGATCTCCAGGGGCTCGGCGGCATACCGGAAGGTCGCCGTCTCCACTGGGCCCTCGTGACGCAGCATCTCCTCCACCGCACCGTCGAGGAGGGTCATGTCGGCGCGCAGGGCGGCGAGTTGATCAGGGTGGGTGAGCAGGGCGTGCACGCCGCTGGTGATGAGGTTGACCGTCGTCTCGTGCCCGGCGATCAGCAGGATGAAGGCCATGCCCCGCAGTTCGTCCGGGGAGAGCCGGTCGCCGTCCTCGGCAGTGGTGCGGATCAGGTCGCTCAGCAGGTCACCACCGGGACCGGCGCACCTCTTGTCCTCGATCAGGTCGGTGAAGTACGCGCCGAGGCGGGTGAAGGCGTCGACCTCGTTGCCCGGGCTGGTGGGCGCAACCGCCTCCGTCGACATCTTGCGGAACTCCGCGCGGTCCATTTCGGGCACGCCGAGCAGTTCGCAGATGACGGTGAGCGGCAGCGGGTGGGCGAGTGACTCCACGAGGTCGGCGCGGCCCCTCGGCAGCATGTCGTCGAGCAGGTCGTCGGTGATCTGCTGAATCCTCGGCCGCAGGTCTTCCACGCGGCGCATGGTGAAGGCCCGCGAGATGAGCCCGCGCAGCCGGGTGTGCTGCGGCGGATCGGTGGCCAGCAGGCTCTTCCCGATCAGCTCCTCGTCGAGCGACTTCTGCCCGATCTTGGTGCCGTCCTTGGACAGCCGCTGGTCGGCGAGCGCCGCGCGAGCCTCCTCGTGCCCGACGACGAGCCAGACCTCGGACTGCCAGTCGGGCAGCCGGACGCGGTGCACGGGACCCCGTTCACGTAAACGCGCATACACCGGGTGCGGGTTCTCGCGGAACCCCTCTCCGAACTCCCCCAGGTCGATCACTTCTGCCATGACGCTCCCCCCTCCGACACATCGACAACGCCCGGGAGCCCCGACTAGTGCCCGTCGTCCTCCACTTCCTCCAACCACCCCGCGTCGTACGCCAACAGGGCGATCTGCACACGGTTGTTGAGGTCGAGCTTGGCCAGGACGCGGGAGACGTGGGTCTTGACGGTGGCGACGCTCATGAAGAGCTCCGCGGCGATGTCGGCGTTGGACAGGCCCCGGCCCACCGCGACGGCGACCTCGCGTTCGCGGTCGTTGAGGGCGGTGAGCCGCTCACGCGCGCATGTGCGGCGCGTGTCGGCCGCGGTGCCCGCCGCGTGGTTCATCAACTGGCGTGTGACGGTGGGCGACAGGACCGGGTCACCGGCCGCGACCCGGCGCACCGCGTCGACGATCTGCGCGGGCGGCGTGTCCTTGAGGACGAACCCGGCGGCGCCGGCGCGCAGGGCGCGCAGCACCTGTTCGTCGGCGTGGAAGGTGGTCAGCAGCACCACCTGCGGGGCGTCCGCCCTGCCGCGCAGCCGCTCCGTGGCGGTGAGGCCGTCCATCGACGGCATCCGGATGTCCATCAGGACCACGTCCGGCCGGGTCCGGTCGACCAGCGTCTCGACCTCGGCGCCGTCGGCCGCCTCACCGACGATCTCGATGTCGTCGGCGCCGCCCAGCATGAAGGACAGGCCGGCTCTGACCAACGGGTCGTCGTCGACGAGGAGCAGTCTGATCGCAGTCATGTGCCTTACGTAATCACGGTTGTCGGGCACGGATGTGCGGTACGGCGAGGAGCGCCCCCTCGGGCACGAGGGGTCACTCCATGACGTGAACGGCGCCGCACGCGCGCGTGGGGGCAGACGTCACCCCCCCCGGCGGCCCCACTCACCCCCACGGCAGCCAGGCCCGCACCTCGAACCCCCCGTCCGCCACCGGCCCGTGCTCCAGTCGGCCGCCCGTCAGCGTGGCCCGTTCCGTCAGCCCGATCAGGCCCTGTCCGGAGCCGGGTACATGGGGAATCTCGCCCTCGGGCGCGGGGTTGCGTACCGCTACCGACAGGCCCTCGCCCGGTGCGCCGGCCACCGCCACCGTGACCTCCGTGCCGGGGGCGTGCTTGCGGGCGTTGGTCAGGCCCTCCTGGGCGATGCGGTAGGCGGTGCGGCCCACGGAGGCGGGCACGGCTGCGGGCTCGGTGACGTGCTGGTCGAGGGTGACCTTCATGCCGGCCTCCCGGGACTCGGTGACCAGCGCCTCCAGCGCCGCGAGGGTCGGCTGCGGGCGGCCGGCGTCGTCCGGCTCGTCCGCCCGCAGTACTCCGATGATCTCCCGTAGGTCCTGGAGGGCCTCGTGGGCGCTCTCCCGGATGACGCCCGCCGCCCGCGCGATCTCCTCCCGGGGCGCGTCGGGCCGGAACTCCAGGGCGCCCGCGTGCACGCTGAGCAGCGTCAGGCGGTGCGCGAGGACGTCGTGCATCTCCCGGGCGATGGCCTCGCGGGCGAGCCGCTGGGCCTGCTCGGCACGCAGCCGCGCCTCCGTCTCGGCGCGCCTGGCGCGGTCGCGCAGGCTCAGCATGAGCTGCCGCTTGGACCGTACGAGCATGCCCCAGCCGACCACGCCGCCGTTCAGCATCGCGCCGAGTAGGACCGTCCAGCCGTAGGTAATCTCGGGGTCGGGGCGCAGCCAGTAGAACAGCGGGACCAGCGCCACGGAGGCCCCGCCCACCCAGGCCACGTAGCGGAAGGGCCGGTGCACGGCGAGGGTGAAGAGCGCGACCACGCCCGCGCCGGCCGCGGTGTTCGACACGAAGCAGACCAGGACCATGGCGGTCGCGACCCCGACCGGCCAGCGGCGCCGCAGCCACACCGCGGCACAGGCGAGGGCGCCCAGGATCTGGTCGACGGCGGCAAGGGCGATCGGGATGTCCTCGTCGGCCACCGTGTCCACGGTCAGTAGACCGATGAACACGGCCAGGAGGAAGCAGGAGAAGTCGACCACCCAGTCGCGGGCGGTGCGCCGGGGCCGTCCGGAGCGCTCGGGGTCGAGCTCGAACTCTTTGATCAGGGTCGAGGGCAGCAGCCAGCGCCGCCCTTCGAAGACCTGCGGTACCGACTCCGGCTTGTCACCACTCACGGTCGACAAATCTACGCAGTACCGGACCCTGGTGCGGCCCCTCGGGTCCGATCGACGACCAAAGTCGCGGCACCGGAGACCTTGGTCGCGGCGGGCCGCCGCGGAACGTGGACTTCCGTCGGGCATGGCTCGCCCCGCGGCCGATTGGTGTGGGGGGTCCGCGGGGCGAGAGTCATGGCATGAAGCAGTTGCTGGAGTTCCTTGGATTCATCGCCCTGGTGCAGGGCGTCGCGGGCCTGGTGCACGAGTTCACCGACTGGCACTGGGGACTCGTGCAGCGGATCGGCTTCCTCGACGGCTTCGAGATCTACGCGAGCGTCGCACTGCTGGTGCTGGCGTTCGCGCTGTTCGCCGCCGCCGAGAGCCGGAAGTCCGGTTGAGCGCGGACCGGACTCCCGGCCGGTCGCACCGTTCCTCGGCGCCGACCGTGATCTGCGGGCCTCAGCAGCCGTAGTTGATCAGGTCGAACGACGCGTAGTGGTCGGCCGTGTAGTAGTCCTCCCGGTTCTCCTCACCGGTGACGATCCGGCGAGCTCCGCGCGTAGACGAACCAGGGGTGATGACCGTGTACTCGTGGTAGTACCCGGTCGACTGGCTGGGCAGGATGCCTTCCCGGTTCTGGAAGACGGTGCCGTCCTGCGAGTACGGGTAGGGGCCGCCCTGCGCGATCAGGTCGAGCGTGTCGTGCGCCTGGGAGGGCAGGTCGCCGTAGCAGATGCTGCCGACCGCGGCGGCCGCCGGAGTGGCAGTGACGGTGCCGCCGACGAGGAGGGCGGACAGGACGGCGGCTGCGGCGCCGATGCGGGTGATTCGTGGGGGGAATCTCATGGCTTCATGATGACGCGCGTAGACAGTGGCATGTCAATGACAACGGTGGAGAATTTCCCGGCAAGTCCGATGAGTTTTCGGGAAGTTAACGTGCGCCCCGGCGTTCTCACGCGATCTCCATAGGTGGTCGTGCGAGAACGCCGCGGACGGGTCGTCACCCGTTCTCGGGCAGCTCGAACGAGCCGTATTCGGGTCGGCCGGCGAGGTCGTACGAGTGGATGGCGACGCCCTTGCCCGTGGTGCGGCCGGCGGTGTGCCTGAACGCGGTGGGTACGGCGCCCTCGGTGAACAGGCGGTGGCCCGTGCCGAGCACGACCGGGAAGGTCAGCAGGTGGAGGGTGTCGACGAGGCCGAGGGACAGCAGCGACCTGACGAGGGCGCCGCTGCCGTGCACCTGGAGCTCGCCGTCGGTGCGCTCCTTGAGGGCGGTGACCTCCTTGCCGAGATCGCCGCTGATCACGGTGGTACCGGCCCACTCGGGGTCCGTCAGTGTCGAGGAGGCGACGTACTTCGGCAGTGCGTTGAGCCGGGAGGCGACGGGGTCGAGGGGATCGGTCACCTTCGGCCAGAACGACGCGAAGATGTCGTACGTACGGCGCCCGAGGAGGAAGGCGGCCGGGCGCGCGAAGACCTCGTTGATGAACTGTCCGAAGTCGTCGTCGGCGTAGGGAAAGACCCAGCCGCCGTGCTCGAAGCCGCCGCGGGTGTCCTCCTCCCGGCCGCCGGGCGCCTGGTAGACGCCGTCGAGCGTGACGAAGAGGGTGGAGACGAGCTTGCCCATGAGGAGTGCCTCTTTTCCGGGGTGGGATCTGCTGTCATCACCTCAGACCCCACCGGCACTCGCAACTCATCGGTCGGCCGGCTGCCGCCTCAGCCCGCGTTCGTCGAGAACAGGCCGCCCGTCGGGCCCTGCTTGTCGCCGCCCTGGGCCTTCTTCAGGGCGTTGGCCAGGCTCTCGATGGTGAGGGACTGCAGGATGACGCGGCCGTTGCCCTCCAGGGTGGCCAGGGAGAGGCCCTCGCCGCCGAAGACGGCGTTCATCAGGCCCTGGCGGTTGAGGCCGCCGATGCGCTGGACGCCGTACTGGATGCCCTCCTCGAAGGCGACGACGCAGCCCGTGTCGACCTCGATGCGGCCGCCGAAGTCGGCCGGGTTGAGGTCGATGAAGTTGCCGGCGCCGGCGATGATCACCGTGCCGTGCCCGGTGAACTTCTCCAGGACGAAGCCCTCGCCGCCCTTCATGCCGGTCCTGCCGCCCTGGAAGGCGATGCCGAAGTCGACGGTGGACTCGGCGGCGACGAAGGCGTCCTTCTCGGCGAACCACGCGCGCGTGCCGTCGAGCTCCAGGGCGCGCATCTCACCCGGGAGTACGCCCGCGAAGCCGACGGTGCCCTCTCCGCCCTGGGACGTGAAGTACTGGAACGCGATCGACTCGCCCGCGAGGACGCGCTGGCCGACCTGCATGGCGGTGCCCATGGCCTGGCGGAGCATGCCGCCCATGCCGCCACCGCCGCCTGCCTGGGGCTGGCCGCCGCCGTTGGACGGGCCCGTCAGGCGGGTCTCCATGGTCACGTTGGTGGTCTTGAACAGGAACTTGCCCGCCTCGCAGTACACGGTCTGGCCGGGCTGAAGGCTGACCACCGCCATCTGCATGGCATTGCCGACGATTTCTTGCTGAAGAGTCACATGGGGTGAACGAGAGAACCGGATCAAAGAGTTCCGTTCGCTGGTCTCGACGTCCGTTCGCCGCCAGCGCTCGGATGCGCACGGCGGTGGGATGGACCCATGACAACGACTTACGGAACCCTGCACGGCAAGATCGCACTGGTCACCGGCGGCAGCCGCGGCATCGGCGCGGCGACGGCACTGCGGCTCGCGCGGGAGGGCGCGGACGTCGCCGTGACCTACGTCAGCGGCAAGGAGGCGGCCGAGGAGGTCGTACGGGCCGTCCAGTCGCTGGGGCGGCGAGCGGTGGCCCTGCGGGCGGACGCCGGCGACGCGGACGAGGCGGAGGGCGCGGTGCGGCGTACGGCGGAGACACTCGGGGGTCTGGACGTGCTGGTGAACAACGCGGGCGTGGGCGTCCTGGGCCCCCTGGAGGGACTGTCGCTCGCGGACGTGGACCGGGTTCTCGCCGTGAATGTCCGGGGCGTCTTCCTGGCCTCCCAGGCAGCGGCCGCCCGCATGACGGCAGGGGGTCGGATCATCACGATCGGCAGCTGCATGGCCCAGCGGGTGCCGGGCCCGGGCGGAACGCTCTACGCGACCAGCAAGTCGGCCCTCGTCGGCCTGACGAAAGCCCTGGCGCGAGAGTTGGGGGCGCGCGGCATCACCGCGAACATCGTCCATCCCGGTCCCATCGACACGGACATGAACCCGGCGGGTGGTCCGTATGCGCCGGACCAGGCGGCGATGACCGCCCTGGGGCGGTTCGGGACGGCCGACGAAGTGGCGGGGACGGTGGCGTATCTGGCGGGGGCGGACTACGTCACGGGGGCGGAGTTCGCGGTGGACGGGGGCCACGCGGCGTGATGCGGGGGTTTTTTCGCCCCCGCCGCCCCTACCCGTCCCGCCCCTGGGGGCTGCCGCCCCCAGACCCCCGCTTCGGCCCTGAAGGGGCCTCGTCCTCAAGCGCCGGACAGGCTGAATGATGCCGGCCGGCGTTGACAGGCCAGGCCCCCTACGGGTGGGTGGGGCTAGGGACGGCGCGACCCCGTCCTCAAACGCCGGGCAAGCCGAAATGCCCGGACCGGCGTCAAGAGGTCAAGCCGCCTACAGGGCTGAATAACGCAGGCCGGCGACCAGAGGCGGAGCTCCCCCGCCGGAAGTCGAACGCCGGACGGGCTGGGGTTTCCCGGCCGGCGTTTCGAAAATGCTGCCCGGAGGTGTCGCCTGCTCAGCCGCCCAGTTCCTGGTGCCGGGCCGCCAGTCCCGCCGCTCCCTGCTCCGTGAGCGAGCCGTGCAGTCGCAGTCGGGAGATGCCGCCGTCCGGGAAGATGTCCACGCGCGCGTGGGTGCCGACGGCGGGGGTCGGCAGGACGAAGCGGTGGTTGGTGTCGGGCTGGAGGCGGGTGCGCGGGAGGATCTCGGTCCACTCACCCTCCTCGCCGTCCTTGACCGACACCGACGCCCAGCCGGCGCTGTTGCCCTTCAGGTACGCCGTGTCGATCTCGATCGCCCGGATCTGGGACTGCGCCACCAGCCGGTAGCGGATCCAGTCGTTGCCCTGGTCGCGGCGTCGGCGGGTCTCCCAGCCGTCGTCCATCTTGCGGGAGCGGCCGGGCTGGATGGTGTTCGTGGCGGGTGAGTAGAAGAGGTTCGAGGCGTCCTCGACCTGGCCGCCGTTCTCCAGGGCGACCACGTCGAAGGTGCTCAGCACCTCCAGCCACCGCGGGTCCGGTGCCACCTCGCCGTACACGCGCAGGCGGGCGACGCCGCCGTCGGGGTGCTGGTTGACCCGGAGGTGGGTGAAGCGCTGTTCGACGGCGATGGAGAAACCATTCGCCGCGTGTCCGCCCACCGGGGTGCGCGGCACCAGCGTGGTCCACTTCACGTCGTCCGCCAGGAGTTCCTCGGGCGACGGCGAGCCCGGCACCGACGTGCCCTCGATGGACACCGCCTGCGGGTAGTTGCCGCGGAAGTGGGCCGTGTCGACGACGATCCCGCGGATCACCCCGGGCGCCCCGAGGCGCACCAGCGCCCAGTCGTGGTCCTCGGCCGTCGGCCAGGGGTGGTCGGCGGACGCGCCGCGGCGACGCCTCGTCTCCCAGCCGTCCATGATCTTGCCCTTGTGCCCGAAGTGCTCGGGGTCGAACTCGGCCCGCTCGGGCACCAGCAGGTTCTCGCGCTGGGCGAAGAACTCGTCGTTGGCGGCGACGACACCCGCGCCGAGCCGGCGGTCGGCGAGGTTGGCGTACTGGGTGAAGGGGAAGTCGGCGGTGCGGTAGTCCGCGTACGGGTCGCCGCCTCCGTAGGGGTTCGCGTCGCCGGTGAAGCTGGGTATCGCCGTCACGAGGTGTGCCTTTCAGGAATCGGCCGCTGCGGGTGCGGGAGGGTGGAGGAGTGGTCAGCGGGCGCGGGCGAGCAGGTGGCCCTTCGGGTCGGTGAACTCACCCTCCGCGACGATGCGTTCGCCTCGCAGCCAGGTGGATTTCACGACGCCGTACAGGGTCTTGCCCGCGTACGCCGTCACACGGTTGCGGTGCTGGAGGGCGGCCGGGTCCACGGTGAACGTCTCGTCGGGCGCGAGGACGGCGAAGTCGGCGTCTCGGCCCGCCTCGATGGCGCCCTTGCGGTCGTCGAGCCCGACCAGTTCGGCGGTTCGCGCGGACATCCAGCGGACCACGTCCTCCAGACCGTGCCCGCGCCGGCGGGCCTCGGTCCACACCGCCGCCAGGCTCAGCTGGAGCCCGGAGATACCGCCCCAGGCGGTCGCGAAGTCGCCGGTCTTCAGGTCGGCCGTGGACGGCGAGTGGTCGGTCACCACGCAGTCGATCGTGCCGTCGGCCAGCGCCTGCCAGAGCAGGTCCTGGTTGGCGGACTCGCGGATCGGCGGGCAGCACTTGAACTCGCTGGCGCCGTCCGGGACTTCCTCGGCGGTGAGGGTCAGGTAGTGCGGGCAGGTCTCGACGGTGATCCGTACGCCGTCCCGCTTGGCCTCGGCGATCAGCGGCAGCGCGTCGGACGAGGACAGGTGGAGGACGTGCACGCGCGCGTGGAGGCGTCTTGCCTGGGCGATCAGCTGGGCGATCGCCGTGTCCTCCGCGTCGCGCGGGCGCGAGGCCAGGAAGTCGGCGTACTTGGGGCCACCCTGCTGCGGGGCGGCGTCGAGGTGGTGCGGGTCCTCGGCGTGCACGATCAGCAGGCCACCGAAGGAGGCGATCTCCGCCAGGGACTGGGCGAGCTGGTCCTGGGACAGGTGCGGGAACTCGTCCACGCCGGACGGCGACAGGAAGGCCTTGAAGCCGAAGACGCCGGCCTCGTGCAGCGGGCGCAGGTCCTTGACGTTGTCGGGCAGGGCGCCGCCCCAGAAGCCCACGTCGATGTGCGCCTTGTCGGCGGCCACGTCCTGCTTGGTGCGGAGGTGCTCGACCGTCGTGGTGGGCGGGAGGGAGTTGAGCGGCATGTCGACGAGGGTGGTGATGCCGCCGGCCGCCGCCGCGCGCGTGGCGGTCCAGAAGCCCTCCCACTCGGTGCGGCCGGGGTCGTTGACGTGCACGTGCGTGTCGACCAGGCCGGGCAGCAGGACGTCGTCGCCGAGGTCCTCAAGCCGGGCGCCGGCCGGGACTTCGGCGTCGTACCCGAGTACGGCCGTGATCTTGCCGGCGGAGACCGCGACCGAAGCGGCCCGCGTCCCCTCCGGAGTGATGACGCGCGTCGAGCGCAGCACCAGTTCGACGTCGGACACCCGGACCCCTCTCTGCCGCCGTTAACTTCCGCGTAACGGAATTCAACTTTCTGTTGAAGGAGTCTCCGCTCCCGTTCCCGTGCCGTCAAGGGCACACTTCTCCACAGTGCACCCACCCCACGCACTCTGGACGTTTCCACAAAGCGGAATTAGAATTCCAGCACGCAGAACGTAGCTACGTACAAGCGGGGAGTCAACCAACTGGCGGGTAGGCTTGCGCCCTCCCACCGGTCCCGAAAGGAAGCGCCGTGCCGACGTCCAGCGCCAGCACCACCGACTCCGCCAGGTCCAGCAACGGCGGCGGTGTCCAGTCCCTCGAGCGCGCCTTCGACCTGCTGGAGAGGATGGCGGACGCGGGCGGCGAGGTGGGTCTCAGCGAGCTGTCCGCGAGCAGCGGGCTGCCGCTTCCCACCATCCACCGCCTCATGCGGACGCTCGTCGCGTGCGGATACGTACGCCAGCAGCCCAACCGCCGCTACGCGCTCGGCCCGCGCCTGATCCGCCTCGGTGAGTCCGCCGCCCGGCTGCTCGGCACCTGGGCCCGGCCCTACCTCGCCCGGCTGGTCGAGGAGACCGGCGAGACGGCCAACATGGCCCTGCTCGACGGCGACGAGATCGTGTACGTCGCCCAGGTGCCGTCCAAGCACTCGATGCGCATGTTCACCGAGGTCGGCCGACGCGTGCTGCCGCACTCGACCGGTGTCGGCAAGGCGCTGCTCGCCGGGTTCCCGCCGGAGGAGGTGCGCGCCCTGCTGTACCGCACCGGCATGCCCGCCGCCACGGAGAAGACGATCACCACCCCGGACGGCTTCCTGGCGGCCCTGGAGGACGTGCGACGCAACGGCTACGCGATCGACGACAACGAGCAGGAGGTCGGCGTCCGCTGCCTGGCGGTCTCCGTCCCCAACTCCCCCACCGCGGCCGCGATCTCGATCTCGGGCCCGGCCGGCCGTGTCACGGAGGCCGCGACGGACAAGATCGTGCCGGTGCTGCAGCAGGTGGCCGGCGAACTGTCCGAGGCACTGGCCAGCCAGAACCACGCCTGACGGCCATGCAGCGCTGGCCCGGGCGGTACACCGACCGGCACGGCTCGGAGGAGATCGTCTTCGAGTCCGACGGCCGGGAGTCGATCCGTACGACGATCAGGGGTGTCGTCTTCGAGGGCGACATGATGGACGACCTCGGCGCCCTGAGCGGGACCCCGCCCGAGCAGGTGTTCTCCTTCCTCGACGGGGCCCTGTGCTCCTGCCTCCTGGAGTGGGAGGTGCCGATGCCCGTCGAGGTCGAGGGGCAGGGCGTGCGAGCGGGAGTGCTGCACTGCGCCCTGCGGCTCGGGGAGCCGGTGGGCCCGGGCCTGGACGAGCAGAGCCTGATCACCACCCTGCGCCTCGACGGGCACGAGTACCGCAACACGGAAAGCCAGGACGAATTCGAGGGGGCGCTGCACGACATCCAGCGCCAACTGCCGCGAGGGGCACGGATCAAGGCGTGCGTCGCGTGCGCCTGGTCCGACTACAGCCCCGGCGGCCCCCCGCTGATGGCGGGGCTGGCCTGCTTCCGTGACGCCAAGGACCTCTACCGGCGGTGCGACGGCAAACACGGCCCGCACGGCATCTTCGCGATCTGGCAGGAGCGCACGGAGTTCGTACAGGAGACATGGCTCTGCGAGGAGTTCGAGCACCGGACCTCGGACCGGGGCTACCGGGGGCCGTTCCCCTACCTGGGTCCGCTCCGGTGAGCTAACCCCGCCCGCGCGACTGCTCCCCGAACAGATCCACGGCGTTACGAACATCCGACAAGCCCCGCGACAACGCGCTCACGGACCCGATCGCCCCCGCGATCAAGAGCAAGGACCTCCGCAGCCGCGGTGTCTCCGGCACCCCGTCGACCGCCATCGCGGCCAGCGCGGCAAGCTCGTCCTCGGCGATGACCCGGTCGGGGAACTCGGAGGGATGCGCGGCGAGTTCGCGGCGCAGACGTGACACCGCCGTCCGCAGTTCCGCCACCCTCGGGTCCTCGTCGCTGCCCGTCACCGGCCTCTGTCCCAAGCTCCGCAACACAGCACTCCCCCCTCGCACGCCGTTGTGCGCCAGTAGTCCCGCTCCCCCATTGAGCCACCCTGGCGTTGGTCGGGCGCCGGGACGCGGGTCAGTAAACGCCACCCCTGCCGGGCGCGCCACCGTACGGACCGAAATTCAGCCCAAGGAAACCCGGCGCACCCGTGGGCGTCAGGTATGCAGGACGCATGACGGAGAAGGAAGCACCCCAGGTCGCCGGTCTGCTGCTCGCCGCGGGCGGTGGACGACGGCTCGGCGGACGCCCCAAGGCACTCCTCCAGCACCGCGGCCGGCCGCTCGTCGAGCACGCCGTCGGGGTGCTGCGCGCGGCCGGCTGTGCCCGCGTGCACGTGGTGCTGGGCGCGCAGGCCGCCGCCGTACGGGAGCGGGCGGAGCTCAGTGACTGTGTGCTGGTGGAGAACCCCGACTGGGCGGACGGGATGGGCTCCTCCCTGCGCGCCGGGCTCGACTCGCTCGCCGGTACGGGGGCGAGGGCGGCGCTCGTCTCGCTCGTCGACCAGCCCGGCATCGGAGCGGAGGCGGTCGCGCGCGTGCTGGCCGCGTACGAGGACGAGACGTCGCTCGCCTCGGCCGCGTACGACGGCGTACGCGGGCATCCCGTTCTCTTCGGCGCCGCCCATTGGGCGGGCATCGCGGCGACTGCGACCGGCGATCGAGGGGCACGCGCCTATCTGAAGGAGCGTGCGGCGGCCGTCCGTCTCGTCGAGTGCGGGGATGTGGCGCGGCCGTACGACATCGACACGGAGGCCGATCTCGCCCACCTTGAGTAAGCGCGGTGGCACCCGGAGCCACCTTGCCTCGACTCAGAGAATCTCGATGTCAACAAACAATTGAACTTCCACTATGAGGAAACTAGTATCCACTGTTCAGAAGCGCCCGACCGTTCCCCGGGCGTTCCTCGCCGTACCCGGGAAGACTGGCACCCGGTGCCAAAGCTCGACCGCTCGTCTTCGTTAGCTCGCTGAAGGAAGTGACAGCTCATGTCCGCACCAGCGCCGTCCCCGCTGGCCATCGTCGACGCCGAGCCCCTGCCCCGGCAGGAGGAGGTCCTTAACGAGGCGGCCCTCGCCTTCGTGGCCGAGCTGCACCGCCGGTTCACGCCCCGGCGTGACGAGCTCCTCGCCCGCCGTGCGGAGCGCCGCGCCGAGATCGCCCGTACGTCCACCCTCGACTTCCTCCCCGAGACGGCCGCGATCCGCGCGGACGACTCCTGGCGGGTGGCCCCGTGCCCGCCCGCGCTCCAGGACCGCCGGGTGGAGATCACCGGCCCCACCGACCGCAAGATGACCATCAACGCCCTCAACTCGGGCGCGAAGATCTGGCTCGCGGACTTCGAGGACGCCTCGGCTCCCACCTGGGAGAACGTGATCCTCGGCCAGGTGAACATGGCCGACGCGTACACCAGGAACATCGACTTCACGGACGAGCGCACCGGCAAGTCGTACGCCCTGCGCCCGAACGAGGAGCTGGCCACGGTCGTCATGCGCCCCCGCGGCTGGCACTTGAACGAGCGCCACCTCGTCGACGCGGACGGCACCCCGGTCCCCGGCGCGCTGGTCGACTTCGGCCTGTACTTCTTCCACAACGCCCAGCGTCTGCTCGACCTCGGCAAGGGCCCGTACTTCTACCTCCCGAAGACGGAGTCGCACCTGGAGGCCCGCCTCTGGAACGAGGTGTTCGTCTTCGCGCAGGACTACGTCGGCATCCCGCAGGGCACCGTCCGCGCGACCGTCCTGATCGAGACGATCACGGCGGCGTACGAGATGGAGGAGATCCTCTACGAACTCCGCGACCACGCCTCGGGGTTGAACGCCGGCCGCTGGGACTACCTGTTCTCCATCGTCAAGAACTTCCGTGACGGCGGCGCCAAGTTCGTCCTCCCGGACCGCAACGCGGTGACGATGACGGCCCCGTTCATGCGGGCGTACACCGAACTCCTCGTCCGCACCTGCCACAAGCGCGGCGCGCACGCGATCGGCGGCATGGCGGCGTTCATCCCGTCCCGCCGGGACGCCGAGGTCAACAAGGTGGCCTTCGAGAAGGTCCGCGCCGACAAGGACCGCGAGGCCGGCGACGGCTTCGACGGCTCCTGGGTGGCCCACCCCGACCTGGTCCCGATCGCCATGGAGTCCTTCGACAAGGTCCTCGGCGACAAGCCGAACCAGAAGGACCGCCTACGCGAGGACGTCCACGTCGAGGCGGCCGACCTGATCGCCGTCGACTCCCTGGACGCCAAGCCGACGTACCCGGGCCTGGTCAACGCCGTCCAGGTCGGCATCCGCTACATCGAGGCCTGGCTGCGCGGCCTCGGCGCGGTCGCCATCTTCAACCTCATGGAGGACGCGGCCACCGCCGAGATCTCCCGCTCCCAGATCTGGCAGTGGATCAACGCGGGCGTCGAGTTCGAGAACGGCGAGAAGGCCACCCCGGAGCTGGCCCGCAAGGTCGCCGCCGAGGAGCTGTCCAACATCCGCGCGGAGATCGGCGAGGAGGCCTTCGCGGCCGGCCACTGGCAGCAGGCCCACGACCTGCTCCTGGAGGTCTCCCTCGACGAGAACTACGCGGACTTCCTGACGCTGCCGGCGTACGAGCAGCTCAAGGGCTGAGCCCTCAGGAAACCGTTCTGTCCGAGTGGCCCAGGGGCTTCCCCGGGGCCACTCGGTCGCGTACGGCCTGCTTCACGGCGGTGGGCTCCGGGAACCCCTGTTCCTTGCGGTCCCATACGACCTCGTCGTCGACGCGGACGACGAAGACGCCGCCCTTGCCGGGCTTCAGCGCCAGCTCGGACAGCTCCGCCTCGAAGGTGGTGAGCAGCTCCTGAGCCAGCCATGCCGCGCGTGGCAGCCAGCGGCACTGGGTGCAGTACTCGATCTCCACACGGCCACTCATCCGAGGTGCACCGACCAATCCTGTTCCGCGGCCGGCTTGCCGTGCAGGTCGGGGACCCGCTGCAGCCACTTCGGCCGGCCTTGCTGTGTCCTCGCCGCCCGGAGGGCCTCCTCGGCGGCGAGCTCCTCCCGGCTGGGGAAGTCCGTGGGCAGCCACTGCTGCGAGGCGCGCACGCGCGCGTGGAGGTACGTCACGTAGGCCTCACGTGCCTCGTCGGGTGAGGCGAAGTCGGTCAGCCAGGGATCCGGGACCTCTGCCACGATCTCCCGCAGCAGTTCCTCGGTCACCTTGGGCGCCAGCTCCGCGTCGGCCGCCCGCACGTCCGGGGCGTAGTGGCCCAGGGCGTGGTGGCGGAAGTCGTACGCCTTCTCGGGATCGGAGCCGTCCCAGCGGTGGTGGAAGACCAGGGCCGCCCCGTGGTCGATCAGCCACAGGTGCGGGGGGACGGTCCCGAGGGTGGGCCAGATCATCAGGTTCGAGCTGTGCACCGTACGGTCGACGTTCGTGGTCAGGGCGTCCAGCCAGACGATCCGGCCGGCCTCCAGCGGGTCGACGCGGAAGGCCTCGGCGACCTCCGGGGTGAAGTCCGCCGCGCCCGGCAGATAGTCCATGCCGAGGTTGACCCCCGCGCTGGACGCGTGCAGCTCCCGCACCTCCTGGTGCGGCTCGTGCTCCGCGATCGCGGGATCGAAGTGGACCAGGACCAGTTCGGGGAAGCGCAGCCCCAGGGCGCGGGCCAGTTCGCCGACAATCACCTCGGCGACCAGCGCCTTGCGGCCCTGCGCGGAGCCGGTGAACTTGACGACGTACGTGCCCAGGTCGTCGGCCTCGACGACTCCGGGCACGGAGCCGCCGGACCGCAAGGGGGTCACGTATCGAACAGCAGTCACGTCGCGCAGCACACCGGCCAGGGTAGTTCAGGTCATGTACCGGCCAGCGGGTTGGGAAGAGGCAGGTAGCGGGCGTCGGCGCCGTCCGCGCCCGTCCAGCGCAGCAGCAGGTTGGTCTTGCCGGGGAGGCTTGGGGCCGCGAGCAGCTGCGGGATCTCGGGAAGGTCGTGGCGGGCCAGCTCGCGGCGGGCGGCGGGCCAGGGGTCCAGCGTCGGGTGGCGTTCGACGAGGGCGGCGGCGATCTCGACGAGGTGGTTGACGACCAGGCAGTACACCAGCCGCTCCCAGCCCGCCGCCCGCTCCACCTCGGACAGCAGCTTGACGCCCTCGGCGTCCCGGAAGAGGGCCTGCGCGGGGAGGCCGTCGGCGTCCACGGCGACCAGCGTGTTCTGCAGGTGCGCCTCGAGTACGACGCCGTGGTCGGCGAAGACCGCGAGGGCGGGCGGGACGACCTGGGCCAGGTACGCCTCCCACCAAGCCTCGGGATTCTCGGCGGCGGCGAGCGGGCTGCCCTCGAAGCCCTCGACGAGCCCGGCGGCGAGCAGCGGGGTCGTGCCGGGGAGCAGACGGTCGTGGAAGCCGTCGCGGACCAGGACCGCGAGTTCCTCGAAGGCGAAGTCGGCGGTGCGGTAGCCGCGGTCGCCGAGCCAGCGGGCGGGGCCGTCGAGCGCGGCGAAGGCGGTGGCCGCGGCCGTGTCGGTGCGTCGGAGTTTCAGCAGGTCGTGACGCCACAGCCGGCGGATGTCGTTGGTGATGCGCACGTCCAGGCTGAACTTGAGGAAGAGATCGCGCTCGGGGGCGTACAGCGTGCGGATCGCGGCCGTCGGCCAGGCGTCGAAGCCGGTGGTGCCCAGCCGCAGCAGCCTGCCGTCCGCGAACGCCCCGGCGAGCTCCGGGCCGACCAGGTCGAGCTGCCAGGGGTGCGCGGGCAGCAGCCGGTAGCCGGGCGGCGCCTCGCCGAGGGCGTCCAGGGCGGAGGTGTCACCCTCTTCCACGACCGCGTCCTCGCGCAGGCCGAGCAGCGTCAGCGGGAAGCGGGCGTGCGCCTCGGGAGCGTAGGGCAGCCAGGCCGCGACCGGGCCGCCGCCGCGCGCCTTGGGTGCGGGGTGGTAGGGGTGGCCGGTGAGGAGGGACTGCTCGGAGCGCAGGTACGGGTCGTCCGGGGGCGTCGCACGCGCGCGCGCCGTGAGCAGCGCGGCCACCGCGTCCCGGCTGTCGATCATCTCGGCGGGCAGTTCGTGGTTGGACAGACCGGTGTGGCGGCGCAGTTCGTCGGCGACGAGTTTGACGAGCTCGGTGTGCCCGAGCCGCTGCCAGGCGCCGGCCACCCGCACCTCGGGCTCGGCGGGCCGCCGCTCACCGAGGACCCGCAGCAGGCGGCCCGTGCCGGTCAGCCGGTACACCTGCCGCTCACCGGACCCGCCGTACGGTTCGGCCACCTCGCGCAACAGGCAGTTGAGCAGGGGCGCGACCGCGTGGGCGTCGGCGCGTTCCGCGACGTCGGCGGCGGGTGGAGGGTTGAGGTGCACGCGATCCACTCGTTCTCTACGGTCCGGTCAAGACGGTCTCTACGGTCCGCTCAGGCGGGAAGACGATCAGTATGTCTGTCGTCGGTGCCTGCCCCGACGCCCTACTCGTACCCGAGGAGCCCGCCCGTGCACCGTCCCCCCAGCGCCGAGGCCGAGGTCGCCGCCGAACTGGCCGATGTCCGCCCCGAACTCGCGTCGCGCTACGCGGCCGAGCTCCCCGGGGCCCGCGCGGCGGTGCTGACCCGGCTGTGGCGTGCGCTCACGCACGAACCCCTGCCCTGGGTCGCCGGCCGTGAGCAAGGCCGGGAGGGCCTCACCCTGCGCCTTTCCGACGGCCGTCGGCTGCACGGCCCGCACCCGGACCCGTACGCCACCGCCGCGTACGTCACCGCCGTGCGGCTCGACGAGACGTCGTACGACGATCCGGCCCGGCTGCCGGCCGGCCTCTCCGTACCGCACGGCACGTCCCTCGCCGCCGAACTCGGCCACAGCGTCGCCTCGTTGGCGCTGTCGCGGGCCGGGCAGGGGGCCGGGCAGAACGCTCACTCGAAGGAGTGGCCGTTGCGCGACTGGGAGTGGGAGCAGCGGGTGGTGGACGGGCATCCGTTCCACCCCAACTGCCGTTCCCGGCCCGGTTTCTCGGTCGCCGAGCAGCTGGCGTACGGGCCCGAGCACCGGCCGGTGGTCCCGCTGGGGCTGGTGCCGGTGCGGGCGGACGAGTGCCTGGTGACGGGCGCGTGGCCGCAGGGGATGCGGGACGGGGAGCGGCTGCTGATCCCCGTGCATCCATGGCAGGCCGAGCATGTGCTCAAGCGCCCCCGCGATCCCCACGGCGATGGCATCGCCGCGCATCCGCTCATGTCCCTGCGGACGCTCGCCCTCCCCGAGGGACCGCACATCAAGACCGCGCTGAGTGCCCGGCTGACGTCCTCGGTGCGGGACATCTCGGTGTACTCGATCGCCCTGTCGGCCACGTTGTCGGACTTCGCGGAGACGCTGGCGGCGCGGACGGACGGGCTGCTGCACGTCACCCGTACCTTGGGGGCCGCCACCGCGAACTCACCGGATCTGGCCGCGGTCGTACGCGAGTCGCCGCAGGAGTACGCGGGGCTCGGGGAGCGGGTCGTACCGGTGGCCGCGCTCGCCACCACCGCGTTGCCCGAATCCCCCGCCTGGCTGGCCGAGTTCACGCGTCTCGCCCTCACCGTGGGGCTGCGGCTGCTGGAGCTGGGGGTCGCGCTGGAGGCGCACGGTCAGAACCTGCTCGTGGTGCTGTCCGCCAGCGGCTTCCCGGTGCGCCTGGTCTACCGCGACCTCGCCGACATCCGCGTGAGCCCGGCCCGGCTGGCCCGGCACGGCATTCCCGTGCCGGAGCTGACCGGCCGGATCGTCACGGACGATGTGACGACCCTGCGCCGCAAGCTGTTCGGCTCGCTGGTGGCCGGGGCGCTGGCGGGTACGGCCGGCTCGGGGGCCGCGCTGCGCGGGGCGCTGGAGGCGGTCGTACGGGATCTGCCGGGCACCTCCGATCTGGCGGCGCTGCTCGACGCGCCGCTGCCCACGAAGGCGTTGACGCTGATGCGGCTGTCGCCGGGGACGCCCGGGGATCAGTGGGCGGAGCTCCCCAATCCGCTGGTCACCGAGGTGTTCTGAGCGGTTGACCGGCAGGTGTTCCGATCTCGTTTTGAAGCGGAACACCTCTGATCAATAAGATCCGCCGATGATCAGAACACAACGGCTGGCGGCCGGGCTCTGTGCCCTGCTCGCCGCGCTCACGGCCGGGATAGCGTTCCCGGCCGGGGCGGTCGCCGACGAGACCACCGCCACCGCTCCGAAAGTCGATCTCGTGATCGACGTCAGCGGTTCGATGCGGGCGAAGGACATCGACGGCCAGTCGCGCATGGCCGCCGCGAAGCAGGCCTTCAACGAGGTACTGGACGCGACGCCGGAAGAGGTCCAGCTCGGCATCCGCACCCTCGGCGCCAACTACCCGGGCGACGACCGCAAGACGGGCTGCAAGGACACCGCGCAGCTCTACCCGGTCGGCCCGCTGGACCGCACCGAGGCCAAGACGGCGGTGGCGACCCTCACGCCCACCGGCTGGACGCCGATCGGCCCCGCGCTGCTGAAGGCGGCCGACGACCTGGACGGCGGCGAGGGCTCCAAGCGCATCGTGCTGATCAGCGACGGCGAGGACACCTGCGCGCCGCTCGACCCGTGCGAGGTGGCCCGGGAGATCGCCGCCAAGGGCATCGGCCTGACCATCGACACGCTCGGCCTGGTCCCGAACACCAAGATGCGGCAGCAGCTCAGCTGCATCGCCGAGGCCACCGGTGGCACCTTCACGTCGGTCGAGCACACCGACGAACTCGCCGACAAGGTCAACCAGTTGGTGGACCGGGCGGCCGATCCGGTGGTGACGCCGGTCGCGACGACGGGCGCGGACCAGTGCGCGAAGGCCCCGACGCTGCAGTCCGGCCTGTACACCGACCGCGAGGAGTTCGGGCAGCAGCGCTGGTACCGCGTGCAGGTCCCGCACGGCCGGGAACTGCGCGCCTCGGTGAGCGTCGCGGCCGACCGTGCGGTGGATCCGGCGTACGGGCTGCTGCTGCGGGCGGTGACCGAGCGCGGCCGGGAGATCGTCCGCGGTGAGGCGGCGGGCAACGGCCGTACCGATGTGATCTCGACGGGCCTGCGCTACCCGAAGGCCGAGGACGAGGACGTGGAGGGCGAGGTCGCGCCCGAGACCGTGTGCCTCCAGGTCACGCACTCCTTCTCGGCGGACGGCGGGGTGAAGACCACCCCCGGTCTGCCGCTCGAACTGACCATCGACGTCGTGCACGGGCCGGACGCGTCGAGCGACGTGGCCTCCTTCGGCCTCGGGCGCAGCTGGTGGCTGCTGGGCGCGCTGATCCTCACCGGCTTCCTCGCCGGTCTCGTCTGGGGCTGGCTGTCACGCTGGCGCGTCGCGGTCTGGAGGACCAACTGATGCGGATCACACGTGTGTTGAGCGCGTCCCTGCTGACGCTGGGGCTGGCGGCGGGTCCGGCGGTCGCCGACTCCTCACCGTCGCCGAGCGCGTCGGAGGACGGCGGCGCGCCGACCGAGGCCGGCACCTCCTTCCGTACGGCGACCGAGGTCGAGCAGGGGCAGACGGCCACGGCGAGCGCCTCCGCGGGCGACTACCTGTACTGGTCGTTTCCCGCGGACGCCGGACAGCGCCCCACCGTCAAGGCCACGGTGAAGCTGCCGGACACGCACGCCGCCGAGACCTGGCAGGTCGACGTGTACGACGGCCTGCGGCGCCGCCAGCCCTGCCAGTCCGGGGCACAGACGCGCACCGCCGCGGCGGGTGCCGCGTCCGTGGAGCTGACCTGCGTCCTGCGTACCGTCCGCGCCTGGTCGGAGCCGTGGGCCAACGATCCGCTGCCGGGCACGTACTACCTCCGGCTGGCGGTCATTGATCTGCCCACCTCCGATCTCGGACTGCCGGTCGACGCCGAGGTCCGGGTCGACTCCAAGGACATCGGCGGGGCGGCCGCGGTGGACGGGTCGCTGGCCCAGCCGCTGGTGCCGGGGGCCGGTGTCATCTCCGAGAGCGGCGAGGAGGAGTACACCAAGAAGAGACTGCTCGCGAGCCTCGAACCCAGCGGCGGCTGGGCGTCCGGCTGGTGGTCCGACCGATGGGTATGGACGGCGATCGGCGGCGCGCTGGCCGCGCTCGCGGGTGTCGGCGGGTATGCGCTGACGCGCGGGTCGGGTCGGCCCTCGCAGGTACCACCGGGCGCCTGACGGGAAGCCGGAAGGGCCCGCTGTCCTCGCTGGACGGCGGGCCCTTCCGCCGAGGTCAGCCTTCCCGCAGCGCCTTGGCGAGGGTTCCGTCCCCGGTCACGTCGATACGGCCGTCCCGTACGGCGTCGGCCACCCGCAACTCCCCGCGCGCGACCGCTTCGCACGTCCCGGAGTCCAGCACCAGCCGCGCGTCGGGCTCCCCGGGGGCGGGCCCGTCACCGTAGACCGGCCCGTCCTCGGCACCGACGTACAGATGGAAGTCCCCTTCCTCCAACCGGACTTCGACGAGCCCCTCCCCCGCCAGCGACCGGAGCAACGGCAGCGCGAACCAGTGCGCCCGCACCGCGTCGGTGGGCCGCCGCTCGCCGAGCTCGGCCTGCCCCCACTCCCCCAGCGCCTGTAGCACGGGCAGCAACTCCCGCCCCCGTGCGGTGAGTTCGTAGACGTATGCCGCCCCGGGCGGCGGCAGCCGACGCCGGGTGCCGATCCCGTCCCGCTCCATGTCCTTCAGCCGTGAGGCCAGTACGTCCGTGCTGACGCCCGGCAGATCGGCGTGCAGGTCGGTGTAGCGCCGTGGGCCGGCCAGCAACTCCCGGACGATCAGCAGGGTCCAGCGGTCGCCGACGACGTCGAGCGCGCGGGCGGCGGAACAGTACTGGTCGTAGCTTCGGCGAGGTGACATGCGACGCAGTCTAGACATGTTGTTGGACTTTCCAAGCTCGAACTTGGTAAAACCAAGCAACACACGAACCGGAGGGGCGAGCGCGCATGGAGTTCCGGCAGTCGAGCAAGCTGAGCGAGGTCTGTTACGAGATCCGCGGCCCGGTGATCGAGCACGCGAACGCGCTGGAGGAGGCGGGGCACAGCGTGCTGCGCCTGAACACCGGCAACCCCGCGCTCTTCGGCTTCGAGGCGCCGGAGGAGATCATCCAGGACATGATCCGGATGCTCCCCCAGGCCCACGGCTACACCGACTCGCGCGGCATCCTCTCCGCCCGCCGGGCCGTGGCCCAGCGCTACCAGACGCTCGGCCTGGAGGTCGGCGTCGACGACGTCTTCCTCGGCAACGGCGTGTCCGAGCTGGTCTCCATGGCCGTACAGGCACTCGTCGAGGACGGCGACGAGATCCTCATCCCCGCCCCGGACTTCCCCCTCTGGACGGCGGTGACGACCCTCGCCGGCGGCAAGGCGGTCCACTACCTCTGCGACGAGCAGGCCGACTGGTACCCCGACCTGGACGACATGGCGTCGAAGATCACGGACCGGACGAGGGCCGTGGTCATCATCAACCCGAACAACCCCACCGGCGCCGTCTACCCCAAGGAGATCCTGGAGGGGATCCTCGACCTCGCCCGCAGGCACGGCCTGATGGTCTTCGCCGACGAGATCTACGACCAGATCCTGTACGACGACGCCGTGCACCACTCGGTCGCGGCCCTCGCCCCCGACCTGGTGGTCCTCACCTTCTGCGGCCTGTCGAAGACATACCGGGTGGCGGGCTTCCGCTCCGGCTGGCTCGTCGTCACCGGCCCGAAGCAGCACGCGAAGGACTATCTGGAGGGCCTGACGATGCTGGCCTCCATGCGCCTGTGCGCCAACGCGCCCGCGCAGTACGCCATCCAGGCCGCGCTCGGGGGCCGCCAGTCCATCCGCGAGCTGACCGTGCCGGGCGGGCGGCTGTACGAACAGCGCAACGTGGCCTGGGAGAAGCTCAACGAGATCCCGGGTGTGTCATGTGTGAAGCCGAAGGGCTCGCTGTACGCGTTCCCGCGCCTCGACCCCAAGGTGTACAAGATCCACGACGACGAGAAGTTCGTCCTGGACCTGCTGCTGAGGGAGAAGATCCAGGTGGTGCAGGGGACGGGCTTCAACTGGCCGACCCCTGATCACTTCCGGATCCTGACCCTGCCGTACGCGGACGACCTGGAGGCGGCGATCGGGCGGATCGGGCGGTTCCTGAGCGGGTATCGGCAGAACTGACCGGGCAGATGTGACCGCACGTCCGTGGGGAGAACCCGGCGCTGCATCCGGGTCACGGGGAGCGGCTGCAGTCGACGCGCGCAAGGGGCTGCGGGCGGGTGACTTCGCGGAGTCGGAGCGCTGGGCTCTTAGCCTGTGACGCATGGGTGATCTCCTTCTCGTCCGGCACGGTGAGACCGAGTGGTCGCGGTCCGGGCGGCACACCGGCTGGACGGACGTTCCGCTGACCGAACACGGACGGGAAGAGGCGCGGCGGCTGGTGCCGTTGGTCCGGTCCCATCGGATCGGGGCCGCGTTCGTCAGCCCGTCACAGCGGGCGCGGGAAACCGCGGAGCTGATCGGGGTGCGCGACGCTCGCGTCGACGTGGACCTGCGGGAGTGGGACTACGGCGGGTACGAGGGCGTCACCACCGTGGAGATCCAGCGGGAGCGGCCCGGCTGGTTCCTGTTCACGGACGGGGTCACGCCCGGGCCCCCGGCCCACCCCGGGGAGAGCCCGGAACAGGTCGGGGAGCGTGCCGACCGGGTGCTCGCCAGGGTGGACGCCGCCCTCGCGAACACGGAGGGCGTCGTCCTGCTGATCGCCCACGGGCACTTCCTGCGCGTGCTCACCGCCCGCCGCCTCGGGCTGGCACCTCGGCACGGGGCCCTCTTCCAGCTGGGCACGGGCACGCTGGGCCGCCTCGGCACCGAGCACGGGCGGCCGGTGATCGCCGGGTGGAATGTCAGACCCTCGGCGTAGCCTGCGAAGCGGGTGAGTCCCCACGCAGGAAGGAACACGCCGTGACCCGACCGCCGACCGCCGCACAGCGGCGTGTCCTCGACGCCGCCGATCCCGTGACCGGGCGACTGAGGGGTACGGAGGCGCAGCTCGCCGCGCTGGTGAAGCGAGGGCTCGCCTTCCGGCACCCGCGGCCGCCGCACGATCACTTTCTGACGCCGGCGGGGCATCGCATACGGGAGGCGGAGGCGGCTGCGCCCGAGGAACCGGTTGAGGCTCCCGCGGCCGGCGGTGTCTTCGCCGCGCGCATCGGCGGTGAGCAGGACGCTCCGAAGGAGGGTCCTGCCCGGCTGCGTGAGGTGCACAGCGCCTGGCAGGGGCTGCTGGAGCTGCGCCGGATGACCAACCGGGACGGGGCCCTTGACCGGCCGTGCGGCTGGGAACGTACGCATCTGGTGCGGGCCGCCGCGCTCGCCCTGGAGGCGGCCGGGCATCGTCCGGCCGGGCCGGAGCCGGATGCCCCGGGATACCGGGTGCGGGTGACGCCTCAGCCGGAGGCGGTGGCCGTGCACGAGCCGGATTCCGACGCGCTGCACGCCTGCGGGGCGACCTTGGAGAAGGCCGGCTGGCAGGTCGGCGAGCACACCGAGCCTCGTACCAGAGCGCGCTATCTGCTGGCTTCCCCGCGACGGATGTAGGGGGCACGTGTCAGGATCGGATGGTCCAGGCAGCGTGGCACGCGAAGGGGAAGTCGTGACCGAGCCGTTTTCCGTTCCGGTGACCGTCCGTGGGTACGAGACGGATGTCCAGGGGCACCTCAACCAGGCCGTGTACCTCAACTACGCGGAGCACGCCCGCTGGTCGCTGCTGCAGGCCGCCGGGATCAGCCAGGCCGGCCTGATCGGGCGGGGCGTCGGCCCGGTGGCCCTGGAGACGACCATCCGCTACAAGAGCGAGCTGCTCGCGGGTGACGAGGTCGAGGTGACGTGTTCCTTCGACTGGGGCGGTGGCAAGACGTTCCGCATCGAGCAGACGATCCGCAAGACGGACGGCACGGTGGCAGCGGAGGTCATTGCGGTCGGCGGGCTGCTCAACCTCAAGGAGCGCAAACTGGTCGCCAATCCGCAGGACTACTTCAAGGAACTCGCCTCGGAGCCCGCGCTGTTCGGGCTGTAGGTCACACCAACTCGGGCTGGTGCTCCTCGTCGTAGGCCGCGCGTGACTCGGCGATGTAGACCCTGTTCCGCTCGGCCCAGTCGGTCAGGCGCTGCAGAGTCTCGTGCAACTCCCGGGCCGCCGGGGTGAGTTCGTACTCCACCTTCGGCGGCACCGTCGGATGGACGGTGCGGGTGACGAGGCCGTCGCGCTCCAGGTTGCGCAGGGTGAGGGTCAGCATCCGGCGGCTGATGCCCTCGATGCTGCGCTCCAACTCGGTGAAGCGGATGGGGCCGTGTGCGGCCGCGACCAGGATCTGGACGCTCCATTTGCCGGAGACCCTGTCAAGAACCTCGCGGACGGGACACGCGTGCGCGTTCACTGCCTGGACGGTAACACCGGTGTTCCTCTGGGACATTGAACTGCCTCCTTATGCCGACCTGCATGGTCACCCACGATGTTCTCCGTTACAAGTCGTGCACCATTGGAGAACCCGGAGGCAGCGCCGCCATGACGGCCATCGTCGAGTCCCCGACGCGGACACCGCACCGAACGCAGCGAACGTACTCCCGCTGGGCGTCCCTCGTCGTCCTGTGCGCGGGAACACTGATGACGATCCTGGACGGCAACATCGTCACGGTCGCCATGCCCGCCATCCAGAGCGACCTCGGCTTCTCGGGGTCGGGCCTCGCCTGGGTCGTCAACGCCTATCTGATCCCCTTCGGCGGTCTGCTCCTCCTCGTCGGCCGCCTCGGCGATCTGGTCGGCCGCAAGCGGATGTTCACGGCGGGGCTCGCGGTGTTCACCGCGGCTTCCGTGCTGTGCGGGGTGGCGACCGAGCAGGGCGTGCTGATCGCGGCCCGTGCCCTGCAGGGCGTGGGCGGGGCGATGACCTCGGCCGTGGTGCTCGGCATGCTGGTGGCACTGTTCCCCGAGCCGCGGGAACAGGCCCGCGCCATCGCGGTGTTCAGCGCGGTCGGCGCGGCGGGCGGAGCGCTCGGCACGTTTCTCGGCGGGGCGCTGACCGAGGCCCTGAACTGGCACTGGATCTTCCTGATCAACCTGCCGATCGGGGTGCTGGCCCTGCTCGCGGCCGTACGGGTGCTGGAGAGCGACCGCGGCGCCGGGCTCGGCAAGGGCGCCGACTATCCGGGCGCCGCGCTGGTCACCGGCGCGCTGATGCTCACGGTGTACGTCATCGTCGGCGCCGGCGACCGCCCCCTGACCGCCACCCTGCTGCTGGGCGCCCTGTCCCTCGCCCTGTTCGTGGCGTTCACGCTCCGCCAGGCGCGGGCGGCGCGTCCGCTGCTGCGGCTGCGGCTGTTCGGTTCCCGGCTGTTGAGCGGTGCGAACGCCGTACAGATCCTGATGATCGCGACGATGTACGGCTTCCAGTTCATCGGCGCGTTGTACGTCCAACGCGTCCTCGGCTATGGCGAGTTGCTCACCGGCACGGCGTTCCTGCCGGCGCCGATCGCGATCGGGGTGCTGATGCTGGGGCTGTCGGCCCGTACCGTCGGCCGGTTCGGCGCGTACCGGGTGCTGTTGGCCGGGCTGGTGCTCATCGTCGCGGGCATGGCGCTGCTGAGCCGCGCACCCGTCGACGGCTCGTACGTCACCGACGTCCTCCCGCCGCTGCTCCTGCTCGCCACCGGCTTCGCCGCCGCGATGCCCGCTCTGACCGGGCTCGCGATGTCCGGGGCCCGCGAGGAGGACGCGGGACTGGCGTCGGGGCTGTTCAACACCACGCAGGTGGTGGGTGGTTCGCTGGGCCTGGCGGTGCTGTCCGTCCTGGCGGCGAGCCACACCGACGGTCTGCTCGGCCGGGGCACGGAGCTGGTGACGGCCACGGCCGAGGGCTACCAGCTGGCGTTCCGGGTGGCGACGGTGATCGCGGCGGGGGCGCTGGTGCTGGCGGCGGTGGTGTTGCGGGAGCGGCGGGGCTGAGAGGGGCCGGTAGTGGCTTGGGAGGGGCGGCGGATGCGCGTGTCCGCCGCCCCTCCCCCGTACTCAGCGCCTGCTAGGCGGCATCCCGCCATACCGTCATGTCCACTTGCAGGAAGGCGAGTTCCGGCAGCGCGGTCGACTTCGTCTGGATGACGAGCAGTGCGATGTCACCGGAGGAGTGCTTGACGCAGATCTCGCTGCCGTTCGCCGCCGCGGCCAGCGGCCAGCGGCGGCGGTCGGCGCTGTTGAGGAGGAGCCGGCACTCGTCGAGGGAAGCCCCCGACGCGCCGAACAGTTGGACGAACACGCTGGTGTCGCTGTCCAGCGCGCAGCCGACATCCTTGCAGTCGAAGCGGATGTCCCCCTTGCGGTCCTCACGCTGGACCGGCTCCTTGAAGCTCAGCGAGGTCGTCGCGTCCAGCCGCCGGAGAGGGTAAGGGACCGCTCGCGGTGACTTGGAGGCGGCCGGGGAGGGCCGTGACGCTTCCGGTGTCCCGTCGCCGGCCCCCGACACGGGCCCGGGCGCCGAGGGCGACGCCGTTGACGACCCCACCGTCCTTGCGGACTCCTCCGGGCCGGGCGTCGATGGCGCGCCCGCGACCCAGTCGCGGAACCTGTCCCCCGCGTCCGCGACCATCCACGCAGACCCCGCCAGCAGCAGCGCACCCGCCGTCACGGCCGCGGCCGTGATCAGCGCGGTACGCCGTCTCCCCGCCCGCCGCGGATCCGGCACCGTCGGCTGCGGTCGCGTGACGACCAACGGCACCGCCTGTACCCGGGTGGGTTCGGGGACCGGAGCCGGAACCGTCACCTCCGGCCCCATGACGTCCCGCCAGACGGCCGGCCCCGCGCCCGCGTCGGCTTCCGCCCCCAGCCGCTGCCGGCACCACTCGACGATCTCCGCCGGGGTGGCCCGCTCCCGGGGATCGGCGGCCATGCACCGGGCGATCAGGGGGCGGAGCGGCTCGGGCAGCCGGGACAGGTCGGGTTCTTCGTGCACGATCCGGTACAGCACGCTCGCCGCGGGGCCGCTCCCGTACAGCGGCTCGCCCAGCGCCGCGAACGCCGCCGTCTGGCCCAGCGCGAAAATGTCCGTCGCCGCCGTGACCTCGCCCGCGGTCGCCTGCTCCGGCGCCATGAACGGGGGCGTGCCGACTGCGGAGCCCGTGGCGGTGTGCGAGGTGAGGTCGGCGGCGAGCGAGATGCCGAAGTCGATCACGCGCGGCCCATCGGCGGCCAGCAGCACGTTCGACGGCTTCAGGTCCCGGTGCACGATGCCCGCACCATGGATGGCCTGCAGTGCCTCGGCCACCCCCGCCACCAGCCACAGCACGGCGGGCACCGGCAGCGGTCCGCGCCGGGCCACGGCCTCCGCCAGGGACGGCCCGGGCACGTACAGCGTGGCCAGCCAGGGCGGTACGCCCTCCGCCTCGGCGTCGATCAGTTCGGCGGTGTACGCCCCGCGGACCCGCCGGGCCGCCTCCACCTCGCGGCGGAACCGGCGCCGGAAGTCCGGGTCGTCGGCCAGCTCCGGCCGTACCACCTTGATCGCCACCGGTCGGCCGCCCTGGGTGTGCGACAGGTAGACCCGGCCCATGCCACCCGCGCCGAGCCGGGCGGCGAGGCGGTAGCCGGCCACGACGGGCGGATCGTCCGCCTGCAATGGCTGGAACACCTCGGTCGCGTTGTTCATCGGCCCGCTTCCCCCTCATCCCCTGAACCCCTGGTCAACCTTGAGTTGACCGAGGCAGAAGCCTAAGCGGAATTCGGATGCGGAAAGTCCCGGACGCCTGGGATGCTGCCGCTCCATGGCGGCACGACGCATCAAACCCAGCCTCTACATCTCCGTCGACATCGAGGCCGACGGCCCGATCCCGGGTCCGTACTCGATGCTGAGCCTCGGCGCGGCGGTCGCCGGAACCCAGGACGCCGACGGATTCACGGCGGCCGACCCGGAGCAGCACACCTTCTACCGCGAACTCCGCCCGATCAGCGAGGATTTCGTCCCCGAGGCGCTGGCCGTGAGCGGGCTGGACCGCGAGCGCCTCGGGAAGGAGGGGGTCGACCCCGCCCTGGCTCTCGCGCAGTTCACACGCTGGGTACGCGAGGTCTGCGGCGACGCGCAGCCGGTGATGTGCGGCTACCCGGCGTCGTACGACTGGACGTTCCTGTACTGGTACTTGATCCGCTTCACCGGAGCGAGCCCCTTCGGCCACTCCGGCTGCCTGGACATGAAGACGCTGTACGCCACCAAGGCCGGGCTGCCGCTGCGGGCCGTGGCCAAGGGCACGATGCCGCGGGAGCTGCTGTCGAGGCGCCGTCACACGCACCATGCGCTGGACGACGCCGTCGAGCAGGCCGAGCTGTTCGCCAACCTCATGGAGTGGCGGGGGCCCGGGTCGTCGTCCCGGTGATCTCCTCGCCCGCCTCCATCGGGTGGGTCACGTCATGGGCGTCCCGGCCGGCCTTGCCCAGGTGGTTGAAGACCAGGTTCAGCAGGACCGCCGCCACACACCCCGTCGAGATGCCCGAGTCGAGCACGATCCGCGCCGTCTCCGGGAAGGCGTGGTAGAACGCCGGCGCCGTGATCGGGACGATGCCGACGGCCAGTGAGACGGCGACGATCAGGACGTTGTTGTCCTTGTCGAGGCCTGCCCGGACCAGGGTCTGGATGCCGCTCGCGGCGACTGAGCCGAAGAGGACGACGCCCGCGCCGCCGAGCACCGGGCGCGGTACGACCGCGATGAGCGAGGCCGCCATCGGGCACAGGCCCATCAGCACCAGGAAGCCACCGCCCACGGCGACGACGTACCGGCTGCGGATCTTCGTCATCGCCACCAGGCCGATGTTCTGCGCGAAGGCGCTGCACATGAAGCCGTTGAAGAGGGGGCTGATCGCGGAGCCGAGGGTGTCGGCGCGCAGGCCGGCCGCGATGGTCTTCTCGTCGGCCGGGCGCTCGACGATCTCGCCCAGCGCCAGCATGTCGGCCGTCGATTCGGTCATCGACACCACCATGACCACGCACAGCGAGATGATCGCGGCGAGCTGGAACTGCGGGGCGCCGAAGTGGAACGGGGTCGGGAAGCCGATGACGTCCGCGTCCGCGACGGGGCCGAAGTCCGTGACGCCGAACGGGATCGCGATCAGCGTGCCGACGACCAGGCCGAGGAGTACGGCGATCTGCTTGACGAAGCCCCTGGTGAAGCGGCGCAGGAGCAGGACGATCAGCAGGGTTCCGGCCGCGAGGCCCAGGTTCGTCGCCGAACCGTAGTCGTGCGCCGCGGGGTCGGGGCCCTGGGCCCAGCCGAAGGCGACCGGGAGGAGGGAGATGCCGATCAGGGTGATGACCGTACCCGTGACCACCGGCGGGAAGAAGCGGACCGCCTTGCTGAAGAAGGGGGCGGCGAGGAAGCCGAGAAGGCCGGCGACGATGACCGCGCCGAAGATGATCGGCAGGGCGTCGGACTTGTCCTCGGTGGAGGCGACGACCGCGGTCATGGGGGCGACGCCGGCGAAGGTGACGCCGTTGACGAACGGCAGCCGGGCGCCGATCTTCCAGATGCCGAGGGTTTGGAGGATGGTGGCGAGGCCCGCGGTGAAGAGACAGGCGCCGGTGAGGAAGGTCAGGTCGGTGGCGGTCAGGCCTATGGCCGCGCCGACGATCAGGGGTGGGGCGACGACTCCCGCGTACATGGCGGCCACGTGTTGCAGACCTGTGGTCGCCATTTTCAGGGCGGGGAGTTTCTCGTCGACGGGGTGGGGCGAAACGGGCTGGGCGGACACTGCGGCTCTCCTCCGGGCGGGTAACACGTCGGCTCCGACGTGGGTGTCATGGAGGTGGTGCGAGTGGTCGTGCGGGACCGGGGACGGGCCCGTTCTGGGGGAAACGGAGACCGTTCCGGGGCGCACGCGTCCACGCGCGCCCCGGAGACGGCCGCCATGGAACCCGCTCGGGTCCACGGCCACCGGTCGGGAGCCGTCCCTCCCGACCGGAGATCTTCGACTGGCCAGGCCTGCGTCAGGCCTGCGCCGCGATCCTCGCCAGGCGCTGGGCCTCGTCCCGCGTCGAGCGGGCGATGGCGTCCTCGTCGGCCGTGAGCAGCCGCCCGTCCTCGACGATCTGCCGGCCGTTGACGAACGACGCCGTGACCGGGGCCGCCGCGCCGAAGACCAGCGCGGTCACCGGGTCGGCGATGGAGGCGTGGGCGAGGGTGTCCAGCTTCCACAGCACCAGGTCGGCCAGCTTGCCCGGCTCCAGCGAGCCGATCTCACGCGCGCGGCCGAGGACCTGGGCACCGCCGTACGTCCCGAGGCGCAGCGCCTGCCGGGCGTTCAGGGCGGCCTCCTTGTGGGCGCCGAGGCGGTTGATGAGGAGGGCGTTGCGCAGTTCGGTGTGCAGTTCGCCGGACTCGTTGGAGGCGGTGCCGTCGACGCCGAGGCCGACCGGGACGCCGGCCCTGAGCATGTCGGGGACCCGGGCGATGCCGGCCGCGAGGCGGGCGTTGGAGGACGGGCAGTGGGCGACACCGGTCTTCGTACGGGCGAAGGCGGCGATGTCGGAGTCGTTCATGTGGACGCAGTGCGCCATCCACACGTCCTCGCCGAGCCAGCCGGTGGACTCGAAGTAGTCGGTCGGGCCCATGCCGAACAGCTCGTGGCAGAACTTCTCCTCCTCCACGGTCTCCGAGCCGTGGGTGTGCAGCCGTACACCCAGTCGGCGAGCCAACTCGGCGCCGTCGCGCATGAGTTCCGTGGAGACGGAGAAGGGGGAGCAGGGGGCGACGGCGACCTGGGTCATCGCGTCGAAGGAGGCGTCGTGGTGCTGCTTGACGGTCTCCTCGGTCCCGGCCAGCGCGCCTTCGAGGGTCTCGACGGCGAAGTCCGGCGGCAGCCCGCCGTCCTTCTCGCTGCGGTCCATGGAGCCGCGGGCGAGGGTGAAGCGGACGCCCATGTCGCGGGCGGCGCCGATGATGGCGCCGGAGAGGTCGCCGGAGCCCTGCGGGAACACGTAGTGGTGGTCCATGGCGGTGGTCACACCACCGCGGGCCATCATCGCCAGCGAGCCCTGCGCGGCCGAGCGGACCATCTGCTCGTCGATGCGCGCCCAGGTCGGGTAGAGGGCGACGAGCCAGTTGAAGAGGTTGTGGTCCGTGGCCAGGCCCCGGGTGATCCACTGGTAGAAGTGGTGGTGGGTGTTGATCAGGCCGGGGGTGACCAGGTGCCCGGTGGCGTCGAGGCGGCGTACGACGTTCTCCAGGCCCTCGGGGGCCTTGCCCGCGCCGAGCGACTCGATGCGGTTGTCCGCGATGACGATGTGGCCCGTGGCGTACTCGGTGTCCTTCGCGTCCACCGTCGCGATCGAACAGTTCTCGATGACGATGCGCTGGGCTGCTGCCATGGTTCGCCCCTTTTTCACGGGTGTTGTGCTGAATTGGAGAGGGCACGGCAGGACCCTGGGAGTTTTGAGTGCCGTGACCGGGAAGGCGGGTTCCCCGGTCACGGGTGCCGAAAGGGGATGGATCAGAGGTTGGATCAGAGGTTGGTGAGGTCCATGGGGATCTTCGCCTCGCAGCCGTCCCGCAGGATGGTGGCCTCGATCAGGCCGTAGGGGCGGTCGGCGGCGAAGTACACCTCGTTGTCGTTCTTCAGCCCGAACGGCTCCAGGTCCACCAGGAAGTGGTGCTTGTTCGGGAGGGAGAAGCGGACCTCGTCTATCTCGCTGCGGTTGTTGATGATGCGCGAGCCCATCTGGTACAGCGTCTGCTGCAACGACAGCGAGTAGGTCTCGGCGAAGGCCTGGAGCATGTGCTTCTTGGTCTGCTCGTAGGACTTCTCCCAGTTGGGCATCCGCTGCTCGTCGTCGGTCCAGTTGAACCGCCAGCGACCGGAGACCTGGGTGGCCAGGATGCGGTCGTAGGCCTCCTTCAGCGTCGTGTACTTGTCCTTGACGTAGCCCCAGAACTCGGAGTTCGTCGAGTTCATCACGACCAGGTCCTTGAGGCCGGAGATGACCTCCCACTTCTCACCGTCGTAGGTGATCTGCGTGAGCCGCGTCTCCTGGCCCTGGCGGACGAAGGAGTGCTTGACCTCGTCGGAGCCGATGAACTGCGAGTTGGCGTCGGAGGCCTCGATCCGCTCCCAGGCGTACTCCTCGATGCGGATCCGGGCCTGGTGGATCGGCTCCTGCGAGGTGACGAAGTGACGGGCGAGGTGGATGCCGAACTGCTCGGCGGACTCGATGCCGTACTCCTTGGCGAACGCGTACACCGTGTTCTTGGTGGTGTCGGTCGGCAGGACGTTGGCGTTCGAGCCGGAGTAGTGGACCTCGTCCATGTCGCCGCTCAGCGCCACGGATACGTTCAGGTCCTTGATGTGGTGGGTGGCGCCGTCCCGCGTGATCTTTACGACTCGGTTCTCGGCCTTGCCGTACTGGTTCTGTCCCAGGATCGTGGGCATTTAGCTAGCTCCCTCGGTATACGGAGTAGCCGAACGGGTTGAGCAGCAGCGGTACGTGGTAGTGCTCCCCCGGCACGACGGCGAACGTGATCGCCACCTCCGGGAAGAACGCACCGGCACCGCTGTCCCGATTCGCGGGGGCGTCCTGCTGCGCATCGGCTTGCTTCTTCTCGAAGTACGGCTCCACCGCGAAGTCGAGCCGTACGTGTGTGGTCCCCTCCGGCAGCGCCGGGAGGTCCTTGCACCGCCCGTCCGCGTCGGTCGCGGAGCCGCCGAGCGCCTGCCAGTCCGCGCCCCGGCCCGAGCGGGCGGAGAGCTGGACGGCGACGCCCTCGGCGGGGCGGCCGATGCTGGTGTCCAGGATGTGCGTGGACACGGAGGCGGTGGTGCTGGTGCTCATGGTCAGGCGTCCTCTTCGGTCTTCCTCGAAGATCAGTCTTCTTCGACGAGGCGGGCGAGCCGGATACGGTTGATCTTGCCCAGCTCGGTGCGGACGATCTCCCGCTCCTGCTCCGGCGAGTTGCCGATCCGTTCCTTGACCGCGTCGCGCATCTGCTCGCCGGTCCGGCCGGTGGCGCAGATCAGGAAGACATGGCCGAACCTTTCCTGGTAGGCCAGGTTGAGTTCGAGCATCTCCGCCTTGAGCTCCTCGGAGGCGCCGGCCATGCCGCGCTGTTCCCGGGCCGAGGTCGGATCACCCGGCTTGGGGCGGCCGATCGGCGGGTGCCCGGCCATCGCCTCGGCCAGGCCCTCGGCGGTCAGCTCGGCCATGGCGGCGTCACTGGCGGCGTAGAGGTCGTCGGCGGTGGCGTAGGGACGAGCGGCGAGCAGCCGCTTCGCCCACGCCGTGGCGGCGCACGCCTCAAGGAGGGCGGCGTGGGCCGCGTGCTCCTCCAGGGCGTTGAACCGGGCCAGGCCCGAGGGCGTGGAATTCGACGTCACGGGAGCCTCCGTGGCCGCGAAGGGCCTTCGTACTGAACGGGCGTGCCGATAGCTAACGCCCTACGACGACGAGACGTCAACACTTTGTTGAAAATTCGCGGTAACGAAACCGGACAGGACCCCTCAGGCGCCCTTCTCACGGTTGAGGTAGTTGTAGACCGTGAAGCGGCTCACCCCGAGCGCGCTCGCCACGGTCTCCACGCCGTGCCGCACGGAGAAGGCGCCGCGCGCCTCGAGTATCCGCACGACCTCCTGCTTGGCCTTGCGGTCCAGGTCGGCCAGTGGCTTGCCCTTCCTGCGCTCCATGGCCGCCAGGATGTGATCCAGGGAGTCGGCCAGCTGAGGCAGGCGTACGGCGACGACGTCGACCCCCTCCCAGGAGAGCACGACATCCTCGGGGCCGGCCTCGTCCGGCGGGAGAATCTCGCCGCCCATGGCGTCGACCAGCGGCTTCACGGCCGCGATGAAGGGCTCGTCCCCGGTACCGGTCACTCCTCACCCTCCCCGACCACGTTGAGCTGAAGCGAGATCCGGGTGGCGCCGGCCTCCAGCGACTTGCGCAGCAGGGCGTCCAGGGCGGTGAGCACGGCGTCGGCGCCCCCCTCGGCCGTGTTGCCGAACGGGCCGACGTCCACCGCGTCGAGCTCGGCCGCCTCGATGACCTCGCGGGCCACCAGGGCGTGCGCGGGTGCCTCGTCCAGGTCGAAGGGCTCGGTCGTGAACTCCACTCTCAATCGCACGCGCTCAACCTAACGCCAGGTGACGCTTTCCGCCGACCCCTCTTGACAAGCTTCGACACACGGCGGCAATCTTCCAGTAGGCAGAAACTAACTTCCGCAATATGGAATCTCAACAAACGGAAGGGAGCGCCGGCGACATGGGATTCGCAGAGCAGCGCTTCAACGTCAACCTGTCGATCCTCTTCACGGAACTCCCGCTCCTGGAGCGCCCCGCGGCCGCCGCCGCGGCCGGCTTCACCGCGGTCGAGCTGTGGTGGCCCTGGATCGACTCCCCCACGCCCGAGCAGTCCGAGCTCGACGCCCTGAAGAAGGCGATCGAGGACGCGGGCGTCCAGCTCACCGGGCTGAACTTCTACGCAGGTCAGCTGCCCGGTCCCGACCGTGGCGCCCTGTCGGTCCCGGGCGCGGAGTCGGAGAAGTTCCGCGCCAACATCGACGTCGCCGCCGACTTCGCCCAGTCGCTGGGCTGCCGTGCGCTCAACGCCCTGTACGGCAACCGCGTCGAAGGCGTGGACCCGGCCGAGCAGGACGCGCTCGCGCTGGAGAACCTGGTCCTCGCTGCCCGGGCGGCCGACCGCATCGGCGCGATCCTTCTCGTCGAGGCGCTGAACAAGCCCGAGTCGCCGCTGTACCCGCTGGTGTCCGCACCGGCCGCCGTCGGCCTCGTCGACAAGGTCAACGAGGCGACAGGACTGGGCAACGCGAAGTTCCTCATGGACCTGTACCACCTGTCCATGAACGGCGAGGACCTGCCCTCGGTGATCGAGCAGTACGCCGCGAAGACCGGCCACGTGCAGATCGCCGACAACCCGGGCCGCGGCGCGCCCGGCACGGGGACGCTGCCGCTGGAGGAGCTGCTCGGCCAGCTGAGGAAGGCGGGCTACGAGGGCTGGGTCGGCCTCGAGTACAAGCCGGGCGACCGCCCGAGCGGAGAGGCCTTCAGCTGGTTGCCGGTGGAGCAGCGCGCCGCCCGCTGACAGTGCTGTCCGCTGACGGCACCCCCTGGGGGCTGCCGCCCCCAGACCCCCGCTTCGGCCCCAAAGGGCCTCGTCCTCAAACGCCGGACGGGCTGATTGTCGCCGACCGGCACCTATTCGTTGACGCACCACAGCAGTTCAGAGAGGTACCCCCATCATGAGCAACCTCCCCAAGATCGCCTGGATAGGCCTCGGCATCATGGGCTCCCCCATGTCCGAGAACCTGATCAAGGCGGGTTACCAGGTCACCGGCTTCACGCTGGAGCAGGACAAGCTGGACCGCCTGGCCGCCGCCGGTGGCACGGCCGCCGGGTCGATCGCCGAGGCCGTGAAGGACGCCGACGTCGTCATCACCATGGTGCCGGCCTCCCCGCAGGTCGAGGCCATCTCCTACGGCCCCGACGGCATCCTCGAGAACGCGAAGTCCGGCGCGCTGCTGATCGACATGTCCTCGATCACCCCGCAGACCTCGGTCGACCTGGCGAAGGCCGCCAAGGACAAGGGCATCCGGGTCCTGGACGCCCCCGTGTCCGGCGGTGAGGCCGGTGCCATCGAGGCCGTACTGTCGATCATGGTCGGCGGTGAGCAGGCCGACTTCGACGCCGCGAAGCCGATACTCGAGGCCCTCGGCAAGACCATCGTGCTGTGCGGCCCGCACGGCTCGGGTCAGACCGTGAAGGCGGCCAACCAGCTGATCGTCGCCGTGAACATCCAGGCGTGCGCCGAGGCCGTGGTCTTCCTGGAGAAGTCGGGCGTGGACCTGGCGGCGGCGCTGGACGTCCTGGGCGGCGGCCTGGCCGGCTCGACCGTGCTGACGCGGAAGAAGGACAACTTCCTGAACCGGGACTTCAAGCCCGGCTTCCGCATCGACCTGCACCACAAGGACATGGGCATCGTCACGGACGCCGCCCGCAACGTCGGCGCCGCCCTTCCGGTCGGCGCCGTGGTGGCCCAGCTGGTCGCGTCCCTGCGCGCGCAGGGCGACGGCGGCCTGGACCACTCGGCCCTGCTGCGGGCCGTGGAGCGCCTCTCCGGCGCTCAGGTCTGACCCACCCCGAAACTTCCGGGCGGCGCCTTCGCTGACACCTGTCCTGTCGCGCCCAGGCGGGGGCGCCGCCCGGAATCCGCCGCTGCAAACAACTTCAACAAACTGTTGACGTTCAGATTCCCTCACTTCTAGGCTCCACCAAGCGGAAAGAGTTTTCCGCTGCCACCAGCACGGAAGTGCCACCGCACGGAAGGTCCACGATGTCGAAGCGCGTGCTCACGACCGAGTCCGGCGCCCCGGTCGCCGACAACCAGAACTCAGCCTCCGCCGGCGTCGGCGGCCCGCTCCTGCTCCAGGACCAGCACCTCCTGGAGAAGCTGGCGCGCTTCAACCGCGAGCGCATTCCGGAGCGCGTGGTGCACGCCCGGGGCTCCGGCGCGTACGGCCACTTCGAGGTGACCGACGACGTCACCGGCTTCACCCACGCCGACTTCCTGAGCGCGGTGGGCAAGCGGACCGAGGTGTTCCTGCGCTTCTCGACCGTGGCCGACAGCCTGGGCGGCGCGGACGCGGTCCGCGACCCGCGCGGTTTCGCGGTCAAGTTCTATACGGCGGAGGGCAATTACGACCTCGTCGGGAACAACACCCCGGTGTTCTTCATCAAGGACCCGATCAAGTTCCCGGACTTCATCCACTCGCAGAAGCGCGACCCGTTCACCGGACGTCAGGAGCCGGACAACGTCTGGGACTTCTGGGCGCACGCCCCCGAGGCCACGCACCAGGTGACCTGGCTGATGGGCGACCGCGGCATCCCGGCGTCGTACCGCCACATGAACGGCTACGGCTCGCACACCTACCAGTGGACGAACGCCGACGGCGAGGCCTTCTTCGTCAAGTACCACTTCAAGACGAACCAGGGCATCCGCTGCCTGAGCGCCGAGCAGGGCGCCGAACTCGCGGGCAGGGACCCCAACTCGCACCAGACGGACCTGCTCCAGGCCATCGAGCGGGGCGTACACCCGTCCTGGACGCTCTACGTCCAGCTCATGCCGGCGGCCGAGGCGGCCGACTACCGCTTCAACCCGTTCGACCTCACGAAGGTCTGGCCGCACAAGGACTACCCGCTGCAGCGCGTGGGCCGGCTGGTGCTGGACCGCAACCCGGACAACGTCTTCGCCGAGGTCGAGCAGGCCGCCTTCTCCCCGAACAACTTCGTGCCGGGCATCGGCCCCTCCCCCGACAAGATGCTCCAGGGCCGCCTGTTCGCCTACGCGGACGCCCACCGCTACCGCCTGGGCGTCAACCACACCCAGCTCGCGGTCAACGCCCCGAAGGCGACGACCGCGCAGAACTACGGCCGCGACGGCTTCATGGCGAGCAACTCCCAGGGCCGGTACGCCAAGAACTACGAGCCGAACTCCTACGACGGCCCCGTCGAGACCGGCCGCCCGCTGTCGGCCCCGCTCGCGGTGACCGGCCACACGGGCACCCACGAGGCCCCGCTCCACACCAAGGACGACGACTTCTTCCAGGCCGGCGAGCTGTACCGCCTGATGTCCGCCGAGGAGAAGTCCCGCCTGATCGCCAACATCGCCGGTGGCCTCTCCCAGGTCTCCCGCGACGACGTGATCGAGAAGAACCTGGCCCACTTCCACGCCGCCGACCCGGAGTACGGCAAGCGCGTGGAGGAGGCGGTCCGCGCCCTGCGCGAGGACTGACCCCAAGGCGGCGGCCGTCTCCTGGCAGGAGGTCAGGAGACGGCCGCACCGCCCGCGCCACGCCGCCGATCGACCCGGATGAGGGGTGGTCGACCGGAGAGGGGGCGCGGGCAACATGAGGACCGCGGCGGCGTGCGAGCCAGTGCGGTGGTGAAGGTCCGGGCCTCCTTCTCGACCTGAGGGAAGGAGCCTCCGGTTCCGTCGCTGCCGCCGCGGTCCCGAGCCCCGCAGACTCCGTCCGGCGGCGCGAACGTCCTGTCGCGCCCAGCCTCGCACCGTCGGACGGCCACAACCGAATACCTCACCGGCTGAAGAGCGCCGGGTACGGACGGTCCCGTACCCGGCGCTCTTCGGCGTCTTCCGAGTCGGGCTGTGGGGTCGGACAGGGCGCGGTAGCTTGGCCGTATGCCTTCCGTACTTGTTGTCGGTTACGACCCGCAGGCGATACCCGGCGTCGACGCGCAGGCCCTTCGGGCGACGCTGGACAAGGAGTTGGCCCGGTTCGGCGAGCACGGCATCGACGCGGCCATGACGCTGGTCGTGTTCGACGAGTCGGCCGAGCCCACCCTCGTCGCGTCCTTGGTCGAGCGTCCGTGGGACGTGGTGGTCGTCGGGGGTGGGATCCGCAAGACGGAGCAGTTGCTGCCGCTCTTCGAGCAGATCGTGAACCTGATCCGACGCCATGCGCCCCAGGCCGCCATCGCGTTCAACACCAGTGGCGGGGACAGTGTCGAGGCGGCCCGGCGCCGGCTCTGAGGCGCTGACTTCTGCCCGCCCGGACTTGTGCTGAGCCAGGCCGGCGTACGGCACCGGTCGTACGCCGACTACGGAACCCTCAAATCAACCTCTGAACACACGTCGGGGGGCTTCAACCCACCCCTGCCGTGGGCACATTCTTTTCACGCGGGGCCTGCCGGCACGGGGGCGGCGGGCCTCGCGAACGGGGGAGCACCACACGGGGGAACACCAAAGGGGCGGCCCAACCTTCCGGTTGGACCGCCCCTTACTGACGGGACGTGTCAGATCCGCCGCGTCAGACCTTCAACGTCTTGATCGACGTGGGCGCGTGCTCCGGCTCCGTCGCGAGCTCCTCGAACTCCACCACGTTGCTGATGTCGTTGGTCGTCGACATGGAGATGTTGGTGACCCGCTCCAGGATCGCCTCGACCACCACCGGGACCTGGTACTCCTGCGCGAGCTTCTTGGCCTGCTCGAAAGCGGCGCCCAGTTCGCTCGGGTCGGTCACGCGGATCGCCTTGCAGCCGAGGCCCTCGGCGACCTTGACGTGGTCGACGCCGTAGACGCCCAGCTCGGGCGAGTTGATGTTCTCGAACTCCAGCTTGACCTGGAAGTCGATGTCGAACGCCCGCTGCGCCTGGCGGATCAGGCCCAGATAGGAGTTGTTGACGAGGACGTGGACGTACGGGATCTTGTGCTGCGCCCCGACCGCCAGCTCCTCGATCATGAACTGGAAGTCGTAGTCGCCGGACAGGGCGACGACCTGCGCCTCCGGGTCGGCCTTCGCCACGCCCAGCGCGGCCGGGATGGTCCAGCCGAGCGGGCCCGCCTGGCCGCAGTTGATCCAGTGCCGGGGCTTGAAGACGTGCAGCATCTGGGCGCCGGCGATCTGTGAGAGGCCGATGGTGGAGACGTACCGGGTCTCCGGGCCGAAGGCCTTGTTCATCTCCTCGTAGACGCGCTGCGGCTTGATCGGGATGTCGTCGAAGTGCGTACGGCGCTGGAGGGTCGCCTTGCGCTCCTGCGCGGAGGCCGCCCACGCCGAGCGGTCGGGGAGCTTGCCCGCCGCCTTCAACTCCCGTGCCACCTCGACGAACAGCTCCAGGGCCGCCTTGGCGTCCGACGCGATGCCGTAGTCCGGGGCGAAGATCTTGCCGATCTGGGTGGGCTCGACGTCGACGTGGACGAACTTCCGGCCGGCCGTGTAGACGTCCAGCTTGCCGGTGTGGCGGTTGGCCCAGCGGTTGCCGATGCCGAGGACGAAGTCGGACTCCAGGAAGGTCGCGTTGCCGTAGCGGTGCGAGGTCTGCAGGCCGACCATGCCGGCGTTCAGCTCGTGGTCGTCGGGCAGCAGGCCCCAGCCCATCAGGGTCGGGACGACCGGGGTGCCGGTCAACTCGGCGAACTCGACGAGGAGTTCGGCGGCGTCGGCGTTGATGACACCGCCGCCCGCGACGATCAGCGGACGCTCGGACGCGTTCAGCATCCCGATCGCCTTCTCGATCTGGGCGCGGCTCGCGGCGGGCTTGTAGACCGGGAGCGGCTCGTACGTCTCCGGGTCGAACTCGATCTCCGTCAGCTGGACGTCGATCGGCAGGTCGATCAGGACCGGGCCGGGACGGCCGGAGCGCATCAGGTGGAACGCCTGCTGGAAGACGCCGGGGACCTGCGCGGCCTCCAGGACGGTCACCGCCATCTTCGTGACCGGCTTGGCGATCGAGGCGATGTCGACGGCCTGGAAGTCCTCTTTGTGGATCACCGCGGTCGGCGCCTGGCCGGTGATGCACAGGATCGGGATGGAGTCACCGATCGCGGAGTACAGGCCGGTGATCATGTCGGTGCCGGCGGGGCCGGACGTGCCGATGCAGACGCCGATGTTGCCCGGGTGCGTGCGGGTGTAGCCCTCGGCCATGTGCGAAGCGCCCTCCACATGGCGGGCCAGGGTGTGCTGGATGCCTCCGGAGGCCTTGAGCGCCGCGTAGAAGGGGTTGATCGCCGCGCCCGGCACGCCGAACGCGTTGCTGACACCCTCGCGCTTGAGGATCTCGACTGCCGCTCGGGCAGCGGTCATACGAGCCATTGAGTACTCCTGCTTCGGCTGTCGGATTCGCACTCCCGTCGCGCCCCGCGGTGAGCAATTCCGTGACGATGACATTCCCGCGAGCCGTTATTCCGTATCGCGGAAACTGTTTTCTACTATCTGGAAGCAATGTAGGTGGGCCGGTGAAGACCGTCAAGGGGCGGACAACCGGACCCTGTCTGGAGGACGATGGGACCGCTGTCCCGATGCGAAGTCGTCCTGGAGTGGGCCATGTCCGAGAGCGTGTCGGTGCGCTGCCCGGCCTGCCGGCGCGAACATCTCTACGAGGCAACCGCCTATCCGTGCGCGTGCGGGGCGCTCGTCGCGCCGGCGCTCGACCCGCACGCGGCCGCCACGGCCGTCACCTGTCGCACCTGGGACGACGAATGGATCGGCGTGCGCTGTACGGCATGCGGCCGGGAGAACGAGTGGCCCCGCCCGGAGCTGGGCTGCCCGTGCGGGACGGTGATGCGCGTTCCATTGGCGCAGGTGGACACGGGCCAGGCACAAGAAGCGGACCTGCACTTGTCGGCACAAGAAGCGGACCCGGGCTCGGCGGCACAAGAAGCGGACCCGGGCCCGGCGCAGCGAAAGGGGCCCGCTGCGCGCCGCGTCTTCCAGCCCATCACGATCCGCACCGCCCGCGACGCGGTCACGGCGGCCGCCGTCTATCTGCGCTGGCTCGGCTACCGGGACATCCGCCGCGCCGACCAGCGGCCCCCGACCGGCATCGGTATCGCCGCCCACGGCCTGCTCGCCCAGGTCGACCCGACCGTACGTCCGGCCTCGCTGCGGGACGTGGAGTGCCTGTGGCTGACGGCCATGACGGAGTCCGTGGCCTGCGTCTACTTCTCCCTCGCCGGATACGCCCCCGAGGCCCGCGCCCGCGCCGAGGCCCTCGGCGTCCCCCTGTTCGTCCTCGACCTCACGGGCACGCCCCAGCCGGTCAACGGCCTCGCCGACGAACTGGACGCGACGGGCGCCCGGTGACCCGTCCTCGCCCCCGCCGCCCCTACCCGTCCCGTCCCTGAGGGCTGAAGTACACCGACCGGCGTTCAGAAGGGACCGTTCACGGACCTGCCGAGGTCGGGTCACGCCCCGAAGGGGCGCGGGGACTGCGCGACCAGCCACAACGGCCCCGCAGAAGATCGACAGCCCATCGCGGCACATGCCGCGGAGTGGGCCGCACCCTCCTCGCGTACGCCACCGACCGCGCACCTGAGGAGGGCAGATCCGCGCCCACCAGGCGGAACTCGGCCTCGACCGATGGCCACGGGTCCGCATGCGCCGCGACCTGGACAGCCGGTAGAACGACAGCATGGACACCGCCGTACTCGAACAGCTGCTGGACGACGCCTTCGACCAAGCCGTCGTGCACCACGGTCACACCGCCTACATGCGCGACTACGAGGTCGTGATCCACGCGACCGCGGATCCCCGCACCGGTGTCGAGCCCGCCTATCTGCGGTACCTCTTCCGGTACTGCGTCGAGGCCCGGTGCGAGACATCGGTGCCGGCGCAGACCTGGCGGGTCTCCCTCGACGACCGCCTGATCGACGACGTGACCGCCGACGGCCTCGACGGATACGTCTGGGGTGTGAAGTGGCACTGCCTGTACCCGGGCGCGAAGCTCCTGCCCGCCTCGGAGAGGACCCGCCGGTGGTCGCGGTCCCTCGGGCTCGACTTCCACGAAGTGCTCATCGAGACCAACGCCCACCGGCTCACACTGCTCTTCTCCGACCTTCAGGTGAGTGAGTTGCCCATCGGCTACACCCCGTTCGTCGCGGACTGAGCGATCAGTCCCCGATGTCCGCGTACTTCTCCCGCAGCTCCACCTTCCGCACCTTCCCGGACACCGTCATCGGGAAGGAGTCGAGGACCCGCAACCGGCTCGGGATCTTGTAGTGCGCCAGCCGCCCGTCACAGAAGGCCCGCAGCTCCTGGAGCGTCAGCGGATCGGCCGAGTCGTGCGGGATGACGCAGGCCAGCACCTCCTCGCCGTACCGCTCGTGCGGTACCCCGACGACCTGGACGTCCGCGATCTTCGGGTGGGCGTAGAGGAACTCCTCGATCTCGCGCGGGTAGATGTTCTCGCCGCCCCGGATGATCATGTCCTTGATGCGGCCGACGATCTCGACATAGCCGTCCTCCCGCATCGTCGCGAGGTCACCGGTGTGCATCCAGCGGCCGGGGTCGACGGCCTCAGCGGTCTTCTCGGGTTCGTTCCAGTAGCCGAGCATCACGCTGTAGCCGCGGGTGCACAGCTCCCCCGCGGTGCCCCGCGGTTGTGTCGCCCCGGTCGCCGGGTCGACGATCTTCACCTCGATGTGCGGCAGCACCCGGCCGACGGTGCCGGTTCGGTGCTCCAGGTCGTCGTCGCGCCGGGTCTGGGTGGAGACGGGCGAGGTCTCCGTCATGCCGTAGCAGATCGACACCTCGGCCATGTGCATCTCGGTCACCACCCGCTTCATCACCTCCACCGGGCACGGCGAGCCCGCCATGATCCCGGTGCGCAGGGAGGAGAGGTCGTACGAGGCGAAGTCGGGGTGGTTCAGCTCCGCGATGAACATGGTCGGGACGCCGTAGAGCGAGGTGCAGCGTTCCTGCTGGACGGCCTCCAGCGTGGCCTTCGGGTCAAAGGAGGGGGCCGGGATCACCATGCAGGCGCCGTGGGAGGTGGCGGCCAGATTGCCCATGACCATGCCGAAGCAGTGGTAGAAGGGCACGGGGATGCACACCCGGTCCTGCTCGGTGTAGGCAATCAACTCCCCCACGAAATAACCGTTGTTGAGGATGTTGTGGTGGGAGAGGGTGGCCCCCTTGGGGAAGCCCGTCGTACCCGACGTGTACTGGATGTTGATCGGGTCGTCGCAGGACAGCTCCTCGAACGGCACCGGCGTTCCCCGCGCGATCAGCGCCTCCCAGCTCGGGTCACCGATGAACACGGTCTCCCGCAGTTGCGGGCACCTGCCCCGCACTTCCTCGATCATCGCCCGGTAGTCGCTCGTCTTGTGGCTGAGGGAGGCGAAGAGCAGCGAGATCCCGGCCTGGTTGAGGACGTACTCGACCTCGTGGGTGCGGTAGGCCGGGTTGATGTTCACCATGATCGCGCCGATGCGGGCCGTGGCGTACTGGACGAGGACCCACTCGGGGCAGTTGATCGCCCAGATACCCACCCGGTCGCCCTTGGCGACCCCGCTCGCGAGCAGCGCGTACGCCAACTCGTCGACGTCGGCGGCGAACCGGGCGTAGGTCCAGCGCCGCCCGGACGGGACGTCGACCAGCGCCTCCCGGTCCGGCCAGGCGGCCACCGCCCGGTCCAGGTTGGCCCCGATCGTGTCCCCGAGCAGGACCGTCTCGCTCGTCCCGTGCGTGTACGACAGCTGTGCGGTCACCGGAAGTCCTCCTCGCGGTACTCGGCGTCCGAGCCCGCGGCCGTGGCCTCGCGCAGCTCGATCCGGCGGATCTTGCCGGAGACGGTCTTGGGCAGTGGTGCGAACTCCAGGCGGCGCAGGCGCTTGTACGGCGCCAGGACCTCCCGTGAGTGCTCGAAGAGCACCTTGGCCGTGTCGGGGCCCGGCTCCCAGCCGTCGGCCAGGACGACGTACGCCTTCGGCACCGCGAGCCGCAGCTCGTCCGGCGCGGGCACGACGGCCGCCTCGGCCACCGCCTCGTGCTCCAGCAGGGCGCTCTCCAGCTCGAACGGGGAGATCTTGTAGTCGGACGCCTTGAAGACGTCGTCCGCGCGGCCGACGTAGGTGATGTATCCGTCGGCGTCCCGCGAACCGATGTCCCCCGTCCGGTAGTAGCCGCCGGCCATCGCCTCCGCCGTACGGTCGGCGTCGCCGTGGTAGCCGGTCATCACGCCGACGGGGCGGGCGGACAGGTCGAGGGCGATCTCGCCCTCGTCGGCGCCGGGCGCGCCGGAGACGGGGTCGAGGAGTACGACGCGGAAGCCGGGGCTCGGGCGGCCCATGGAGCCGGTCTTCAGGGGCTGGCCGGGGCTGTTCGAGACCTGCACGGCGGTCTCGGTCTGCCCGAAGCCGTCCCGGATGGTGACGCCCCAGGCGCGCCGGACCTGCTCGATGACCTCGGGGTTCAGGGGCTCACCGGCCGCCACGACCTCGCGGGGCGGGGTGCGCAGGGCGCTCAGGTCGGCCTGGATGAGCATGCGCCAGACGGTCGGCGGGGCGCAGAAGGTGGTGACCCCGGCGCGGTCCATCTCCGCCATCAGGCGGGCCGCGTCGAAGCGCGTGTAGTTGTGGATGAAGACGGTCGCCTCCGCGTTCCACGGCGCGAAGAGGTTGGACCAGGCGTGCTTGGCCCAGCCGGGCGAGGAGATGTTCAGGTGCACGTCGCCGGGCTTGAGGCCGATCCAGTACATGGTGGCCAGGTGCCCGATCGGGTACGAGGTGTGGGTGTGCTCGACCAGCTTGGGGCGGGCGGTGGTGCCGGAGGTGAAGTAGAGCATCAGCGGGTCGTCGGAGGCGGTCGGCCCGTCGGGGGCGAACTCGGCGGGGGCTGCGTACGCGTCCTCGTACGTGTGCCACCCCTCGCGCGCCCCGCCGACGGTGATGCGCGTGTAGCGGCCGGGCACCTCGTCGAACTTGCCGGTGTCCTCGGCCCGCACCAGCACATGACGCACGCGTCCGCGCTCCACCCGGTCGCGCAGGTCGGCGGGGCCGAGCAGCGGGGTGGCCGGGATGACGACGGCGCGCAGCTTCATGGCGGCGAGGGCGGTCTCCCACAGCTCGGCCTGGTTGCCGAGCATGACGAGGACGCGGTCCTCGGCACGGACGCCGCGCGCCCGCAGCCAGTTGGCGATCCGGTCGGACCGTTCGGCCATCTCGGCGAAGGACCGCCGGACCTCGCTGCCGTCCTCCTCGACGATGTGCAGCGCGGTGCGGTCGTTTCCGTCCGCGATGACGTCGAACCAGTCGAGCGCCCAGTTGAACCGCTCGGGCCGGGGCCAGGCGAAGCCCTCGTAGGCGGTGGCGTAGTCCTCGCGGTGGTCGAGCAGGAAGTCCCGCGCAGTGCGGAACAGCTCCGTCCCCGTCGTCATGTGTCCTCCTGGTTACCGGACCTTGCCGGGCGGCTCTCTGTCATCGTGTAATCCGTGACGTGGGTCTCACTACCCCCGAACGGGGGTGTGCGCTCCGGGAAGCCGCACTGAAAGGGCGAGTACGTGGCAGTGGACGCGGCCGCATCTATGGAGATAAGGGGCGCGCTGGCGCGCCTGCGCCGCTCGACCGGACTCCCGGTCGCCTTCGGCGGCCTGGTGGAGTCCGGGCGCCCGCGCATGCGCATCAGCGAACTGAACGGCACGGTCACCGATGTCCTGAGCAGGCTCGCGGTGACCGCCGGCAACGGCCTGGGCGGCAAAGCGGTGGCCCTCGCCCGCCCCTGCGCGGTCACGGACTACTCCGCCTCACGGCAGATCAGCCATGAGTACGACGCCGCGGTCGCCGCGGAAGGACTGCATGCGGTGCTGGCGGTCCCGGTCGTCGTACGGCGCCGGGTGCGCGGTGTCCTGTACGGCGCCCTGCGCACGGCCCAGCCGCTGGGCGACCGCACGCTGACGGCGGCCGTGGAGGCGGCGCGGGAGGTGGAGCAGTCGCTGGTGGTGCGGGACGAGGTGCGGGGGTTGCTGGAGGCGGCCCGGCCGGAGCCGGCGCGGCCGCAGGCGGCGCCGTCCGGGCGGGGCTCCGCGTGGGAGCAGGTCCGCGAGGCCCACGCGGCTCTGCGGGCCCTGGCCCCGCGCATCGGCGACCCCGCCCTGCGCGCGGAACTCCTCAAGGCCTGCGGCCTGCTGGCGGAGGGGCCCGCGCCGAACGGCGTGCAGCTGTCCCCCCGGGAACTGGATGTGCTGGCGTGCGTGGCCGCCGGCTCGACGAACGCGGCCGCCGCCGAGCGGCTGGGGCTGCGGGCGGAGACGGTCAAGGGCTATCTGCGGTCGGCGATGCGGAAGCTGAGCACGCACACCCGCGGTGAGGCGGTGGTGGCGGCACGGCGGGCGGGGTTGCTGCCGTAGGACCGGGGGGACCAGGGGGCCGTAGGACTGTGGGACCGCAGGTCGCCCACCCTCGGTCGAGCCGGCCTGGACGCCTCTCATTCATTCCGCCGAGCTTTGAATTTCTCCATGCTCCTCCGCTGTTATTTGCCTCACCATGTCTTCGGTCCGGATTTCAAAGATCCGTTGCCTAATATTGGCCCGAACACGACACACGGAGGGGAGCGGTGACCGTGCGACGGGACTTCAAGGAGCCTGCGAGATGCCGCCCCGACCAGGTCATCGGCAGGGAGGAACTGTTCAGCACGGCGCGTGAGCAGCTCGGCCGAGGCGGCAGCGTGCTGCTTCACGGGCCTGCCGGAATTGGGAAGTCGACCGTCCTGCGGGCATTGGCCGCGGAATACGGCGGGGCGGCACGCACCGTGTTGCGCTGCTCGCCCACGGAGTCCGAATCCCATCTCCCCTTCCTCGCCCTGGCCGACCTCCTCGGCCTGGTCGTGGACGAGGTGTCCGGGCGGCTCCCCACCGCCCAGCGCATCGCCCTGGAGTCGGCGCTCACCGGCCGTGGCGAATCCACCCTCCAGCGCGACGGCCTCGCCCTGCGGCTGGCCGTACTGTCCACCCTGCGCGCCCTCGCCGACACCGGCCCCGTCCTCGTCGTCGCCGACGACCTCCAGTGGCTCGATCCGGCCAGCGCCGAACTCCTCGGCTTCGCCGCCCGCCGCCTCGGCGACACCCCGGTGCGGATGCTGTGCGCGGTACGGACCGACGGCCAGGAGTACGACCGCCATCTACGCGCGTCCCCGCCGGACACCCTCGCCGTACGGCTGGGGCCCCTGTCCAGCGCCCAGATGTCCGCCCTGCTCGACCACCGCGGCTACACCGGCCTGCCCCGCTCCACGGTCCGGGACATCCACCGCACCAGCGGCGGCAACGCCCTGTTCGCCCTCGAACTGGGCCGCGCCCTGGCGGAGAACCCCACCCCGCCCCGACCCGGCGAACCCCTGCCGGTGCCCACCTCGCTGCGCGCCCTGGTGCTGAACCGCCTGGAGATGCTGTCGGAGGAGGCCCGCCGCACCCTGCTCGTCGCGAGCGCGGGCGCCCGGCCCACGCTGGCCCTGCTGCACGCGGCCGGCCGGGACAACGCCGAGGCCGAGACCGCCCAGGCCGCCGAACTCGGGCTGCTGGCGACCGAGCCCGAGGGTCCCGCCGTACGGTTCGCGCATCCGATGATCTCCGCCGCGCTCTACGCGGAGGCGCCCGCACAGGAGCGCCGCGCCGCGCACGCTGCGCTGTCCACGGCGGCCTCCGACCCGATCGAGCGCGCCCGGCACCTGGCGCTCGCGACCACCGGCACCGACCCGGAGGTCGCGGCCCGCCTGGCCGAGGCCGCCGCCCTGGCCCGGGACCGCGGAGCGCCGTCGGTGGCCGCGCAGCTCTCCCTACTCGCCGCCCGGCACACCCCGGCGGACGGTCCGCGGAGCCCGGAGGTGCTGCGGCTGGAGGCCGCGGAGGACGCGATCACCGCCGGCGAGCTGGATCTCGCCCGGGACATCGCCCGCGAGGTGCTCACCCGGGCGACCGTGCCCGCGGACCGGGTGCGGGCCTGGATCGCGGTGATCGAGACGGCCGGCCATGCCATGGCGGAGGTCGACGCGATCTTCCCGCAGGCCCTGGCCGACGCGGGTGAGGACCCGAAGCTGCTCGCCCTGGTCCACTACCAGCTGACGTGGCGCGCCCTGCTCGTGGAGGGCGACTTCGACGAGGCCCGGGGGGAGGCCGCGTACGTGGCGGAACTGGCCGCGCGGGCCGGCGACCGGAACACCGAGCTGATGGCGCTCGCCTTCCAGGCCCAGATCGAGACCCTCATGGGCCACGCGGACGCCCCCGCGACCATTCGACGGGCGCTGGAGGAACCCCAGGACCCGAGGGTGGCCTGCCACCACAACGGGGCCGGTTACTCCCGCTTCCGGTGGCTGATCATGAGCGACCAGCTGCCCGAGGCCCGCGCGACGGTCACCGCGCTGCTGCGCGAGGTGCGCAGGCAGGGCTGGGTGGAGAGCGAGGTGCACTTCCTGCGCGGGGTCGCGGAGACCGAGCTGCACTCCGGGCACTGCGGGCGCGCCCTCGACCTGGCCCGCGAGAGCCTGCGCCTCGCCCGCGACACCGGGATCGGCGAGGTGGCCTCCGCCGTGCTGGCCTCGCTCGCGGAGGCCGCGGGCGGGGAGGTGGACCGGGCGCTGGCGCTGGCCCGGGAGGCGATGGAGCACGCCGAGGAGGACGGCGACCAGATGTACGTCTCCCGCGCCCTGGCCGCTCTCGGGCACGCCCAGTTGGTGGCCGGGGACGTGGAGGCGGCGGCGCGTTCGCTGCGCCGGGTGCGCGAGGTGGAGCAGAGCCTCGGCATCACCGACCCGGCACGCGGCCGCTGGCACGGCGACCTGGCCGAAGCCCTGGTGCGCAGCGGCGAGTTCGCGGAGGCGCAGGACGTCATCGACGTCACGCGCGAGCAGGCGCTGCGGCTGGACCGCGAGAGCGTACTGGCCGTCCTCGACCGGGCCGAGGCGCTGATCCGCGCGGCACGGGGCGAACCGGACGCCGCCCTGGCCCAGTTGACGTCGGCACAGGACCGGCTCGGCAAACTGGGCTACAGCCTGGAGGAGGCCCGGGCCGCCTTCGCGCTGGCCCAGCTGCGCACCGGCACCCCGGGCCCCACGTCGTACGACGAGCCGGCCCGGCTGTTCCGCCGCTGCCGGGCGCTGCCCTGGCTGCGGCAGGTCGAGGCGGCGGCCGCCGCGCGGCCCGTGGAGGTGGCCCCCACCCCCGCCTCCACGCCTGACGGGCTCGACGGGCTCGACGGGCTCGCCTCGATGGAGCGGCAGGTCGCCGCGCTCGTCATGGAGGGCGCGACCAACCGGGAGATCGCCGCGCGCCTGTTCATCAGCGTCAAAACGGTCGAAGCGACACTTACCCGCGTATACCGCAAGCTCGGGATCCGATCACGGGTCGACATCGTCAGACTGGCGGCGGGGCGGCGTACGAAGTGAGGTCGGGGTACCTCAGGAAGTGAGTTCCGGCCGCCGTGCGACGTGAGTTCGAGCCGCCGTCCGACGTGAGTTCACCCGTCTTTGTCGGTCCGCGCAGGTTTAGCCGGACACGACCGAGGGTTTTCCCTGCCCAACTCCCTTAGGGGGTTCCCTCATTGGGAAGGGGAACTTCCGGGACCTACCTTGTGGGTATGCCGCTCGCCGGGCACACGGGGGTCGGTCCCGCGACCCCCGTGCAGAACCCCCCACACCCGTGCGACCCCCCACCGGCAACACCCAATGAGGAGACTCATGTTCGGGCTCACCCGTGCCAGAAAGACCGCCGTCGTCGCGGCGACCGCTGCCGCCGCCGCGACGGCACTGCTCAGCGCCCCCACCGCTGAGGCCGCGTCCACGCGCATCGTGGGTGGTACGACGACCACGGCGTCCGCGTACCCATTCGTGATGCAGATCACGGACGCCTCGCAGAGCCAGTTCTGCGGTGGCACGCTCGTCTCCGCGACCAAGGTGGTCACCGCCGCCCACTGCATGGTCGGCGAGACCACCAGCAGCGTCCGGGTCGTCGGCGGCCGCACCTACCGCAACGGCACGAACGGCACGGTCAGCCGGGTCAGCGACATCTGGGTCCACCCGGACTACACGGACGCCACCGACGGCAACGACGTGGCCGTGCTGACCCTGTCGACCTCGATGCCGTACACGACGGCCTCCTACGTCGACCCCTCGGACACCGGCGTGTACGCGTCCGGCACCACCGCCCGCATCGTCGGCTGGGGCACCACCTCCTCGGGCGGCAGCTCCTCCAACCAGCTGCGGACGGCGACCGTGCCAACCGTCTCCAACTCCAGCTGCGCGAGCTCCTACGGTTCGGACTTCATCGCGTCCGACATGGTCTGCGCCGGATACACCTCCGGTGGCGTTGACACCTGCCAGGGCGACAGCGGCGGTCCCCTGCTCATCGGGGGCGTCCTGGCAGGGATAGTTTCCTGGGGCGAAGGCTGCGCCCAGGCCGGTTACCCGGGTGTCTACACCCGGCTGACCACCTTCTCGGACGAGGTGACCGAACAGGTCGAGTCGTAACCGGGAACGGCACCCAGAAGGTCTCCTGAGCACACCTCAGGTCCAAGACCAGGGGGCGTTGCGGGCCTCCACGAGCGGCCCGCAACGCCCCCTATCCATGTCCGTTGTCAGTGGCGCCTGTTTGAATGGCTGACGGATGAGGGTGACGGGCATCGGGCGTGATGGGCGTCGGGGGTGATGGGCATGGAGGCGATGGGCATGGAGGCGATGGGCATGGTGTCCGCGGACCGTTTCCTGGCCTTCGCGGCGATGTCGCTGCTGGTGATCGTGATTCCGGGGCCGAGCGTGCTGTTCGTCATCGGCCGTGCGCTGGCCCACGGCCGACGTACCGCCGTGGCCACGGCGATCGGCAATGTCTTCGGCTCGTATCTGCTGGTGGTGGCGGTCGCCATCGGGATCGGCTCGCTGGTCGAACGCTCGGTGGCCGTCTATATGACGGTGAAGCTGGCGGGCGCGGCCTATCTGGTCTATCTGGGCGTGCAGGCGTACCGGCACCGGGGGGAGCTGAAGGCGGCGGCGATCAGAGCGACCCCGGACGCACCGAGGCGCGGCGATCTGCGCACTGTCCTCGACGGCGTCCTCGTCGGTGTCACCAACCCGAAGGGCGTGGTGTTCTTCGCCGCCGTACTCCCCCAGTTCGTGGACCACTCGGCGGGCCATGTCCCGCTGCAAATGCTGCTGTTGGGCCTGATACCGATCTCCATCGGCCTGGTCACGGACACCCTGTGGGGCCTGACCGCGTCGGCGGCCCGCACCTGGTTCGCCCGCTCCGATCGCCGACTGTCACTGATAGGCGGAGCGGGCGGCTGCACGATGATCGGGCTCGGGGTGACGGTCGCGGTGACGGGGCGGGCGGAGTGACGACCTTGGGGTGACGGTCGCCGGGGGTGGTCGGCCAGGGCCCCCGACGCCGGCATGATCCAGAAGGCACCCCCCTTTCACGGGATGAGGGTGCCGAAGCGGATGTCGTACGACGCCTCCGGATGCATCACCTTCAGCATCCGCTCCCCCTCCTCGGTCACCTCCCCGCGCTGGGCCTTGGTGAGCTCGGTGAACTCCTCGATGACGAGGGCGTCACCGAGGATCCGCCACACGCCGACGAGGAAGCCGTCGACGAGAAGGGGGCAGTAGAACGTGTTCGCCTGCCACGTGCGGCCACGGTTCGCCGGCGGAATCACACGGGTGCGGTCGGCATGGGAGAGGAGGAGGTTGTCGAACTCGGGCAGGAAGCGGGGCGGCGCAGGAGTCTCCGGGTCCGGGCGCGGGGCCTCGGGGAGGTCGAAGAGTTCGACGCCGCCCTCGTCCCGAAAGGTGACCAGCTCGGGGCGGAGCCGTTCGAAGACGGGACGCATCCGGGTCAGCCCGGACCAGGTCTGCATGTCCTTCACGGAGGCCGGACCGAAGGCGGCCAGGTAGCGCAGGACCGTGGCGTCCGCCGAGGCGGCCGCCTCGGCGGGGCGGCCCAGCCAGTGCTCGGCAGTGGTGAGGGCGACCTGGGCGCTGCGGCCCCACAGCCCGCGCGGGGTGACCTGGACGAGGGGCAGCTTGCAGCGGGCGGCGACGGCGAGGGACTGCGGGTCGGCGTCCGGCCACTCGGCGCCGAGGGCCTCGCGCAGCTGCTTCATGGTGCGGGGCTCGGCCTCGACGAGGTCACGGGCGAGCACGGCGAGCCGGTCCAGGTCGACGCCGACGAGGCCCTTGCGGAAGTAGTTGATCTCACGGTCCCGGGCGGGCTGGACCAGCGGACGCAGGGTGAGACTGTCGTCGGCGGTGTGCAGGTGGATGGTCGAGCGCATGGTGACGATGCGCACGGCGGCACGGTCGGCGAGCAGCCCGGACAGCTCCTCGGGCGTGAAACCGTCCAGGCGGGCGGCAAGCGCGTAGTACGGCGGCTTGACCTCCTGGGCCTGCAGGCCGACCAGATGCTCCACGGCCGCCCTCGCGGACAACGGCGAGCGACGCAGCAGCAGCTGCCGGTCGAGGGTGGCGCGGTTGAGGGCGCGAGGGCTGAGGACGGGTTCGGTCGCGGTCGTCGTCTGTTTCGTACCGCGCGGGGTCGTGGTCCGCTTGCTCGAGGTCCGCTCGGACGTCGTTCGCTCGGACGTGGTCCGCGTAGTCGTGGTCCGCTCGCTTGTCGTCCGCTTGCTCGTGGTCCGCTTCGTCATACTCCGCACGCTAGCGAGCCAACGGACACCTTCCGTCCGCAATCCTCGAGGAAACCCGGATCGCCTCGGCCCCGCCCAGGCCATTCGCCCCGTATATCCTGCTCCGTGATCACACACCCGCATTCGTCGTCCCCACCGGGAGGCAGCCGCGATGTCCGAGCGACGCGCACGCCCCGCCTCGAAGAACCCCATGAAGTCGGTCTGGCGTCGAGCCGTTACTCCGCCGCAGCCACCCAAACCACAGCAGCCGGAGCCCCCGGCGCACTCCCCGGTTCCCGACAGCTCCGAGGTGGCGAGCGTCGTGGAGGCGGCGCTGTACCAGGACGGCGTCCGGGTCTCCTCCCCCGCCACCCTCGCCGATACCTACCGCGAGCTGCGCGACCAACCGTCCGGCATGGCCTGGATCGGCCTGGCCCGCCCCACTGAGGCCGAACTTCTCTCCTTGGCCGCGGAGTTCGACCTTCACCCGCTCGCGGTCGAGGACGCGATGGAGGCACACCAGCGGCCCAAGCTGGAGCGCTACGGCGACACGCTCTTCGTGGTCCTGCGCGCCGCCCGCTACCTGGACGCGCCCGAGGAGGTCGACTTCGGCGAACTGCACGTGTTCGTCGGCCCCGACTTCGTGATCACGGTCCGCCATGGCGCGGCCCCCGACCTGTCGGCGGTGCGCCGACGCATGGAGGAGTCCCCGGAGCTGCTCAAGCTCGGCCCGGAGGCGGTGCTCTACGCGATACTGGACACGGTGGTCGACGGCTACGAGCCGGTCGTGGTGGGTGTCCAGAACGACATCGACGAGATCGAGACCGAAGTGTTCCGCGGCGACCCTGAGGTCTCCCGCCGCATCTACGAACTCTCCCGGGAAATGGTCGAGTTCCAGCGCGCCACCCGCCCTCTGGTCGGCATGCTGCACGGCCTGATGGCCGGTTTCTCCAAATACGGCACGGACGAGGAACTTCAGCGCTACCTCCGCGACGTCGCCGACCACGTCACCCACACCAGCGAACGCGTCGACGGCTTCCGCCAGGCCCTCACCGAGATCCTCACAGTGAACGCGACGCTGGTCACGCAGCAACAGAACGCGGAGATGCGGGCGTTGGCGGAGGCGGGGTTCGAGCAGAACGAGGAGATCAAGAAGATCTCGTCGTGGGCGGCGATCCTCTTCGCCCCGACGCTCGTGGGGACGATCTACGGGATGAACTTCAAACACATGCCGGAGTTGCACTGGGTGCTCGGATACCCCTTCGCGATCGCCCTAATGGGGATTGTTTGTACCAGTTTGTACGTCATCTTCAAGCGACGGGATTGGCTCTGAGTAATCGCCCTGGAGGGCTGCTGTCCTGAGCCCGTGCAGCCCCGGTCACAGGCGTGGACGGCGCGTTCGAGGCCGCTGGGGAGAATCTGGGGAGATTGAGCCACGCTCCTGAGGGTTGATGGCGCGACCAGGAGCTGGACCGCAGCCCCGGGTCCTGCACGCCTACCTGCGGTGGCGCAACGCCAACGCCCGCCACCGCGACGTCCTGGCCGCCGAACGCAAGGAACGCTCCCGCATCCGAAGTGAAAAGGGCATCCGCTGGGGCGGACGCCCCCTCGCCATCGCGACCTGAACGACCCGGCGGACCTATGCGGTCAGAGCCCAGTAACGCCCGACGTACGGTGTTGGCGCTGTCCGTCACCCGGTCAGCGGCCGCTCTGAAGAAGCTCAATGAGTGGGCAGCCGCACAGCCGGCCCGGTGCCAGTCCGATAACCCGTTGACGGGCGCGCCGCCCAGCTCCGACGATCAGGCGCATGTCTGCCGCCCTGGCGCCTCTGCGCCACCGCCCGTTCCGTCACCTCTTCATCGGTACGACGGCCAACCTGCTCGGCAACGGGGTGGCGCCGATCGCCCTGGCCTTCGCCGTGCTCGACGCCACTGGCTCGGTCGGCTCGCTCGGGTTGGTGGTCGGCGCCCACTCCCTCACCAGCATCCTCTTCCTGCTGTTCGGCGGGGTGCTGGCGGACCGGCTGCCGCGCGGCCCGCTGCTGGTCGGCAGCAGCGTGGTCAGCGCCGCGAGTCAGGCGGTGATCGCCGCCCTGGTCCTCACTCACAGCGCCGCCATCCCCCTGCTCATGGTGCTCGCCGCGGTCAACGGAGCGTCAAGTTCCTGCTACCAACCCGCCGCCCAGGCCCTGCTGCCCCAGACCGTGCCGGCCGAGTCCCGCCGCGCCGCCCTCGCGCTCTCCCGGATCGCGAGCAGCAGCGCGATGATCGTGGGCGCCTCGCTGGGCGGCGTACTGGTCGCCGCGGTCGGCCCCGGCTGGGGCCTGGCCGTTGACGCGCTCAGCTTCGCGCTCGCCGCCGCGTCCTTCGCGCTGATCCGCGTCCAGGTCGCGCCGCCCGCGCCCAGCCCCGGCCTGGTGCATGAACTGCGCGTCGGCTGGCAGGAGTTCACCTCCCGCAGCTGGGTGTGGGTGATCGTGGTGGCCTTCTGCTTCCTCAACGCCGGCATCACCGCCTCGTTCACCGTCCTCGGCCCGGCCGTCGCCGACACCACCGGGATCGGCCGCAGCGGCTGGGGCCTGGTCGTCGCTGCGGGCTCGCTCGGCGCGGTCGCCGGCGGCGTACTGTCGCTGAGCTGGCGGCCCCGGCGCGCGATCCTGGTCGGCTGTGCGCTGATGGGCCTGACGGCGATGACCCCGCTGCTGCTCGCGCTCGCCCCGTACACCTGGGCGCTGGTGGTGGCCAACTTCGTGGCGGGCGTGGGTATCGAGCAGGCCGGCGTCGCCTGGTACTCGACCCTGAACGAGCAGATCCCCGAGGACCGCCTTGCCCGCGTCTACGCCTACGACGACCTCGGCTCCTACCTCGCGCTCCCGCTCGCCCAGTTCGCCGCCGGACCAGCCGTAATCCTCCTCGGCCTCCATGCCACCCTCTACGCGGCCGCCGCGCTCATCCTCCTCGCCACCCTCGCCATGGTCGCCACCCCCTCCATCCGCGCGCTGGCCCCGAAGACCGCAGAACCGCTGCCCGCCTCCGAAGATCCGGTGCCTCGCTGAGCTCGACTCTGACGCGTAAGTACCTTGACTCCGACGCGTAAGTACAGCGTGCCCTCACCGGTGGCGATCTCTGTCATGTCGTCCCACCACAGCGCATCGGGAGGCCGCATCCACAGCGAAAAGGGCATCCGCTAGGGCGGACGCCCCCTCGCCACCGCGGCCTGAAGAACCCGACGCACCTCACCCGGACACAGAACTATCCGGCGTAAGGGTTGCCGCCGAGCCAGGTGGTGCCGTCGATCAGTTCGCGCACCGCGTCCAAGTGGCCGCTGTGACAGGCGACTTCGGTGAGCACGTGCATCAGGATGTGCCGCACGTCGGGCAGCTGCCAGGTCGGCCAGATCTCCACGGGCCAGGCGGCGGACTCCTGTTCGGGCGCGGCGGCGGCGAGCACGGCGTCCGCGCGCGATGGCCGCCCGTAGTCGGCGAAGACCTTGTCGGTGGTCACCCCCTCGGGTACGTACCAGTGCGCCTCCGCGCCCGCCGTGAGCTGTCTGGCCACATCCGGCTCGCCCGCGATCACCCCGGGGAACCAGAAGCGTTCGACATCCAGGGTGAGGTGGCGCAGCAACGCCAGGCAGCTCCAGCCACTGGGCAGCACCGGCCGCCGCAGATCCTCCTCTGAGAGCCCTTCGAGGATCCCGAGGACATGCTCGCGCTGGCGGTCCAGGGCGCCCTTGAGGGCGCCGAGTTCGGCGTTCACCGGGCGGCGCACAGTTCGCCGAGGCGTTCCAGGGTGCTCGCCATCTGCGTCTGCCACCAGACTCGCCCGCTGTCCACTTCCGCGCGCTTGTCCTCCGGCATGCGCGAACCGTCGAAGGTCTCGGTCACGACCGTCGCCCCGGCCCGGTCCGGGAGCAGGTCGAAGATCCACCGGTGGCTCCACGCGGCCCCGGGCGCGGTGGCGTACGGGTGCCCTCGGCCGGGCCTCGGCTCCCAGCCGATGCGGCGGTCCGGCCTGTACTCGACGACGTGGTTGTTCATCTCGTAGTCGCCGTATCGCTCGTAGTGCATCCGCATCACGAAGACGTCCCTGACGCCCGAGACCACGGCGTCGGAGACGCCACCGCGCAGCCTCCCCGAGCCGTCGAGGTCCGGGTGCCGTCCGGGGTCGGCCAGGATCCGGAAGCTGTCCTCCGCCGGGGCCTTGATGCGCCGGGACACCGCCACCACGGGCTCGCCTGTCGTACTCGTCATCCGCGCGCCTCCGTCAACGGCAGAGCATGAGCCTGACTCCGGCCCGGACGCTACACCGGGGGTACGACAACGCCAGGCCGAGCATGTACGAGCCCCGCCCTACGCGCGCTCCCACCGAACCAGTTCTGTCGCCAGCACCCCATGCCGTTGGGTGCGCGGCCATCTCCGACCAGTACTCGCGCCAGCGTGCGGCCCATCTCCGCCGTCGGCTGCCGCACGTCGTCCGGCACCCGCCAACCCGGCAAACCTTCCGGTCACAGCACTAGCAAGGCACCAACCTCACGAGACAGCACACCTAGGCGGCGCGTTGGGCGCGGTGACGGACTTCCCGGATTCGGACCTTCGTCGGGAGGCGGTCCAGGCCGGCCGAGTCTCGTGCGTGTGCGAGCGCTTCCCGGTTCAGTTGCCCCAGGGTCCGTGCTGGATCCGCGTAAGGCTCCAGCAACAACCGTACGCGTGCGGTGGGAGCGGTACTTCGGCCCGTCAGCCGTACATGAGCCCGCGCGACCCCGTCCAGGGCCTGCGCCTCTTCCTCGATCACGTCCTCCAGCGTGCGGCCGTCGAGTCGGGCCGCCGCGCCGCCTTCGCTGTCGACGAGGACCCGGCTCAGGCGGTGTCTGCGCTGTGCGAGGAGCCACCACAGCAGCAGGACCAGCAACACGGCGAGCACCGCGATGACGGTCGGCCACCACCAGCCTTCATCCCGCCACCGGGTGCGCCCCTCAGCGCCCAGCACCACATCGTCCGGCCCGCGGAAGGGCCACCAGCCCGGCATGCCGAAATCCCAGTGGCGTTGCAGATCCAGCCCGCCCAGCAGCACGCCGCCGCCCAGGGCGAAGAGCCCGAGGCCGAGAAGCCCCAGCAGCACCCGGTTCACTGTCTTGAGCATCGGGATCACCTCAGCCCTTCGGGCGCCGGACGTGCACGGTCAGCGTGGGTGGCCGGGCGAGACCCAAGGACGCCACGGCTTCGCCCAGCGTGGCGTCCAGGTCCGTGCGGACCTCCTCGAGATCGCGGAAATGTGCCCGTGCCCGGGCCTTGACCTTCCGCCGGCCGACAGCGACCTGTGCCGACTGGACACCGGGCACCCGCATGGCCCGGTCGCGGAGAACCAGGGCTGCCGCGCGGCGGTCGAGCCCGGCGCGGATCTCCTCTGTCCCGGGGATGTCGGTGGGCTGCCGCATGGGCAGCAGCCTGCGCAGTCCCGGCGTCACCGCCAGCAGGAAAAGCCACAGGCCGAGGGCCATCGCGATCGCGGCCCCGACGATCATCCAGATGTCGTCCAGTGGCCGCGTGGCCAGTTCCTCGGCGAGCCGCCGCCGCCAGCGCATCGCAGTCCGGTCTGCCCGCACCGAGACCACGTCGTACAGGAGCAGTCCAACGGCCGCGGCGGACAGCAGGGCCACCAAGGCCGCGGGAATCCGCCGCGTAGACCAGAAACGGCGCCCTGACCGGCCTGATTCACCCCTCGCCGCCGTCGGGCCCGCGGTCGCCCCCGGGGTGCCGTCGGCGGCCGGAGCCGCCTGTCCGGACTCGGAGGGAAGGTCGCTGTCACTGGTCGGCTGCCGCCAGGTGTTCGCGCTCATCTCACCCTCTCCTGGTCCGTGTGCCGCGAATGCACCGAGTGCAGCCTCTCGACCGACACCACGAGGTCGGACACCTCCATGCCGGCCCATGTCCTGAGCCGTTCGGTGACCTCCCGGCGCACTGCGGCGCACTGCGCCCCGATGTCGGACGGATAGCCGAGCTCGACGGTGATGCGCATCCGCGCCTCGAAGAGCAACGCCTGCCGTACGGCGGCAGATTCGGCGTCTGGTCCTGCGGTATTCCGCTCCGGCGCGCCAGCGGAATACCGCTCCTGCGCCCGCCGCACGGATGTGGTCACGCGTGGCGTCCGGCGGCCGGGTGGCACGCGGCCTGTCGACTCGGTGAACCGGCTCAGCGCGTCGCGCGCCACCCGGGAAGCGATCTTCGCTACGACCCGGTCGGCGACGGTGATCGCGCCGCGCTCCCCGCGAGGGATGTCCGGGCGCCGACCCGCCTGACCGGTCACTGCCGCCAGTCTTCCCGAGCCCGCCGCCGGTCATCGCGGATCCGATCCTGTCGGTCTCGGCGGCGGACGAAGTCGCCCGGTTCGAGATCACCTTCCATGAACCGCCCGAGCACCAGACCGACGACGCCCAGTCCCAGCACCAGCAGGAAAGCCCAGAAGTTACCGAAATACGCGGCGAAACCCAGCGCCATTCCGGCTATCAAGCCCACCACGGCCCTGCTCATCACGCGCTCCTTCACTCACGCGGGCTGCTCCGCCCCGGCTACTGGATCCGCTGCCGATCTTCCCCTTCGTCCCCTTCGTCCTCCTCGTCGGGCAGCTTCACGTCGCTGACCGTGATGTTGACTTCCACGACTTCCCGACCGGCCATCCGCTCCACTGCGGAGATCACGCTCTCCCGCACCGCAGCGGCCACGTCCGTGATCGAGACGCCGTAGTCGACGACGAGCTCCAGATCGATGGCGGCCTGCAGCTCTCCGACCTCGACGCTGACGCCCCGTGTGGCGGACTTGCCACTACCGGCACCAGGCATCCGCTCCCGCATGGATCCCATCGAGCGTGCGAATCCACTGCCCAGGGCATAGACGCCGAGCACGTCCCGTGCCGCCATTCCGGCGATCTTCTCCACCACCACATCGGCGACGGTCGTCCGGCCACGAGAACCGGGCGCACCGCCATACTTTGCACCGGTGTTCTCAGTCATCAGGGCATTCCTCCCTCCGGAAGCCCCTACTGCACCTTCTATGCAGATTATATTCGAATTAGTGTGGTTTGCTCTAAATGCTGCTATGAGGCGGGCTGGTCCAACGCGTGGCCCGAGCACCTCTGCCCGCAGCACTCGCGGACGCTCCGGGCGCCATGCGGCAGGAAGAGGACCGCGGCCAGGGAAGAGAGAGGGTGAGAGGCCGGTGAAAACCGAGGCGTGGACGCAGGCAGTACGGCACCAGCTCGGCCTGGGCCGGCTGCTCCCGCTCGGCGGGCCCGACGACGGGACATGGATCACCGAGCAAGCGGCCGTCCGGGCCCTCGGGCGTGCTGCCGCTGAGATTCCCGGTGTGTGGCTGGACTCTCTGCGCATCGGGTCGGCACCGCTCGAGCCGGTGTCCGAGCCGGCCGTCCGTCCACCGGCCAGCGCGCTACCGCCTGGCCCGCTCAGGATCGAGGCCGCCTTCACAGCATCCCTGGAGCAGCCCCTGCCCGAGACCGCCGATCAGTTGCGGAGCACACTGCTCAACGCGGCCGCCGAACGACTCGGCCTGGCCGCCGTGACAGCTGACCTACGCGTCACGGATCTCCATGAGGGCCCGCAGACAGCCGTGAAGTCGCGGACCGCGGCGACGGCCGTGGGGTCGGAGCCGGAAAGCTCGCCCCGTGTCACCGGAACAGGACCCGTGCGGGGGCCCGCCGCAGAGCTGGCGGACGTCGCTACGGGTGTTCCGGGCGTCGCCCGCCTCACCGCGGTGCTGGGAAGCCGCCCGGTCAGGATGGAGGACCATGACGATCCACCCGGCCGACACATCGAGGTCCACCTCGCGGTCGCCCCCGGACACCATCCACTGGAAGTCGCCCGCGCCGTCCGGGACGCCGTAGCCGCCGTAGCCACCACTGGTGCTCCGGGCCCGGTCACCGTCGCCGTCCTCATCACAGAAACCGCGGCCTAGCCCGCCGCCCGTCAACGGCAGCTCCACGCGTTCGGCCATCACCGCGCTGAGCGCCCCTCAGTGATCAGCCGGGCCCCGCTTCACCGGCCGGTTCGGGTCGGCCTTGCAACGCGCGGACCGATAGCTCGCGGACCGCTCCGGAAGCCCTGTCCTGTCACGGTGTGAGTCCTGCCTGGCAGGGCACCCGCACCTCAGATGCGCTTCCCGCATCGGAGTATGCGCATACCCACGCGCGGCCCGGTCTCAGCGGCACCCAAGGCGGCGCCGAGCCATCTGCCTCCTTCGGAGAGAGTTTCACCATCATGAGCATGAACACCACTGTCCGTCCCCCGCCCTCGGGGGCGTCCGGCAGTGACTTCGCCCGACTGTCGAGAAAGATCGCTGATGCCGGCCTGCTGGAACGCCGTCCCGGCTATTACGCGCTGCGGATCACGGTGGTGGCCGGGCTCTACATCAGTGGGTGGGCCGCCGTCGCGCTCGTCGGCGACAGTTGGTGGACACTGGCGGTCGCCGCCTTCCTGGCCGTTGTCTTCGGTCAGGTCGCCCTGGTCGCCCATGACGCGGCCCACCGTCAGGTGTTCCGGCGGCGCCGGGCCAGCGAGGTGTCCGGACGGATCGCCGGTGCCGGTATCGGGATGAGCTACGGATGGTGGCATGACAAACACACCCGCCACCACGCCAACCCCAACCACGAGGAACTCGACCCCGACCTCGACCCCGACCTGCTGGTCTGGTCCCAGGACCAGGCCCGGGCCGCCAAGGGTCTCCCCCGTCTGATCGGCCGCTGGCAGGCGTTCCTGTTCTTCCCGCTCCTCACGCTGGAGGGCTTCAACCTGCACGTGTCGAGCGTGAAGGCGCTGGCCAATCGCTCACTGAAGCACCGAACGCTCGACGGCACCTTGCTCTTCGCACACTTCGCTGCCTACCTGGCCGTCCTGCTCTGGCTGCTGCCGCCCGGCATGGCGATCGCCTTCCTCGCGGTCCACCAGTGCCTGTTCGGCGTCTACCTCGGCTCCCTCTTCGCGCCCAACCACAAGGGCATGCCGATCCTGACAGGCGAAGACCGCCCGGACTTCCTCCGCCGCCAAGTGCTCACCTCACGCAACGTGCGCGGCGGCAGGCTCACCGACATCGCACTGGGCGGGCTGAACCATCAGATCGAACACCACCTGTTTCCCAGCATGCCCAGCCCCAACCTGCCCAAGGCCCGCACCATCGTGCGGAGCTACTGCCAGGACCTGGGTCTGGACTACGTGGAGACCGGGCTGATCACCTCCTACCGGCTGGCCCTCGCAAGTCTCCATCAGGCCGGAGCACCACTCCGGCACGCCCGCGTCCCTGCCTAGAGACGTGCCGCAGCCATCGGCGGCAGTCAGGGTGTGAACCACGGAGGGGTGCTTCCCCAGGCCAGGCACACCACGTCCGACGTTTCGGCAGTTCGCAGCCCCACACAGCGGATTTCACGGCGCCATCCGGCACGGTTCCCTCGCCGGACTCCTCGGCCCCGTCGGGTTCGCGCCCCTCTTGACGGGACGGTTTTCGTGGATTGACTGATGCCTGGTCAGTTCCGGCTGCTCGTGAGTGCGCGAGGGGAGCGCGTCAGTGCCTCAGGGGTGCGGCAGGCGGCGGTCGGGCGAGCGGCATGTGCCAGGCGTGCTCAGGTTGTTGATGTCGGACAGAACTTGCGAGCTGACGGCAGCCGCAACAAGGGGCGGGGAGCTCCTGTTTCCGCCAGTGGGTTTCGTACGGTCTGAGGCGGCGCGGTCAGGCGATTCCGGTGCCGCGCAGCAGCAGTAGCGTCACGTCCACCGCCGCCACGGCGACCGCCGCCGCGAACGCCAACCGCTCCCAGCGGCGTCCCAGCACCGTCCCCGCCGTCGCGATCAGAGCGGTCACCACGAGCACTGCCAATCCCCACCTGCCGGGCGGCCCGGCAGGACCCAGCACCAGGACCGCGGACGCGGCCACCAGCGGCACCGGCAGCAGCAACCGCGCGCCGTCCGGGCCCAGCCGGTGCGGCCATCCCCGTATGCCCGTCGCCAGATCCCCGCGGATGTCCGGCAGTACGTCACCCAGATGGGCGCCGACCCCCAGCAGCGCCCCGGCGGTGACGACCCACCAGGTCGGCCAGGGCTGCCCCGGCAGCCCCAGTGCCACGAATGCCGGGAGCGCGGCGAAACCCACCGCGTACGGCGCCCAGGACCATGCTGTCGCCTTGAGCCGCAGGTCGTAGGCCCACGCCGCCGCCACCCCGGCCAGGTGAACGGCGCCCGCCCACAGGCCGCAGGCGAGCGAGAGCGGCACGCACAACGCCAGCGCGGCATACGCGGCCACCCACACCTCCGTCACACCGACCGTGCCGTCGACGACGGGTTTGCCCCGACGGCCGACCGCGATGTCCCGGCGCGCGTCGAACGCGTCGTTGCACCAGCCGACGGACAACTGCCCGGTCAGCACGGCGGCGCCGGTCAGCACACAACGCGCGGTGCCCTGGCCGGCGGTCACGGCCAGCCCGGCCATCAAGGCGGTGACCGCCACCACGGGCCCGGGGTGGCACGCCCCGGCCAGACCAGCCACCCGGCCGGCCCAACTCGCCGCCGGGCTGCCGGCCGTCGACTGCTCGGGAGTGCCCACCCGGCCGATCGTAGGCGCCCGGGCCCCACCCGACCGGCACACGCGCCCCAAGGGCGAACGGCCGGACGGGCGATTCATGGTGTCGAAACTCCGGACAGGGGAACACGTGGGAAGCAACTCACCCCGAGTCGGTAACCGGACGGGAACCACATGACGCGGATCGCCGCCGTTCACGGTGCCCTCGCACCGCACCGCCGCACCCAGTCCGAGATCACCGACATGGTGGCCCGCACCTGTCTGCCCGAGGGAACTGACCGCGGGGTCCTGGACCGGCTGCACCGCAGCGCGAAGGTCGGCTCGCGTCACATGACGCTGCCGCTCGAACGGTACGGGGAACTGGACGGATTCGGTGCCGCCAACGACGCCTTCATCGCCGCCGCCACCGGCCTGGGCGCCAAGGCCGTCCGGGGCGCTCTGCACACGGCCGGCCTGACCGCCGCCGACGTGGACCTGCTGATCTTCACCTCCGTCACCGGCATCGCCACCCCCTCGATCGACGCACGGCTGGTCGGCCGGCTCGGACTGCGGCCGGACGTCAAACGACTGCCCCTGTTCGGCCTGGGCTGTGCCGGCGGCGCCGCCGGCCTGGCCCGTATGCACGACTACCTGCTGGGCCGGCCCGACCACGTGGCGGTGCTGCTTTCGGTCGAACTGTGCTCGCTCACCTTCCAGCGCAACGACGCCTCCATGGCCAACCTGGTCGCCACCGCACTGTTCGGCGACGGCGCCGCCGCGGTCGTCGCCTGCGGCGGGAACCGCCCGGGCCGCCCGGACGAGACCGTCGGCCCGACGATCGTGGACACCCGCAGCCACCTGTACCCGGACACCGGACGCGTCATGGGCTGGGACATCAAGGACACCGGCTTCCAGGTCGTCCTCGACCCGCAGGTCCCCGATGTCGTACGCCGATACCTCGCCGATGACGTCGAGGGGTTCCTCGGCGACCACGGGATCAAGCCGAAGGACGTGACCGCCTGGGTGTGCCACCCCGGCGGCCCCAAGGTCCTGGAAGCCGTCACCGAGGCCCTCGACCTGCCCGACGACGCACTCGATGTGACCTGGCGTCACCTGGCCGACGTCGGCAACCTGTCCTCGTCATCGGTGCTCCACGTACTGCGCGACACCCTGGCCGAACGCCGCCCGCCGCCGGGCACGCCGGGTCTGCTGCTGGCGATGGGGCCTGGCTTCGCCTGCGAACTCGTCCTGCTGCGCTGGTAGTTCGGACCGCCGAAGGACACGAAGGACACGAAGGACATAGGGACACATGATCTGGTACGGACTGCTGGTGGCCGCCGTCGCCGCCGAGCGCGTCGCCGAACTCGGCGTCGCCCGCCGCAACGAGCGGTGGAGCACCGCCCGCGGCGCGACCGTGACCGGGCAGGGCCACTACCCGGCGATGGTCGCCCTCCACACCGGCCTGCTGATCGCCTGCCCGGCCGAGGTGTGGCTGGCCGACCGGCCCTTCGTACCCGCCCTGGCCTGGCCGATGCTGGCCGTGCTCGCGGGCGCCCAGGCACTTCGGTGGTGGTGCATCCACACCCTGGGCCCTCGTTGGAACACCCGGGTGATCGTCGTACCCGGTCTACCGCTGGTTACGGGCGGCCCCTACCGGTGGCGGTGGCTGCGGCATCCGAACTACGTGGCCGTCGTCGCCGAGGGCGTGGCCCTGCCCCTCGTCCACACCGCCTGGGGCACCGCGGCCGTGTTCACGGTGCTCAACGCCGCTCTGCTCACCGTGCGCATCCGCTGCGAGAACCGGGCGCTGGCCGCCGCGACCACCTCGACCACGACCGTTCCGGCGTGATCGACGTACTGGTGGCCGGCGGTGGGCCGGCCGGTCTGGCCGCCGCGATCCACGCCGCGCTCGCCGGCTTGGAGACCGTCGTCGTCGAACCCCGGACCTCGCCCGTGGACAAGGCATGCGGAGAGGGAATCATGCCCGGCGGTGTCGCCGCGCTGCGCGCACTGGGCGTCGAGGTCACCGGCCGCGAACTGCGCGGCATCCGCTACATGGACGGCACCACCCGCGCCGAAGCGTCCTTCCGTGGCAACAACGGGCTGGGAGTCCGCCGTACGACGCTGCACTCCGCACTGCACCAGCGCGCTCTCGACCTCGGCGTGCGCATGCTGCCTGGCAAGGTCGGCGAGGTGCGCCAGAACGCGGACACCGTCACCGCCGCCGGGATCACGGCCCGTTGGCTGATCGCCGCCGACGGCCTGCACTCCCCGGTGCGTCGCGGCCTGGGGCTGGAACTGCCGGGTCGCCCCCACGGCCGCTACGGACTGCGCCGGCACTACCGCGTCGAACCGTGGACGGACTTCGTGGAGGTCCACTGGTCCCGGCACGGCGAGGCCTATGTGACACCGGTCGGCGACGACCTGGTCGGCGTCGCGATCCTCAGCCGCAGCCGCCGCGGGTACGACGAGCACCTGGCCGCCTTCCCGGCCCTCACCGCGTCGCTGCGCGGCCCGGCCGCGACGGAGGTACGCGGCGCCGGACCACTGCGGCAGCGGGTGCGGCGCAGAACCGCCGGCCGTGTCCTGCTCGTCGGCGACGCCGCGGGCTACCTGGACGCCCTCACCGGCGAGGGCATCGCCCTCGCACTGGCGACCTCCGGGGCCGCCGTCCACTGCCTGGCCGCCGGGCGGCCGGACGAGTACGAGCGCACCTGGACCCGGCTGACCCGCCGCCACCGACTGCTGACCGGAGCCCTGCTGGCCGCCGGCCGCCGTCCCGGCACCGCCCGCCTCATCGTCCCCGCAGCATCCCGCATGCCCCCGGTGTTCTCGGCCGCCGTCCACGCACTGCAGTAGCGGCCGATTCTCCACGGCGACCAGACTCCTCCCGACGGCCGCCAGCACTCTTCGCGCGACCTGACAGGTCTAGGTCGCCGAGGCGGAGACAGGGGAACTGCGGCTGCACGGTGAGCACGCGTCCGGCTTGCGGTACGGCAGGCCCTGCTTGTCCCTGCTGGTCAATGCTTGTTACGTGTTCACAGCGCCGGCCGCCTTGCACCGCACGCTGTTTCAGCGCGGGGCGGACGTTCTTCCTGCGGAGGCGACGGGATCAGTGACCGGCAGACGCTGACATGTACAGCAGCCGATCGGTGATCTCCCGGTACCGCGTGAGCGCGAGCCGTAGTTCCTCGGTCTGCACATCGGTGTCCGGGGCCTGCCAACCTGTGCGCAGGACGCGCCGTCGTTCCGCGAGGGCGTCGGTGAACTGGATGGCGACCTCGTCGAAGACCGCGTCGGCCTCTTCCACCGCCTGGAGCGGGTTGTCGACGAAGGTGGTCAGGGCCTGCTGGAGGCGCAGGGTCAGCTTGTCCCGGTCACTCTGCGGGATCAGGTCCGGGCCGGGCTTGCGGTCGGGGCCGTCGGTGCTGGTGCCGGGCTCACGCGGTGCGTGAGCGGATTCGGTGGGGGGTGCCTGCGGGGCGAGCTGTGTCGGATCCGGGCTACCGGGCTGGGGTTGCGATGTGTGTGCGGCGTCGTGGGACATCAGTTGCTGCTTCCCTTCGCGTGGCGTCGGGTCAGTGGCCATGGCGCGTGGCCTTGGCCGTCAGGGGCGGATGGCCGGGGCGGGTCGGCCGACTCTTCGGTGACCAGTGCTTCGAAGAGGCTTCGGGCTTCGACCATGGCCTCCCGCATTTCCTCGGTGCCGCTCTGGCCGCGGGCCGCCGCGTGCATGCTGCGGTAGCCCTGGACGTAGTGGGCGTGGTGGACGGAGAGGGCGGCGATCTGGTCCTCGAACTGCTCGCCGTCGGGGAAGCCGCGGTCCCTTGCCAGGCGCGCCAGCAGTGCGTCCGCCTCGGTGACGGCCTGCTGAGGTGATGCGACGAACTGCTCATGGACGGCGGCCCATCGCGTCACATAGCGCTCGCGGGCCGCGGGCGACAGCGGCTGCTCCGTGAGGGAGCCGTGTTCCTTCACACGCGCGCCGAGTTCCTGTTCGGCGGCCCTGGTGTCGCCGTCGTGGTCGGCGACTGTGCGGGCGTACTCGGGGCCGAAGCGGCGCTTCAGCCCCTGCCCGCCACTGCCCCGGGCTCGTCCACGTCCGGTGTAGAGGAGGATGGCCAGGACGATGACGATCACGGCGGTGATCACGACGGTGAGCATGGCTGCCTTCTTTGGCTCTCGGTGCGCAGGTCGGTCTGCTTCATTGCCGTCAATTCCTGTCGGCTGATCGGGCGTTCGGGCCTGCCAGGTGGTGTCCACGCGACGTGGGCACCACGCGGGGCGTTTGTGGTCACGGCCTGAAGGCGTCCTTCGCCTTGTCGCCGGACTGCTTCAGGTTTCCCGCGACCCGGTCGGTCCTGCCTTCGCGCTGCAGTCGCCTGTTTCGGGTGGTCCGGCCGATGCGCTCGGTGACCCGGCCCTTGAATTCCTGTGCCTTGTGCTTGATCGTCCGTCCGACGCTCATGGCCGGCCTCCTGCTTGTCTGGTGAGTGGGGTCCCGCATGCGATCGCCGTATAGGCCTTTGTTCCTGTTTGTTCCTGCGGGCAGGGTCGGCTCGGGAACGGACTACCTGCGGCTGTACCGGCGGCCGCCACCACGGCGCCCGCGCATCGCGAAGCCGACGATCCAGACGACCAGCAGGACGGCGGCGACCCACCACAGGATCTGCGTCGTGAAGCCGAACCCGAACACCACCAGGATCAGCAGAAGGAGAAGGATCCACAGAATCATTGCCGGGCCTCCAGATCGCGGAAGTTTCCTGAGTTCCGCGGGGTCCGGGCGAAGCGGGAAGGTGGAATGCCGCCGAACAGTCCGGAGTGGCATGGCCCTACGCCGTGCTGTCAGTCAACGCCCGGCAACGTCCGTTGTCAACGCAGCGTCGGCGCCGAGGAGTTCTGGGAGCTGTGCTGGGGGCGCCGGGGTGAACGGCGGCTCGGCGGGGGTTTCGGCCGGCTCGGTCGGCTGCGTCGGCAGGATGTGGTCCTCCCACCAGGACAGGGCCATCACGGTGGCGAGCAGGACGAAGGGGGTCGAGGCGGGAACGATCAGCGCGTACATGGGTATCGCCTGTCGGTGGATACGTGCGACACGGCGGACAGCGGATGGACGGTGCCCGCATGGGGCGCATCGAGGCCGCGCCGGGATGGTGTGGCGACGGCGGGTGCGGGAGCGGCCGGTTGGGGGCGTGGCAGGTCCCGGCACTGATGCACGAGGTGCGCCCTCGAAGGAGCGCGAAAGGTGATCGACGCTGCCGGGGACTCGGGCCGTACCGCGCACGCTAGCCCTCGCCGCGCTCCCTGGACAGACGGCAAGTGGCCATCTGGCCCCGGCGGAGGGCGCTGACGTGGGTCGCTATCCGCAACCTCGAGGGAGGGCTACGCTGTTCGTACTGGCCCCGGCCCCCGGCAGTGATGCTTTGTTCCGCTCCGGGAGGCCCGCCGTGTTCGTTCTGCTTCTCATCCTGACCGTGGTCTTGTTCGGCCTCGGCTTCATCAACCCCATCTGGTGGGTGGCCGCGGCCGTGTTGGTCTTCGGCGCCACCCGGCACGGCCGTGATCGCGGGGGAGGGTGGATCCGTGACGACGGTTCCGATCTCGGGGGCTACCGGGACTACGAGAACCGCCGGGATCGTCAGGACCGCTGGAACCGTCGCTACAGCCGTCGGCACCGGGCGCGCTGGAGGCGCGAAGACCGTCGGGACCATGAACGCCGCGGGTGACCGATGAAGCTGCCCGGCATCCAGAGATTTTGGGGCGGCTTCAGCCACGCCGGACGCACGGAAATCGTGGAGAGGCAGATGCCATGCATCGCACAACCTTGCTCGCAGAGAGTTGGTGGGATGTGGCGGCTGAGGCCGGGGCGGAGAATGCGGCCGGTCAGGATGTCGTCGCACTGCGCGCCGAGAATGATCAGCTGCGGCGGGCACTGGCCGGCCGTATGGTCATCGATCAGGCGTGCGGCATGGTGATGATCCTTGCCCCCTGCGGCCGTCGGCCGGCCAGGGACCTGCTGGTGGACATCTCGCGGCAGTGCAACACCAGTCTTCCGGAGGTGGCTGCGGCCGTGGTCACTGCCTGGGAGGGGGAGCCGCTCTCGCGGCTGATGCAGCGGGTGCTGCGGCGGCTTTACGCGGAAGACGGCGGGTGCGACTCACCACCGGCGGCTGAGCCGTCCGGAAGGAGAAGGTCATGATTCACACAGCCGATGTCCGAGAATGGCGCAACCGCGATGTCGTCGACACCGAGTCGCGCAAGATCGGTGTCCTGGAGGCGGTCTATGTGGACACCACCACCGATGAGCCGGCCATGGCCACGGTACGGACCGGACTGCCTACCCGGCACCGTCTGGTCTTCGTCCCCCTTGAGGACGCGATCGCCGGGCCGGACTACCTCAGGGTCGGCTATGTCAGAACGCTGGTGAAGCAGGCCCCTTCGATCGGCACCGACGACGTGCTGCCCGCCGCGCAGGAGGAGGCAATCTTCAAGCACTACGGACTGACCTACCAGCCCGGTGCGGCCGGAGAACGGCAACTGGCGCGCCGCTGACCCCCTATGGATGGGATGACTGCCTGTGAGGTACGCACCATGCGCCAGCTGACCACGCCCCGCGAGGAACAGCGGTTGTTGACGGCCGTGGCGTCGACGGAGGAAACGAGACTACTGACCGAGGTCGTCGAACTACGCGCCACCAACGAGCAGTTGGGACGCGCGCTGGTGAGCCGTGCGGTGATCGACCAGGCATGCGGCATGGTGATGGCCCTGGCCTCATGTCCCAACGACAGGGCCTGGGACCTGTTGGTGGAAGTGTCGCAGCACTGCAACACCAAGCTCCGGGACGTGGCCGCGGCCCTGGTCGCCACGACCAAGGACGAGGCGCTCCCGGAACCGATACAGCGGGAGCTGCGCCGGGGGCTGCGGTGCCTCCATCCGGCAGACCGGCGGTGACGGCATGGGGGCATGTGGAGCGGCGGTCCGCCCTCCACCACCACGCGTCAGTGGGCCGAGCGTCGGCGCGAGCGCGATACCGAGCGTACGAGCAGGTACAGCACGGCGGCGATGAGGAGCAGCACGCCGATGGAGAGCAGATACAGCATGCCGTCGACGACAGCGCCGATAACGACCAGCGCGATGGCGCCGCCGAGAAGAACCAGGAAGAAGGCCATGGTGCTACGCCTCCTGGGGTCGTGGCGGATGGGTGGACGAGAGGTTGTCCACCCAGTAGTGCCAGCGTCCTCCGGTCTCGCCTTTACCTCAATTTCGGGGTAGACGCAACCCATGGTGGTGGCGTGCCGGGTAGAACGGTTCTACCGTGAGGACAGGAAGCAGATCCCAGGAGCACGTCGTGATGATCTTCGGGCTCGTCATTCTCGTTGCCGCGGTGGTCATCGGTGTCGCCGGTGTTCTTTCCAACAGTGGCAGCGCCCACGATTTCACCGGCGGATTCTCCGTCTTCGGAGTCGACGTCACCGGCTCCACCGGCACCCTCTTCCTCTACGGCATCGTCGTCGGGGCGGCGGCTCTGCTCGGGCTGATGCTGATCCTGACCGGTACACGCCACGCCACTAGTCGCGGCCGCACCGCACGTCGCAGGCTCAAACAGCCTCAGCGCGAGACTGCCGCGGCCGAACAGGAACGGGACGTTCTGATCAACGAACGCGGCTCCGCCCGCGCACAGCCGGCGCAGGCGGAGGGGGCTGACGAAGACCCTGCCGGACCGGTCGAACGCACCCGGCGCAAGGGCCACTGGTTCCGCCACCGGGCCGCTCACTGACGATCCAGGTCGGCCGCTCTCATACGTCGGAAGGCGGTGCGGGTCCTCCGCTGGATGCCTCTCTTCTGGACTGTGGGTACGCAGGAAGTGGGTGTTTCTCATGGAATGGCTGAGAAGGCTGCCTGTGATCGGAAAACTGATGCGTACGCATGCTGGGCGGGCGTTCGAGCGGCTGGCTGCGGTCCACTGGTCCCGGCTCGCCGCGGCCATCACCTTCACCAGCTTCGTCGCGCTCTTTCCGCTGATCACCGTGGGTGCGGCGATCAGCGCCAAGCTGCTGAGCGACGACCAGTTGGGGGACCTCAAGGACGAGATCGCCGACCAGGCGCCGGGCCTCTCCGACCTCCTGGACATGGACAGTCTCGTCGCGCATGCCGGATCCGTCGGGCTGATCGCGGGCGCGCTGCTGCTCGTGATCGGCATCAACTGGGTCGGCGCCCTGCGCGGGAGCCTGCGCGCGGTGTGGGAGAAGGAGCAGGACCCGGGAAATCCCATCCTGCTCAAGGTCAAGGACGCCATGGTGCTGGTCGGTCTCGGCGCGGTCGGGCTGGTCGCGATCGGCAGTTCGGTGTTCGCCAACAGTGCCGTCGGCTGGGCCGCCGACGAGGCCGGTATCGAGGGCGGGGCGGGACGGGCTCTGCTGTTCTTCGCCGGCCTGGCCATCGCCTTGGTCGTCGACTTCCTGCTGCTGGTCTACGTGCTCACCCGGCTGCCGCGGGTGCATCCCGGCCGGCGTGCGGTCGTGGTCGCCGGGCTGATCGGTGCGGTGGGCTTCGAACTGCTCAAGTGGCTGCTGACCGGCTATCTGCAGGGCGTTGCGGGGAAGAGCATGTACGGCGCCTTCGCCGTGCCGGTCGCCGTCGTGCTGTGGATCAACCTCATGGCCAGGCTGCTGCTGTACTGCGCCGCTTGGACAGCGACAGAGACGGGGCCGGCGGTGCGGTCCGTCGGGACAGCCGAGGGCGAGGGCCCGGAGCCCGAGATCAGCCCCGCAGCCGCCGCCGCACCACGGCGGGCGTCAGCCGACAGCGACGCACCAGCAGCACCGCGCCTCCAGAAGCACGGCCCGTGATCCAAGCGTGGTTCCTCCGCGACATGCGCGACGGGACGGCCGGAAGACACGTTCGACCAGCAGCCGCCTGCCGTGAACGGTCAGCCGGGCATTGTGGTGGGACACGAAGGCCTCCGTGCGGTGAAGATTCGACACCTCCACCACACACGGAGGCCTTCGCCATGATCAAGCCCGGCCGGTGTCAACACCCACACCGCAGGGCTGATCGCCTCGCACAGCCGCTCGGCCATCGGCTGGATCGACTTGCGCCGGCCGTCCAGTAGCCGACCCCGCAGACAACACTCGCCCCGGAGCCGGTCCACTTCCCCCGCCCTCACTCCGGGAAGCCGCCCACGACCAGCCAAGATCACTCAACGTACCGAAGTACTACTAGAGGAAGCTGACGTTCTGGGCGAGAGCGAGCCGGCTGGAGTAGTTGATGGTGTTGGTGGCGGGGCGCATGTAGGCACGCCAGGCATCGGAGCCGGACTCACGTCCGCCGCCGGTTTCCTTCTCGCCGCCGAAGGCACCGCCGATCTCCGCGCCGGACGTGCCGATGTTGACGTTGGCGATGCCGCAGTCGGATCCCTCGGAGGACAGGAAGAGCTCTGCCTCCTGCTGGTCGCGGGTGAAGATGCTGGAGGACAGGCCCTGCGGGACGTCGTTGTGCAGCGCGATCGCCTCGTCGAGGCTGTCGTAGGTCAGCACGTACAGGATCGGGGCGAAGGTCTCCTCCCGTACGACGTCGGTCTGCTCCTCGACACGGACGATGACCGGCTCGGCGTACGCGGCCCGGGGCGCGATGTCGCCCAGACGTCGGTTGCCGCCCGCGAGGATCTTGCCGCCCTGGGCCTGCACCCGGTCCAGCGCGTCCCTCATGCCGTCGAGGGCCTTGGTGGTGATGAGCGGGCCGACAAGGGTGGTCTCGTCGAAGGGGTCGCCGATGGGGAGCTTGCGGTAAGCGGTGGTCAGTCGCCCGACGAGGGTGTCGGCGATGTCGCGGTGCACGATCAGGCGGCGCAGGGTCGTGCAGCGCTGGCCCGCGGTGCCGGCCGCGGCGAAGACGATGCCCTGGACGGCGAGGTCCAGGTCGGCGGAGGGGGCGACGATCGCCGCGTTGTTGCCGCCGAGTTCCAGCAGGCTGCGGCCGAAGCGGGCCGCGACGCGCGGGCCTACTTCGCGGCCCATGCGGGTCGAGCCGGTGGCGCTGACGAGCGCGACGCGCGGGTCGTCGACGAGCTTCTCGCCGAGGGTGCGGTCGCCGAGCAGGAGGCGGTGCACGTCGCGGGGCGCTCCGACGTCGTCGGCGGCCCGGGTCAGGAGCCGGTCGCAGGCGAGGGAGATCAGCGGGGTGAGTTCGGAGGGCTTCCAGATCACCGTGTCGCCGCAGGCCAGAGCGATGGCGGTGTTCCAGGACCACACGGCGGCAGGGAAGTTGAACGCGGAGATGACGCCGACCACGCCGAGCGGGTGCCAGGTCTCGGCGAGGCGGTGGCCGGGGCGCTCGGAGGCGATGGTGCGGCCGTAGAGCTGGCGGGACAGGCCCACGGCGAAGTCGCAGATGTCGATCATCTCCTGGACCTCGCCGAGCGCCTCGGAGCGGATCTTGCCCGCCTCGATGGTGATGAGGTCAGCCAGGTCGCTCTTGTGGTCGCGCAGCAACTCGCCCAGGCGGCGCACGAGTTCACCGCGGCGCGGGGCGGGGGTGGTGCGCCAGCTGAGGAAGGCCGCGCGGGTGGCGGTGAGGGCCTCCTCGGCGTCGGCGGCGCCGGCCGCCGTCAGGCCGAAGAGGTCCTCGCCGGTGATGGGGGTGCGGGCCTGGAAGTCGCTGCCCTCCGGGACGGTGACACCGGTGCGCTCCAGGGCGGCGCGGGCCCGGACGCGCAGGTCCTCGGTGGTGGGCAGGGTCGGGGTCGTGCTGGTCATGGTGCTCCTTGTCATATGAGGTGTCATACGAGTCGGCATGCGAGGCGTCATGCGAGTTGTCATGCGAGGGGCTTCAGCCCGAGTTGTTCGGTCACCCGGGCCAGGGAGGCGTTCTGCTGCTGCTCGTAGAGCGCGAAGGGGTCCAGGACCTCGCGGTCGAGGGCGCCGGACAGCCATTCGGCGTCGTAGACCGTGCCCTGCTGCGCGTTGTCGCGGGAGCCCTCGCCGCTGAGGTTGGACTGGAAGATGCCGGCCGCGGACCGGGGCAGGAAGTCCTCGTAGACGATCGGCTCGGCGCGCACCCTGCCCCGCGCCAGCAACTCGCCGAGGTCGGCGGGCGGTTCGCGGCCGTCGCGGGGCTGGTCCGGTGTCGCGTGGTACGTGAAGTAGGCCAACCGGCGCTCGGCCAGCTCGCGTTCGGTGCGCGGGAGGTGCTTCTCCCAGACCGCGCGGGCGACGTCGGCCCGGTCTGTCACGGGCCGGTGCGCGGCCTCCCGGTCGACGGCGGTGAGCAGGTGGTCGTAGAGGGTGCGGCCCGCACGGGTGAGGGCGATCCCGCGGGCCTCGACCTCGCCGAAGCGCACCCGCAGGGCGCCGCGGGTCACGCTGCCGTCCGCCAGGCGCAGGGCGCGGGGTTCGGCGAGGGCGCGGAAGGACGTCTGGCGCAGCAGGATGTCGGGTCCCTGCCAGGCCGGCGGGCCCTGGATGGTGTCGATCATCTCGATGCCGCGCTGGGTCATACGCCGGTAGAGCTCGTCGATGTCCAGCACGCGGGGCGTGAGGTGGTTGATGTGGGTGCTGCGGACGCCGCCGATGTCCGCGGCGACGGCAGACACCTTCTCCAGCGTCTCGTACCAGGCCCTGTCCACCGGTTCGTTCGACAACTCGAAGGCCCCGACAGCCAGTTGGAGGAAGCGTTCGGCGTCCTCCTCGGGCAGTTCCCGCTCGGCCTCCGCCCGGTCGGCCAGGTCGAGCAGTTGCGGGGGGAACAGTTCGCGGGCCGCCAGGAAGGTCTCCAGGCGTGCGCGCAGGTCGGCGTCGAAGAACCGCGGGTCGGCGGGGGTGAGCAGGGAGGTGAAGACGCGGAAGGGATTGCGGGCCAGTTCCTCGCCGTCGACGGGTCGGAACGCGGTCGATACGACGGGGACGGCGCTGGCGGCGGCTTCGCGCAGGTCGTAGAAGCCGACCGGGCGCATGCCCAGGGCGCCGAAGATCCGTGCGACCTGCCCCAGCTCCCGCGGGGTGCCGACCCGGATCGCGCCGTGGCGCTCGGCGGTCACCCGCCCGATGGATCCCAGGCGTTCGGCGTCGGCACCCCGGGCGCGCAGGACGTCCTCGTTGACCTCGCGGGAGACGTCCACAAGCGTGGTGTAGGCGGGGACTTCCCGCCCGTACATGCCGGAGAGCCGCTGGGCGAACGCGGCGCGCAACTGCCACTGGCTGATCATCGACAGCTCTGCCCTTCGATCGGGTGTTCACACCACATGTGCTTCGGGACGGATCTCGGCGCCCGCCCGGAAGCGGTCCGCGCTGAGCGGGGTGATGTCGACGAAGGGGGCGCGGTCCAGGCAGAGGTCGCGGACGATCTCCCCGACCGCGGGTGCCTGCAGGAAGCCGTGGCCCGAAAACCCGGTGGCGTACAGGAAGTTGGTCACCTCGCCGGAGCGGCCGATCAGCGCGTTGTGGTCCGGGGTGACCTCGTAGAGTCCTGCCCAGCCGCCGTCCGTCTCCATGTCCGCCAGGGCGGGCGCGCGGTGACGTACGACATCGCGGAACAGGTCGAGCCAGTCCGGGGTCCACGTGGTGTCGAAGCCGTCCGGCTGGTCGGGGTCGGCCAGGCCGAACAGCAGCCCGTCGTCGCTGTTGTGGAAGTACGCCGAGGACGTGAAGTCGATGGTGAAGGGGATCCGCGGGGCGGGGGGCGTGAGCGGGACGGTGAAGGCCAGCTGGCGGCGCACCGGCCGCACCGGGAGGCTGACGCCGGCCATGTCGCCGATCCGCGCCGACCAGGCCCCGGCGGCGCAGACGACCGTGCCGCAGTCGATGCGCCCGCGGTCGGTGTGGACGGCCGTCACCCGGTCGCCGCTGGTGTCGAGGCCGGTGACGGCGGTGCGGGTCGCGAAGGTGACCCCGGCCCTGGCCGCCGCCCGGGCGTAACCCTGGACGACCAGGGCGGGCCTTGCGTGACCGTCGGTGGGCGAGTGGACGGCGGCCACGAGTCCGTCGGTGCTGACATAGGGACACAGCCGGTGCGCCTCGCGGGCGTCGACCATGCGGCTGGGGACGCCGAAGCCGTTCTGGATCCGGACACCGGCCTCGAAGTCCGCGGCCTGCTGCTCGGTGGTGAGCAGGAAGAGATAGCCGACGGTGTCGAGTCCGATGTCGGTGCCCGGGCGGTCCGGGAAGTCCTGGAAGGCGCGCAGACTCCGGTTGCCCAGCTCGATGTTGAGCGGGTCGGAGAACTGGGCCCGCACGCCGCCGATCGGTTTGCCCGAGCTGCCGCAGCCCAGATCTCCGCGCTCGACGACGACGATGTTGCGCACTCCGGCCTCCGCCAGGTGGAAGGCGGTACTGGTTCCCATCACGCCGCCGCCGATGATCACGACGTCGGCGGTGGGGGGAACGGTGCGAGAGAGCGGTGAGGAGGTCAACAGGCCATCCCTTCGCGGGCGGTGCGTCACCAGGGGCGTTGCCGAGCAGCTGTCTGCGCGTCATCGTGCGGCAACACGACAGTTGACGTCTATGAACAATTAGTGCGCATGATCATTTAGAGCTGCTATACGTTCGCCGTATGGACTGGACGAGTGCCCAGTTGCGCTCCCTTGTGGAACTGACCCGGCGCGGCACCATCTCCGCGGTGGCCGCGGCCCTCGGCTACACGCCCGGCGGGGTCTCCCAGCAGATCACCGCGCTGGAGAAGGCCACCGGCATGGAGCTGCTGCGGCGCGTCGGGCGCCGGGTGGAGCTGACCGACGCCGGCATGACGCTGGCCCATCACGCCGAGCGGATCCTGTCCACGGAGGCCGAGGCCGTCGAGGCGCTGGAGCGCGCCCGGGGCGAACCCGCCGGGACACTGTGGGTCGGCCTGTTCGCCACGGCCGCCGCCGAGATCCTGCCGCTGGCCCTGCGCAGGGCACGCGAGGCTTATCCGGGACTGACGGTGCGCAGCCGCGACATGGACGTGGACGAGGTGTACGACGCGGTCGCGTCCGGAGCCGTGGACCTCGCGCTCGGCCTGGACTACCCGGACGTGCCCATTCCCCGCGATCCGGCCCTGCGGGTGACGCAGCTGTACCGGGAACGCTTCTCGCTCGCCGTGCCCGCCGGCACGATGGCCGGCCGTCGCGTGGTCTCCCTCGCCGACACCCAGGATCTGTTGTGGATCATGCCGTCCACCACCAGCTACTACGGCCGTGCCGTGCTCACCGCCTGCCGACGGGCGGGCGTCGAGCCCGAGGTGCGGCACGAGGTGACGGACACCGCGGCCACGCTGGCCCTGGTCGAGGCGGGCGTCGGTGTGAGCACCGTGACGGATCTGATGCTCAGGCTGCGCTCGTCGCGCTTCGACGTGGTGGAGCTGAGCGAGACAGTGGAGCGGCACATCGTGGTCGTGTTCCGCTCCGCCGCGGAGCACCGGCCCACGGTGACGGCCCTCGTCGACGTCCTGCGGGCGGTGGCCGAGACCAGGCGCACCGACGGAAACCAGTCAGGGTGTCGGAGCGCTGGGCGGCACCACCACCGGAGGCCGCCTGAGTGAGCGCCGTCCGATGGTCACCACCATCACCGCCGCCGCGGCCACCGCCCTGGTCCTGTTATTGAGGGCCTTCACGGTAAGGACTCCCCCCATAGCGGAAGGCACCCCCTCATCACCATCAAGGCTCCACCCTGAAAACCGATCAGTTTTTATTTTGTCGGAATCGAGTTAACCTCGCAGCATGACCACCGAGGCGAAGCCAAGCTCCCGAGAGCGGCTGCTGAATGCGGCGGCCACGCTCACCTACCGCGACGGTGTCGGCATCGGCGTCGAGGCCCTGTGCAAGGCGGCGGGGGTGTCGAAGCGCTCCATGTACCAGCTGTTCGAGAGCAAGGACGAACTACTGGCGGCGAGCCTCGAGCAGCGCACTTCCGACTACGTGGCGACACTCCTGCCCGCGACGGACGATGGCCGGCCGCCCCGCGAGCGGATCATGCACGTCTTCGAGCAGGTGGAATCGCAGGCAGGAGCACCCGAGTTCCGCGGCTGCCCGTATCTGGCCGTTCAGATCGAGCTCAAGGATCAGAGTCATCCTGCGAGTCGGGTGGCCCACCGAGTCAAGGAGAACCTGACAGGCTTTTTCCGCACCGAGGCCGAGCAAGGCGGGGCGAGCGATCCCGACCTGCTGGCCCGGCAGCTCAGCCTGGTCTTCGACGGCGCCAGCGCCCGCGCGGGGATCGGAGCCGACAAACTGACGGGGCTCATCGCACCCACGGTGGCCACCCTGCTCGACGCAGCGGGCATGCGCTGACACATCGCCCGTCCACAAACCCTCACATCCCGGCACTCGCGGGAGGCCCGATGGCCGTAAGAGTGCTGCCGAGCATGCCGCAGGCGAAAAAGCTCGCGGTCTCGCAGGCATCAGCACCCAGCGGCAGGTGCACCTCCGCGGCCACCACGACGGCATATCCCTGCATCCGCATCAGGAGCGTTTCAGGCTCCACATCAAAGCGACGACTCCCCGCTCAAACTTGCACGCGGAAACCGCGCTCGCCCTGGTCGCAGCGGGTTTCGACGTGGTCGGCACAAGTCGCGACACCTCACGCGTCACCCCGCTTGACGGCATGAGGTTCCTCGACTTGGACGTGGCCAGTGACGCCTCGGTCACCGCCGCGGTCCAGGAGGTGTTCGAGCGGTTCGGGCGGATCGACGTCCTGGTCAACAACGCCGGCGTCGGCTCGATGGGTGCGGCCGAGGAAACCCCCCTCGGGCAGGCGCAGGCCGTCTTCGACACCAACGTCTTCGGGGTCATGCGCATGGTGAACGAGATCCTGCCGCACATGCGTGCCCAGGGACGCGGGCGCATCATCAACGTCTCGTCCGTACTCGGGTTCATGCCCCAGCCGTACATGGCCGCCTACGCCGCCTCCAAGCACGCCATCGAGGGCTACACCGAGTCCCTCGACCACGAGGTCCGTGACCACGGCGTCCGGGCACTCATCGTCCAACCCGCCTACACCAGGACCGGGTTCGAGGCCAACAGCACCAAGCCCGACACCCCCCTGCACGCCTACGCGAAGCAGCGGCACATCGTCGACCGCGTGATGGCGGAGGCCGTGAGGACCGGCGACGCCCCCGCCGTCGTCGCCCAGGCGATCGTCGCGGCAGCGACCGACGCGAAGCCGAGACTGCGCTACACCGCCGGCCCCCTGGCCGGACGCGTGAGCACACTGCGCCGCCTCGTGCCGGCCCGGGCCTTCGACAAGCAGATCCGCAAGATCAACCGCCTGGCCGGCTGACGCGCGGAGGCCTCGTCCTCAAACGCTCACGCGGAGACGGCCATCCAGCTTCAACTACTTCGCCTCGTAGGGCGCCAGACTTCGAACGGTCGTACCGGGTGCAGCCCCTCCCTGCATCCCAAGCAGCCCACGACGGTCACCGCCCGCCCCGGTCTTTCTGCCCGTACGGCTCAACGTGTGAGGCCGGTCCGCGAGGCGGGCCGGCCATGGTCAGGCCACCGGATCGAGGAAGGTCAGCACCGAGGCGTCCTCCTCGATCAGCGGCGCGAGTGCGGTGTTGAACGGAGCACCGTACGGGGCCGTCAGGTGCGCCTGGAAAGCGTCCTCGTCCCGGTACACCTCGAAGATCCAGTAGGCGCGCGGGCTCGACGCCTTGGTGTAGACGTCGAAGGCGAGGTTGCCGTCTTCCTCCCGTACCTTCCGGGCGTACTCCAGGATCAGGCGGGCGACCTCGTCCTCCGCGCCCTCGCGTGCGGTGAACTCGGCGAGCAGGGTCTTGTTCACGGTGTGGTGTCCTTCTTGGTCGGGCGTGATGTGAGGATCAGTCGCGGTAGGAGTCGAGGTGCCAGACGCGGGCCCGGTCCAGCTTCACCGAGCCGTTCTCGGCGAAGACCTGCACTCCCTGGCTGTCCGGGTCGGGGAAGATCTGGTCGGTGATCACCGCTTCGCCGCTGCCGCCGAAGACCTCGACGGACGACCAGTCGACGAGGATCCGCAGCTTCACCTGGCCGTTCTTGGCTTGCAGTGGTGCTCGCTGGACGCCGGGGAAGGAGCTGTTGAAGTCCACGGCGCCGGAGCGGGTGCGGTCGACGTACAGCTCCTGTGTCGTGGTGTCGTAGCCGATGACGGTCTCCTCGCCTCCGGCGCCGGTACGCACCTTCAGGCCGAAGCGTTCGGCGTCCTTGAGGGAGAAAGTGGCCTCGATGTCGAGCGCCTTGCCCTTGGCCGCGGGGCCGATCAGGGGCTTCGAGGTGCTCTTGACGGTGACGCCGGCCGCCGTCGCCGGGCGCCTCTGCCGGAGGGACTCCAGGCTGCTCACCGGCTTGCTGGTGAGCCGGAGTCGGCCGTTGATGGTGCGCAGGGCCATCTCCCGGGGGGCGCTCTGCGCGCCGCGCCAGGGGGAGGTGGGGATGGCGCCGCTGTAGTCCCAGTTGTTCATCCAGCCGATCATGTACCGCTTGCCGCCCGGCGCGTCCTCCCAGGACACCGCCGCGTAGTAGTCCTTGCCGTAGTCGGCCCAGTCGGCGCGCTGCACGACGGAGAGGGCGGGGGTGTCGGCGGCGGTGAACTGGTCGGCGAGGATGTGGCCCCAGCCGGCGGTGTTCCTGTCGACGACCTGGATGCGTGCCTTCTTGCCGGCGTAGGGACGCAGATCGAAGGAAGCCCAGTCCAGGGTCTCGCTGTTGGAGCCGGTGGCGCTGCGGACGACCTCGCCGTCGACCATCAGGTTGACGGACGTCTCCCGGGAGACGGGCTGGGCCTCGGTGTCGGACAGCATGATGTGGTCGACGTTGAGGTGGCCCCAGCCACCGGTGTTGTCATCGACGATCCTGATCTGCGCCTTCTTACCAGCGAGGTCGCTGACGTCCCACGAAGCCCAGTTGAGCGCCTCGGCGTCCTTTCCGGTGGCGCTGCGCACGACCTGGCCGTCGACGAGGAGTTCGAGGGCGGTGGGGTTGGCGGAGCCCGCGGGATGGTAGCCGCCGCCGATGAGGAAGTTGATGTGCTTCTTGTCGATGGTGAATGCGGGCGACGTAAGGGTGCCGGTCGTCGAGTCGCCGTTCAGGTAGGTGTTGACCAGGCCGCTGCCCAGGAAGCCGGAGACCTCCTGCTGGTTGGGGAGGGTGCCGGTGGCCGGTGCGGTGCCGAAGGCGTCACCGGTCTTCGTCCAGTCGCCGTAGCTGCCGCCTTCGAAGTCGGCGAGGACCGTGCCTGCGGGCGGCGGGCCCTGCTCCATGACGGTTCCGGCCTCGTGCGGGTGGCGTCCGCCGCCGACCTTGAAGTTCAAGTAGGGGCTGTCGACGGTGAATTCGGGTGAGGTGAGGGTGCCGGTGGCGCCGTCACCGCTGTGGAAGCTGTTGGCGAGGCCCTTGCCGTCGAAGCCCTCGACGGTCCCCTGCCCGGCCAGTGTCCCGGCCGCCGGTCCGTCGCCGAACGCGATGCCGGTGGTCGTCCACGTACCGAAGTCGGTGCCCTCGAAGTCCTGCATCACCATGCCGGTGGGCGGGGTGTAGGTGCCCTTGTCGTCGGCGGTGAACTTCTTGCCGTCGAAGTCGCCGACGAAGTACTGGGCGGCCGAACCGCCCGCGATGCCGCCGGGGTTGATGTTGACGACCAGGACCCACTTGATGTTGTTCTCGTCGCCGTCTACCGCGAGGGGGAACAGGTCGGGGCACTCCCACACGCCGCCCGTCGCACCGGCCGGCCCGAACTCGCTGAGCAGGTCCCAGTCCTTGAGGTTCTTGGACGAGTAGAACCGCACCTTGTGCTCGGTGGACAGCGACACCGTCATCAGCCAGCTCTTGGTGGGTGCGTACCACTGGACCTTGGGGTCGCGGAACTCTCTGGAGCCGATGTCGATGACGGGATTGCCCTGGTACTTGGTCCAGGTACGGCCCCGGTCGGTGCTGTAGGCGAGCGACTGGGCCTGCTTGCCGCCGTTCTTGTAGGCGCTGGTGTAGATCGCCACCATGGGCGGGTTCTTCTTCGTGCCGAACCCGGTGGTGTTGTTCCAGTCGACGACCGCGCTGCCGGAGAACACCATCTCCTCGTCGTCGTGCGACAGGGCGAGCGGCAACTCCTCCCAGTGCACGAGGTCCTTGCTCACCGCGTGCCCCCAGGACATGTCACCCCAGGAATTGCCGTTCGGGTTGTACTGGTAGAAGAGGTGGTATTCGCCCTTGTAGTACACGAGGCCGTTCGGGTCGTTCATCCAGTTCTTCTCGGGGGTGAAGTGGAACTGGGGCCTGTAGGTCTCGGAGTACGGCGGGGTCTCGGCAGCGACGGCCTGCGGGGCGAGCGAGGCTGCGGACAGGGCGCAGACGGTCGCCACCGCCGCGATCAGCCGCGTGCGGGCATGAGGGGATACACGTCCAGAGCTCATGGGGCCTCCTGTGCTGCGGCCGTCCACGCTGCGGAGCCTGCGGCCCGGCACGGACGGACGGAAGAGTGACGCCTCGCCGGCGCCGTCGTCCACAGCGCCTCGCAAGGTGGGTGGTGACATCGTTGACTTGTGTCATCGATGACAGCGAGTGGCCCGATGATGGGGGCAATCCGGCCATCGCGTCAACGGTGCTGTCCTGATCGCCCCGGCGCGGCTCGGCTGCCCACTTAGCCGCGCCCGGCTGTCGCGAGCCGCGCCAACTCCCTCTGCCACGGCGGGTTGGGACCGGCAACCGAGCAGGTCAGGGCCGCAACCTGAGTGGCGAACAGACAGGCATCGGCGACATCGTCGAGGCGCAGCTCCGTCAGCCGGCCGCCGAGGAGGCCGCGGGCCCCGAGGTGGTGAAGCAGCCCGGCAGTGAAGGAGTCCCCTGCCCCCACCGTGTCGACGACCTGTGTCGCCACCGCGGGCACTTGTAGCCGTTCGCCATCAAGCGAGGCCAGGGCACCCTCGGCACCGCGCGTGATCACGACGAGCCGGGCCCCGGCCGCGTGCCAGATGTCGCACGCCTGCTCGGGCGGCGTGCCCGGCAGCAGGAGCGCCAGGTCGTCCTCGCTCAGCCGGAGCACATCGGCGAGGTCGCACCAGTGCGCCAGCCGGGCGCGGTAGACGTCGGGATCCACCAGCAGTGGCCGGACGTTGGGGTCGATGCTGATGGTGGCCCGAGGGGCCGCCGCCGCCAGGAAGTCCTCCACCACCGCCGCGCCGGGTGCGCGGACCAGGGCCAGTGATCCGGTGTGCACGCAGGCGGTCTCGGACAGGTCCACCCCCGCCAACTCCTCGGCTGTCCACTGCCAGTCGGCCGTGTTCTGCGCATGGAAGGAGAAGGCGGCCTGCCCCTGCTCGTCCAGCTCCGCCACGGCCAGCGTGCTGGGTTCCGCGGCCTCGACGGCGCTCGACAGGTCCACCGCGGATGCCTCCAGGTGGGCACGGAACAGGCGGCCGAACACATCGCCGGACAGCCGCGCGAGGAAGCGGGCCGGGGTGCCGAGGCGGGCCAGGGCGACGGCTGTATTCGCAGGTCCGCCGCCGGGCAGGACACGCAGGGCGAGTTCGTTCGAGGTGCCTCCGGGTTCGGTGAACGCGTCCGCGACGCACTCCCCCAGGACGGTGATCTGGCGCGGGCTCATGGGCTGCTCTTCTCTGCGAACGCACGGGCGAAAGCGGGCACGGACCGGGCATCCGCGCGGCCGTTACGGACTTGTGTCCGGTGCAGGGCATTGACGTTGCCGGGAGGCGGAGTCCATCATCCTCGCCAAGCAGTGTCAACGATGACATAAGTCAACGATGACACTTCGGGACGGCATGCTCCGATGCCGCCGCACCGCCCGCGATCCCGCTGGAGTCGTTCATGTCTCGCACCCCTCGTCTGCCCTCAGCCCTCCTCAGAGCCGCCGCGTGCACCGGCCTGGCAGCCCTCACCCTGACGGCCTGCGGATCCGGCTCCGGATCGGACACCGTCGGCTCCGGTTCGGGCAGCGTCAAGGTCGGTCTGATCACCAAGACCGACACCAACCCGTTCTTCGTGAAGATGAAGGAAGGCGCGGAGAAGGCCGCCAAGGCGGACGGCGTCGAACTGATGACCGCCGCGGGCAAGTTCGACGGGGACAACGCCGGTCAGGTCACCGCCATCGAGAACATGGTCGCCGCCGGGGTGAAGGGCATCCTGATCACCCCCAGCGACTCCAAGGCGATCGTGCCCGCGGTCGAGAAGGCCAAGGCCAAGGGGGTCCTGGTCATCGCCCTCGACACCCCGACCGAGCCGGAGAGCGCGGTCGACGCCCTCTTCGCCACCGACAACGTCAAGGCCGGCGAGCTGATCGGCGAGTACGCCAAGGCCGCCATGAAGGGCAAGACCGCGAAGATAGCCACCCTCGACCTCGCGCCGGGCGTCTCCGTCGGCGTCCAGCGCCACAGCGGTTTCCTCAAGGGCTTCGGCATCGACGACAAGGACCCGGCGGTCGTCTGCTCCCAGGACACCGGAGGCGACCAGGCCAAGGGCCAGACCGCCATGGAGAACTGCCTCCAGAAGGAACCCGGCATCAACGTCGTCTACACCATCAACGAACCAGCCGCGCTGGGCGCGTACACCGCGCTCAAGGCCAAGGGCCGGGAGAAGGACGTCCTGATCGTCTCCGTCGACGGCGGCTGCACCGGCACCCAGGCGGTCAAGGACGGCAAGATCGCGGCGACTTCGCAGCAGTACCCGCTGAAAATGGCCGCCGAGGGCGTCAAGGCCGTCGTGACGTACGCCAAGGACGGCAAGAAGGCGTCCGGTTACACCGACACCGGCGTCACCCTGATCACCGACAAGGCGCAGGACGGGGTCACGTCCAAGGACACCGCCTACGGCCTGGAGAACTGCTGGGGCTGAGCCGTCCCCGAGGACCGCACGTTCGCCGCCTTTCCCTTCAGCGGGGCGGCCGGCCCCACCTCCCCGACCGGGGACGGCCGCCCCCTCGCCTCCTTGTCCTCCCTGTTCTCCGGCACGGCCGGACAAGGACTTCCGTCTTCCGACAAGGACTTCGCATGACCGCCACGTCCACGCCTCCGAGCACGTCCTCGCCATACGCCGAGCTCAAAGCGCCGACCACGGCCCGCAGACTGCTCACGCAGCCGACCACCGGCCCGCTGGTCGCCCTCCTCCTGGCCTGCGTCTTCTTCTCCTTCTCGACCGACCAGTTCCTCACGGGCGGGAACTTCTCGCTGATCGTGCAGCAGGTCATGGTCGTCGGCACCCTCGCCATCGGTCAGACCCTGATCATCCTCACCGCGGGCATCGACCTGTCGTGCGGAGCCGTGATGGCGTTCGGCAGCATCGTGATCGCCAAGATGGCGGCCGAGGGCTCCCTGCCACCGCTCGCCGCCATCGCTCTGGGCCTGGTCGTCTGCGGCGGCTTCGGGCTGCTCAACGGGGCGCTGGTGCAGAAGATCCCGCTGCCGCCGTTCATCGTCACCCTCGGCATGCTCAACGTGGCGTTCGCACTGACCCACATCTACTCCGAGGAGCAGACGGTCACCAACCTGCCCGGCCCGCTGACGGCCCTCGGGCAGACCTTCCCGCTCGGCAACACCGACATCACCTACGGCTCCCTGGTCACCATCGCCCTGTTCCTGCTCCTCGCCTACGCCCTGAGCAGCACCGGTTGGGGCCGACACGTCTACGCGCTGGGCAACAGCCCGGAGGCGGCGCGACTGAACGGCATCCGCACCTCGCGCCTGACCATCGGCGTCTACACCGTGGCGGGTCTGCTCTACGGCATCGCAGCCCTGCTGCTCATCTCCCGCACCGGAGTCGGCGACCCCCAGGCCGGACAGACCGACAACCTCGACAGCATCACCGCCGTGGTGCTCGGCGGCACCAGCCTCTTCGGCGGACGCGGCTCGGTGCTCGGCACCTTCATCGGCGTCCTCATCGTCGGTGTGTTCCGCAACGGCCTGCAGCTGATGGGCGTCGCCTCCATCTACCAGACGCTGATCACCGGTGTCCTGGTGATCCTCGCGGTGACCGTCGACCAGATCTCCCGGAAGAAGGCCCGATGACCGCCACCTCCTCCCCCACGCCCGTCCTGCAGGCACGCGGCCTGGTCAAGCGCTACGGCCATGTCACCGCCATCGACGGTGCCGACTTCGACCTGCTGCCCGGCGAGGTCCTCGCCGTCATCGGTGACAACGGCGCCGGAAAGACCAGCCTGATCAAGGCACTTACCGGTGCGGTGGTCCCTGACGCGGGCGAGATACGGCTGAACGGCAAGCCGATCCAGTTCTCCGGGCCGCAAAGTGCGCGCGCCCACGGCATCGAGACGGTCTACCAGGACCTCGCCGTGGCCGCCTCCATGGACATCGCCTCGAACATGTTCCTCGGCCGTGAACTGCGCCGCCCCGGCATCCTCGGCAGCGCCTTGCGCATGCTCGACAAGAAGCGCATGCGCCAGGAGGCCGCCGAGCACATGGCCGACCTGAAGATCGGCCTGCGCTCGCTGACCCAGTCGGTCGAGACCCTCTCCGGCGGACAGCGGCAGGCCGTCGCGGTCGCCCGGGCCGTCGCCTGGGCCCGCAGCGTCGTCGTCATGGACGAACCCACCGCCGCGCTCGGCGTCAAGGAGTCCGGCCAGGTCCTGGACCTCATCCGCCGTGTCCGGGACAAGGGCATGCCGGTCGTCCTGATCAGTCACAACATGCCCCACGTCTTCGAGATCGCCGACCGGATCCACGTCCACCGGCTGGGCAGGCGCGCTGCCGTGATCAAGCCGTCCGACTACTCCATGGCGGAGGTCGTCGCCATCATGACCGGCGCGCTCACCGTGGACGCGGCCGGAGATACTGTCGTAGCGGATTCCGAGGCGGCGAAGGCCGCGGGAGTCCGGGCCACCTGACCACATCACTCGACACTCGACGGAATCCGGCCGAGGCCGCGGCCGGAACCGACGAGCACAGGAGACCATTCGTCCATGGCAGCGAACCGCCGCCCCACCCTGGCCGATGTCGCCCGCGAAGTAGGTGTCAGCGCCAAGACCGTCTCCCGCGTCCTCAACGAGGACGGGCCCGCCTCGGCCCAAACGAGGGAACAGGTTCTCGCCGCCGTGGCCAAGCTCGGCTTCCAGCCGAACCTCATGGCACGCAACATCCGCGTCGGCGGACCCGACACCACCATCGGGCTGGTCATCCCCGACCTCGGCAACCCCTTCTTCGGCGCTGTGGCCAGGAGCATCGAGGACACGGTCCGCGACCGCGGCCTGACCCTGCTCATGGGCTCCTCCGCAGACGACCCCGACCGCGAACGCGCCCTGACGGACAAGTTCCTCGCCCGCCGCGTCAGCATCCTCATGGTCGTGCCGTCCGTCGGCGCCGACCACTCCCACCTCAAGACCCACCGCACCGCGGGCCTGCCCGTCGTCTTCCTCGACCGTCCGGGCGCGGGCCTGGCCACGGACAGCGTCGTCAGCTCCAACCGTGCGGGCGCCCAGGACGGCGTCGCCCACCTGATCGCCCACGGCCACCGGCGCATCGGCTTCGTCGGCGACCTCCCCACCAAGCTCTACACCCGCCGCGAGCGCCTGGCCGGATACCGCGCGGCCCTCCAGGAAGCCGACATCCCCTACGACCGCTCCCTGGTCACCGATGCCCACGACCAGCACGGGGCCTCCACCGCGACCTCCCAGCTCCTGAGCCTGGCGGATCCCCCCACCGCCCTGTTCGCCGGCAACAACATCGTCGCTCTGGGCATAGTGACCGAACTCGCCCGGACCAAACGGAAAGACGTCGCCGTCGTCGCCTTCGACGACGTGGAACTCGCCGAGGCGCTCGAACCGGCTCTGACCGTCGTCGCTCAGGACCCGGAAGAGATCGGCAGAACGGCCGCGGCCACCGCCCTGGCCCGCCTCGACGGCGACCGCTCCCGCGCCCGCACCATCACCGTCCCCACCCGCCTGGTCGTCCGGGGCTCGGGCGAGCGCCGTGCGCCCGCGATGCAGGAAGCATGACGCGAGGCCCGTCGTGCAACAGGACACGCTGGGCGGTCACAGGACCTGGTCACCGCCGTCCGGCGAGGCTTACGCCGGCTCCAGTACCGCCATGACGTCCTCGACGGCTGCCTGAGTGGCACCGCCCCACCCCCGCCCCACAATGACGACATCACGCATGGCACAGGCACCGCCGCCGCACGACTGACTCCGGACGGCGGAAACGTCAGCCCTGCAGGGCGTGCACGAACGGACCACCAGGCAGGGGCACTTCACCGGAGGGCAAGCGGCAGCTCGCCTCCGAGGCCGTCCCGCCATGCCGCAGGCCCTGATCCTCGCGGCGATCGAGGACCGCCTTCACGCTCCCAGTGCCGCGCGGACGGCCTTGGCCCGCTCCTCGGTGAAGACCCCGCTCTCGAGGAGCGGCAGGATGGACAGCACGCCACCTGACGACCCCCAACTGCCCTCGTCGATCACACGGAAGTTGACCCACCAGGCAGGCGACGGCTTCTCCAGCCCACAGGCCGTCGCGAGCGCGGCCAGCACCCGCTCGATCACCTCGGCCCGCACGTCCCGCTGCCACGCGGCGTCCATGACCGCGACGTCGATCACCATGACGTCGCGGTCATCGGCGGCGTCGGCCAACAGCCGCCCGCCGATGGCCATCATGTCCCGCTCGCGCTCGACGAAGTGCACCTGAAACCCAGCCCTGGCGGCCGGAGCGTCCTGCCCGACCTCGGGCACCAACACCGCGTCGGTCAGCGTCTCGGCCAACTCGCGGCGCTGCTCAAGACCCAGGCGCCCCTTCGGGGCATTCACGGTGATGATCGTCATGACAGCCTCCTATGACAGTCGTTATAGAGAAGCAGGTTACACACCCTGAAGCGGGCCCCAGCACATCCGGGGCCGGGGGGTGGCCCCTGAGCGGCCGGATCGCGGCCGACTGCCTCGCAGCCGCACTCCGGCCGCCCTCGTCCGTGCCGGGCACGCCCCCACTCAGAGGCGGATCACCAGGCCATCTCACCGTGACGGTCGCGGAAGGTTCCGGTCGGTCCGTCCGCCCCGAGGGTGGCGAGTTCGACGATCGCGTCGGTTCCCTCGGTCACTGTCTGCGGGCCGCTGTGCCCGTTGAAGTCGGTCGCGGTGTAGCCCGGGTCGGCCGCGTTCACCTTCACGTCCGGCCAGGACTTCGCGTACTGCGTGGTCAGCATGGTCACGGCGGCCTTCGAAGCCGTGTAGAGCGGCGCGATGGCCCGCCCCTCGACGCGTCCGGCGTCGTGGGTGGCCGCGAACGACCCCATGCCGCTGGACACATTGACGATGACCGGGTTCGCGGACTTGCGCAGCAGAGGCAGGAACGCGTGCGTCACCCGGACGATCCCCACGACATTGACGTCGAAGACTGCGCTCGCGTCAGCGGCCGTGATCTGGTCGGCGGGGCTATGCGTCCCGAAGACGCCGGCGTTGTTGATCAGGACGTCGATGCCGCCCTCGCGAGCCTCGATGTCGGCGGCGGCCGCAGCCACCGACGCGTCATCCGTCACATCGATCTGGACGAAACGGGCACCGAGTGCGTCGGCGGCCGCCTGGCCGCGCTCTGGATCACGAGCACCGACGACGACGGTGTGGCCGGCTTCGATCAAGCGGCGGGCGGTCTCGTAACCGAGGGACTTGTTGGCTCCGGTGATGAAGGTTGTTGTCATGCGTTTCACTCTCGGCCCGTGACGAGAGGACAACCAGTGCCCTCTGCGACGGTAGGACTGCCAGTACCAGGCACAACGGCTGCACGGCGGACACAATGGCCGAGTGGACGAGACCCTTGGCACGGCATTGCGCCGCTGGCGCGACCGGCTTTCTCCCCGCGACGTCGGGCGGACCTCGCGGCCCGGACGACGTGCGGTGGGATTGCGCCGCGAGGAGCTGGCCGAACTCGCGGGGCTGTCGGTCGACTACGTGGTGCGGCTGGAACAGGGCCGCGCCACGAGCCCTTCGGCGCAGGTCGTCGCAAGCCTGGCCAGGGCACTGCAACTGCAGCCCATGGAACGCGATCACGCCTACCGGCTGGCCGGCCTCCTCCCTCCCCAGGAGGGGACGATCTCCACGCATGTTCCGGCGGGGGTCCAACGGATGCTGGCTCGCCTCGGCGAGTTCCCCGTGGGCGTGTTCAGTGCCGACTGGACCTTGCTGTCCTGGACTCCGGCTTGGGTGGTGCTGCTGGGCGACCCCAGCGCGCGGACACCTGTCGAGCGGAACCTGGTGCGCTCGGTCTTCGCCACAGGGCCCTCAGGGCTCGCGGCCTGGCCCGTGATCCAGGACGGCGACGCCCTCGGCCCCGCCCTCGTCGCCGATCTGCGCACGGCTCTCGCCAACTACCCCCGTGACCGCGGCCTGACCAACCTTGTCGAGGAACTGCGGTCCACCAGTGCGGAGTTCACTCGGCTGTGGGACGAGGGTGCGGTCGGACCGCACGTCTCGGCCCGCAAGACCATCGTGCACCCCCAGGTCGGCGAGGTGATCTGCGACTGCGACGTGCTCACCGTCCCGGGCTGCGACGTCCGACTCGTCGTCTACACGGTGGCCGCGGGTTCCGCCGATGCGGAAAAGCTGGAGTTCCTGCGGGTCACGAACGGCGTCCGTGCCGACGGCCCCTCGCCGCCGGGGCCCGGCTTGTTCTCCACGCCGTAACCATCGAGCCGGCCGGATCCCGTCCAGCCGCCTGTCCAGACGCAAAACGCTGCCTGGGATGCGTGGGAATGCGGGCCCGGGCATGGCTCCATCGCTTCAGCGGGTTTCCGGCTGTTGGGCAGGTGGGGGCGGGGCGTGGGCGAGGGCCGTTCGCGGAGGACGAGGATCCGAGGGGTCAGCGCCTGCGGCCGGCGTGCAGCTCCAGCCGCTCTCCTTCGAAGCGGGCGCGGAAGTCGCGGTCGTGCGACACCGCGACCACCGCTCCTGGGTACGTGGCGAGCGCCGCCTGAAGGTCCTCGACCAGGTCGAGCGCGATGTGGTTGGTCGGCTCGTCGAGGACGAGGAGGTCCGCGGGCCGGGTCACCAGGCGGGCGATCTGCAGACGACGCTGCTGGCCCGCCGACAGGGCGGCGACCGGGACGTGCAGGTCCTGCTCGCGGAACAGGCCCAGTGCCAGGAGCTGTTCGGCGTACTCGTCCGGCAGTCCGGGCCGCCCGGCAGCGAACGCGGCGAGCAGCGGGAGCCGCGTGGAGTGCGCGGGCAGCTCCTGGGCGAGGTAGCCGATCCGGGCGGGGCGGCGTGCCGTGCCGGCGTCCGGCTCCAGGTCGCCCGCCAGGACGCGCAGGAGCGTCGTCTTGCCCGCGCCGTTCTCGCCCGTGACCAGCAACCGCTGTCCGGGAGCGATCGCAAGGAGCCCGTCCAGACGCAGCCGCTCGCCGACCCGTATGCCGTCGAACTCGGCGAGGGGGCCCTGGGCGGGGCCGTCTGCCGCCGACAGCGCGGTGGTGAAGCGAAGTGGTGCCGGCGGCTCGGCCACCGGGTTGCGCCGCAGCTGGGCGAGGCGCTCCCGGACGGAGCGCACCTGCCCGCCGAGCTTCGCCTCGCTGGACCGGCGGTGCTTGCCGAAACCCTGCTTCGGGTCGCGGCCGGTGGTGGCAAGCCGCCTGACTGCGGCCTCGAGCAGTTCCTCCATGCGGGCCACCTCCTCGGCCCAGTCCGCGTACCGCTGCTCGGCACCGCGCCGGGCGGCGGCCTTCGCGGCGCGGTAGCCGGCCCAGCCGTCGCCGTACCGGAGCACCGTGCGCGTGTCCCGGTCGACCTCGAGGATGGTGGTGGCGACGCGTTCCAGGAAGCCGCGGTCGTGGGTGACCGCGACGACGGTGCCGCGGTGTGCGCGCAGGTGCTCCTCCAGCCAGTGCACGGCCGCCGCATCGAGGTGGTTCGTCGGTTCGTCGAGGAGCAGCAGTTCGGGGTCGGCGGCCAGGACGCAGGCGAGCGCGAGCCGCGACTGCTCGCCGCCGGACAGCGAGCCGAGCAGGCGGGCGCGGGTGATCCGGGCGAGCCCGAGCCCGTGCATCGCGGCATCCACACGGGCGTCCGCCTCGTATCCGCCGCGTTCCTCGTATGCGGTCAGCAGGTCGCCGTACGCGGCGAGTTCCTCTTCCGCCGCCTCGCCGAGGGACTCCTCCGCCTTCCGCAACCGGTACTCCATGTCGCGCAGTTCGGCGAGGGCGAGGTCGACGGCGTCCTGCACTGTGCGGTTCGCGCCAAGGTCGAGGGTCTGGGCCAGGTGGCCGGTGCCGCCGGGGAAGCTGACGGTGATCTCCCCGGTGTCCGGCGTCTCAGCAGCGGCGACCAGCCGCAGCAGGGTGGACTTGCCGGAGCCGTTCTCGCCGATGACGGCGGCCTTCTCGCCCGGACGGACGGTGAGGCAGACCTGGTCCAGGACGGTCCGGGTGCCGTAGGACTTGGTGACGTCCTTGACGGACAGCTGCGCCACGGCAGCGGGGGCGACGGTGGGCACGGCGGTATGGGCGCGGTCGCGCATATGGCTTCCCTGGGCATACGAAGGGTCTACGGGCAGCGGAAACGGCGGCATCGGCCGTGCCGTGACTCAGACGAAGAAGAGGAAAGCCATGCCCTCACCATAACAAGACGAACCGTCTCGCCTCAATTCAGATCCGGGCGGACCGGCTCGCTGTGTGTCCTGAGTCCCTGGAACGCGAAACTCGCCGACCACCTGATCCGACATGGACTGCGCTACGGCACGTCCGACGGACGGGAACGTTCACGTCGTCGACGTTCATGTGCCCCAGCCGGCCGTCACCTTGTCGACGTCTCGGACGCGAACAGCGCCACGTACACCTTCCGTGCCCGCCGGAAGAGCCTCGGCTCCTGGGCGACCATCGCCGCGAATGCGCTCGCCCGCCGCACCTGGCGGCCTGACGCCTCATCCGCGAGCGTCAGATGACCGTCACGGTTTCAGGTCCGGCTTGCTCCCGGCGCACGAACACCAGGCTGGATCCAGCCCCAAAGCTTGAACACAAATTACACACATCCCCTCTACACACTGGGCCCCGATGGTCTAGATTGACCGTGCTTCAGCTGTTCGGATCACGAAGCGGACAGTGATGATCTATAGGTCCGGCGCTACGGAAAACCAGCAATCGCGTCCCCGGCGCCAGACGTGGGGGTGATCAATTCTTGGAGCCCGAGACGGGGCCTTGGGTGCGGGGAGCATCCGGGAGCATCCGAGGTTTCGACGGGATCCCGCGCACCTTGAGAATTCGGCAGGACATGCGAATCCGCTGCCGCCAGGGTGAGTTGTTCAAGTAGCGCTGAATAGCCGGGATGTCATGCGCGGGGGACGGGGGCCTCCCGAGGGGAGGAACAGCACGGCGCGGGGGGCGGGGGTGCCTCCCGAGGGGAGAAACAGTGTTAGGCGAACACGCGTCGAACCACTGGTGACCTGGGGGGTCCTGTGCAGCAGGGGGAATTAGTCGACCCGTTTCCGTCAGCGCGCGGGCGTCTGGCGAACGGGGCGATCAGCCGGCCCGCGATCGACTGGGAGCAGCGCTACCGCCGTACCGTGATCATGAGCGATACCGTGGCCACCGCCTTCGTGGTGGCGGCGATCGGCAACTTCTTCGGGGCCCGGGACGCGGCCAACTGGCACGAGAAATGGGGAATTCTCGCATTCGGCACCGAATTGCTGGTGCTGGGGGCGCTCGCGGTGGGCCGGGCGTGGGCTCCGGCCGTGCTCGGCCAGGGGGCCGAGGAATTCCGGCGGCTCGGACGCTCACTGTTCGCGGCGACCGTCGTACTGGCGCTCGGCGGGATCGCCCTCACCTCGCGCAACATCAAGCTCTGGATCTTCGTCGCGATCCCCGCGATCGCCCTGGTCACCATGACCGCGCGGTATCTGCTCCGCCTTGGGCTGCACAAACAGCGCAAGGAAGGGCGGTGCCTGAGACCGGTGCTCGCCGCCGGGAGCCCGGACACCGTGCGCGACCTGATCAACCGAACCCGCAAGTTCCCGCACCTCGGCTGGCGCGTGGATGCGGTGTGCACCACGGACGGACTCGGGCTCGACGGTGACCATCTGGACGGGGTGCCGGTCGTCGGGCAACTGGAGGACGTCGCCAAGCACGTCCGCCACGACGGCTACCGTGTCGTCGCGGTCACCCCGGACCCGCACTGGTCACCGGACCGGCTGCAGCGGCTGGCCTGGAACCTCGAAGGCAGCGACGCGGAGATGGTCGTGGCCCCGGTGCTGATGGAGGTGGCCGGCCCGCGGCTGCACGTCGACGCGGTGCTCGGGATCCCGCTGCTGCGGGTCAGCATGCCGACCTTCACCGGGGGCCGCCGGGCGGTCAAAGGGGTCGTCGACCGGGTAGGCGCAACGTTTCTGCTGATGCTGTTCGCGCCGCTGATGGTGTTCGTCGCGCTGCTCGTGATGGTGGACAGCCGGGGCGGGGCGTTCTACCGCCAGCGCAGGGTCGGCAAGGACGGCCGCGAGTTCACCATCCTCAAGTTCCGCACCATGGTCGCCGGAGCCCACGGGACGCGCGCCGAACTCGCCGACCGCAACGAGGGCGCGGGCCTGCTGTTCAAGCTCCGCCGGGACCCGCGGGTGACCCGGGTCGGAGCAGTGCTGCGCCGGTACTCGATCGACGAACTCCCGCAGCTTTTCAACGTACTCACCGGATCGATGTCGCTCGTCGGTCCGCGGCCTCCACTGCCGGAGGAGTCCGCCGCCTACGGCCCGGACATCCGGCGGCGGCTGCTGGTCAAGCCCGGCCTCACCGGCCTGTGGCAGATCAGCGGACGCAGCGACCTGCCGTGGGAGGAGGCGGTCCGCCTCGACCTGCGGTACGTGGAGGACTGGTCGCTCGCCCTGGACGCGGTGATCTTGTGGAAGACACTGCGTGCGGTGATCCATGGCCAAGGGGCCTATTGATGCGCGGGGGCCGTCGTCCGGCCGGAGCGCGGACCGCAGGCCACGAGGGCCTGTCTGGGGGGACCGCAGGCCACATGGGCCTGCCTGGGGGGAGGAACGCGTCATGAGAGTCAGCGTTTTCGGGCTCGGCTACGTGGGCTGCGTGTCGGCCGCGTGCCTGGCCAGCATGGGGCACGAGGTCATCGGGGTGGACGTGAACCAGGTGAAGGTCGACCTGGTCAACAGCGGCTTGGCCCCGGTGGTCGAGGAGCGCATCGGCGAGCTCATCGCCGAGGTCGTGCGGACCGGAGCGTTACGCGCCACCGGCGACGTCCGCGAGGCGATCGAGGGCAGCGAGGTGTCGCTGGTCTGCGTGGGCACGCCGTCGGAGCCCAACGGCAGCCTGTGCACCACGTACTTGGAGCGGGTCACCGAGGAGATCGGCGCCGTGCTGGCCGAGGGGGCCAAGCAGGGGGGACGGCACACCGTCGTGTTCCGCAGCACCATGCTCCCGGGCACCTGCCTGAACCTGCTGGTACCGATCTTGGAGAAGTACGTCGGCGGCACGGCCGGGGTGGACATCGGGGTCGCGGTCAACCCGGAGTTCCTGCGCGAGGGCACGAGCGTGCGGGACTTCTTCGACCCGCCCAAGACCGTCATCGGCGAGCTCGACCCGGCAAGCGGCGACGCGGTGATGGCGCTCTACGACGGCCTGCCCGGCGAGGTGTTCCGGGTGCCGGTCCCGACGGCCGAGGCGATCAAGTACGCGGACAACGCGTTCCACGGCCTCAAGATCGGCTTCGCGAACGAGCTGGGCGCGGTGTGCCAGGCGCTCGGGGTGGACTCGCACCAGGTGATGGACGTGTTCCTGGCCGACCGCAAGCTGAACATCAGCCCCGCCTACCTGCGGCCCGGCTTCGCCTTCGGCGGTTCCTGCCTGCCCAAGGACCTGCGCAGCCTGGTCCACGCGGCGCAGCGGGCCGACGTCTCGGTGCCCATCCTCGCCCACGTGCTGCCCTCCAACGCCGACCATCTGCAGCGCGCGGTGGAGCTGGTCGAGCGCACCGGCAAGCGCCGGGTGGGAATGTTCGGGCTGTCCTTCAAACCCGGCACCGACGACCTCCGCGAGAGCCCCCTCGTCGAGCTGGCGGAGAGGCTCCACGGCAAGGGTTACGACCTGCGGATCCACGACGCCAACGTGAGCCTCTCCCGGCTGATCGGCGCGAACCGCGAGTACATCGAGACCCGGCTGCCGCACCTCGCGCAGTTGCTCGCGGACTCCGTCGACGAGGTGCTCGAACACGCCGAGGTGTGCCTGGTCGGGACCAGGGACCCGGCCGTCCTTTCGGCGCTGCCCCATGGCGGCGGCCCGGTGATAGTCGACCTCATCCGCCTTCCCGACGCCGAGGCGCGCCGGACCGAACCGGGGTACATGGGCCTTGCTTGGTGACACGTCTTTCAGTGACACAGCCGGCGGTGACGGCTCGGGCCGGCGCGCGCTGATCCTGGTGGAGAACCTGTCGGTGCCGTTCGACCGGCGGGTGTGGCAGGAGTGCACGACGCTGCGCGACGCGGGCTGGGAGGTGCACGTCATCTGCCCCCGGGGGGAGAAGCGGGACACGGAGCCGGAGGCGGTGATCGACGGGGTGCGGATCCACCGCTACCCGTTGCGCGCGGCCACCGGAGGACCGGCCGGCTACCTGCGGGAGTACGGATCGGCGCTGTGGCACACGGCCCGGCTGGCCCGCAAGGTCGGCCCGGTCGACGTGGTCCACGCCTGCAACCCGCCCGACCTGCTGTTCCTGCCCGCGCTGTGGCTGAAGCGGCGCGGTGCGCGGTTCGTCTTCGACCAGCACGACCTGGTGCCCGAGCTGTACCTCTCCCGGTTCGACCGCGGCGAGGATCTGCTCTACCGCGCCGTGTGCGCACTGGAACGGCGTACCTACCGGGCCGCGGACGTCGTACTCGCCACGAACGAGAGCTACCGGGACGTCGCGGTGCGCCGTGGCGGTCGGCGGCCGGAGGACGTCTTCGTGGTGCGCAGCGCGCCCGCGATCGAGCGGTTCCAACCGGTGCCGGCCGAGCCGGAGTTGAAGCACGGCAGGCCTCATCTGCTGTGCTACCTCGGCGTCATGGGCCCTCAGGACGGCGTCGACTACGCCTTGCGGGCCCTCGCGAAGCTGCGCGACGAGGTCGGGCGGACCGACTGGCACGCGGTGTTCGTCGGCGCCGGCGACGCCTTCGACGCGATGGTGGAGCTGTCCAGGCGGCTCGGGCTCTCCGAACAGGTGCAGTTCACCGGGCGCATCCCGGACGCCGACCTGGTGCGCTACCTGTCCACCGCGGACGTGTGCCTCTCCCCCGACCCGCGCAATCCGCTCAACGACGTGTCGACCATGAACAAGGTCCTGGAGTACATGGCGATGGGCCGGCCGATCGTCTCGTTCGACCTCAAGGAGGCGCGCGTCTCCGCAGGTGACGCCGCCGTGTACGCGCCGGCCAACGACGAGGCCCGATTCGCCGAGCTCATCGCGGTGTTGCTGGACGATCCGGAGAAGCGGGCCCGGATGGGCAAGATCGGCCAGGAGCGGATCAGCGGGCAGCTTTCCTGGCGGAACTCGCAGGTGTCGCTGCTCGCCGCCTATGCCGCCGCGTGCCGCGACCGCACTCCGGTGTCGGTGGGCGACCCGGTCCGCACGGTCCGCACGGTCCGCACAGGGAAGAGGCCGCGCCGTTGAGCGATGACACGATCCGCCTCGTCACGATCGGGCGGATTCTCCGTCGGCGGTGGCGGCTGCTCGCCGTCCTCGCCGTGGTGGGCGCACTTGTCGGCTACGGCACCTCGGTGGTGGTGTTCCCGCCGCGTTACACGGCGTCGGCGTCGGTGCTGCTGCCGGGACAGTGGGAGGAGCGCGAGCTGCTGACGCAGGCGGAGATCGCGACCAGTTCGACGGTGGTCGACCGCGTGGCCGACAAGCTCGGCTGGACGGACGTCAGCGGCACCGAGCTGCGGGAGCGAGTCACCGCCAAGGCCGCCGACGGGAACATCGTCAAGATCTCGGGTACGGCCGACACCCCGGAGCGCGCGCAGCGGCTCTCCGACCAAGTGGCCCAGCAGTTCGTCGTATTCGCCGCGCGGATCGCGGGCGGTGGCCCCGACTCCGAAGCGGCCACGGGGCCCGAGGCGCTGCGGAAGAAGGTCGAGGAGACCAACCGCCGCATCACCGACCTGGCCAATGCGGCCGATCCGGGACAGACCGTGGAGAGCGTGCAGGCCCGTACCGCGCTCGAGAAGCTGCGCACCTCGCTGGAAGAGGCCATGACCAAGCTGGACCAGGCCGACCCGGCGACCAGCATGGCCGGCATGGTCGTCATGGGGCCGGCGGCCCGGCCGACCGGCGAAGCGCCGCCGACGAGGATGCAGCTCATCGTCGCCGGGGCGCTGCTGTTCTTCCTGCTCGCGGTCATCGGCCATCTCGTCGCCGCACGGATGAACCGTCGGCTGCGCACCGAACCGGAGATCGCCGCGGCGCTGGGTTCGGCGCTGCTCGGCACTGTCGACGTGCCCGAGGACCGGCGCGTGCACCAGGCGGAGGGCGGGGGGCCACGGGCCCGGATCCGCCGACTCCTCGGCATCGACACCCGGTGGGACATACCGACCCCGCAGAGGTGGGGCGACGAGGCCGGCAGGCGGCTCCGCCACCAGCGGGTGTGCGCCCGCCTGCGGGACCAACTGCCCGCCCACCGACGGCTATTGGCCGTCGTACCGGACGGCGACGAGATCGCCCGCCAGGCCGCCCAACAGCTCGTCGCCGAGGCCGGGAGCGATCCGCTGCTGCGGGTGGTGGAGGTTTCGGTGGACCGGCCGATGGTGCCGGACCGCGACACCGAGTCCGGTGCCCTGGTCGTCCTCAGCACGGGCAGCTGGACCGCGGAGGAGCTCGCCGGCATCGCCGAGGCGTGTGTGGACGGCGGGCACGAGATCGTCGGCATCGTCGTCGCCGACACCGTCCGGGACCGTCCGACGCGGTCTGCCGGCCCCGCACCGGACGACGCCACTGCGGCGCTCGCGGTTCGCGGCCACGCGACAGGAGGTTCCGTGTGACGACGAGCAGAACTTCGGAGTCGTCGGCCGCCGCTCCGCTCCTCGACCTGCAGGCGCTGGTGGTGTCGGTGCGCAGGCGCCGCCGCCTCTGGTGCGCCATGGCGCTCCTCGGCCTGCTGGTCGGCGCGGCGGTGGCGGTCCTGATGCCGCCGCCGCCGAGCGCGGTGACCAAGGTGCTGGTCGCGCACAAGGAGGACCAGCCGAACGACACCGGAACACTGATCCGTACCGATGTGGAGCTGCTGCAGACCACACGGATCGCCGACAAGGCACTACAGGCCCTCAAGTCCCCTGAAAACCCTGAAGACTTCATGCGGGACTACCGGGGTACCGGCCTGACCAACAACCTGCTGCAGATCGATGTGACCGGTGGCAGCGACGCGGAAGCGGTGGCCCGGGCCAAAGCGCTGGCCGACGCGTTCGTCGCGGACCATGTGCGGCGGATGCAGGAAACCGCGAAGGCCGAGGCCAAGGCCCTGCTCGACCAGCGTGACCGCATGCGGGACGAGCTCGCCCAGGTCAACAAGGACATCGGAGACCGATCGCCGGAGACGGAGAGCGACCCGAAAGCGTCGGCGAGCATTGAGTCGCTCTTCGCCCGCCGGGCCGAACTCACCTCGCGGATCGCCGATTTCGACCAGCGCGCCGCGGAGGCGCGCACCGGCACACCCGAGGTCGTCGCCGGCACGCAGATCGTGGACGCCCCGCGCGCGGTGCGCCACTCCCTGCCCAAGGCCGCGGTCACCCACTCCGCGATCGGGCTCGTCCTCGGGCTCGTCCTCGGGCTCGCGCTGGCCGCGGTCGGCACGGTGGTGGCGGACCGCCCCGTGTTGCGCCGGGACATCGCGGCGAACCTGGGCGCCTCGGTCATCGCGGAGCTGCGCCGCACGTCCTTGCGGTCGCGCGGGCCGTGGCAGCGCCGACGGACCCGGGCGGCACGCGAACGGCTCACCACGACCCTTGCCCGCACGGTGCGCGGCTCCGCGGAACCGGTGTCGCTGCTGGAACTCGGCTGTGCGCGCAGCACGAGCGTGATCGCCCTGGACGTCGCCGCGGCACTGGCGCCGGAGGGCCCGGTGGTCGTCGTCGACGGTCTGCCCGGCCCGCGGCTCGCGCGCCGCCGCCCGAAGCCGGGAGACCCGACCGTGATCAGCGGCGAGCGTGCCACGGCCATGCCGCATCAGGAGCGCCGGCTCGGCGTCGGCTCGGTGGCGCCCGGCACGGCGTGGACCGACCTCCAGTACCTCGGCACCCGGACCGTGCTCGTCGTGCGCGCCGGGCACGGCAGCGCCGCATGGCTGCACACCGTGGCGCGGCAGCTCGCGGACCAGCACATTCCGGTGCTCGGTGTGGTGCTGATCGACCCCGATCCGCGTGACCGGACCGACGGCACGCTGTGGGACGGGCTGCACACCGCGCTGCGCGGCCGGAGCGAGCGGACGGCCCAGCAGAACGGTGGGGGTACCTCCCACGCCGTTCAGGCAGTGGGGGAGGGACTGCGGCGTACGGAACAGCAGCCGGCGTGGGCCGCACGGGTCCCGGACAACGACCAGGAGGCGCGGTAGGACATGTGTGGCATCGCAGGTACTTACCGATGGCCGGACGGGAAGCTGGTGACCGACCGGCTCACCGAAACCCTCGCGCATCGCGGTCCCGACGGGGCGGGCCGGTACGGCCACCCCGTCGGTGACGGCGAAGTGCAGCTCGGGCACCGCCGACTGGCCATCATCGACCTGTCCGAGACCGGCGCCCAGCCGATGGTCTCGGACGGCCTCGCCCTCACGTACAACGGCGAGTTGTACAACGCGCCCGAGCTGCGTGCCGAGCTGGCAGCCGCCGGGGTGCGCTTCCGCGGTACCTCCGACACCGAGGTGCTCCTTGAGGCCTGGCGGCGCTGGGGCACGGACTGCCTGCCCCGGCTGCGCGGCATGTTCGCGTTCGCGGTCTTCGACGAGCGCACCGGTGAACTGGTGCTGGCCCGGGACCAGTTGGGCATCAAGCCGCTGTTCCTGCTCCGGCGCGGCGAGGGCCTGGTGTTCGCCTCCGAGCTGAAGGCGCTCGCCGCCGCGACCGGCGGGTCGCTGGAGGTGGACCATGCGGCGCTGGTGGCCTCGCTGCTGTACTACTGGGTGCCGGATTCACGGTGCGCGTTCCGTGAGGCGGAGAAGCTGCCGCCGGGGAGCTGGCTGCGCTGCCGGCCCGACGGCCGGGTGGAGCGCGGCCGGTTCTGGAACCTGAAGGACGTCGCCGCCGAGGGCCGGGAGCGGGCCCGGGCCGGTGAGCAGCCGGACCTGGCCGCCATCGTCGAGGAGTCGACTCGGCAACACCTGCTCTCCGACGTACCCGTGGCGACCTTCCTGTCCGGCGGGCTCGACTCCAGCTACCTGACCGCGCTGGCCGCCCGCCACCGACCCGGGATCTCCGCCTACACGATCGGATTCCGCGCCGAGGACGCCAAGTTCGAGGCGATGCCGGACGACCTGCGCTATGCCCGGCAGGTGGCCGAGCGGTTCGGCGTCGACCTGCACGAGATCGAGATCGCCCCGAACGTGCTCGACCTGCTGCCGCGGATGACGTACCACCTGGACGAGCCGATCGGCGACCCCGCCGCGATCAACACGTTCCTGATCTGCTCGGCCGCCCGGGAGGCCGGGGTCAAGGTGATGCTCTCCGGGATGGGCGCCGACGAGCTGTTCGCCGGGTACCGCAAGCACCTGGCCAACCTGCTCGCCCTGCGCTACCAGCGCGTCCCGCGGCCCCTGCGGCGCGGCGTGTCCGCGGCCGTGGACCGGCTGCCGGTCGCCACGGCCCGCCGGGGGTACCGGTCGGTGCGCTTCGCGAAGCGGTTCCTCTCCTTCGCCGGTCTGCCGGAGGAGACCGCGTTCCGGCGCAGCTACACCATGTACGACCAGGAGGAGCTCCTCGCCCTGCTCGATCCGGACCTGGCCGGGACGGTCGACGACGTGCTGACCGAGCATGCGGACGTCTACCAGGACAACGACCTCGACGACTTCGTCAACCGCATGTGCCTGACCGACGCGCGGATGTTCCTGCCGGGCCTGAACCTCACCTACACGGACCGCTCCAGCATGGCCGCGTCGACCGAGGTGCGGGTGCCGTACGTGGACGTCGAAGTGGTCAAGGCGGCGTTCGCCGTGCCCGGCGAACGCAAGATCGTCGGACGGCAGGGCAAGGCAGTCCTGAAGGAGGCGGCCACCTCGGTCCTGCCCCGGGAGATCGTCTACCGGCCCAAGGGGCTGTTCAGCGCCCCGCTGCGCGCCTGGATGAGCCGGGATCTGGCGCCGCTGGTGCGCGAGGTGGTCAACGACGGCGAGCTGGTCCGTTCCGGGTTCCTGCGCCGCGACGCGCTGGCGCGGATGGTGGCCGAGGACGCCGCCGGGCAGCGGGACTTCTCCAAGCATCTGTGGCATGTGCTGACCCTCGAGTACTGGTATCGCGACGCGACCTCTGGGTCCGGCCAGAGCACTCGGTTAACGGCTTAGGAATCAGAGGAGTTCGGGTGAAGCAGGTTGTACAGAACTACAAGAGCGGCGAGCTGGCGGTGCTCGACGTGCCGGTGCCGGGGTGCAAGCCGGGCGGTGTGCTGGTCCGCAGCGCCTACTCGCTGATCTCCACCGGGACCGAGCTCATGAAGGTGTCCGAGGCCGGCATGTCGATGCTGGGCAAGGCCCGCTCCCGCCCCGACCAGGTGGCCAAGGTCATGCAGAGCGTGGCCACCAACGGGGTGCCCGCCACCTACCGCAAGGTGATGGGGAAGCTGGACTCCTACACGCCGCTGGGCTACTCGCTGTGCGGGGTGGTCGAGCAGGTCGGCGCCGGCATCGACGACGTGAAGGTCGGCGACCTCGTGGCCTGCGCCGGCAACGAGCACGCGCTGCACGCCGAGCTGAACTGGGTGCCGAAGAACCTCTACGCCCCGGTGCCGGACGGCCTCGCGCCGCGGCACGCGGCCTTCGGCACCGTCGGGTCGATCGCGTTGCAGGGCGTCCGCCAGGGTGAGCCGCAGCTGGGCGAGGTGGCGCTGGTCATCGGCCTGGGGCTGATCGGGCAGCTGGTGGTGCAGCTCCTCGCGGCCGCGGGAGTCCGTGTCATCGGGGCCGACCCCGACCCGGTGCGCTGCGAGTTGGCGGAGCGCCTTGGCGCGGCGGCCTGCGGCGATCCCTCGTCCGCGGCCGTGGAGACCGCCGTCGCCGAACTCACCGGCGGCCACGGCGTGGACCAGGTGTATCTGGCCGCAGGCGGCGGCAGCAACCAGCCCGTCGAGCTGGCCGCCCGGCTCTGCCGGGACCGCGGCCGGGTCGTCGACATCGGCAAGTGCCGTCTGGACCTGCCGTGGAACGCGTACTACGAGAAGGAACTCGACGTCCGGTTCTCCCGGTCGTACGGCCCCGGGCGCTATGACCCGGAGTACGAGCTGGAGGGGCGCGACTACCCGATCGGCTATGTGCGCTGGACCGAGCGCCGCAACCTGGCGTGCTTCCTCGATCTCGTCGCCCGTGGCAGCGTCGACGTGGAGCCTCTGGTCTCCCACATCGCCGACTTCGACGACGCCGTCGAGACGTACCAGCGCCTGAAGGACGGCGAGTTGAAGGCCGTGGCCGTGCTGTTCCGGTACCCCCAACCGGAGGGGGAAGCGGAGGAAGCAGCGGCCCCGGCGGTGGTCGTGCCCGCGGTGAACGTGAAGCGGGCTCCGGCCCGGGCCGCCAGGACGCCGGTGCGCCTCGCGTTCGTCGGTGCGGGTAACTACGCGACGTCGATGCTGCTGCCGCACCTGGCACAGCGCGACGGCGTCGAGCTGTCGACCGTCGTCACCACGACGGCGCTGTCCGCGGCCAACGCACAGCGGAAGTTCGGCTTCTCCGAGGCGACCACCGACCTCGACGCCGTACTCGGCGACAAGTCCATCGACGCGGTGTTCGTCGTCACCCGGCACAGCTCGCACGCCGAACTGACCCGGAAGGCACTGCTGGCCGGCAAGACGGTGTTCGTGGAGAAGCCCTTGGCGCTCACCGAGGAAGAGCTGGCCGGTGTGCTCGCGGCGGTGGAGGAGTCCGGCAACGATCGGTTGCAGGTCGGCTTCAACCGCCGGTTCGCTCCGCTGCTGCGGGAGGCCAAGCAGCGGTTCGGCGTCCGGACCGGCCCGGCGAACCTGCGCTACCTGGTCAACGCGGGCCGACTGCAGCACGGCAGCTGGTACCTCCAACAAGGCACCGAGGGCTCGCGGTTCGCCGGCGAGGGCGGGCACTTCATCGACACGGCGAGCTGGCTGCTCGACGCCGACCCGGTCTCGGTCTACGCGGTCGCCCCGTCCGGCAACGAGGACCTCCAGGTCGTACTGCGCTACCCGGACGGGTCCACCGCCACCATCAGCTACGTCACCACCGGCCCGAGCAGCTTCCCCAAGGAGACGCTGGACCTGGTCGCGGACGGCCGTGCGCTGCGGCTCGACGACTTCGTCCGTGCCTCGCTGTATTCGGACGGCAGGGCCGACCGTAAGCGGTGGGTCAGTTCGCGGCTTCCCAAGGCCCGGGACAAGGGCCAGAACGCCGAACTGGCCGCGTTCATCAGGGCCGTGCGGTCCGGCGGGCCGATGCCGGTGCCGCTGGAGTCGCTGGTCGCCACCACGACGGCCACCCTCGCCGTGCAGACCGGCCTGGCGGCCGGTGCTCCGGTGACGTTGGCGGGGGCGCGATGACGATGAGCGCGGGCTGGTACCTGCGGCGGCTGTCCCGGATGGGACCGCAGGAGGTCGCGGGCCGGGTGGGCGACGCGGTGCGCAGGCGGCGGTGGCGGTCGGCGCGGCCCAACTGCCCGAGCGTGACCGGCGCCCGGTTCACCGCGGCACTGCCCGCCGGGACGATCGCCGCTGTACCTCCGGACGCCGCGAAACGTCTCATCGCCGAGGCGGACCGGCTGATGTACGGGCACGCCGAGTACTTCGGGGTGGTCCGTGACGACCTGGCCGACCCGGACTGGTGGTACGACCCGAAGACCGGGCGCCGGGCTCCGGCGGGCTACGCCTTCGACGTGCCGTACCGGAACGAGGACGCGGTCGGGGACATCAAGCAGATCTGGGAGCTGTCCCGGCATCAGTACCTCACCCAGCTCGCCGCCGCCTACGCGATCACCGGAAACGAGCGGTACGCCGAGCGCGTGGCCGAGCACCTGCGGTCGTGGTGGGCGGCCAACCCACCGCTGCGCGGCGTGCACTGGATCAGCGGCATCGAGCTGGGCATCCGGCTGCTGTCCTGGGTGTGGATCCGCCGGCTGCTCGACGGCTGGCCGGGCGCGCCGGGGCTGTTCGAGGGCAACCCGGTGGCGCTGAAGCAGATCTGGCACCACCAGCGCTGGCTGGCCGCCTTCCCCAGCCGGGGGTCCTCGGCGAACAACCACGTCATCGCCGAGGCCGCCGGGCAGTTCGCAGCGGCCTGCGCATTCGGCTGGTTTCCCTCCTCGGAGCGTTGGCGGGCCGACGCGCTGCGCTCGCTGGAGCGGCATCTGCGCGGCAACACCTTCGGCTCCGGCCTCAACCGCGAGCTGGCCACCGAGTATCACGGCCTGGTGCTGGAGCTCGGCCTGGCCGCGCTGGCCGAGGCGGACGCCGCCGACGTGCCGGTCCCCGCGTCCGTCCGGCTGGTACTGCTGCGGATGACCGACGCGCTCGCGGCCATCGTGGACAGCCGGTTACGGCCCCCGCGCCAGGGGGACGCGGACGACGGTCACGGTCTGATCGTGGACGGCGCGGGCACCGACCGCTGGGCCTCCCTGTTGGCCACCGGGGACGCCGTGTTCGGCCGGCTCACGTGGTGGCCGACGGTGACCGGCACCGATGTGCGCAGCCCGTTGCTGGCCGCGCTCATCAAGCCCACCGAACCGGCCGCGACCCGCCCGGCAAACCGACCGGCTCATTTCGCCGACGCGGGGCTCACCATCCTGCGCGGTCCGGGAGAGATCTGGTGCCGCTGCGACGGCGGTCCGCACGGCTTCCTGTCCATCGCCGCGCACGCCCACGCGGACGCGCTGTCCGTGGAGGTCCGGCACGACGGGGTCGACGTGCTCGCCGACCCGGGGACGTACTGCTACCACGGGCAGCCCGAGTGGCGGCAGTACTTCCGGTCGACCCTCGGCCACAACACCCTTCAGCTGGACGGCGGTGACCAGTCCGTCTCCGGCGGCCCGTTCCTGTGGATCCGGCAAGCGCGCAGCCGGGTCCTGGCCGTGGACACCTCCGACGAGGGGGTGGCCCGCTGGTGCGCCGAACACGACGGCTACCAGGGCTCCGTGCACCGCCGCCGGGTGGAGCTGACGGCCGCGAGCCAGGAGCTGAAGGTGGTCGACGAGGTGCGCGGTCCGCGCCGGGCGGTGCGGCTGGCGTTCCACCTCGGCCCGGCGATCGCCGCGGATCTGGCGGACAACCGGGCCGTGCTCACCTGGACCCGGGACGGCGAGGACCGCTCCGCGGTGCTCGACCTGCCCGGGCAGCTGAACTGGCGGGCGCATCGCGGCGAGACGGACCCGCCGCTGGGCTGGTACTCCGCCGGATTCGGGCGCAAGGAACCCACCACCACGCTGGTCGGCACCGGCTTCGCCGACGGCGCGGAGGGCTTCACCACCGTGCTCAGGTTCCACGGCTAGGGGCGCGCGTGGGGATCAAGCGCCTGGGGATCAGGAGGCGGCACTGGGCGTTGGCGGCGGCACCGCTGGCGCTGGCCCTGCTGGCGGCGACCGGCTGTGAGAGCACGAGCACGTCGGACGCCGGGGCCAAGCCGACCGCCGCGCCGTCGTCCACGCCCGTGGCCCGGGTGTGCGCCAAGCCCGCGGCCGGGCCGGCGAAGGCGCCGGCGGGCGCGGTGACCGTCGACCCCTCGGTGGTCGGTGACCTGGCGGCGAAGACCAAGAGCAACCCCCCGAACACCACGTTCTGGCTTCGACCGGGCAAGCACAGGCTCGACCCGGACCGCTACGCCCAGGTCATCCCCAAGGAGGGGAACCGCTACCTCGGTGCGCCGGGCGCGGTGTTCGACGGCCGGAAGAAGAACCAATACGCGTTCGGCGGCAGTGCCCGCGACGTCACCATCCGCCACCTGACCGTGCAGGGTTTCGTCGCGCCGCCGGACGAGGGGGTGGTCAACCATGACTCGGCCGACGGGTGGGTGATCGAGCACGCGACGATCCAGGACAACTCCGGTGCCGGGCTGATGGCCGGTGCCCGCCAGCGGGTCCGCGCGAGCTGTCTGCGCGGCAACGGCCAGTACGGCATGAACGCTTACAAGGCCGACGGCCGTATCAGCGGCCTGGTGGTCGAGGGCAACGAGATCGTGGGCAACAACACCGACGACTGGGAGCGGCGGCGGGAGGGGTGCGGCTGCACCGGGGGCATCAAGTTCTGGGCCGTCGACGGCGCCGACGTGCGCGGCAACTGGGTGCACGACAACCGGGGAACAGGGTTGTGGGCGGACACCAACAACAACGACTTCCGCATCGAGAACAACGTGCTCGAGGCCAACGACGGTGCCGCCCTGATCTATGAGACCAGCTACAACGCGGTCATCCGGAACAACACGATCCGGCGGAACAACTGGGTCGAGGGCCGCAGGCAAGCCGGCCGCGGCGACAACTTCCCGTACGCGACGGTCTACCTGTCCGAGTCCGGCGGCGAACCACGGATCAAGGCCCGCACCGACAAGATCGAGATCTACCGGAACGTGCTGGAGAACAACTGGTCCGGGATCACCCTGTGGGAGAACGCCGACCGGTTCTGCAACAGCCCGGCCAACACCTCGTCCGGCGACTGCACCTTGCTGGTGAAGAACACCGACCGCTGTGCGCAGCCGGCGATCGCCACCGCACCGCTCTACGCCGACTGCCGGTGGAAGACCCAGCGGGTGGACATCCACGACAACCGTTTCGTGCTGGACAAGTCCGTCGTCAAGTGCACGGCGAAGTGCGACCGCATGGCGGTGCTGGCCAACTACGGCACCTACCCGGACTGGTCGCCGTACCAGGGCGAGAAGGTGGCTGAGGCGATCACCCGCAAGCAGGACAACCGCTGGCACGACAACGCCTACGTCGGACCGTGGAAGTTCGTCGCCCACGACCCGAGCCGGGTGCTCACCTTCGGGAAGTGGCAGGGCACGCCGTACCAGCAGGACGCGGGCAGCACCTTCCGCACACGGGCCGGTGGTTGAGATGGGCGCAGACCTGCGGCGCAGTGGGCAGTCGGGCGGACCGGACACGGCGGGCACGCAGCCCGGCGCCGAACCGCGTCCTGACGGCACATCTGACGGCACACCGAAGATCGTCGGGATCGTCTGGGGGCTGCTGGTCCTCAACACGCTCGGCTCCGCCGGGGCGAAGACCATCGTCCCGCTGCCCCGCTCCCTCATCCAGATGGTCACCATGGGCGCGCTGGTGGCCGCGTTCACGCTGGCGCTCGCCGTCAATCTCCGGCTGCGCATCCGGGCCAGCGCCTTCCTGTTCCTGCTGACCCTGCTGCTGGTGCCGAGCCTGATCTCCAGCGTGAGCCTGGAGTCCGGGTTCGGCGCGCTGTTCCGCTGCACCCGGCTGGCTCTCTTCGTCGGCACGCTGTGGCTGCTCAGCCGCTGGTGGAACGGCGGCCTGACGTTCGTCCGGCACCACATCCGGATGTACTTCGCGGTGCTCGGGACGGTGGCCGCCGGCCTGGCCATCTCACCGGGCGCGGCCCTCCCCGAGCTCTACGGCGGACGCCTGGTCGGCGCGTTGTGGCCGCTCACCCCGCCGCAGATCGGACAGTACGCCGCGGTAATCATCGGGCTCACCGTGCTGCTCGTCCTGGGCCGCCGGACCGACAGGGCCGGCGCGGCGGTGGTCATCGTGCCGTCACTCGTCCTGCTCGCGCTGACCCATACCCGTACGGCCACGCTCGGCCTGTTCATCGGGCTGACGTTGGCGATCGGCTCACTCATCCTCACGAGCGCCGCCGCCCGCCGGTTCTTCACCTGGGCGGTACTGTGCGCCGCCGTGGCCGCGGTGGGGTTCGCCTCCGCGCTGCAGGCGTGGTTCCTGCGCGGACAGAGCAAGGAGAACTTCTCCAACCTCACCGGCCGGGCCAAGGTCTGGGACGCCCTGCTGGCAGCGCCCCGCACGACCGCGGAGAAGGTGTTCGGCGTGGGCCTGGGCGACAAGTCGTTCGGCGGTCTGCCGATCGACAACAGCTGGCTGGCGGTCTACCAGGAACAGGGTCTGATCGGCGTCGCCTTGGTGGCGGCGGTCATCATCGTCCTTGGCGGCGTCGCGTTGCTGCGGCCACCGTCGCTGCAGAGGGCCTGCGCGATCTTCCTGATCAGCTACTGCGCGATCGCGTCGTACACCGAGGCCGGTCTCGGCGACGCCTCGCCGTATCTGCTGCATCTGGCCCTGGCCGCCTCGCTGTTGGCGACACCTGCCGAGGCTGCCACGCCCCTCGCCACAACCCACGCCCCGCAACGGCACATCCCGCGCTGGGCCCGGAGATCGGAGGCGACCTGAGCATGCATGTCCTCGTGGTGCACAACCGCTACGCCTCGGCGCAGCCGAGCGGCGAGAACAAGGTCGTCGACCAGGAGGTGGAGCTGCTGCGCGCGGCCGGCCACCGGGTCGAGGTGTTCGAGCGGCGCAGCGACGACATCGCCGCCCGGTCCCTGCTCGGCAAGGTCGCGGTGCCGCTGCTGGTGCCGTGGAACCCTTCGGTCCGCACGGAACTCGCCGCCCGGCTCCGCACCGAGCGGCCGGACATCGTCCACGTCCACAACGTCTTCCCGCTCCTGTCGCCCGCGGTGCTGGCCGCCTGCGCCGACGCCGGCGTGCCCGCCGTCGCCACGCTGCACAACTACACGCAGGTCTGCCCGCCCGGCACGCTGCAGCGGGACGGCCGCCCGTGCACCGAGTGCGTCGGGTCGGCGGCACCGCTGCCCGCCGTCCGGCACGGCTGCTACCGGAACTCCCGCCTCGCGACGGTGCCGCTCGCGGTCAGCCTGTCGGTCAACCGGCGGCGGTGGTGGTCCGGCGTGGAGCGGTTCTTCTGCATCTCGGCGGCGCAGCGCGACGTCCTGGTACGGGCCGGCATGCCGCCCGAGCGGCTGGCGGTGAAGCACAACTTCGTGCCCGACCCGGACGACCGCCGAGCAGGCACCGGCGAGCATCTGCTCTATCTCGGCCGGCTCGCGGAGGCCAAGGGCGTACGGCTGCTCATGGCCGCGTGGGACGAGATCTCAGCGAGCGGCGGAGTGGGCGTACCGCTCGTGATCGCCGGCACGGGGCCGCTGGAGCGAGAGGTGACCGCCTGGGCGGCGGGCCGGGACGACGTGCGCTACGTCGGCCTGTACGACACGGCGGAATGCCGGAAGGCCATCGCGCGCTCGGTCGCCGTGGTGGCTCCCTCGACATGGCTGGAGGCGTTCGGGCTAGTGGTCGTGGAGGCGATGGCGGCCGGGGTCCCGGTGGTCGCCGCCGGTCACGGCGCCTTCGTCGAGCTCGTCGAGGACGGGGTGACCGGGTTGCTGCACCGGCCGGGCGAGTCCGCCTCGCTCGCGTCCTGCATACGCCGGATCGCGGCCGAGCCGGACCGCAACCAGGAGATGGGCCAGGCGGCCCGGCGCCGTTACGAGCAGGGTTTCAGCCCGGCCGTCGGCCTAGAGCGCCTGGTGGAGGAGTACCGCACCGCGATCGCGGGACGGACGAAATCAATGGGGGGCAGTAGATGACACGATGCCGACTCTGCGGCTCGGCGGCGCTGGCGAGCGTCGTCGATCTGGGGGCGACCCCGCCGTGTGAGAGCTTTCTCGCGGCGGACCGACTCGACCAACCGGAGCCCGCGTATCCGCTGCACCTGCGGGTCTGCACCGACTGCTGGCTGGCGCAGATCCCGCCGCTGATCACGCCGGAGGAGACGTTCAAGGAGTACGCGTACTTCTCCTCGTACTCGACCTCCTGGGTGGAGCATGCGCGGACGTTCGTCGCCGACGCCGTGCAGCGCCTCGCTCTCCGCCCCGACGCCTTCGTGGTCGAGGTCGCGAGCAACGACGGGTACCTGTTGCGGCACGTGGTGGACCGGGGGATCCGCTGCCTCGGCATCGAGCCGTCGGTGAACGTCGGCGCCGCGGCGCGGGACGCCGGCGTGCCCACGCTCACGGAGTTCCTGAGCCCCGAGACCGGCTCGGCCGTCCGCGCCGAACACGGCCCGGCGGACCTGGTCGTGGCGAACAACGTGTATGCGCACATCCCCGACGTGGTCGGCTTCTCCCAGGGGCTGCGCGCCCTGGTCGCCGACGACGGCTGGGTCTCCGTCGAGGTGCAGCACCTGCTCACCCTGATCGAGGAGAACCAGTACGACACGATCTACCACGAGCACTTCCAGTACTACACGGTCGCGTCCGCGATCCGGGCGCTTGCGAGCGGCGGACTCGCGCTCGTGGACGTCGAGGTGCTGCCCACGCACGGCGGCTCCATCCGGCTGTGGGCCCGGCCGACCGAGGTCGCGGGCGAGCCGAGCCGGCGGGTGGCCGACGTCCTGGCCCGGGAGAAGGCCGCCGGGCTGCAGGAGCTGTCCGGGTACACCGAGTTCTCCGCCCGGGTGGCCAAGGTGCGCCGGGACCTCCTGAAGTTCCTCATCGAGGCGGCCGAGCGCGGCGAGACGGTCGTCGGCTACGGCGCCCCGGGCAAGGGCAACACCCTGCTCAACCACTGCGGCATCCGGCCCGACCTGCTCCCGTACACGGTCGACCGCAACCCCTACAAGCACGGCAGGTTCACCCCGGGCACCCGCATCCCGATCCTGCCGCCCGAGCAGATAGCCGCCGACAAACCGGACTACGTCCTCGTCCTCCCGTGGAACCTGCGGGCCGAGCTGGTCGAGCAGCTGTCCTTCGTCCACGACTGGGGCGGCCGGCTGGTCTTTCCCATCCCGGAACTGAGCATCGTCGAGGTCGCGTCTTGAAAGGGCACAGCATGAAGGTCGTACTGTTCTGCGGCGGTTACGGGATGCGGATGCGCAACGGAACCTCCGACGACGTGCCCAAGCCGATGGCGATGGTCGGCCCGAGACCGCTGATCTGGCACGTCATGCGCTACTACGCGCACTTCGGGCACACGGAGTTCATCCTGTGCCTCGGGTACGGGGCCCATCACATCAAGGACTTCTTCCTCAACTACGAGGAGACGACGTCCAACGACTTCGTGCTGCGAGGCGGGCGGACCGAGTTGCTGTCCACCGACATCTCGGACTGGACGATCACGTTCGCGCAGACCGGCGTCGAGTCGCCGATCGGGGAGCGGTTGCGCCGGGTGCGGCACCATCTGGACGGCGACGAGATGTTCCTCGCCAACTACGCCGACGTGCTCACCGACGCCCCGCTGCCGGAGATGATCGACCGGTTCGCGCAGCGCGACGCCGGGGCGTCGATGATGGTGGTGCCGCCGCAGTCGTCGTTCCACTGCGTGGAGTTGGGCGAGGACGGGCTGGTGGGGGGCATCACCGCGGTGAGCGAACTGCCGCTGTGGGAGAACGGCGGCTACTTCGTGCTCCGCCAGGAGGTCTTCGACCACATACCGGAGAACGGGGACCTGGTCGCCGACGGATGCGCCCAACTGGCCAAGCGGGGCCGACTGGTGGCGCACCGGCACCGCGGCTTCTGGAAGCCGACCGACACCGTGAAGGAGCGGGCCGCGCTCGACGCCGCCTACGCCCGGGGCGACCGCCCGTGGGCCGTGTGGGAGCGGGACAGCGCCGGGGTGAGCGCGTGATCCGGCTCGGGGCCGGGCACCCGGACCGGATCGTCGCGGTGGGCGCGCACTGCGACGACATCGCCATCGGCGCCGGCGGCACGCTGCTGACGCTGTGCCGTGCGCGGCCAGGTCTCCGTGTCGACGCGCTGGTGCTCTCCGGCGGTGGCAGCGAACGGGAGCAGGAGGAGCAGGCCGCGCTCGCCGCTTTCTGCCCGGGCGCCGACCTGCGGCTGACCGTGCACAAGCTGCCGGACGGCCGTATGCCCGTGCACTGGGAAGAGGCCAAGGCCGCGGTCGAGGAGCTGCGCGCGCAGACCGACCCGGATCTGATCCTGGCCCCGCGCACCGATGACGCGCATCAGGACCACCGCGGCCTGGCGCAGCTGATACCCACCGCGTTCCGCGACCACCTGGTCCTCGGCTACGAGATCGTCAAGTGGGACGGCGATCTCGGCCGTATGGCGGCGTACCAGCCACTGTCGCAGGAGATCGCCGAACAGAAGGTGCGGCTGCTGCAGGAGCACTATCCCTCGCAGCGGCACCGGCCCTGGTACGACCGGGAGGCCTTCCTGGGTCTCGCGCGCATCCGCGGCATCGAATGCCACGAGCGCTACGCCGAGGCGTTCGCCGTCACCAAACTCACGCTCAACCTGGGGGGTTGAACCATGCGCGTACTTCTGACCGGACACCAGGGATACCTGGGCACCGTCATGGCCCCGGTCCTTGCCGCCGCCGGGCACGAGGTCGTCGGCCTCGACGCCGGCCTGTTCGCCGATTGTGTGCTGGGCCCGACGCCCGCGGACCCGCAGGGGCACCGGGTGGACCTGCGCGACATCACGGCCGAACACGTGGCCGGGGTCGACGCCGTGATCCACCTGGCCGCGCTCTCCAACGACCCGCTGGGCTCGCTGGCGCCGGAACTCACCTACGACATCAACCACCACGCGTCCGTACGCCTCGCCCGGCTGGCGCGCGACGCCGGAGTGCGGCGCTTCCTGTACGCGTCGACCTGCTCCGTCTACGGCGCCGCCGGCGGCGACGACCTGGTGGGCGAGGACGCCCCGCTGCGCCCGGTGACGCCGTACGCGGAGTCCAAGGTGCGGGTGGAGGACGACCTGCACGCCCTGGCCGACGGCGACTTCACGCCGGTGTTCATGCGCAACGCCACCGCCTTCGGCTACTCGCCCCGGCTGCGCGCCGACATCGTGCTGAACAACCTGGTCGGCCACGCGCTTCTGTCCGGCGAGGTCCTGGTGCTCTCCGACGGCACTCCCTGGCGCCCGCTGGTGCACGCCGCCGACATCGCACGTGCCTTCACGGCCGCGCTGACCGCGCCGCGCGAAGCGGTGCACGACCGGGCGTTCAACATCGGCAGCGAGGTCAACAACGTCACGGTCGCCGAGATCGCCGGGCAGGTCGCCGAGGCGGTGGCCGGCTCCAAGGTGGTGATCACCGGGGAGACCGGTGCCGATCCGCGGTCGTACCGGGTGGACTTCTCCCGGTTCCGCGCCGCCGTGCCCGGCTTCGACTGCGAGTGGACGGTGAAGCAGGGCGCGCTCGAACTCGCCGACTTCTACCGGAAGTTCGGGCTGACCAAGGACGACTTCGAGCGGCGCTTCACCCGCCTTGCCGTGCTGCGCGCGGCGTCCGACGCCGGCACCGTCGACGACACCCTGCGGTGGCGCGGATGACCGCGGTCGGCGAGCAGCCGATGACCACGCCCGGCGAGGAAATGCACGCCCTGGTGGAGCGGCTGTACCCGCTGTGCCGCAGCATCACCGGCGACGGAGTGCGCGCCACCCTGGAGATCGTCGGCGAGTACATCCCGCTCCAGGTGCACGAGGTGCCGACCGGGACGCAGGTGCTCGACTGGACGGTGCCGCAGGAGTGGAACATCCGGGACGCGTACATCGCCGACACCGCCGGCCACCGGGTCGTCGACTTCGCCGCGTCCAGCCTGCACGTGCTCGGCTACAGCGTGCCCGTGTCGAGGACCATGCCCCTGTCCGAGCTGCGCGCGCACCTGCACACCCTGCCCGACCACCCGTCCTGGGTGCCGTACCGCACCAGCTACTACAAGCCGGAATGGGGGTTCTGCCTGGCCCAGGAGATCCTGGACGCGCTGCCGGACGGCGAGTACGAGGTGCGCATCGACTCCACGCTCGCCGATGGCCACCTCACCTACGCCGAGCACGTGGTCCCCGGACAGGTCCCCGACGAAGTGATCGTCTCCTGCCACGTCTGCCACCCGTCACTGGCCAACGACAACCTGGCCGGCATCGCGGTGGCGACGTACCTGGCCCGGGCGTTGGCGGAGCAGACGCCGTACTACACCTACCGGTTCCTGTTCGCGCCCGGCACCATCGGGGCGATCACCTGGCTGGCCCGCAACAAGGAGAGGGTGGAACGGGTCAAGCACGGCCTGGTGCTGGCCTGCGCCGGCGACTCCGGCTCGCTGACGTACAAGCAGAGCAGGCGCGGCGACGCGGAGATCGACCGGGTGATGCGCCACGTGCTGGCCGCCTCCGAACGCCCGCACCGCGTCGCCGAGTTCACTCCGTACGGCTACGACGAGCGGCAGTTCTGCTCCCCCGGGTTCAATCTCGGCGTGGGCTCGCTCAGCCGGACCCCGTACGCCGGCTACCCCGAGTACCACACCTCGGCGGACAACCCGGACTTCGTCTCCCCGGAGGCGATGGCGGACACCCTCGCCGTCTGCCGCGAGGCGTTCGCCGTCCTCGACCGCAACCGGCGGTACCTCAACCTCAGCCCCTACGGCGAACCACAGCTGGGCCGACGTGGGTTGTACGACGCGCTCGGCGGCCGCAGCGACACCAAGCAGGCCCAGATGGCCATGCTCTGGGTGCTCAATCTCTCCGACGGTGAGCACAGCCTGCTGGACGTCGCCGAGCGGTCCGGGCTGCCGTTCGACACCGTGGCCGCCGCAGCCGGGGCCCTGCACGGCGCCGGGCTGATCAAGGCATGACGCCGATGACCACCGAGGGGGAGGAGACGACGACACCGGCCGGGTCCGCCCGGCGGGGCATCGTCGGCCGGCTGTCCTGGGGGCTGGCCGACCAGGCGGCCTCCAGCATGACCAACTTCGCGGTGGGGATCTATGTGGCACGCTCGCTGGGGCTGACCGCGTTCGGCGTGTTCACCCTGGCCTGGGTGACCTACGGCGTGGTGCTCAACGTCTCCCGCGGCCTTGCCACCGATCCGCTCATGGTGCGCTTCAGCGGCGTGCCGGACGCGGCCTGGCGCGCGGCGGTGGTCCGGTCGTCGGGTACCGCGCTCGGCGTCGGCGTCGCCCTCGGCGCGGCGTCCGTGGTGGCCGGCCTTGCTCTCGGCGGCCGCGTGGGGCCCGCGTTCGCCTGCCTCGGTGTCGTACTGCCGGGGCTGCTGCTGCAGGACGCATGGCGGTTCGCGTTCTTCGCCGCCGGCAACGGGCGGAAGGCGTTCGTCAACGACCTCGTGTGGGGCGTCGTGCTCGTCCCGGCCATGGTGGTGGCGGCCCATGTGGGCAGCGTGGCCGCTTTCGTACTCGCCTGGGGCGGGTCCGCAGCGGTGGCCGCGGTGTACGGCTGCTTCCAGACCAGCATCCGGCCCCGGTTGACCGGTGCGCGCGAGTGGCTTCGCGAGCACCGCGACCTCGGCTACCGGTATCTGGTCGAGAACGTCAGCAACAGCGGCGCGAGCCAGCTGCGGGCGTACGGGCTCGGCGCGATCGTCGGGGTCGGCGCTGTGGGGGTGGTCCGGGGCGCCGAACTGCTGCTCGGCCCGTTCCTCGCCGTGCTGATGGGGCTGTCCCTGGTCACCGTCGCGGAGGCGGCCCGGGTGCTGCGACGGGCCCCGCACCGCCTCGGCGCGTTCTGCCTTCTGCTGGGCGGCGGACAGGCCCTCGCCGCGCTGCTCTGGGGCGGAGCACTCCTGCTGGTACCGGACCGGGGCGGCGAGTTCGTGCTCGGCGGTGTCTGGAGCTCTGCCTCGGAACTCATCGTGCCGGTCACGCTCGGCGTCGCGGGCGCCGGCCTCGGCACCGGCGCGGCGGCCGGGTTGCGCGCGCTCGGCGCGGCCCGGCGCAGCCTGCGCAGCCAGCTGTTCGCCTCCGCCTGTTACGTCATCGGCGGGCTCGGCGGGGCGGTCGTGGGCGGCACCGTCGGCTCGGCCTGGGGCGTCGCCGCCGCGACCGTCTGCGGCTCGGCCCTGTGGTGGCTGCAGCTGAGCTCCGCCCTGCGCGAGCGCCACCAGAACCCCATCCCCGAAGTGAGGACTTCATGACCGCCCATCCCCGGCTGAGCATCGGCCTGCCCGTCTACAACGGCGAGGAGTACCTCGCCGAATCGCTCGACGCCCTGCTCGGCCAGACCTACGAGGACTTCGAGCTGGTCATCTCCGACAACGCCTCGACCGACGGGACCCGGGACATCTGCCGCAAGTACGCCGCGCAGGATTCGCGCATCCGGTACATACGGCTGACCCGGAACATCGGCGCCGCACCGAACCACAACTACGTGTTCACCGCATGCCGCGGCGAACTGTTCAAGTGGGCCTCGCACGACGACCTTTACGCCCGCGACCTGCTGCGGCGCTGCGTATCGGCGCTGGACGAGCGGCCGGACGTGATCCTCGCGCACTCCGGCCAGGCGGTCATCGACGGCGACGGCCAGGTGAAGGTCCCGTACGAGTACGGGCTCGCCACCGACTCCCCGCACGCGCCGGAGCGCTTCCGCAGTCTGCTGTTCGAGCCCGGGGGCGACGACTTCTACGGGGTGATGCGGGCCGACGTGCTGCGCCGGGTGAAGCCGCACGACAGCTACCACCACGCGGACCGCACGTTCGTCGCCGAGATCACCCTGCACGGGCCCTTCCACCAGGTGCCGGAGCTGCTGTACTTCCGCCGCGACCATCCCACGCGCGCCGAGCGGGCGAATCCGAGCAAGCGCTCCAGGTGCGTCAACCTGGACCCGCGCCGGGCAGGCCCGCTGCATCCGACGCCCCGGCTGCTCGCCGAGTACGTCTGGGGCTTCGCCTCGGCGATCAGGCGGGCGCCGCTGTCCCCGGCGGACCGGCGCGCGTGCTTCCGCCATCTGGCCGCGTGGATGACCAGCCGGGTCCGGCCGGGCGCCGGGGAGCGGGTCGAGGACCGTGCCCCGGTCGACCCGGGCCGGCTCGCGGTCTCCGTCGACGCCCTCGTCGCCGGCCGTGCAGGTCGTGAAGGGAGGCAGGCGTGACCCCTTCCCGCATCGGGGTGTTCGGCCTGCTGGGCTCCGGCAACCTCGGCAACGACGGGTCGCTCGAAGCCGTGCTCGGGTACCTCCGCGCCGAGCACCCGGAGGCGGTCGTGGACGCGCTGTGCGGCGGACCCGAGGTCGTCGCGGCCCGGTACGGGATCGCCGCGACGCGGCTGCACTGGTACCGCGGGGAGTACCGGACCGCGTCGCGTGCGGGCGCGATCGCCGCGAAGGGCCTGGGCAAACTCGTCGACGCCGTCCGCACCGCCGCCTGGGTGCGCAGGCACGACGTGGTGATCGTGCCGGGCATGGGCGTGCTGGAGGCCACGCTGCCGCTGCGGCCGTGGGGCTTCCCCTACTCGCTGTTCCTGCTCTGCGCCTCCGGCAGGCTGTTCGGCACCCGGGTCGCGCTGGTCGGCGTCGGCGCCGCCCCGATCGGCAACCGGCCGACCCGGGCCCTGGTGCGCTGGTCGGCGCGGCTGGCCGCGTACCGGTCGTACCGGGACGCCCCGTCCCGCGACGCGATGCGGGACATGGGCGTGGACACCGCACGCGACGAGGTCTATCCGGACCTGGCGTTCGCCCTGCCGACACCGGAGGCGAGCGCGCCCCCGGACGGCCCGCCGGGCCCGGTCTGCGTCGGCGTCATGGACTTCCACGGCGGCAATGACGACCGCGCCCGGGCCGAGGAGATCCACCGGCGCTACCTCGACGGGACGACCCGGTTCGTCCGCGCGCTGGTGGAGGACGGCAGGCCGGTCCGGCTGCTCACCGGCGACGAGTGCGATGCGCCGGTGGTCGCCGCGATCCTCGACGCGGTCAACTCGCCGCTGGTCACCGCTGCCGAGGCGGCTTCACTGGCCGACCTGATGCAGGAGACGGCGGCTGCCGACACCGTGGTGGCGACCCGGTACCACAACCTGATCTGCGCGCTGAAGGCCGGCACGCCGACCCTCGCCCTCAGCTACGCGGCGAAGAGCGACGCGCTCATGGACCGAATGGGGCTGGGCGCGTACTGCCACCCGGCCCGCGAGGTCGACGCCGACCGGCTGCTGGAGCAATTCCGGGCGCTGGAAGGGCAATCGGCGCAGCTGCGGCGAACCCTCACCGAGCGGAACCTGGTCGCCGCACGGCAACTCCGGGACCAATTCACCGAGTTGACCGCGGTCCTGTTCCCGACGGCCGACCACGCCCGCACCCACGCCCACGCCCGCACTCGGCAGGAGACTCCATGAAAGCGACCGAAGTCCCGGAGATCGCCGGCGCGTACATCTTCGAGCCGACACCGTACGCCGACGAACGCGGCTTCTTCTGCCGCACCTTCGACGCCGACGTGGTCCGCTCGGCGGGCCTCGACCCGCACGCCTTCGTCCAGGACAGCGTGTCCCGCTCGGCCCGGGGCGTACTGCGCGGCCTGCACCTGCGCTCCGGCGCTGGCGAGGCCAAGCTGGTGCGGTGCTCGTACGGGCAGATCTTCGACGTGGTCGTGGACCTGCGGCCGGACTCGCCGACGTACCTGGGCCGGGCCTTCTTCGAACTGTCCGACAAGACGCAGACGACCCTGTACATCCCCGCGGGATGCGCCCACGGCTTCCAGGCCCTGACCGAAACCGCCGACACCTCGTACCGGATCGACCGCCCGCACGATCCGGCCGAGGACGTGACGATCGCCTTCGACGACCCGGAGCTCGCGATCCCCTGGCCGCTGCCGGCCACATCGATGTCCCAGCGGGACCGGGAGGCGCCGAGCCTCGCCGAGGTCCTGAAGCACAGAGAGAAGTGAGGTCGGCGTGGACATCGAACACACCGGACACACCGAAGAGACCGAAGAGACCGAAGAGACCAAGGAGACCGAGGAGTTCCTCCTCCCCCGGTCGCGGCTGGCGAACGAACGGCTGCACGCCCTCATCCCCGGGGGCGCGCACACCTACGCCAAGGGCGACGATCAGTACCCCGAGAACCTGGCCCCGGTCATCAGCCACGGCCGCGGTGCCCACGTGTGGGACGTCGACGGCAACCGCTACATCGAGTACGGCTCCGGCCTGCGGTCGGTCAGCCTCGGCCACGCCCACCCGCGCGTGACCGAGGCGGTGCGACGCGAACTCGACCGTGGCAGCAACTTCGTGCGCCCGTCCATCGTGGAGGTCGAGGCCGCCGAACGCTTCCTGGCCACGGTGCCGACCGCCGAGATGGTGAAGTTCGCGAAGAACGGTTCCGACGCCACCACCGCCGCGGTACGCCTCGCCCGCGCCGTCACCGGGCGCCCGCGGGTGGCCATCTGCGCCGACCATCCGTTCTTCTCCGTCGACGACTGGTTCATCGGCACCACGCCGATGTCCGCCGGCATCCCGGCCGCGACCAACGAGCTCACCGTGGCGTTCCCTTACGGGGATCTGGCCGCCACGGAGGAGCTGCTGAACCGCTACCGGAACGAGGTCGCCTGTCTGATCCTCGAACCCGCCACCCACACCGAGCCGCCGCCCGGGTACCTCGCCGGCCTGCGCGAGCTGGCCGACCGGCACGGCTGCGTACTGGTCTTCGACGAGATGATCACCGGCTTCCGCTGGTCCGAGGCGGGCGCCCAGGGGCTCTACGGCGTCGTCCCCGACCTCTCCACGTTCGGCAAGGCGCTGGGCAACGGGTTCGCCGTCGCCGCGCTGGCCGGGCGCCGCGAGCTGATGGAGCGGGGCGGGCTGCGTCACTCCGGCGACCGGGTGTTCCTGCTGTCCACCACGCACGGGGCGGAAACGCACTCGCTGGCCGCCGCGATGGCCGTGCAGACCACCTACGTCGAGGAGGGCGTCACCGCGCGGCTGCACGCCCTGGGCGAGCGGTTGGCCGCCGGGGTCCGGGACGCCGCGGCGAGCATGGGCGTCGGCGATCACATCGTCGTCCGGGGCCGGGCCAGCAACCTGGTCTTCGCCACCCTCGACGAGAACCGGCAGCCGTCGCAGGAGTACCGCACCCTGTTCCTGCGCCAACTCCTCGCGGGCGGGGTGCTGGCCCCGTCGTTCGTGGTGAGCAGCGCGCTCAGCGATGCCGACATCGATCACACCGTCGCGGTGGTGGCCCAGGCCTGTGCGGTGTACCGGAAGGCACTGGACGCCGCAGATCCCACCCCCTGGCTGGGCGGACGACCGGTGAAGCCCGTGTTCCGCCGCTTGGCCTGACGTGACGTGACGTCAGCGACGCTCCCGACGACCGGCGTCGGCCCTCCGAGCGGCCTGCCGGTCGGCCGCCCGAGCGACCTGCTGGTCGGCCGCCCGGTCGACCAGCCACGCGGTCGCCGGTGTCACCGCCAGCGCGGTGCACCAGCCGCCGAGGACGTCGGTCGGGTAGTGCGCGCCCAGGGCGACCTGCGCCCAGCCCATGGCGGCGCCGGCGACCAGCGCCGCGGCGAGCACGAGTGACGTGCCGGCCGTTCTGCCGAGGCCGAACCTGCCCGTCGCGAGCAGCGCCACCACGAGGGCGAGCGCGGTGAGGAAGGCGGTGTGCCCGCTCGGATAGGACAGGTTGCCGTCGCCGTGAATGGTGCGTCCTACCAGGGGCTTGAGCAGCGTCGTCGTCCCCACGGTCAGGCCGGGACCGGCAACGACGAGCACCGCTGCGCGCGGCCACCGAAGCAGCACGCAGCCCGTCACGGCGGCCACGACCAGCAGCGCCGCTCCGGCAGGCTCCCCCAGGAAGTCCGTGGCCAGAGCGACGTACCGCCACGGCGGCCGCACACTGTCCGCCGTCGGCTGGATGATCCACCTGTCCACCCTGCCGGGCTCGCTGTGGCCGGCGTACAGGACCCCGAGCACGCCCACCACCAGCGTGGCGAGGGCCGCGATCAACCCGAGCGACACGCGTAGCGACGGGGGCAGCACCCCGCCGCTACCGCGATGCCGCGCCCCCGAGAATTGCCCGCTGCCGCCCGCCGGCATGGCCGGGCCCGTCAGATCCACGGGCTCGCTCCGGCCAAGCGATCCAACGCCACTGACGCTGGTCGACGTGACCTTCGGCTTCTGCCGGCGCCAACTCCCCGCCAACGAGCCCCCTCCCGTCGTGTTCGACTTGGCCCACGCGGGAGCCGTCAGCCTGTGCAGTCCCGAACTCGTCGGCCTGTCCATCCCCCTGGCGAAGAGCATCGGAATGAGCCTCTGGTTGCCCCCCTGCCCAACAATGCCGTCGCGGCAAACCGCCCTCGGACAGTCCGCGTGTCAATACGCCGGGACACCGAGGAATCCCGGCTGGTCGGCAGCGAGTTTCGACGACGAACGGTCTGTCGACCGAGCCGACGCCCATGACACTTCGGGCCGCGTCGAAGCCACTGGCTCCTAGCGTGGGAAACATTCCGGGGGCGCGGCGCCTTGCCTCGAGGGGCCACCCCCGACGTCCTGAGAGGGCGTTTCTCGGATGCCGACTGCCGGGCGACCGTCACTGTCGGTCGCCTTTGGTCGACCTCGGGCGCCCTCGCACGGCCCAGGGACGGCCCAGGAGTGATCAGGAGGGCTGACCGCTCGCTCCGCTCGACGGACGCAGATGCACCCGAAGCGCCGCCGTAGCCCGCCCGCGAAAAGCGTGTGCGCCGGAGGCGTCAGGGTCGGTCAGATGGTGCCGGCGAGGTTGTGGAGGCGTCCGCTGTGGAGTCGCGAACCTATCCGTTGCGGCCGACCCGGGCGGTGATCGCTTCGCCTGCGTGGATGATCGAGCCGAGCATGGCGTGGGCGGCTTGGAGCTGTTCGATGGAGCGGCCCAGGCGCTCGCGTTCGTCCTTGAGGTCCTGGGCCATTTCCTCGCAAGTTGGCGCCAGGATGGCTCCCTCTTCAGCCATGCAGGGCAGCACTTCCCGGATCAGGTCGGTATTCAGCCCGGCCGCAAGCAGGATCCGGACCCTGCGCACGGTGGCCACATCGGACTCGTCGAACTCGCGGTAGCCGCTGGCTCGCCGTTGCGGTCGCAGCAGCCCTTGCTGCTCGTAATACCGCAGGCTCCTGGTGCTGACGCCGGTGCGCCTCGACAGCTCGCCGATGAACATATGACTCCCGGCACAGAAGTTTGACTCTGACATCAATGTCAAGGTTTAGCTTAGCCGCCATGACAACGACTCACAGCACCCAGCAATCTCCCACCATCGATCCGAAGGCCCTGGCAGGTAAGAAGGCAGTGGTCACCGGCGGCACCATCGGAATGGGCCGGGCCATCGTCCAGGCCTTAACCGACCGCGGCGCCGAAGTGATGTACACCGGACGCAGCGACCAGCGACTCACCGAGGCCCAGGCGGCACTCGACACCCCGCTGGCCCACCCGGTGCGCTCCGACGCCACTGACGCCACATCCATCGCCGCCCTCGGCGATCAGGTCGCTGAGGACCTCGGCCGCATCGACTACCTGTTCGTCAACCAGGGCATCGCCGAGTTCCAGACGCTCGAAGAAGTCACCGAGGAATCGTGGGACCGCATCTTCGACGTCAACGCCAAGGGCGCCTTCTTCACCGTGCAGCGGCTGGCGCCGCTGATGTCCGAGGGCGGCTCGATCGTGTTCACCACCGTCTCCAACGACCAGATCTTCCCCGGTCTCAGCGCCTACTCCGGGGCGAAGGAGGCCGTCGCCGCCTTCGCCAAGGTGCTCGCCGCCGAGCTGCTCCCCCGCAAGATCCGCGTCAACGCGATCGCCCCCGGCTTCATCCTCACCCCCACCATGGGCGTCGCCGCACTGACCGACGAACAGCGCGCCGAGTTCATCGAACAGGGCAACGCCTCCACACCGATGGGCCGAGGAGGCACCGTGGAGGAGATCGCCGCCGCCGCGCTGTACCTGGCCGTCGACGCCACCTTCACCACCGGCGTGGAACTCCCCGTGGACGGCGGGTTCGGCCAGGGCCTCGGCGCATGACCGACCCCACCCGGTAGGCGGCCCCGGATCGACTCCGCCGCGCGGAAGCGAAACGTATGCAGACCACAACCTGTCCCCCTGCGGCCCGCTCAGCCGGTCGCAGGGGGACATGAATGCTGCAGACTGGATCGTGCGGATGCACCACCCCGAGCACCGCCAGGCACTCGACCACTTCTTCCACGCCTACGGCCGGGAGGTGCCGCTCTGGCCTGTCCGTCGGGCGTGCGGCAGTGGAAGGAGCGCGCTGCCGCGGCGGCAGGCTGGCAGGAGTGATCCGCCGGCATCCACGAAGCATTCCTTCCAGGTTGGTGGGTGACGCCACCGTCGACGACGAGTGCGTGGGCGGTGAGGTAGCTGGAGTCGGGTGAGCAGAGGAACGAGAGCGCGGCGGCGATCTCTTCGCAGAGCCGCCTGTCCCACCAGCTCGCCCGGATGCAGCGGTGGGGACTGGTCGAGCGGGAGGAGTGTGAGACCGGTCGGCGCGGCGCCAAGTTCCGTCTCGCCCCCCGCCGGCCGAGCCGCCATCGTGCGGGCCGCCCCCAGCCACGTCGAAGCAGTGCGCAGACTCGTCTTCGACGCCCTCTCACCGGAGCAGGTGACCCAGCTGGCCGGTCTGACCGGCGGCCTCCTCACCCACCTGCACGGCAGCCGTCGGTACGGCGTCAGTCCGCCGTCTGTGCCGGACCTTGCGTCACCTTCCGCAGCAGCGGCCTGCTGCCCGCGATGGCGGCGAGCATGGCCAGCGCGCCGACGGCCACACAGACCACCAGCTCCACGAAACCGGAGATGTTGATCGTGGTACCGGCCTGCTCGTTGAGCTGCATGGCGCCGAAGACGCCCATCGCTGTGGTGCCGCCGGCCAGGGCGGCCAGCGGGATGACGGTCTCGCGGATCCGGGCCCGGTCCAGCACCTGAAGCGGGGTGCCGGCCAGTCGCAACAGGCCGTAGACCCGGCGCCGGTCGAGGACGTCGGCGGCGGCGGTGAGGCCGGCGGACGCGGCGGCGATCACGAAGCTCAGTACCAGGGTGGCGGTGCTGACGGTGGCGATGCGGCCGGTGGCCGTGTCGTCCGGCGCGGACACGTACTCCTGCGAGATCGGATACCTGCCCGATCCGAGGGGCGTCAGGGCGGTGACGGCGGTGTCGATGCGCTCCTGCCCGCCGGAGACCTGGGCGATCACGCCGTTGACACCGCCGAGCAGGCTGAAGTAATCGTCCTCGCTGGTGACGGTGACGGTCGCGGTGACGCCCGCCCGGTGCAGGAGCGTGCGGGCCTCGGCGGCGGTGTGCCGGGCGTCGGCGGCGTTCGCGGTGATCACCGCCGCCTGCCCCTCATGGCTCGGGCCGTCGGAGCCCAGCGTGCCGACGGAGAAGAACCCGGCCACGAACCCTGCGAGCACCAGGCCGCTGACGGTGCGCCAGGCTCCGCGCGGGTCGTCGCTGAGCCGGCGCGCGGCCAGCAGCGTGGCCGGGCGCTTGGCGCGGCGGGCCACGATCCGGCCCAGCCGGTCCACGACCCAGGGGCCGAACAGCCAGAACGCGCCGTAGAAGAGCACCAGCAGCGCGATCAGCTGCCGGATCGTCAGCTGGCCGCTGTCGCCCGTGGTCGCCCAGATGTAAGCCAGGACCGCGACGAACAGCACGAGGCGGATCAGGCGGGTGCGGCGGGGGTTGGCCTGCTGGGCGACGCCCAGGGGCGAGGTGGCCACCTGGCGGAGCATGGTCACCGCGCTCACGGTGATCAGCGCGGTGACGGCCAGCACCACGGCCGCGAGCCACGGCAGCCCCACCCACAGCTGCCCGGTGTACCAACCGCCTACGCCGTACGGGAGTTCGGCGAGCGCGGGCAGCAGCGCCGTGTAAGCGAGCGCGCCCGCCAACGCCCCGGCAGCGCCGACCCCCGCCGCCTCGACGGCGGTCATGGCGAGGATCTGCCGCGGGGTCGCCCCGGCCAGCCGCAGCGCGGCGAGCCGCTGCTCGCGCCGGGCCGCACCGAGCCGTCCGGCGGCCGAGGCCAGCACGACGACCGGCATGACGAGCAGCACCACGCCCAGCAGCACCGTCCCCTGGTCGATGCCGGTGAACACGCTCGCCTTGGTGCCGGCGAACCCGGAGACCAGTGCGCGCTCGCTCAGCCCGTCGTCGTAGTAGTTCTGCTCCCCGGCGGTCTTGGAGACGGCCTGGTCGCCGGGTGCCCGTCCGACCACCGCGACCAGTTCGTCGGGCGAGGCGAGGCCGGCGGCGCCGATCGTGCCGTAGGACTTCGTCGTCGGGAAGCGGTCGGCGAGTTGGCCGGCGGGGAGGTGGTGCAGCAGGTCGGCCAGGGCCGGGGACACGTACACCTCGCCCTGCTTCGGGAAGCCGCTCAGGCCGGGGGGTGCGGGGGTGGCCGCGCGGCCGGGCAGCTGGGCCAGGTTCACAACGGTGACGGGGTCCTGGCGTACGTACGTGACGGTCGTGGCCTGGACGGCCGTCGCCTCCTTGGCCGGTACGGCGTCGGGGGTGCGCCAGGTGGTGTGCTCGGCGCGGGCGCCCGCGCCGAGGGAGGCGGCGATCATCACGAGCAGGAGGAAGGAGCCGACGGCGGCGGCGCCGGCCGCGAGCAGCTGGGAGTGCAGGCCGCGGCGGCCGGAGGACCTGGCGAGGTGCCAGGTCAGGGGCAGGACGGGGGAACGCATGGCGGGCTCCGGGGAAGGCGGGGTCAGGCGACGGTGTACTGGGTGTGGCCGCTGATGCGGCCGTCGCGGACCTGGAGGATCCGGTCGCAGTGGGCGGCGATGTCGGCGTCGTGGGTGACCATCACCAGGGCGGCGCCCGACTGCCGGGACGCGAAGGTCAGCAGCTGGATCACTTCGGTGCTGGTGCGCTGGTCCAGGGCGCCGGTGGGCTCGTCGGCGAAGACCACGTCCGGTTCGACGGCCAGGGCGCGGGCGATGGCCACGCGCTGGGCCTGGCCGCCGGAGAGCTGGCCGGGGCGGCGGTGCTCCAGCCCGTCCAGGCCCAGCGGCGCGAACCAGCGGCGGGCGCGAGTGACGGCCTCGCCGCGCGGCATGCCCTCCAGCATCAGCGGCAGGGCTACGTTCTCCTCGGCGGGCAGCTCCGGCAGCAGCTGACCGAACTGGAACACGAATCCGAACCGCTTGCGGCGCAGGGCGCTGAGCCGGTTCTCGCCGAGTTTGTCCATACGCTCGCCGCGCAGCAGGACCTGGCCGTCGTCGGGGCGGATGATCCCGGCGAGGGTGTGCAGCAACGTGGACTTGCCGGACCCGGACGGGCCCATGATGGCGAGGGAGTCGCGCTCGCCGACTTCCACGTCGATGCCGGCCAGGGCGGTGGTGGAGCCGTACTTCTTGACGAGGCCGTAGCCGGCCAGAACGGTGCTCATGATGTGTGTCCCGGTCCCTTCTCAGCGCTCGAACGTCCAGGTGACGCTCTTGGCGTCGGCCTTGGTCACACGGACGGGGATATCGACGGTCGTGCCGTCGCTCTTCTTGCCGGTGCAGGTGAGGGTGGCACCGGCCACGGCCTTCAGGCCGGTCGGGCAGGTGACGCCGGAGACCTTCTCGCCGACCCAGGGCAGAGGGTGGATCTTGCTCTGGGTGCGGCCCGCGACGATGTTCGCCGCGAGCGCCTTGTGCCCGTCCACCGAGGCGGTGCTGTATTCGTCCAGGCGGCTGGTGGACTCGGTGCCGGCGAGCACATACGTGCCGAGGCCGCCCAGCGCGACCACGGCGGTCACGCCGCCGACGACGCCTACGAGGAACTTGCTGCGCTGCATCGCGTACTCCTGATGTCCGAGGGTCCGTAAGCCCGTGGTGAGGATGCGGCTCCACCCTCGCCCGCGCGGCCGGGCGCGCGCCTCGGCCATGAGGCCGGCGTCAGCGGCGGGCCCCTCGGCCGATCGGCCGATCCCGCCGCCGGGGGGGCCGGCCTACGGTGATCGGCATGAAGTCCGTTTCCGCCCGCGGCTGCGCCCCCTGGCCGCCGTGCTGTGGCTCGCCGAGGATCTGCGCCTTGCCGAGCACCTGGCGCGGATGCCGCATCAGATAGCTGAGCGGGTCGAACTCCTTCGCGGTGAGCGCGATCGGCGTACCGTCGCGCTGCACCTGGCGGGTCGTCTCGGCCGGCACCGGATCGCCGAGGACCCGTACGGGCTCGTCAGCCGCCTCCTGTGTCGTCCGCGCCGGCCGACAGCCCGTCGAGGCGGTGTTCGAGGGTGTCGCGGGCGGTGAGCATGAGCACGGGCAGGTGGGCGTTCTCGTACCGCAGGCGCCGCAGTACGTGCACGCCGTCCAGGTCGGGCAGCATCCTGTCCAGGACGACGGCGTGCGGGGCACAGCCGCGTGCGAGCGTCAGGGCGCTGCGCCCGTCCTCGGCCGTGAAGGGCTGCCGGCCCGCCTCCGTCACGGCCCACGACAGCAGCTCGGTCAGCTCGGGGTCGTCGTCGACGATCAGCACACGCACCGCGCTCCGACGGATGGCGAGGGCTTCTCTGGCGGCAGGCATGCGCCTGATCCTGTTCCGCGTCCCTGATAGTTCCCTGTGGGTCCCGTTGCTGCGCTATGAGCTCGGGCTCATGACGGGCCCGCACCTGCGCCGGATCGCCGCCACGGTGAGTCGGGGCGGGTCGGATACGCGCCCGCCACAAGCTGTAGCGCGTACACCGGCTGATCGCCCCGGCCCGAGGCGCAGCGCCGAGTCGTACTCGTGCAGCAACGCGTCCATCCGCAGCATGCGTTCGCCTCGTCCGTGGTCAGGAGTGCGGTCAGGGACGCCGTCACCGACCTCTTCCGGAAATAAACCCGGGTGCGGGCGTCATCCGTCACTGCCCGCAGTCGGCCACCGTTCCCCCACTCGGTTCTCCCCGCTCCACAGGTTGACTCCGATTGCCGTTGTTCGCATGGGAGTTGTCGCAGGTCACGGCCCGAAAGGAGAGGCGGCTCCGTCCGATTCCGCTTGACCTGTCCCGGTACCCCCGCCATGGTGATCCCGTAGTCGCACGATTACACAGAGTTTCGGGACTGGGGGCGTGAGGATGTCGGGGGATTCATACGGTACGGATGCGTTCGCGATCGTGGGTCTGGGGTGCCGGCTGCCCGGCGGGATCGTGGATCTGGCCGGTTTGTGGGGGGCGTTGGAGGCCGGGCGTGACCTGATCGGGGCGGTCCCGGAGGACCGGTTCGAGAGCGCGCGGTTCGTCGACACCGCGATGCCACGGCCGGGGAAGTCGTACACCGCGCGAGGCGGGTTCCTGACGGACATCGCCGGGTTCGACGCGGAGTACTTCGGGATCTCGCCGCGGGAGGCGGCGCAGATGGACCCGCAGCACCGGCTGCTGCTGGAGACGGCCGTCGAGGCGCTGGACGACGCCGCGATCGACCCCGCGACGTTGGCGGGCTCGGACACCTGTGTGTTCGTCGGTGTCTCCGACTTCTCCTACGGCGGGCTGCAGATGGTCAGGGCCCGGAGCATGAACGCCTATTCCATGGCGGGCACGGCCCACTCGATCGCGGCGAACAGGCTGTCGCACTTCTTCGATCTGCGCGGGCCCAGCATGGCCGTCGACACCGCCTGCTCGTCGTCGCTGGTGGCCGTGGAACGCGCCTGCCGGGAACTCGCGTCGGGCGGTAGCCGGGTGGCCCTGGCGGGCGGGGTCAACGTGCTGCTGAACCCGGCCGGATTCGTCGGGTTCAGCCAGGCGTCGATGCTGTCGAAGCGGGGCCGGTGCGCGGCGTTCTCGGCCGACGCCGACGGGTTCGTCAGGGCCGAGGGCGCGGGCGTGGTGGTGCTGAAGCCGCTGGCCGACGCACTGGCCGACGCAGACCGTATCCACGGAGTGATCGCCGGCGCCGGCAGCAACTGCGACGGACACACCGTCGGGCTGGCCCTGCCGAGCGCGCGGGCGCAGGAGGACCTGCTGCGCCGGGTGTACGAGCGGGCGGGGATCGCACCCGACGAGGTCGGGTACGTGGAGGCGCACGGCACCGGAACGCAGGCGGGCGATCCGGCCGAGTGTGCGGCGCTGGGCCAAGTGCTGGGCGTCGCGCGGACGGTGGGGCCGCTGCCCATCGGGTCGGTGAAGTCCAACGTCGGGCACCTGGAGCCGGCGTCGGGCATGGCGGGGCTGTTCAAGGCCCTCGCGGTGCTGCGGTACGGCACGATCCCCGCCTCACTGCACCTGGATCCGCTCAACCCCGGCATCGACTTCGCCGGGCTGGGGCTGGAGCCGGTCGACCGGGCCCGTCCGCTGGCGTCGGGGGGCCGACGGCGCTTCGTCGGCGTCAATTCCTTCGGGTTCGGCAGGGCCAACGCCCATGTCGTCGTCGGGCCGCCCCCCGCTGTCCCCCCTCCGCCCTCCGCTGTCCCGCAGCCCGGCGCGGACACGGTCGGCGTACTGCCGGTGATCGCCTCGGGGCGTACCCCGCAGGCGGCCGAGGAGGCGGCGCGACGGCTGGCCGCCCGGCTGACGGGCACCATGCCGCGGAAACCGACCGCGCCGCAGGAGCCCACGGGGTCGATGGGGTCGATGGGGTCGATGGGGTCAACAGGGCCGGTGTCCACAGGGCCGACGGAGTCCATCGAGTCGGCGGAGTTCTACGACATCGCCGCCACCACCGCCGTCCGCCGCGCCAGGCACCGCTACCGCCGCGTGGCGCTCGCCTCCTCCCCGCACGGGGCCGCGCGGATCCTGACCGACGACGGCGTGACCGGTGAGGCGGTCGAGCACGGCCGGGTCGGCCTCGTCTTCGCGGGCAACGGCTCGCAGTGGGCGGGGATGGCCGCCGATCTGCTGGACACCGACCCGGTGTTCGGCGCCGAGGTGGAGTCGGTCGACGCCGCGCTGACGCCCCGGATCGGCTGGTCGGTGGCCGCGCAGCTGCGCCGGCCGGCGGACGAGTGGGGGCTGGAGGCCACCGAGGTGGCGCAGCCGCTGCTGTTCGCGGTGCAGGCCGGGATCGTCGCGGTCCTGCGCGAGCGGGGCGTGCGGTGGACGGCCGCGCTCGGGCACAGCGTCGGCGAGGTGGCCGCCGCCTACGCGGTCGGCGCGCTGACGTTGCAGGAGGCGGCATGGGTGGTCGCCGAGCGCGGCCGGGCCCAGGCGGCCACGGCCGGCCGGGGCCGGATGGCGGCGGTGGGGCTGCCGTCGGCCGAGGCGGAGCGGGTCCTGTCGGCCTACCCGGGCCTGGTGGTGGCCGCCGTGAACAGTGCCAGGGATGTGACGATCGCCGGTCATGTGAACCAACTCAAGTCGCTGGGCGAGGAGTTGGCGGCCCGCGAGGTGTTCTTCCGGCTCATGGACCTCGACTACGCCTTCCACAGCCCGGTCATGGAGCGGGTCCGCGCCCCGCTGGCCGTCGGCCTGGAGGGGTTGGCCCCGGACGGGAACACCGAGGCGCTGATCTCCACGGTCACCGGCGGCCCGGTGCCCGCGAGCGGCCTGGACGCCGAGTACTGGTGGCGCAACGTGCGCGAGCCGGTCCGGTTCGCCGCCGCCGTCGACCACGCCCTGGACGCGGGCGTCGACGTCCTGCTGGAGGTCGGCCCCCATCCCGTCCTGCGCACCTACCTGCGCCGGATCACCGCCGGACGCGACCGGGTGGCCGTACTCGGCACCCTGCGTCGCGACGCCGCCGGCCCGGCCGCGCTGCGCCGGTCGGTGGAAGCGCTGATCGCCGCCGGGGCCCGGACGGACTGGACGCGCTGGTTCCCGCGCCCTGCCCGGGTGGCGGAGCTCCCGGCGTACCCGTGGCAGCGGGAACGGCACTGGAGCGGCACCCCGCAGCAGTGGATCGTCAGCAGCGGATCGGGACGCCTGGACCACCCTCTGCTGGGCGAGCGGCTGCCGACGGCGGAGCCTTCCTGGCACGGGCCGGTCGAACCGGTGCTGGTGCCCTGGCTGGCCGACCACAAGGTGGCCGGGTCGGTGGTCCTCCCCGCGACGGGCTACGTCGAGATGGCCCTGTCCGCCGGGCGGCGGGTGCTGGACGGTCCGGTGGAACTGGCGTGGCTGGAGGTGAGCCGCCCGCTGGTCGTCCCGTGGGACCGGGCCGGGGACGTCCACGTGCAGCTCGGGTTCTCATCCGACGACGGCATGGTGTCCATCACCAGCACCGAGGCCGCCGACGGCACCGATACCGACGGCACGCGGCCCCGCCCGCACGCCCGCTGCCGGGTCCGCGAGCTGATCGGCCGACCGCCCGCCCGGATCGACCTGACCGCGGTGCGCGCCCGCTGCGCCCGCCGGGGCGACGTCGACACCCTGTATCCCCAACTGGCCGCCAGCGGCCTGGACTACGGGCCCGCTTTCCGGCAACTCGCCCGACTGCACCTCGGGGACGGCGAGGTGCTGGCGGCCTACCGGCACACCACGGACGCGGCCGACACCGCGCGGTACGTGGCGCATCCGGCGCTGCTGGACGGCGCGCTCCAGGCCTGTGTGCCGCTCGTGGCCGCCCGGGCCGGGGCCGGGCAGTGCTGGCTGCCGGCCGCGATCGGGGCCGTACGCGTCTGGCGGAGCCCGTCCGCGACGGGGATGCTGCACGTCCGCGACCGCACGCGTGGCACCGCCGAACTCTGCTTCGACATCACCGTCACCGACCCGGACGGCAGCGTCACCGCCGAACTGGACGGCGTACGCATGCGGCGGGTGCCCGGCCCGGCCGACCGGGCGCCCCTGCGATACGAGACCGTGCTGCGGGCCGCGCCGCATCCCCACCTGCCGGCCGCGCCCTCGCCGCTGCCCGCCAACCATGAGCTCGCCGCGGCCGCCGCGGGGAGCGTCGACGCGCTGGAGGCCGGCTGGCGTGCCACGCGCTTCGCGGACTTCACCGCCCGGCTGAAGCTGGTGACCGCCCATGTGGCCGCCGCCGCGTTCGGGGACCTGCTGCCCGCGGACGTGGCCGAGTTCACCCCCGCCGACCTGGTGCGACAGGGGATGCTCCCCGGATACGAGCGGCTGGCGCGGGCCCTGCTGAGCCTGATGGCCGGTCACGGTCTGGCCGCCGCCGGCGAGGGACGGTGGCGGCTGACCGGCGCCGCGGACCCGGGGCCCCTCCTGGCCGGGCTGGCGTCGGACTTCCCGGCGTGCGGTGCCGAAGTGCAGCTGGCGGTCCGCCAGTTGTCGCATCTGCCGCAGGCTCTGCGCGGCGAACGCGACGCACTGCAACTGCTGACCGGCCAGGGCTCCCAGGAAGCGCTGGAGCAGTTCTACGACGTGGCGCCGTCCTGCCGTTTCCACAACCGGGTCATCGCCTCGCTCGCGGCGGAGATCGCCCGGGCCTGGCCCGAGGACCGGCCCCTGCGGATCCTGGAGATCGGCGGGGGCACGGGCGGTACCGCCGCCGCGGTACTGCCGCTGCTGCCGCCCGAGCGGACCGTCTACCACTTCACCGACGTCTCCGCGGCCTTCTTCGCCCGCGCCCGGCACCGTTTCGGCGACCACGACTTCGTCGACTACCGCCCGTTCGACCTGAACGCCGACCCGGCCGAGCAGGGCTTCGCCGACGGCGCTTACGACCTTGTCGTCGCGGCCAACTCCCTCCATACCGCGACGGACTTGAGGGCCGCCCTGCGCCGGGTGCGGGGCCTGCTGGCCCCTGAGGGCCGGCTGCTGGCCATCGAGACACACGACACGGACTACCTGCTGCCGCTCTTCGGCACGCTGGACAGCTTCTGGCGGCACGACGACGAACTGCGGCCGGACTCCCCCCTGTTGAGCCGGGGCCAGTGGATGGACGCGCTGCCCGCATGCGGCCTCGCCGACGTCGTCTGCCTCGGTGGCGACATCGAGTCACCCTCCCGGGACGGCGTCTCGGTGCTGCTGGCCTCGGCTCCCTCACCCGAGACCGCCCAGCCCGCGCTGCCCCAGCCGGTCGACGGCACCCGTTGGATCGTGGCCACGGAAAGCGGATCCGAGACCCCACTGGCCGAGCACCTCGCCGCCCTCCTGGCCGACGGCGGAACACGGTCCGTCCCGGTGATGCCCGCTCCCGTCGCCCCGGCGGCCTGGACGGCCTCGCTCACCGGTGACGGCGACCCGGCCGTGGTGCTCGTGCTCGGCGACTCCCCCGCCGACTCCGCCTCCGACTCCCCCGCCGCCCCGCAGGCGATGCTCGACCAGACCGTACGGCGTGCCGCCACGCTGCGCGCCCTGGCCACGGCCTGCCGGAACCTCCCAGGCGATGCCCGGCCCGCCCTGTGGCTGGTGACCCGGCCCAGCGGCGCGCTGCCCGCACCCGAACGTGCCGCCCACCCGCAGGACGCCGCCGCCTGGGGCATGGCCCGCACCCTCGCCAACGAGCACCCCGACCTGCGGGTGACCCGGCTGTCGCTGGAACGCCTCGGCGACCCCGCCGCCGACGCGCACCGGCTGGCCCGCGAGCTGCTGGCACCCGCCGTGCCCTTCGGTGACGACGGGGAGGCGGCCGCAGCGCGTGAGGACGAGATCGTCATCACATCGGGCGGCCGCTTCCTGCCCCGGGAACGCGCACTCCCCTCCGGCGAGCACGTCGAGCAGAGCGGCGACGCACCCTTCGCCCTTCGGATCCGCACACCCGGACTGTCGTACGAGCCGGTCTGGACCCGGACCCGCCCCCTCGCTCCCGGGGCCGGTGAGGTGGTGATCGCGGTGCGCGCCGCCGCGCTCAACTACCGCGACATCATGCAGGCGACGGGGCTGCTGCCCCCGGAGGCCGGCGAAGGGGGGTTCGGGGCGGACGGTCCCGGCCTCGAATGCGCCGGGATCGTCACGGCCGTGGGCGAGGGCGTGGGCGGCCTGGCCGTCGGGGACCGGGTGTGCGCGGTCGTCCCGGCCTGTCTGGCCTCGCACACGGTGGCCCCCGCGGCGGCCGTGGTGAAGATCCCCGACGGGCTCGGTTTCGCGGCAGCCGCGACTCTGCCGGTGGCCTTCCTGACGGTGCACTACGCGCTGCACGACCTGGCGCGGCTCGCGGCCGGGGAGACCGTGCTGGTGCACGGCGCCGCCGGCGGAGTGGGGCTGGCCGCCGTCCAGTACGCCCGTCTGGTGGGGGCCACGGTGATCGCCACCGCGGGCAACCCGGCCAAGCGTGACCTGCTGCGCGCGCTGGGCGTCGAGCACGTACTGGATTCCCGGAGCCTGGACTTCGCCGGTCAGGCGCTGCGGATCACCGGTGGGCGCGGGGTCGACGTGGTGCTCAACTCGCTGGCGGGGCAGGCCATCGACCGGGGTCTGGAGACGCTGCGGCCGGGCGGCCGGTTCGTCGAGCTCGGCAAGCGTGACATCTACGCCAACAAGCCCCTCCTCATGCGGCCGTTCAGCCGCAACATCGCCTTCTTCGGCGTCGACGTCACCGCCCTGCTGGGCGACGAGGCCGGGCTCGAACACGGGCGGCGTCTGCTGGCCGAGGTCGCCGAACGGGTGGCGGACGGCCGCTACCGGCCGCTGCCGCACACCCTCTACCCGGCCGCGCGGGTCGGCGAGGCGTTCGCGCTGCTGCAGCACTCGCGGCACATCGGCAAGGTCGTCGTGAGCCTCGACCCCCAGGACGGCCCGGTACCTGTCCGCACCCGGCCCGAGCCGCCCCGCCTCGACCCCGACGGCACCTATCTGGTCACCGGTGGGCTGAGCGGATTCGGCGCCGCGACCGCCCGGCGGCTCGCCGAGCGCGGCGCCCGCCATCTGGCCCTGGTCTCCCGGCGCGGCGCCGACGGGCCGGAGGCGACCGACGTACTGTCCGACCTGGCCGCGCTGGATGTGACCGTCACGCCGTACGCCGCCGACGTCACCGACGCCGCCGCCATGGCCGAGGTGATCGGCCGCGTCGACGCCACCGGGCACCGGCTCACCGGTGTGGTGCACGCGGCCATGACGCTCGACGACGCCCCGCTCACCGAACTGACCGACGAGCGGATCCGCGCGGTCCTGGCCCCCAAGATGGCCGGGGCGGCAGTACTCGACGCGCTGACCCGCGACCACGACCTGCGGTTGTTCTGGCTGTACTCCTCCTTCGCCGCGGCCGTCGGCAACGTCAAGCAGTCCGCCTACGTCGCCGGGAACCTGTTCACCGAAGCGCTGGCCCGACGACGGCACCACGGCGCACGGCCGGCTCTCGCCGTCGCCTGGGGTGCGCTCGGGGACTGCGGCCATGTCGCCCGCGAGGGCCTCGTACCGTCCTTGGAAACGCTCGGCACGTTCCCGCTCGGCTCGCGCGAGGCGCTGGACGCCCTGGAGACACCGGCGGCGTCCGGCGCGTGTGTCGCCGGGGTCGGCCGATACGACTGGGCCCGGCTGCGCACCTTCCTGCCGGCCCTGACCACGCCCCGCTTCGCGGCACTGCTGCCCGCCGACGGCGACCTCGGCGGCCACACCCGCCAGGACCTCGTGGCGGCGCTGGCCGGCCTCAGCGTCGAGGAAGCGCTGAAGACCGTAAGCGGCACACTCGCCGAGTACCTGGCCCAGATCCTGCAAACCGACGCCGCCCGCCTCGACCCGAAACTGCCGCTTCAGGACTACGGCGTCGACTCCCTGATGGCCGCCGAACTGCTGACCACACTGCGGCAACGCCTCGATGTGGAGATCCCGCCCCTGGAACTCCTCCAGGGCGGCGTCACCGTCACCGACCTCGCCCGCCATGTGCTGCTGCGCCTGGGCGTGCGCACCACCGACACCGCCAACTGCTGAAAGGGAGGCCCGTCATGGTGACCTGTCAGGAACCCGAGACCCGGGCGGCGCACCGCGCCGACAGCTTTCTCAGCTTCGGCCCTCTCATCGGCGGCGCCACGCCCCCCGGCCCGACCGAGTGGGTCTACGCGATCCGCGCCGGCGCGCTCATCGACGACCCCATCGGCGCCACCTGCTACCGCAACGCACTCAATGCCGGGCACATGGGCCCCGACGCCCACCCGGAAACGATCCTGGGCCGCTGCGCCGTCGCCGGGCCCGACCTCATGGAGACCGCGCTGCGCACCGCGCGGCACGCCGCGGACGAATGGGGCGGCAGTCCGCGGCCCCGACGCGCCGCCGTCGCCGAGGCGTTCCGGGCACGGCTGCGAGAACACGCGGACACGCTGACCGACCTCCTGGTCGAGGAAGGGCACCCGGTCCGGCTGGCCCGGATGGAGGTCGCCGACCTGGTCACCTTCTTCGACCCCGAGACCACTGACTGGTGTCTGCGGCAGCTGGAGACACGGCACACCACCGGTGGCCGGACGGTGTCGCTGCGCCGGGTGCCGGACGGCGTCGTCTGCGTGCAGCCGCCGCAGAACACCCCGGCGCTGAGCGTCGGCGCGGCCTTCCAGTCCGTGCTGGCGGGCAACGCGCTGGTGGTGCGGCTGTCCCGGCAGGCGCCGATCGCGGCGATGTATCTGCTGGAGCGGATCGCCGTGCCGGCGCTCGGCGACGCCGGTGCCCCGCCCGGTGTCCTGTCGGCACTGTGCACCGACCCGGCCCAGGCACTGGACGCCTGGCTGGACAGTCCGCAGGTGGACGACGTGCTGTACTTCGGCGACTCGATCCGCGGCGAACAGATCGAGAAGGCCTGCCTCGTCGCGGGCAAGAAGCCGATCCTGGAACTCGGCGGCAACGACATGGTCGTGGTGTGGCGTGACGCCCCCCTCGACCAGGCCGTGGACGCGCTGCTGGAGTCGTACCACGGAAGCGGCCAGATCTGCTGTGCGCCCAACATCGCGCTCGTCCACCCGGAGATCGCCGACCGGCTCACCGACCAACTCGCCGCACGCGTGCGGGCGTTGCGGCCCGGCTTCCCCGACGATCCCGAAGTGGTGCTGGCCGCCACACCCAACACCGCCGGATACGACGCCGCGCTCGCCGACGCCCGGCGGGCGGGCGCCCGGGTGCTGACCGGCGGGCGCCACCTGGACGTGGGCGGCCGGGAGAGCGACGTCGCCGTGTTCGCGGAGCCGGCGCTCATCCGGGTCGACGGGCTCGCCCGGGCGCGGGAGCTGCGGTCGGTCCGGCACGAGACGTTCTTCCCGATGCTGACCGTCGTCGTGCCCGAGCCCGCCGGTGACGACGAACTCCTCGCCGAGACGGTGTCGTTCGTCGCCGCGGGCCCCTACGGCCTGCGCAACTCCCTGTGGGCCCAGGACCCGGAGGTCATCGACCGGTTCGTCCGGGACGTCCGCTCCTGCGGCCAGCTCCGGGTGAACGACTCGCACCTGGCGGGCGTTCCATACCTGTCCAATCATGGCGGCCCGGGGCTGAGCGGCGACCGGTTCGGCGAGCTCAACTATCCGATGCTGCGCACCAGTCGCCTCCAGGGCGTGTCCGTGGCACAGTCCCCGCCCGCGCCGTCCGACGGCGCCGCCCCCTATGTCCCGGCGCGGCGCAGGCCCCGGGTCGAGGCGGTCCGGGAGTACCCGCCCGGCTGGCCGCCCGAGGAGCTGCCGGGCGGGCTGCCGGCCCCGTTCACCGAGGCGTTCCAGCACGACCCGTACCCGACGCTGCACTGGCTGCGCGAGCACCGGCCGGTGAGCCGCGTCATGTCGCCGGACGGTCCGGGCTGGCTGCTGACCCGCTACGACGGCGTCCGCCGGGCCCACACCGACCCGCGGGTGAGCTGCGACAGCAAACGCGTCACCGCCGGCCGTATGTGGCTGCGGCACTGGCCGTCCGAGCTGCGGGAGCGGCTCTTCACCCACCTGCTGGACAGCGACGACCCGCGCCATGCCGAACTGCGCGCGATCATGCGGCCGTTCTTCACGCCCGCACGCCAGGAACAGTGGCGCTCCCGGGTGCAGCGCGTCGTCGACACCCGGATCGACCAGATCGTGGACCGGGGCCGCGCCGACCTCATGGCGGCCGTCGCCTACCCGCTCGGCGGCAACGTCCTGTTCTCCGTCCTCGGCGCCACCCCGCCCCGGATGAACCATCTGCGGGCGATGATCTGGCGTACCGCCGAATGGAACAACGACGTCCCTTACGTGGCGGCCCTCGCCCACGAGATCGACGGGTTCGTCCGCAGGGCCGTCGCCGAGAAGCGCCGCGCCCCCGGCGACGACCTGATCTCGCTGCTGGTCCGGGCCCGCGACGAGGACGGTCTGATCGGCGAGGACGAACTGCACGGCCAGGTCATGATGATGCTGGTGGCGGGCCAGGACCCCAGTATCAACAGCGTCGGCAACAGCCTGCACGCCCTGCTCACCCATCCCGGCCAGCTCGCCGAACTCCGCGGCGACCCGGCCCTGCTGGAGACCGGCATCGGCGAACTCCTCCGCTACGAGAGCCCGTTGCCCTTCACCAGCTGGCGGGGCACCCTCGAACCCGTCGAGTTCGGCGACGTGACCGTCCCGGCGAACGAGTCCCTGTTCCTGTGCCTCGGCGCGGCCAACCGGGACCCCGCCCGCTTCCCCGACCCCGACCGGCTCGACCTGCACCGGCCCACCCCCGGCCATCTGGCGTTCGGGCACGGCGCCCACTACTGCCTGGGCGCCCACATCGGCCGGATGACAGCCGAGGCCGCCGTCACCACCGTCCTGCGCCGGCTGCCCGGCCTGCGGCTGGACGGCACGCCACGGTGGCGGCCCAGCATGTTCGAGCGCGGGCTCAGTGCCCTGCCCGTCGCCTGGGACCTGCCGCGGAAGGTTCAGAAGGTTCAGAAGCCGCGTAAGTCCCAGAAGCCGCACAAGTTGCCGAAGCTGCAGAAGCCCCAGAAGGGGGCCGTTCGGTGAACCGCGCCGAGATCCTCGCCGAACTGAAGGCCATGCTCGCCGAGTTCGGCGACGTCGACCCCGAACACGTCGACGAACAGACCGCGTTCATCGCGGACCTCGCCCTCGACTCGCTCGTCCTGGTACGGATGACCGTCGTCGCCGAGGAGCGGTTCGGCGTGCGCATCCCCGACGAGGTCGCCTGGGAGCTGCACACGGTCGGTGCCGTGGTCGGCTATGTGGAGGAGGCCCTGGCCGGCCGGATCGGAGCCGGCGGTGAGTGAACTCGTCCGGTTCCTGCGCGAGAAGATGTGGCTCCTCGGGGACACCCGCTGGTACGCGCGGGTGGACAGCGTCCGGGGCGAGCTGGTCGAGGTGGAGCGGCTCGGGTACGCCCAACTCGACGCCCGGGCCCGAGCGGTGGGGGCGTGGCTGGCCGACCGGACGCCTCCCGGCGCGCGCGTGCTGCTGATGTATCCGGCGGGCCTGGAGTTCTTGGCGGTCTTCCTCGGCTGCCTGTACGCCGGGCGGGTCGCGATCCCCGCCCCGCTGCCGGCCACCGACCGCCGGGCCCTGGAACGCGCCGAGGGCATCATCCGCGACGCGGACGTCGGGCTGGTCCTCAGCGACGCCGCGCACCAGCCGGTGCTCGCCTCCTGGCTGGCGGGACCGGGCGTGGCCTCGCGGGCCGAGTGCGTCGCGACCGACGGGACCCACAGGACGGACGGGAGCGACGGGACTCACGGGACTGACGGGACCGTATTGCCGCACCCCGGCACCTGGTCCCCCGTCGCCCTGGAGCTCTCCGCGACCGCCTACATCCAGTACACCTCCGGGTCGACGAGCGAGCCGCGCGGTGTCGTCATCACCCACCGGAACCTGCTGCACAACCTGCTGTCGATCAGGGAGAAACTCCTCCCCGAGGAAGTCCTGGACGAGCTGCGCCACGATCCGTCTCCGACCGGCGCCGGTTGGCTCCCGCACTACCACGACATGGGTCTGGTCGGCATGCTGCTCAGCCCGCTCGCGAGCTGTGGCAACCTCGTCTTCTGCTCCCCGGTGTCCTTCATCGCCCATCCGCTGCTGTGGCTCCAGATGATCAGCCGGTACCGGGCCTTCTACACGTTCGCCCCGAATTTCGGCTACGACTGGCTGCTGAGGAGCCTCAGGGACGGTCAACTCACGGACGACGACCGGCACTTGAGCCTGGACTGCCTCCGCTTCGCGCTGAGCGGCGCCGAGCCCGTCCACGCCGAGGTCCTGAGCGCGGTCGCCCGCCGACTCGCCCCGATCGGCTTCCGCCCGGACATCTGGGCGCCCAGCTACGGCCTGGCCGAGGCCACCCTCATGGTGACCGGCACGTCCTGCGGGACCGGCCCGACCGTGGGGCGCTTCGACCGGGACGCGCTGGAGGCCGGCCAGGCCGTGCCGGCCCCGGACGGGGTCGACCTGGTCGGCTGTGGCCGTCCCGCCGGTGCCGTCGTCCGGATCGTCGACTCCGCGACCTCAAGTCCGCTGGAGGACGGGCGGGTAGGCGAGATCTGGGTGTGCGGCGACAGCGTCGCCGACGGCTACCTCAACGACCCGCAGGGCACCGCCGACCACTTCGCCGCCGTCACCGCCGACGGCGACGGCCCGTATCTGCGCACCGGAGACCTCGGCTTCCTCCAGGACGGCGAGCTCTACGTCACCGGTCGCGCCAAGGACCTGATCATCGTCAACGGCCGCAACATCCTCCCCCAGGACATCGAACGTGTCAGCGAAACCACCGACCCCGCGACCGGCCCCTGCGCCGCCTTCGCCCTGCCCGACGCCTCCGGCCACGAGCAGATCGTCCTGGTCCAGGAAATCCGCCCCGTCCATCTCGACGGCCGCACTCCCGCAGCCCTAGCCGCCCTCATCAGGAGGCGCCTGGCCCAGGAACTGCGGCTGGCCGTCCAGGTCGTCATCGTGGGGCCGATGAGCGTGCCCCGAACCACCAGCGGCAAGATCCAGCGCTCACGAACCCGCGACGAGCTGTGCTCGACCGGCCTCGATCCCCTGCACTCCGACCTCCTCACCCCGACCGAGCCCCGCCCCGCCCGTCAGACGGTCACCCGGTAGGAGCCGTTGGGGAGTGCGCCCGGGGCGTCAGCCGCCGCCCCGCAGCACCCGCGACAGCCCCAGCGCCGCGGTGCGCACGGCGGGGGCCAGTTGGGCGGGGCTGAAACGTGAGCGGGGGACGGCCACGGAAAGGGCGGCCACCGCGGTGCCGCCGGCGAAGACGGGGGCCGCGATGCAGCTCACGCCCGGCGCGGCCTCCTGCTCCTCGTAGGCGAGGCCCGACACCTGGACCTTCTCCAGGGCCATGCGCAGGCGGGCCGGGTCGGTGATCGAGTACGGGGTGAGGCTCGGCAGCGGCCGGGACAGCACCTCCTCCATCAACTCGGCGCCGGAGAAGGCCAGCAGGGCCTTGCCCACACCGGTGCAGGTCAGCGGCAGGCTGCCGCCGATGCGGGAGGGCAGCCGCAGGGCCTCGTGGCCGTGGATGCGTTCGAGGTAGACCACCTCCGCGCCCTCCCGGACACCGAGATGGACCGTCTCTCGGGTGGCCTCGAACAAGTCCTGCAGGAACGGCAGCGCCGTCTCCCGCAGATCGAGCCGGTGCGGAACCAGCGAGCCGAGCTCGAACAGCTTCGCGCCGAGCCGGTATTGCGGCCCCGACCGCTCCAGCCAGCCCAGCCGGACCAGGTCCGCGGCCAGCCGGTGCACCGTCGGCTTGGGCAGACCGGTGCGCTCGGAAAGTTCCGACAGGCGGTACGGACCTCCACTCGGGCTGAAGCATTCAAGGATGACCGCGGCTTTCTCCAGCATGCTGCCGCCTGCGCTGTTCCGTGTCACGGAACAAACATTGCCCCACGGTACGGCGCTGTCTATACCGGAGGCACCGCGGGCCGCCCCCGCACCGCTCCCCCTGGAGGTATCCCCGATGTCGACCACGCTCGACGGCGTCCGTCCGGACGCCGTTCCACCGACGGTGGTCAAAGCCGCCGACCTGCTGGCGGAGGCCACCCGCACCGGGGCAGCCTGCGCACCCGTGCGTGATCTGATCGACGGCGGCGGCGATCTGGAGGCCGCGTACGCCGTGCAGCAGCTGAACGTCCGGCGCGCTCTGGACACCGGTCGCCGGATCGTGGGCCGCAAGATCGGTCTGACCTCCGTGGCCGTCCAGCGCCAACTCGGCGTGGACCAGCCGGACTTCGGCGTGCTGTTCGCGGACATGGCGGTGCCGGACGGGGGTGAGGTGGCGGTGCGGCGGCTGCTGCAGCCCAAGGTGGAGGCGGAGGTCGCGCTCGTCCTCGGCCGCGATCTGCCGGAGCGTGACTGCACGGTCGTCGACGTGCTGCGCGCGGTCGACTTCGCGCTGCCCGCACTGGAGATCGTGGACAGCCGTATCGCGGGCTGGGACATCTCCCTCGTCGACACCGTCGCCGACAACGCCTCCTGCGGTCTCTACGTCCTCGGCGCCACCCCCGTACCGCTCACGGCCGTGGACCTGCGCACCGTGACGATGACCATGACCCGGGGCGGCGAGACCGTCTCGGAGGGGACGGGCGCCGCCTGCCTCGGCAGTCCGCTCAACGCGGCGGTCTGGCTGACCTCGGCGCTGGCCGAGCGGGGGGACCCACTGCGGGCGGGCGACCTCGTCCTGACCGGCGCCCTGGGCCCGATGGCCCCCGCCTCGCCCGGCGACGTCTTCGAGGCGCACATCTCGGGCCTCGGCTCCGTGCGGGTCGGCTTCGCCACGGACACGGCAACGGAAAAAGACCGGGCATGAGCACCAAGGTCGCCATCATCGGCTCCGGCAACATCGGCACCGAACTCATGATCAAGGTCCTGCGGCTGTCCGAGAGCTTGGAGATCGCCGCGATGGCCGGGATCGACCCGGACTCCGACGGTCTGGCCCGCGCCCGCCGCCTGAAGGTCGCCGCCACCCACGAGGGAGTCGAGGGGCTGATCGGGCTGAGTGAGTTCGCCGAAGTCGACATCGTCTTCGACGCCACATCGGCCGGCGCCCACCGCCACCACGACGAGGTGCTACGGCCCCTGGGCCGCACCCTGGTCGACCTCACCCCGGCCGCCCTCGGCCCGTACGTCGTCCCGCCGGTCAACGGCGACGCCCATCTCAACGCCCCGAACGTCAACATGGTCACCGGCAGCGGTCAGACCACGATCCCCGGGACGGCACAGCAGCGGTGAGCCCCGGCCGATGCGGCCGGGGCTCACCCTTGCGCATTCGAACTGGACCCAGTGGACCGTGTTGGCGACCTCGCAGAGATCGAAGTTGGGCATGGCCTCGGCCGGCATGCGCCCGCCGCTGGGCCGGTTGACCTTGTCGGGCGCGTCCCACAGCACCAGGGTCGGCACGGGCAGCCGGTGCAGGCGCGGGCCGCGATGTGCCGTCGTTCGTCCGCGGCACCGTCGTGGCTGGTCGCGCCCCGCGGCTGAGCCCCAGATCGATACCGCCCCGCATCCCTCTGGAGCGCTGCCGAACCGCAGCCGACTTCGCCGGACCCGCTGATCCCCGCTCAGTCGTCGGCCGCGATCTCCGTGGCCTGCGCGGCCATCGTCGAGGCGACGGCGTCGACCGTGGCGCGTGCCTTCTGCTCCGGTACGCCGGCCGCGATGAGCGTGGCGACGGCGGTGTGGGTGCCGTCGTCCTCCAGTGCCCCGGTGTTGACCTCCTCCAGCAGGGCGACCGTCATCGCCTCCAGACCGGCGCTCAGCACGGCCGGGGGGAGGTGCGAGTGGAAGACGCCGTCCCGCTGGCCTCGGTCCAGGATGGCCGTGGTCTCGGCGCGGGCCGGCGCCAGGATCTCAGCCACGCGTTCGGTGCCCAGGTCGCGGCGGGCCAGCGCCAGCAACAACCGGTAGCGGTCACCCACGGGCCACATCGAGAACACGAAGTACGCGAGCGCCCGCTCGGCCGGCTCGCCCGGCCCGAAGTGCGTCGCCCCGGCCGCCAGCACGCTCCGAAGGGATTCGGAAGCCTCCTCGGCGAGCGCCTCCAGCAGCGCCGCGCGCCCGGGGAAGTGACCGAACAGGGTGCGCCGTACGACACCGGAGGCCCGCGCCAGTTCCTCCAGTGTGATGTCCGGGTTCCGGCCGAGCTCCTGGCGTGCCGTGGCCAGGATGCGCGCCCGGTTGGAGCGCGCGTTGCGTCGTTGGGGAACGCGAGCCATGGGCTTGGTCACGGAGAAACCTCGAACATCGGGGGTCGGAAACGACGGGCGGGCCTGCGCAGACTGTACCGCCACGAGATCTTCGAGGTCACAGCCCTACGCCGAGCGGTGCGAGGCCGGCGGCACCAGCCGGAAGACGCTTCCCTGCCCGGTGACCGTCTCCGGTTCCAGTCGGCCGCCGTGGCCCTGGGCGATCGCGCTCGCGATGGCGAGGCCGAGGCCGGAGCCGCCGTGGTCGGCGGAGCGGGACGGGTCGGCCCGGCGGAAGCGTTCGAAGACCCGCTCGGCCGCTTACGGGAGAGGCCGGGTCCCTGGTCCGTGACCTCCAGCAGGCAGATCGCGTCCCTTCGGGCAGCGGTGGCGAGGGGCTCGTCCGGCCGGGCCGGTTCGTGCGTCCGGCGGTGGGGCCGGCCGGCCCGGTTCCCACGCGTACCTCCACCCGCGTACCGGGCGGGGTGTGCGTCAGCGCGCTGGACAGCAGGTTGGCCGCGACCTGCCTCAGCCGGTGCGGATCGCCGGTCACCTCGACCAGTTCCAGTTCCAGTTCCTCCTCGTCGGCGGCCGGGCCGCTGCCGAGGGTGCCCAGAGGTCTTGGTCGCCATCGGCCGGGGCTGGACGAACGCGGAGATCGCCGAGCGGCTCGTCCGCACCGAGTCCACGATGAAGAAGCACGTCGACGGTCGGCCGCCTGACAGCTACCCGAGTACCTTCTCCAGCAGCGTGAAGGACTTGGGCGCCCCGCCCGGCTGCGGCTTGCCCTCCTTGTGACCCACCACGCGGTAACCGGCGTCCCGGTAGTAGGCGTTGAGCTGTGCGTTGCCGGCCAAGCAGTCCAGGCGCACGCACGTCCGTCCCGCCTCAGCCACTCGGCGTTCCGCGGCCCTCAGCAGCCGCAGCCCCGTCCCGGGGGCGGCGGTGGAACGGTCGACCATGAGCCGGTGCACGTATCCGGCGACGGGCGGCCGCGCGCCCCATGCGGCCTCATCCTCCCACCACAACTCCCAGGCACCGACGACACGCCCGCCGGCCTCCGCGAGCCAGACCTCACCATGCTCCATGACCTGGCGGAAATGGTCCTCGGCCAGTTCTCCCGGCCGCCACTGACCGGTGATACCCCAGGCCGCCATCCAGCGGGCCGCGTCGTCGCGGAGGCGGACGAGGGTCGGCGGATCGGCGTCCGTCGCCGGGCGGATACGTAGATCATTCACCCGGGCGATCCTCGCACATCGGTCCCATGACGGTCCGTCAGAACCAAAGAGGCTCGCAGGTCCCGGTCCCTGGTCCCTGGTCCCTGGTCCCTAGTCCCTGATGAAGGGGGCCTCGGTCCCGGTCCCGGCAGTTGGCCCATCGCACGGGCCAACTGGTGTGCCGCGCTACACCATCCGGTGACTAATGGCCGTCGCAGTGTTATGCATATCTACCGATTTCCTATCCATCCACTGTCCGGCTCTTGGTGCTGACCAGCCGTCACGAGGCCCTGAACCAAGTCGAGGAGAGTGGAGAAGATGACGACATCGCCGAGATGGCGATCCGTTCTGGCGTCGGCCGCCATGGCTACGGCGCTCGCCGCAGCCGCGCTGACGAGCGCGGGAACCGCCTACGCCCACGACAACCACAAGACCCCGCATCCGCCGTACCCGGCGAAGCCCGCCCACCACCCGGTGCACGCGATCAAGCCCGCCCACCCGGCCAAGCACGAGAAGCCCGCCCACCCGGTGCACCCGGTCAAGCCCGAGAAGCCTGCCCACCCGGTCAAGCCCGTGTACCCGGTACACCCGGTCAAGCCCGAACTCCCGGCCAAGCCCGACCACCCCGTCAAGCCGGTGTACCCGGTCAAGCCCGAGCTTCCGACCAAGCCCGACCACCCCGTGCACCCGGTCAAGCCCGAGCTTCCGGCGAAGCCTGCGCTCCCGGCCAAGCCGGCACTGCCCGCGAAGCCCGCGCTCCCGGCGAAGCCCGCCCACCCGGTCAAGCCGAAGCTCCCGGCCAAGCCTGCGCTCCCCGCGAAGCCGGCCCTCCCGGCCAAGCCCGCGCTCCCCGCCAAGCCCGCGCTCCCCGCGAAGCCGGCCCTCCCGGCCAAGCCGAAGCTCCCGGCCAAGCCCGCACTCCCCGCCAAGCCCGCACTCCCCGCCAAACCGGCCCTCCCCGCGAAGCCGGCCCTCCCGGCCAAGCCGAAGCTCCCGGCCAAGCCCGCACTCCCCGCCAAGCCCGCACTCCCCGCCAAACCGGCCCTCCCCGCGAAGCCGGCCCTCCCGGCCAAGCCGAAGCTCCCGGCCAAGCCCGCACTCCCCGCCAAGCCCGCACTCCCCGCCAAACCGGCCCTCCCCGCGAAGCCGGCCCTCCCGGCCAAGCCGAAGCTCCCGGCCAAGCCCGCACTCCCCGCCAAGCCCGCACTCCCCGCGAAGCCCGCACTCCCGGCGAAGCCCGCACTCCCGGCGAAGCCCGCAATCCCGGCGAAGCCAAAGCTCCCGGCCAAGCCCGCAATCCCGGCGAAGCCAAAGCTCCCGGCCAAGCCCGCACTCCCCGCCAAGCCCGCACTCCCCGCGAAGCCAAAGCTCCCGGCCAAGCCCGCACTCCCCGCCAAGCCCGCACTCCCCGCGAAGCCAAAGCTCCCGGCCAAGCCCGCACTCCCCGCCAAGCCCGCACTCCCCGCGAAGCCAAAGCTCCCGGCCAAGCCCGCAATCCCCGCCAAGCCAAAGCTCCCGGCCAAGCCTCACTACCCCTCCCATCCCAAGAAGCCCGACCACCCCAAGCACTCGAAGCACTCTGAGCACTCGAAGCACTCCGAGCACTCTGACCACTCGAAGAAGCAGCACGGGTGACAAGGACAAGGAGAAGCTGACCTCAGGGGCAGTCACGATGCCGGGCCTGGAAGCATCCAGGCCCGGCACGCCCCTGTGGTCAGTCGTGGAACGCCCCGTAGAACGCGTCCCGGCAGACCAGGATGGCGGGGTGTCCGCCCCCGCCACGGCGTACGACGGTGAAGACACGGCGGGTGCGCCCGCCGCACGGAAGTTGCCGCACAGCGACCGCCGGGGACTGCCCGTTCCGGACGAGGTCGGAGAGGAGCGCGACGGCCTGGTTCTGCTCCATGAGGCGGACGTGGAGCAGCAGGTCGGTGGTCTCGAACCGTACGTCGAGTTCGAAGCCGGCATTGCGGCACAGGGTCGTCGCCCAGTGCCGGGCGGCTGCGCCCTCCGGTTCCATGACCGGTTGAGGCGCAGGGGGTCGTCGAGCAGGTCCTCCCGTTCGAGTTCGGCGGGCGCGGGTTGGGATTGCCGGGGTGCTCCTCGGTGAGGACCAGGTAGAAGTCACGTGGCGCGGTGCTGAGCGGCCCGGGCTCTGCAGAGCGCCGTACGGCACTTTGGCTCGACGCGTACTCGGTGGTCGTCCTGCTGAGCACCGAGGGCCCGACCGGCGCCCCGCACTCCACCGCATGCCGGCCCATCTCGCGGCCGCGATCGGTGTGCTCGGCCTGCTGACCGTCGTGCCGGGGCCGGACGGGGCGGTGGTGACCCGCCGTGCCCTCATTGCCGGGCCCAGGGACGCGCTGCGTACCGTGGGCGGGATGGCGACGGGGTTGGTGGCCGGACTCGCGGCCGTACTGGCCGCCTCACCCAGGGCGTACCTGGCCGTCAAGCTCCTGGGCGCCGGCTGCCCCACCGCACCCCCGGCACCCCCGGCACCCAGATCACTACCGCTACCGACACATGTACCGATATCGATACCGACACCAGTCCTTCCGGCGTCGGGAGCCCCTGGCGGACCGGCCTCGCCGGCAACGTCCTCAAGCCCCTGGCCATGACGCTGTCCGGGGCCGGTCCCGTCCTGGTCCCGTCCTCCACAAGCCACGGGCCCCCCGTGCCGACTGACCCGTGAGCAGCCGGAGGCAGGCGCGGGCGGGCAGCCCCATCCATCGCATGGATGAGGCGGATACGGGATTCGGATCGCCCGGAGGATGGCGGCAGGAACCCTGACGGCTCATAGTCGTCCTACCCGCACGCCGCTGTCCGGACCAGCCGCCACGTGCGGCCCTCCCCCGCATGCCGTGCGCCCTGGGCGCCCGTGACAGGCATGCCCGCTCCCCTGTCCTCCGCCCTTGCCTGGAGTCGCCATGCCCGGTTCCGCCCCGCCTCCCACCACGGCCGATGTCGAGGACGCCGCCGCGTCGCCCGTGCCCGTCTCCGGCCCGGCCCACCTGTTGCGGGTGACCCTGCTGATGGCGGGCAGCTGTCTGCCGATCCTGGGGGCGGTGCTGATCGCCCCCGTGCTGCCGAAGATGCAGGACCACTTCGCCTCGACGCCGGGCGCCAAGGCGCTCGTCCCGCTCGCGCTGACCGTTCCGGCGCTGTCGCTGGCGCTGCTGGCCCCGTTCGCCGGGGTGATCGTGGACCGGCTGGGCCGCAAGCGTCTGCTGATCGTCACGACCGTGCTGTACGCCGTGTTCGGCACGGCACCGCTCTGGCTGGACTCGCTGGGCGCCATCATCGCGAGCCGCGCCCTGGTCGGCGTCGCCGAGGCCGCGATCATGACCTGCTGCACCACCCTGATCGGCGACTACTACAGCGGTCACCAACGGGTGAAGTACCTCGCGCTGCAGACCATGTGCGCCTCGGCGTCGGCCACCGTCTTCTTCGTGCTCGGCGGTGCCGTGGGCGCGGCGGCCTGGAAGATGCCCTTCTGGGTCTACGCCGTGAGCCTGGTCCTCGCCCCGCTGATGGCGTCCGCCCTGCCCAGCCCGGCGGTCCGCGCGACCGCTGACGAGACCCCGGCCGGGGCCACGAGCCCCGAGGTCCGCCGACCCTTCCCCCGGCGACAGCTGGCGGGCATCTGCGCCCTCACCTTCTTCGGCGCGATGGTCTTCTACACCGTCCCGGTGGAGATGGCGTACCTGCTCGACGACCTCGGCGTGGAAAGCTCCGGTGTGATCGGCCTGGCCACCGCGATCGCGAGTGCCGCGACCGTGGGCGGCGCGATCACGTTCGCCCGGCTGAAGCGGGCCCCCGATCCCATGCTGCCCGCCGTCTTCGCGGTCTGCGCCGCCGGTTTCGGGGTGATGTTCCTGGCGGGCGACGCGCCGCTGCTGGTCGTCGGAGCGGTGATCAACTGCCTGGGTACGGGGATGCTGCTGCCGGCCCTCCTCACCAGTGCCATGTCCCGGCTGGCCTTCGAGGACCGCGGCCGCGGCACGGGACTGTGGATGGCCGCCTTCTTCGGCGGCGAGTTCGTCTGCCCGCTGGTGCTGCTCGCCGGGGAGTCGGCGGTGGGGAGCCTCGCGGGAGCGGTGGGGGTGCTGGGGGTGGCCGCGGCGTTGGTGGCGGCGGGGTTGTGGGCGGCCGCGAGGCGTCGGTCGACGGCCGTTGATCCGCGGCCATTGCCGGAACAATTGGTCTGACGGTCCGACAACCCCCAAGGGGCGCGGGCGGTATCGATATGCGGCTCCGCCGCGTGGGCGCGACCAGCCACCACGCGGCCGCAGCCCAAGGGCGGCTGATCGTGGCACTCACAGGAGGTCAAGGTCGACCTCAGCTCCCCTCCGTCAGCGTCGCCCCCACCTCCGCCGCCTTCTGCCGCAGCCAGATATGTGCCGCGTCCTGCGCGTGCAGCGGATGCCACCACAGCGCCACCTGCACCGGTACGGCCTCGAAGGGACAGGGCAGAACCCGTACCCCTGCCGAGCGCACCGCCCTGCGGGCCAGCCGTTCCTGGATCATCGCGACCCTGCGGGTGCCCTCGATCATGTGCGGCAGCAGCTGGAAGGTCTGGACGGAGACCTCCACATGAGGGCTGATGCCGAGCATGCTCAACTGGCGGGCGGCCGGGGCGTCGTAGGGCCGCTGGTAGACGGCCCAGGGCAGGCGGGCCAGGTGGTCGAGGGTGAGTGCGTCACCCACCTCGGGGTGGTCGTCGGCGATCATGCACAGCCAGCGGTCCTGGTAGAGGTCGACGGCGGGGAAGCCGTCGATGACGCCGTGCGGCATCAGCAGTCCGTCGACGGTGCTCAGCAGCGCCCCGGTGTTCTCCTGGACGGAGGGCGCCGGGTGCTGGAAGGTGAGCCGGATGCCGGGCGCCTCGTGGTGCACGGCGCGGGCGAGCGCGGCGCCGAACACGGCCGCGCCGTAGTCCGAGGCGAGCAGCGTGAACTCGCGGGCCTCGGCGGTCGGGTCGAACTCGGCCTGGCTGGCGAAGACGCGCTCCAGCAGGTCGCACGCGGTGGCGCTGCGGTCCCGCAACGCGGCGCCGAGCGGCGTCAGTTCGTAGGAGTTCCCGGTCCGGGCGAGCAATTCGTCGTCGAAATGGCGGCGCAGCCGGGACAGCGCCGCGCTCATCGCCGGCTGGCTCAGTCCGATGCGCTCGCCGGCTCTGGTGACGTTGCGCTCCTCCAGTAGCGCGCGCAGGGCGACGACCAGGTTGAGGTCGAGTCGGGACAGGTTCACCGGGCACCACCTGGCAGCCGGAGCCATCCATGTTGTGGATATGGCTCATCCAAAAGATTGATTTCCATGATTCATCGATCGGGCCCACAGTAGACCGCAACCCAGCAGGAGGAAATCTGATGGCAACGCTCGCGCAACCTGCCGGCCCGTTCGCGCTCGGCATGTTCTCCACGCCGGACGGGGAGCCGTTCCCCGGTCTCCTGGCCAAGGGCCGGGTGCTCGACCTGGGCGGCGCCCTGGACTCGGCGCCCTCCGACGTACGTGCCGTACTGGAACGGTGGGAGGAGACGCTCCCCCTGCTGCGCGCCCTCGCGGACGACGACGCCCAGGAGTGGCAGGCGCTGGAGGGGCTGCGGGTGCACGCCCCCGTCGAGCCCCGGCAGATCTTCCAGTCCGGCGCCAACTACCGGCAGCACGTGATCGACCTGGAGGTCGCCCACCGCTCCCCCGACGACCCGCGCACGGTGGAGGAGGCGCGGGCCGAGATCGCCGCGGTCATGGACCGACGGGCCGCCGAGGACCTGCCGTACGTGTTCATCGGGCTGCCCACCACCATCACGGGTCCGTACGACGACGTCGTGCTCCCCTCCTGGGCCGAACAGCCGGACTGGGAGCTGGAGTTGGCGGTTGTCATCGCCAGGCCCGCCTACCGGGTCTCCGTCGAGGAGGCCATGGCGTACGTCGCCGGGTACACGATCGCCAACGACCTCACCGATCGCGCCACCGTCTTCCGCCGGGACATGAAGGCCATCGGCACCGACTGGCTGCGCTGCAAGAACGCGCCGGGCTTCACCCCGCTCGGTCCGTGGCTGGTGCCGGCCGAGTCGATCGCCGACCCCGGTGATCTGCGGGTCACCCTCAGGCTCAACGGCGACACCATGCAGGACGAGTCCACCAAGGACATGCTCTTCGGCATCGCGCGGCTGGTGTCGTACATCTCGCAGACCGCCCGACTCCTGCCGGGAGACCTCGTGTTGACCGGCAGCCCGGCCGGCAACGGCATCCACTGGGGACGGCTGCTGCGCGACGGCGACGTCATGGAGGGCTCGATCACCGGTCTGGGCGTGCAGCGCACGCGGTGCGTGGAGGAGACGTCATGAGCCTGGACCGGCACGACCCCGAGGGCGCGATAGCCGAGGCCGCCAAGGCGTACTCCAACTGGGGGCGCTGGGGCGAGGACGACGTGCTCGGCACCCTCAACTTCCTCGACGAGGCCAAGCGCCGGGAGGGCGCCGCGCTGGTACGGCGGGGTGTGAGCTTCTCGCTGTCGCAGCGGTTCGACATGAACGGGCCGCAGAAGGGCTGGCGCCGGCGCACCAACCCCGTGCACACGATGCTCGACACCGGCACCGACGCGGCCCTCGGCAACCAGGGCTTCCCGCACGGCATCGGCGGCGCCGACGACGTGATCGCGATGCCTCTGCAGTGCTCCACGCAGTGGGACGGGCTCGGGCACATCTTCGACCATGGCAACGCCTGGAACGGGCGGCCGGCCGAGAAGGTGGTCACCTCCGACGGCGACCTCGTCACCGGCATCGAGCACATGGCGCCGTATGTCGCCGGGCGTGGCGTGCTGCTGGACGTGGGCCGGGTCGTCGGCGAGGGCGGCGAGCTGCCCGACGGGTTCGCGATCACCGAGGAGCATCTCGCCGCGACCGCCGAGGCGCACGGCGTGACCGTCGGGCGCGGTGACATCGTCGTCGTACGGACCGGGCAGCTGGCCCGCGTGCGCCGTGACGGGTGGGGCGAGTACGCGGGTGGGCGCGCGCCGGGGCTGTCGTTCACCACGGCCGGCTGGCTGCACCGTACCGAGATCGCCGCGGTCGCCACCGACACCTGGGGTTTCGAGGTGCGGCCCAATGAATTCGAGAACGCCTTCCAGCCGCTGCACCAGGTCGTCATCCCCAACATGGGGCTGCTGATCGGCGAGATGTGGGACCTGGAGGCGCTCGCCGAGGACTGTGCGGCGGACGGCGTGCACGAGTTCTGGCTGACCGCCGCGCCGCTGCCCATCACCGGGGCCGTCGGCTCCCCCGTCAACCCCGTCGCCGTCAAGTAGCCGCTCGGTCGCCGGATGCGCCGACCTCCCCGGACAGCAGCGGCGCATCTGGCCCGCACCCCATCCGCACCCCGGCCCGCACCCCGTTCCCACCTCTGACCCGCCGTCCCAGCGGGCGAGCCGCACCCCCGCCGCTCGAAGCCGCGCGGCCCAACCTCGGGAGGTACCCCGACATGGCTGACCGCCCCACTCCTACCGTCCTCGTCATCGGCGGGGGCGCCGCCGGCAACGCCGTCACCATCCTGCTGCGCCGCGCCGGCATCACCGTCGACCTGATCGAGGCCAGGCCCGACTGGAACGCCACCACCGGCTCCGGCATCACCCTCCAGGGCAACGCGCTGCGGGTGCTGCGCGAACTGGGCCTGTGGGAACAGGCGGAGGCCTCCGGATTCTCCTTCGGCACGCTCGGTATCACCGCCCCCGACGGCACGGTGCTGCACATCGCCGAGGACATCAGGACCGGCGGCGACGACCTGCCCGCCACCCTCGGCATGCAGCGCCCCCAGCTCCAGCGGATCCTCATCGACGCCGTGCGCGCCTCCGGCGCCACGGTGCGCCTGGGTACCACCGCCGAGTCCCTGGAACAGGACAGCGACGGCGTCCGCGTCCGCTTCAGCGACGGCAGTGAGGGCCGCTACGACCTGGTCGTCGCCGCCGACGGCCTCAACTCCACCACCCGCGCCGCGATCGGCATCACCGACAAGCCCGAACCCACCGGCATGGGCATCTGGCGCATCGCCGCTCCGCGGCCGGAGAGCGTGACGCGCTCCGATCTCGCCTATGGCGGACCGGCCTACATCGCGGGCTACACCCCCACCGGCGAGGACACCCTCTACGCGTTCCTCGTCGAAGGGTGCCGTGACCGCGCGTCCGTCGACACGTCCGACCACGCCGACGAGATGCGCCGCCTGGCGCAGGCGTACGGCGGGGCCTGGCCGGAGATCACCCGGCACATCACCGACCCGAAGCAGGTCAACTACACCTGGTTCACCCGGATGCTGGTCGAGGGTTCCTGGCACCACGGCCGGGTCGTCCTCGTCGGCGACGCCGCCCACTGCTGCCCGCCCACCCTTGCCCAGGGCGCGGCCATGTCCCTGGAGGACGCGCTCGTGCTCGCCGAGCTGCTCACCAGCGGACGGGACTGGGATGACGCGCTGTTCCAGGCCTACTACGAGCGCCGCATCCCCCGCGTCCGGGCCGTCGTCGAGGCGTCCGTGCAGATCGGCCAGTGGCAGCTGGACTGCGTGCGCGACGCCGACGTCCCCGGGCTGATGGGCCGCACGATGAACATCCTCAAGGAGCTGCCGTGACGGCACCCACCGTCGACGTGCATGCGCACGTCCTGCTGCCGGAGATCGAGGAGGCCGTCGCCGGTCACCCCGCCCTCGCGGCGGCCCGCAGCCTCGACGCCCGCCGCAACGGGTCGGCGGCCCTCGCGGTGAACGGCCCCATGGTGGGCGCCCGGGTGCCGAAGCTGACGGACGTCGACGTGCGCCTGGCGGCGATGGACGAGGCCGGCGTGGACGTGCAGCTGGTGAGCCCCTCGCCGGGCCACTACCACTACTGGGCCGATACTCAACTGGCCGACAGGGTATGCCGGTTGGCCAACGAGGGCACCGCCGCACACTGCGCCCAGGCCCCCGACCGGCTGCACGGCCTCGGCATGGTCCCCCTCCAGCACCCCGGCCTCGCCGTTGCCCTGCTCGACCACGCGCTGGACCAGGGGCTGAGGGGCGTGGAGATCTCCTCGCACGCCCCGGGGCCGGGCGGGGCACGGGAAGTGGAGCTGTCCGACCGGCGGCTCGCGCCCTTCTGGGCACGCGCGGAGGAGACCGGCGCCGTCGTCTTCCTGCACCCGTTCGGCTGCACGCTCGACGAGCGCCTGGCTCAGTGGTATCTGTCCAACACGGTCGGCCAGCCCACCGAGAACGCCGTCGCGCTCTCCCATCTGATCTTCTCCGGAGCCCTGGACCGGCACCCCGGACTGAAGCTGATAGCCGCGCACGGGGGCGGCTACCTCCCCACCCATATCGGCCGCTCCGACCACGCCTGGCGGGTGCGCCCCGACGCCCGGTCCTGCTCCCGGGAGCCGAGCAGCTACCTGAAGCAGCTGTACTTCGACTCGCTCGTCCACGACCCGCACGTCCTGCGGGAGTTGATCCGCGCCGTCGGCTCCGACCGTGTGCTGCTCGGCTCCGACTTCCCCTTCGACATGGGCACCGACGACCCGCTGGACGCCCTGCGCGCAGCCGGCCTGCCCGACCACGACTTCCACGCGGTGCGGGGCGGCAACGCCGCCGCTCTGCTCAACCTCGCCTGAGGCCTGAGGAGGAACCCCCCATGAGCAACCGTCTGCTCACCCACCTGCGGCACGTCGACCTCGCCGTACCCGACTACGACAAACAACTCGACTTCTACGCCGGCGTCTGGGGCCTGACCAAGGTCGCCGAGGACTCCGGGATCTCCTTCCTGGCCGCAGAGGGCAGCCCCGAGCAGTACGTCGTACGGCTGCGCAAGGCCGACGAGAAGCGCCTCGACCTCGTCTCCTACGGGGCGGACAGCCCGGCCGACGTCGACACCCTCGCCGGGCAACTGCTCGCGGCCGGTGTGCGGTTGATCTCCCAGCCGGGCAAGCTCGACACCCCCGGCGGCGGGTACGGCTTCCGCTTCTTCGATGTCGACGGCCGCACCATCGAGGTCTCCGCCGACGTCCAGGCGCGGCAGCACCGCAGGATCGAGGAGAAGGAGGCGATCCCGGTCCGCCTGTCGCACGTGGTCCTCAACTCCCCGGACCTGGACAGGACGCGCGAGTGGTACGAGCGCCACCTCGGCTTCCGGCTGAGCGACACGCTCAGCTCGCCCCACATGGGCGAGGTCATGCACTTCATGCGGATCAGCAACCAGCACCACTCGATGGCACTCGCGAAGGGCCCGCACACCTCGCTGCACCACGTCTCCTTCGAGATGCGCGGCCTGGACGAGTACATGCGCGGCTCCGGCCGGGTGATGCGGGCCGGGATCCGCAAGATCTGGGGCCCGGGCCGGCACATGGCGGGCGACAACACCTTCACGTACTTCCTCGACCCGCACGGCAACACCGTGGAGTACACCACCGAGCTGGAGGAGCTGGACGAGGACACCTGGCACCCCCACGTCTACGACTTCTCCCAGCCCGAGGTCACCGACCAGTGGGGCACGGCGAACCCGATGAACGAGCTGATCGCCAAGGAGTCGTTCAACGACGTCGACCGCGGCGTCTTCGTCGCCCCGCCGGTCTGATCCCCCACCCCTGCGGACCACCACAGCTCCGGGGGCGCGGCGACTACCTGTCACTGCCCTGACTGCCCGCCGCGCTCCCGGGCCCGCCGTACCCGCCCATCCGCCGCCCCGTCGACAGGACCGGATCCCTCCCATGCGCTTCGCCACGTACGAGTACCGCGACCGAACCCAGGTGGCCGTCGTCGACGAGGACGGCACGCTCCACCCGCTGCCCGCGGTCCGCTCCCTGGCCGGCCTGCTGGCCGCGGGCGGCGGTCTGCCCGCCCTGCTCGAAGCGGGCGCCGCGACCCTCGACGTGCCGGCCGGTCCGCATGTCTCCGAAGTACGGCTGCTGCCGCCGCTCCAGCCGCCCACCGTGCGTGACTTCGTCACCTTCGAGGAGCACGTGGAGGGCGTAGGGCGCTCGGTGGACGGGGCCGCCGGAGTGCCGCAGCGGTGGTATGCGGCCCCGACGTTCTACTTCACCAACCCCTACGCGGTGTACGGCCCGCACCACGACATCCCCGTGCCGCCGGGGTCGGCCGTGCTCGACTTCGAGCTCGAGGTGGCCTGCGTGATCGGCCGCGAGGGCCGCGACCTCACCCCCGAGCAGGCCCGCGACCACATCGTCGGCTACACGGTCTTCAACGACTGGTCCGCGCGTGACCTGCAGTCGGCGGAGATGAAGGTGGGCCTGGGCCCCTGCAAGGGCAAGGACACCGCCACCACTATCGGGCCGTACCTCGTCACCGCCGACGAGCTGGAGCCGTACCGGGACGCCGACGGTTTCCTGCGGCTGGCGCTCACCGCCGCGGTGAACGGCGAGGTGGTCGGCGAGGACCTGCTGTCCAACATGAGCTGGACCTTCGAGGAGATGGTCGCCTACGCCTCACGCGGGACGTGGGTGCGTCCCGGGGACGTGCTCGGTTCCGGCACCTGCGGCAACGGCGGCTGCCTGGCCGAGCTGTGGGGCGTGCGCGGCCGGCAGGACCCGCCGCCGCTGAAGCCCGGCGACACGGTGACGCTCACCGTGCAGGGCATCGGCTCCGTGTCCAACACAGTGGTGGCCGGCCCCGATCCGGTGCCGGTGCCGGTCGCTCGGCGTCGGCCCCGGGAGCGGCCGTGAGCGACCTGCACACCATGAGGCTCCTCGGCAAGATCGTCGTGGTGACGGGAGCCGCCCGCGGCCAGGGCGCCGCCGAGGCCGAGGCACTGACCCGCGAGGGCGCCCGGGTGATCGCCACCGACGTGACGGACGCCCCCGGCTGCCGCCGCCTCGACGTCACCAGCGACCGGGAGTGGTCAGAACTCGCCGCCGAGCTGAGGGAGTCGTACGGCAGTGTCCACGGGCTGGTGAACAACGCGGGCATCACGTGGCGCGCCCGCCTCGGCGACGTACGCCCGGAGGACTTCGACCGTGTCCACGCCGTCAACGTCACCGGCCCGCTGCTCGGGATCCAGCACCTAGCCCCGCTGATGCGGCCGGGCTCGGCCATCGTCAACGTCGGCTCGACGGCCGCGCTCACCGGCCACTACCCGGTCGCCTACACGGCCAGCAAGTGGGCGCTGCGGGGCCTGTCGAAGGCGGCCGCCCTGGAGCTCGGCCCGCGCGGCATCCGCGTCAACACCATCCACCCCGGCTACATCGAGACCGAGATGACCGCCTCCGCGGCCCCCGCCTTCCGCGAGGCGAACCTCCGCGAGACACCGCTCGGCCGCACCGGCACCGTGGACGAGATCACCCCGCTCGTGGTGTTCCTGCTCTGCGACGAGGCGTCCTTCATCACCGGCGCCGAGATCCCCGTGGACGGGGGTCTCACCGCGCACGGCGGCGTCAAGTCCCTGTCGGACGCGCTGCGTTCCTGAGCCGTCACCCGGTCACGCCGTCACCCCGTCAGCCCGTCACGCGGCTGCACACCTCGGTGCTGGTGGCCGGCGTGCTGTGCGTCGTCGGCGCGGCAGTGGCGGTGGCGGTGGTCGGCGTACGAGCCAACTCTGGCGGCAGCCAACCTCAAGGGGCGGGGGGCTGACTCGATATGCGGCCCGCCGCGTGGGCCCGATCGACCCCACACAACCCGCACCCGCCGAACAAGCCAAACCATCCGACCTCTCAGGCGATCTCCTGCTCCGCCCAGATGATCTTCCCGTCACCCGTATAGCGAGCCCCCCAGCGATGAGCAAGCTGAGCCACCAGGAACAGCCCACGCCCGCCCTCATCCATGCTCCGAGCGTGCCGCAACCGCGGAGCGGTGTGGCTCGCGTCGGAGACCTCGCAGGTCAGGCGGCAGTCGCGGAGCAGGCGTAGGCGAATGGGCGGTTCGGCATAGCGAATCGCGTTGGTGACCAGCTCGCTCACGATCAGCTCCGTCGTCATGGCCAGTTCCTCGAAGCCCCACGCCTCCACCTGCCGGGTCGCCCGCGCGCGGATGTCGGCGACGGCGGCCGGGTCCACGGGCACGTCCCAGGAGACGACGTGCTCGGCACCGAGGGCGTGGGTGCGCGCCAGGAGAAGGGCGATGTCGTCGGGTTGCGGCCCGGGCACGAGCCGGCGCACCGCGGACGAGCACAGGGTGCCGAGGTCGAGATCGCGCCGGGACAACAGGTCGCCGAGCCGGGACATGCCCCGTTCCATGTCGCGGTCGGCCGCCTGGACGAGGCCGTCGGTGTAGAGGCCGAGCAGACTGTTCTCGGCGAGCTCGATCTCGCACGACTCGAACCCGATGCCGCCGAGCCCGAGCGGCGGCCCGGCAGGGGGTTCGGGGAAGGAGACCTGCCCGTCGGGTGCGACGACGACCGGGGGCGGATGCCCGGCGCGGGCCATCGTGCAGCGCCTGGTGACCGGGTCGTAGACGGCGTACAGACACGTCGCGCCGAGGAAGGCGGTCGTGCTCCGCCGGGCCGCCTCGGCCGCACCGGCCGTCTCGACGGCACCCCCGTCGGGAGGCTCCTCGCTCAGACGCAGCACGAGGTCGTCGAGGTGGGCCAGCAGTTCGTCGGGCGGCATCTCCATGTCGGCGAGGGTCTGTACGGCGGTGCGCAGCCGGCCCATGGTGGCCGCCGCGGTGATGCCGTGGCCGACGACGTCGCCGACGACGAGGCCGACCCGGGCGCCGGACAGCGGGAGCACGTCGAACCAGTCACCGCCGACTCCGCCCGACGGGTCCGCCGGCAGATAGGAGGAGGCCACCTCCAGCGCCGTACCGCCCGTCAGGGCCTGGGGCAGCAGACTGCGCTGCAAAGTGACCGCCGCCGTGTGTTCCCGGGTGTAGCGGCGGGCGTTGTCGACGCACAGCGCCGCCCGGGCCACCAGCTCCCGGGCGACCAGGACGTCGTCGGTCTGGAAGGAGACGGGGTTGACCGAGCGGATGAACGTGGCGAGGCCCAGGGCGGTGTTGCGCGCCCGCATCGGCACGGAGATGAGGGAGTGCAGGCCGAACTCGCGCATGCTGGCCGCCCGCTCGGGCTGTTCGACGGCCCACAGCTCGTCGGACGGGTCGAGGACCGGGATGAGGATCGGATCGCCGTCGACGATCAGATGCGCGTCGTGCGGCGGGGGCACGAAGTCGACCCGGTCCCCGATCCGCGACACGGCCTCGGGGCAGCCCTCGCGCACCGAGTTCATTCCGGCCCGGCGCATGACCGGCTTGGCGGGTGCCGGTCCCGCGTCGGTGAGCCAGGCCCCGTGCCCCTCGGAGCTGAACACGGGCTCCAGCAGGTCCACGACGACGAAGTCCGCGAAGCGGGGAACGGCGAAGTCGGCGAGCTCCTGAGCCGTCCGCAGCACGTCCAACGTCGTACCGATACGCGTTCCGGCCTCGTTGACCAGCGACAACAGCTGGCGGGCGGTCCACCGCTCGGTGACGTCCGAGACCATGTAGCAGACCCCGGTGATCGAGTCGTCGGCGTCCACGAGGGGGAAGAAGGAGGTCGAGTAGGCGCGCCGGCGGTGCGGATCGGCCCAACTCCAGCCGACGTACTCGTAGTCCGTGACCGGGACGCCGGTGTCGAGGACCTTGCGCATCAGGCCCTCGATGGTCTCCGCCTGCAGCCCGGGCAGCAGTTCGCTCAGCCGACGGCCGAGCCGTTGCTCACGGGGCACACCGCCGAAGCGTTCCAGGGTGTCGTTCAGCCAGACATAGCGCAGCTGCGTGTCCATCACGGCCATGCCGACCGGCGAGCGGGTCAGGAAACCGTCGAGGACGGACTGGCCCACCTCCCACTGCTGCCGCCGCTCCCGCGCCGAGAGCAGAAAGCACTCGTCCGCGCCGATCCGGAAGGACGCGGAGACCCGCAGGTCCACGTCGATACGGCGGCCGTCACGATGCCGTACCGGGATGAGGCCGCTCCATCCCATGCCGGCCCGGCAGCGCTCCACGATCCCGGCCACCCGCATCGGATCGTCCGGCATCGCCAGCAGCCGTGCGGCCGGGCCGCCGACGACCTCCGCCGCGGGGTGGCCGAGGAGTTCCTCGGCGGCCCGGGTCCAGCCGAGCACCACACCGCGTCCGGACACCACCGCCGCCGCGTCGGAGGACGCGTCAAGGAGGGCGCGCGCTCCCGTGGGCGTGCGCGCGTCGGGCTCTTCGCGCGGAGCATCCATGGGTCCTCACGCAGCGTCCATGGGTCCCGTCCTCACACGACCATGTTCCTGCTTGTCCGCCGGATGTGCACGGGCCGACGACACCTGCCCCCGCCTCGAGGGCCGCTCGGCGCGCCCGGACTGGGCAAGGCCCGCGGGGTGGAGGGAGCATGGAGGTGACGGTCGTCTCAGCCGTGGTACCCGGCGGGGACGAAAGGCCGGCAGTCTCTGCCGGCCGTGGCGCGGGAGCTGGGATGACAGCCGAATCCTTCGAGTCCGACGGCGGCGGGTACGGCTCCGAGCCACCCCGGCCGACCGGCCTGCTGGACGTCCTGAGCGTGGCCGCGGTGGTGGTCGACGCCGAGGGGCGCATCGTGTTCTGGACCCCGCAGGCCGAGGATCTCTTCGGCTACACCTCCGAGGAGGCTCTCGGCACGCACGCGGCGCGGCTGTTCATCCACCCCGAGCACCTGCCGGCCGTCGCGAAGCTGTTCGCCGAGGTGCTGGAGACCGGCCGGAGCTGGGCCGGCGCCTTCCCCGTGCGGCACAAGGACGGCAGCACCGTCCTCACGGAGTTCCGCAACATGCGGCTGCTGGACGACCTGGGGGACGTGTACGCCCTGGGCATAGCGGCCGACCACTCGCTGCTCCAGCGCGTCGAGACCGACCTGGCGCTGTGCGAGCGGCTGATCAACCAGTCCCCGATCGGCATCGCCCTCCTCGACCCCGGCCTGCGCTATCTGCTGGTCAACCCGGCACTGGAGCGCATCGACGCCACACCGGCCGAGGACCACATCGGCCGGCGGCTGCGGGAGACCCTGCCGCTGCCCGACATCGACACCATCGAGTCCGCCCTGCGTCAGGTGCTCACCACGGGCACGCCGCTGCTCGACCAATACCACGTGGGCCGCCCGCCGGCCGACCCCGACCACGAGCACGCCTGGTCCCTGTCCTTCTACCGGCTGGACGACTCCAGCGGGCGGGTGCTGGGCGCGGCCATCTCGTTCGTCGACGTCACCGAGCGGCACCGCGCGGCCGCCGAGGCCGACCGTGCCCGGCGGCGCCTGGCCCTGGTCGCCGATGCCTCGACCCGGGTCGGCACCACGCTGGAGGTGGAGCAGACCGCCCGCGAACTGGCCGACATCGCCGCCCCCGAGCTGGCCGACGTGGTCGCCGTGGACGTCCTGGACTCCGCCCTGGCCTGCCGCCGTATGCGCAAACCGGACAACGGCCCGGAGCTGTTCCGCGCCCTCGCCCTGAAGGCGGCCTACCCCAGCGTGGCCCTGCGTGCCGCCGACCCGCCCGGTGACCTCGCCGCCTACGACGGCGACCGCCTCGTCACGCTGTGCGTCCACACCGCTCGCCCGGTGCTGGTGCGCCATGTCAGCGAGCACGATCTGCGGCGCATCGCCCGGGACGACGAGGCCACCTCCCTGCTGGCCCGCGCCGGCGTGCACTCCTATCTCGCCGTGCCGTTGATCGCCCACGGCGAGGTGCTGGGCGCCCTCGACCTCAAGCGCACCCGCAATCCGGTGCCGTTCGACGAGGACGACGTCGTCCTCGCCGGTGAGCTGGCCAGCCGTGCCGCCGTGGCCATCGACAACGCCCGCTGGTTCCAGAGCGTGCGCAACACCGCCCTCACCCTCCAGCGCAGCCTGCTGCCCGACCACCCGCCGCACCACCCGGGCCTGGAGCTCGCCTCCCGCTACCAGCCCGCCCAGGCGACCAGCGAGGTCGGCGGGGACTGGTACGACGTCCTGCCGCTGACCGACGACAGGACCGCCCTGGTCGTCGGCGACGTCATGGGCAACGGCATCGACGCCGCCGCCACCATGGGCCGGCTGCGCACCGCCACCGTCGCCTACGCGGACCTCGACCTCGATCCGGGCTCCGTGCTCCAGCACCTGGACAAGATCACCTGCGATCTGGAGCACTACATCGTCACCTGCCTGTACGCGGTGTACGACCCCCGCACGAGGCAGTGCCACATCGCCAACGCCGGGCACATGCCACCCGCGCTGACCCGCCCCGGCCACACCCCCGAACTGCTCGAACTGCCCGCGGGAGCCCCCCTCGGCGTCGGCAGCATCCCCTTCGGGACCACCACGGTCGACCTCGGCCCCGGCGATGTGCTGGTGCTGTACACCGACGGCCTCGTCGAGACCCGCCTGCACCCCATCGACGACCGCCTGAACGTCATGCTCGGCTTCCTCGACGAACCTCACCGGCCCCTTGAGGAGACCTGCGACCTCCTGCTGTACGGCCTGCGCCATCCCGACGACCACGACGACGTCGCCCTGCTCGTCGCGCGCGTGCTGTAGACCCGCGTGCTGTAGACCCGGCGATCCGTCCCTCCACGCCCGTCCGCCTTGCCCACGCGGTACGCCCGGCGCACGCTGTTCGTATGGGTGCTCGTGAGGGCCCGACGCTGATCAACTCCGTCCAGCGAGCCTTCCGCCTGCTGGAGGCGGTCAGCGCGCACGAGAACGGCGCGCCGGCGAAGCAGCTGGCACGCGAGACGGGCCTGCCCCTGGCCACCGCGTACCACCTGCTGCGGACCCTGGTCCACGACGGATACGTACGCAAGCTCGACGACGGCGGGTTCATCCTGGGCGACCGGCTCCAGACGCTGCACTCGACGGGCCGGGCGCAGGCGCTGCTCAGCCGGATCCGCCCCACGCTCGCCGCGCTGCGGGACGAGCTGTCGACCGCCGCCTACCTCACCTTCTACGAGGACGGCGAGATCCGGGTCGCCGAGATCGTCGACGGTCCGCGCACTCCCCGCGTCGATCTGTGGGTGGGATTCGAGGACGCCGGGCACGCCACGGCGCTGGGCAAGTCCGTACTGCGCGAGCTGGACGACGAGGCGCGCAAGGACTACCTGTCCCGGCATTCGCTCGCCGACCTCACCCCCCGGACGATCACCGACACGCCGGAGCTGCTGCGGCGGCTCGACTCCTCGCCCATGGCCCCGGCGGTCACGGACCTGGAGGAGTACTCCCTCGGCACGGTCTGCGTCGCGGTGCCCGTGTACAGCGGGAACACCCTCGGCTCGCTCGGCGTCTCGCTGCGGGCCGACCGGCGCTCCCGTCTGGAGGAGATCACGGAACGGCTGCTCCCGGCCGCGAGCCGGGTGACGAGAGGGCTCTCGCTCACTATCTGAAAACGCTGTCCTTGTCCCGCCCGCGCCGAACCTATTTCCTAGACGAAACGGACATTTCATGGGCGTAGGCCTCTCCACCGGGGGCATGCCCGCGCACACAGGTGAGGACAGCCGACAAGACATGAGCCAGGCCCAGGCCCCACACCACGGTCGTGACCACTGGCCGAGGCGCTTGATCGCCGCTATGCCCGTACTGCCCATCCTGATCGTCTTCGTCATCGTGGTCGTCGACCTCGTCTGCGGCTCGGGGATGACTTCGGTGCCGCTGCTCGCCGTGGGCCCCGCGCTCGCCGCGACCACGAACGGGCCGCGCGGAGTCCTGTGTGTGGGGCTCCTCGCCGCGGCCCTGGGCGCGACCCTCGGGATCCGTGACGGCGGACAGGGCCACGAGTTGGCGGTCGTGGTGACCGCCCTGATGGCCGTCACCCTGGCGAGCGGCCTGGCCAGTGCGCTGCGCGGGCGGCGCGAACGGGTGCTGGCCGCCGTCCGCTCCGTCGCCGAGGCCGCCCAGCACGCGCTGCTGCAGCCCGTACCGGCGAAGGTGGGGCCGTTCCAGGTGGCCGTCCGCTACAGCGCGGCCGCGGCGGAGGCCCGGATCGGCGGCGACCTCTACGCGCTGGTGTCCACGCCGTACGGGGTCAGGCTGATCGTCGGCGATGTGCGCGGCAAGGGGCTGCCGGCCGTGGGAACGGCCGCTCTGGTGCTCGGTGTCTTCCGCGAGGCCGCCTACGACGAGCCCGATCTCCTCGCCGTCGTCGCGCGGATCGAGCGGAGCCTGGCCCGCAACCTGGGCAGCGACGACTTCGTCACCGCCGTGGTCGCCGGGTACCCGCGGCCCGGGCAGCTGGAGGTGGTGAACTGCGGTCACGCGCCGCCACTGCTGGTACGCGACGGCGTCGTCGTGCCGATCGATCCGGACCTGCCGGCACCGCCCCTCGGGCTGCGTACCCTCTCCGGCGAGACCCCCGCACTGCAGGTGCTGCCCTTCGCCGACGGCGACCAGCTGCTGCTCTACACCGACGGCGTCACCGAGGCCCGCAACCACGCCCGTGAGTTCTACCCGCTCGCCGAGGGCCTGGCACGACACACGTCCGAGGAACCGGCCGACACGGTCACCGCACTCCACGACGAACTGCTGACCCACGTGGGCGGCCGCTTGCACGACGACGCGGCCCTCCTCCTGCTCCGCAAACCGGCCACCGCGGAAACACCGGTGACCGGGGCGACGTCAGACGCCGGGCGCATCGAATCGTGCTCGCCGTAGCGCCCCAAAGGGGCGCGGGGAACTGCGCGACCAGCCACAACGAGCCCGCAGGCAACCGACGGCCTGTCACGGCACCCCCTCACGGCTCTCCCCGCGGAGCGCCCCATGCTAGAAAAGAACCATGGCCGGATTCCTCGGCCGCCTGCGCTCCCTGTTGAGCGCGCGCACCGTCGCCCGGCAGGTCTTCATGTTGCAGGCGGCGATCGTGCTGCTCCTCGTCGCCGCCGCGGTGGCTGCCCTGGTGCTGCAGGTCCGCAATGACAGCGAGCGGGAGGCCCGCAACCGGTCCCTCGCCGTGGCCGAGGTCTTCGCGAACGCGCCGGGCGTCGTCGAGGCCCTGGCCGATCCGAACCCGACGGCGCTGCTCCAGCCGCGTGCCGAGGCGGCGCGCGAGGCGACCGACGTGGACTTCGTCGTCGTGATGACCAGGGACGGCATCCGCTACACGCACCCCGACCCCGACCGCATCGGCGAGCACTTCATCGGCACCATCGCACCGGCCGCGGCGGGCGGGGTCGTACGGGAGACATACACCGGAACCCTGGGCCCGTCGGTACGGGCCGTGGTCCCGGTGACCGACGGAGACGGCAAGGTCGTCGGTCTGGTGGCCGCCGGGGTGACGCTGGCCAGCGTCGGCGGGATCGTGGACCACCAGCTGCCGGTGCTGCTCGTCTCGGCGGCGGCCGCGTTCGCCCTCGCCACCGGCGGGACCGCGCTGGTCAGCCGGCGGCTGCTGCGCCAGACGCACGGGCTGGGGCCGGCCGAGATGACGCGGATGTACGAGCATCACGACGCCGTCCTGCACGCCGTACGGGAAGGTGTGCTGATCCTGGACGGCCGACGGCGGCTGGCGCTGGCGAACGACGAGGCGCGCCGGCTGCTCGGGCTGCCCGCGGACGCGGAGGGACGGCCCTGCCGCGACCTCGGCCTCGGACGCGACCTGGCCGGGTTGTTCGCCTCCGGGCGGGACGCCACCGACGAGGTGCACCTGGCGCGGGGCCGGCTGCTGGCCGTCAGCCAGCGCTCGACCGACCGGGCCGGCGGGCCGCCCGGCAGCGTGGCCACGCTGCGGGACACCACCGAGCTGCGCACGATGACCGGCAGGGCGGACGTGGCGCAGGAGCGGCTGAAGCTGCTGTACGACGCGGGGCTGGAGATCGGCACCACCCTCGATGTCACGCGCACCTCGCAGGAGCTGGCCGACTTCGCGGTGCCGCGGTTCGCCGACTTCGTCAGCATCGACCTGGCGGACCCGGTGCTGCGCGGCGGGGAGCCGAAGCTGGGCCGAACCGACATGCGCCGGGTCGCGTTCCGGGGGGTGCGGGAGGGCAGCCCGCTCTATCCGATCGGCAAGCTGATCCACTTCGCCCCGGCCACCCCGCAGGCCTTCGGCTTCGGCACGGGCCAGACCGTGCTGGAGGCGGACATGCCCGCCTTCTCGGGCTGGCAGGAGCAGGATCCCGAGAACGCCCGCAGACTCGTCGACTTCGGGATCCATTCAATGCTCACGGTCCCGCTGCGCGCCCGCGGCGTGATCATGGGCATGGCCACCTTCTGGCGCGCCGACCGGCCCGAGCCGTTCGAGCCGGACGACGTCTCGCTGGCCGAGGAGCTGGTGGCCCGCGCGGCCGTCAGCATCGACAACGCCCGCCGCTACACCCGCGAGCACACCCTGTCGGTCACGCTCCAGCGCAGCCTGCTGCCCCGGGCCCTGCCCGCGCAGAGCGCCCTCGACGTCGCCTACCGCTATCTGCCCGCGCACGCGGCGCAGGGCGGGGTCGGCGGGGACTGGTTCGACATCATCCCGCTGCCGGGCGCGCGGGTGGCGCTGGTCGTCGGGGACGTCGTGGGACACGGGCTGCACGCGGCGGCCACGATGGGACGGCTGCGCACCGCGGTCCACAACTTCTCCACCCTGGACCTGCCGCCCGACGAACTCCTCGGCCATCTGGACGAGTTGGTGGTCCGGATCGACCAGGACGAGGGCGACGGCGAGGCCGCGCCGGTCACCGGGGCCACCTGCCTGTACGCCGTGTACGACCCGTCCTCCGGGCTGTGCACCCTCTCCCGCGCCGGCCACCTCGAACCGGCCCTCGTCCACCCCGACGGCCGCGTCGAGTTCCCCGCCGTCCCCGGCGGCCCGCCGCTGGGCCTGGGCGGCAGCCTGCCCTTCGAGGCGACCGAGCTGCGACTGCCGGAGGGCAGCGGTCTCGTCCTGTACACGGACGGGCTGGTGGAGCAGCAGGGGCGGGACATCGACGAGGGACTGGAGTTGCTGCGCGGGGCGCTCGCCGCGGCCCCGCCGACGCACGGCCGGACGCCGGAGGAGACGTGCAAGGCGGTACTGGAGACCCTGCTGCCCGAGCGTCCGCGCGACGACGTCGCCCTCGTCGTCGCCCGGACGCGACTGCTCCCCGCCGACCGCACGGCGGCCTGGGACGTCCCGGACGACCCCTCGGCGGTGGCCCGGGTCCGGGCGGCGGCCACCAGGACCCTGGAGGACTGGGGGCTGGCGGAGGAGGCGTTCACGACCGAGCTGATCCTCAGCGAACTGGTCACGAACGCCCTCCGCCACGCCACCGGCCCCATCCACGTCCGCCTGATCCGCGACCGCGCCCTGATCTGCGAGGTCTCCGACGCCAGCAGCACCGCCCCGCATCTGCGCAGCGCGGCCACGACGGACGAGGGTGGCCGCGGCCTGTTCCTGGTGGCGCAGTTCGCCGACCGGTGGGGGACGCGGTACACGGCTCACGGCAAGGTCATCTGGACGGAACAGCCCCTGCCGCAGAGCAACTGAGTCGTACGGCGCCTCAGTCCCCGTGCGCCTCCAGGGCCGCCCGCACCCCTGATTCGAGGGCCCCCTCGATCCACGACGGCTTCACCGACGTGTGGTCCCCGGCGAAGTACAGCGGGCCCTCGGGGCTGCGGATGGCTTCCAGCAACTCCGTGTGCTGACCGGGGAGGAGGACGGACGCCTCTCCGTACGCGTACGGGTCGCGCAGCCAGCTCTGCGTCCGCCCGGCGCCGGTGTAGAAGACCTCGACGCGCTGGCCGTAGACCTGTTGCAGCCCCCGGAGCGCGTGCGGGTAGCGGGCGTCCTCGTCGAGGGAGTCCCAGCGGGAGGCGTCGTCGGCCCAGCTGTAGGAGGCGAGGACGACGCCGCCCTTGCTGCCCTCGACCGGATGGGACGGGTTGATCATGAAACGGTTGGAGTTGTCGGAGACCGACCCGCCGCCGATGATGTGCGCCGCCTCGGGCTGGTCACGGGTGGCCCAGCGGTTGGCGGCGTAGTGGGCGCGCTGGGCGTCGCTGATGTGGCCGTCCGGGACGGAGGGATGGGCGCCGAGGAGACTGCCGTCGGCGGGGGCCTTGCCCTTGCGGTAGTCGTCGTAGAGCCCGGCGCGTACGGCGTCGAGCTCCCGCTTCCAGTCGGCCTCGGTGAACTCCCACCAACGCAGGCCGAATTCGAGCAGCACCTTGGTAGCGCTGTCGTAGTGCAGCTCGGCCACCGCGCGCCGCTTCTTGTACGACATCAGCGGGCTGACCTGCACCTGCCGCAGCCCCGAGAAGGGCACGGTGACGATCGCCAGGTCACCGGTGAACTGCTCGCGCACGACCTTGCCGTCGCGTCCCTCGGAGACGGTGTCGATCCAGACGTGCGGGCCCTTGGCGCCGACGTGGGAGGTGTCGTCGGCGCCGGGCCGGCCGGGGGCCCAGTACTCGATGTGGGTCGCGCGCCGGTCGAGACGCAGGACGTCGGCGACCTCCTTGAGCAGCGCGTCCGGAAGCGTCGCCGTACCGCCGACCAGCTCCCAGAACGCGGTGTCGGGGCTGATCAGCGACTGGCTGATGAAGCTGTGGATGAAGGAGAGCGGCAGCCGTGAGGTGAGGTTCTCCAGGGTGCCGATCAGGTCGATGGTCCGCTCGTCGAAGCCCGCCTCCTCGGTGAGGAACCGGTACATCGACCAGTCGCCGTACTTCTGCACGACCCGCGCCCAGCCCTTGACCCGCTCGGGCATCGGCTTGTCGACACGCTTGCCGTCCGGTCCGACGGTGCTGAACTCGTCGCGTACCGGGTCCAGTGCGCGGCGCAGGATGGTCGACGAGGGGGTGTCCCAGTGCTCGCGGGGGACGCCGAAGGAGCGGTTGATGGCGCGGGGCGACTTCGCGTACGCGGAGCGGCGCACGCGGACGCCGTTGACGTGCAGCCAGGCGTTGTTGACGGGTTTGCCCTCGCCGTCGACGTCGACGAGGTGGAACCGGCGGCGTTTGACGCCGAGTTGGTCGATGAGGCTCATCACCAGCGGATGGCTGCCGGGGATGCGCATGGCACCGGCCTCCGCGTACTGGGCCGGGTCGGCGAAGGCCTGCGCCGCCTGCTCGTGCCCGCCGGTGCGGAAGGTCTTGATGCGGCCGCCGACGCGGTTGCCGTTGGCCTCGACGAGCGTGACATGGTGCCCGGCCCGCTTCAGCAGCCAGGCGGCGACCAGGCCGGCGGGTCCGGCGCCGACGACGAGGATTCTCTTCGCGGTCGTCGTCTTCGCACGCGGGAGCCCGGAGTCGAGGATCTTCCGGTAGGTCGGTACGAGCGGCCGGTCGTGGTCGTCGACCACCAGCAGGGCGCGGGCGACCGCCAGACAGGTGTCCCAGTCGGCGGTGGAGCGCGGCCGGCTGGGGGCCTGGTGGGGGACGGCGGGTGCGGCGGGTGCGGCGGCAGCCGCGGCCGCGGTCGGGGTTAACGCGGCCAGGGCGGCCGTCGTGGCGGACGCAGTCGTGAACTGCCTCCGGGAGAAGGGAGCGGGGCCGACAGGTGCGCGGTGATTGTCCATGGGCCCTGGATACGGGGCGGGCGGGGGGCGGGCAGCCCATCCGTCCCTTCATCACCTGAACGGGCAAGCGCATGATCGCGCACCCACGCCGGGCGTGCGTCCGCACGCGGGTTTGTAAAGCGCACATGACGAAACCGTTGACGGGAGCACCACCCACTCTTATCTTCTGATCTCAATCACGATCGGAATGACGAACTCCGTTCGATATACCAGACAGGGACGGTGTCGTATGCCCCGGATGTCTCACCCGCCGTTCAGGAAGCGCCGCAGATCACTGATCCTCTGCGTACTCGCGGCGCTCTTGGCCCTGGTGGCGACCACGCAACCGGCGTCCGCGGCGGACGGCCGCCCGTACACGAACCCGCTGAAGTCGTTCAAGGGCGCCGACCCCTGGCTGCAGTACCACGACGGCAACTACTACTTGATCACCACGACGTTCACCGGCATCCTCGGCATCCGCAAGTCGCCGACCCTCGCGGGCCTCGCCACCGCGCCCAACGTGCAGGTGTACGCGGAGACCACGTCGACCCGGAACACCAACTTCTGGGCGCCGGAGATGCACCTCTTCAACGGCCACTGGTACGTGTACTACTCGGCCGGGCAGAGCGGCGTCGCCTGCTGTGACTCGCAGCGGACCCATGTCCTGGAGAGCGCCGGCACCGACCCGATGGGGCCGTACACCTACAAGGGCTCGCTCACCGGGTCCAACCTCACGCCGGGCGGCTGGCTGATCGACGCGAGTGTGCTCCAGGCGAACAACAAGCTGTATCTCATGGGCAGCGGGTTCATCAACGGCAGTACGCAGAGCCTGGTCATCGCCCCGCTGAGCAATCCGTACACCCTCGCGAGCAACACCTTCACGATCATCTCCAGCCCGACCCTGGACTGGGAGCGCTCCGGCAGCCCCGTCAACGAGGGCCCCGAGCCGCTCTACCGCAACGGCCGCACCTTCCTCACGTACTCCGCGAGTTCCTGCCAGACCGCCGACTACAAACTCGGGCAGCTGGAGCTGACCGGCTCCGATCCGCTCGACCCTGCCTCCTGGACCAAGAAGCAGACGCCGGTCTTCCAGCGCAGTGACGCGAACAGCGTCTACGGCCCCGGCCACAACGGCTTCTTCACCTCGCCCGACGGCACCGAGAACTGGATCGTCTACCACGCCAACTCCGCGTCGAACGGCGGCTGCGGCAACGGACGCACCACCCGCGCCCAGGAGTTCACCTGGAACGCCGACGGCACCCCGAACTTCGGCACCCCCGTCGCCCTCGGCACCACCCTGCCCGGCCCGTCCGGCGAGACGGCGGCGACGCCGACGTCGTACACCCTGGTCAACCGCAACAGCGGCAAGTGCCTCGACGTGAACGGCGGCAACACCGCCGACGGCACCAACATCTTCCAGTGGAGCTGCACCGGCGGCGCCAACCAGAAGTGGAAGCTGGAGGACCTGGGCGACGACACCAACCGGCTGGTCAACGTGGCGACCGGCAAGGTGATGGACACCGCCGGGTGCTCCGCGACCGACGGCGCCGACATCCGGCAGTGGTCCTGGCTGAACAACAAGTGCCAGCGCTACCGCCTCGTCTTCACCGCGAGCGGCGACTACGTCCGCATCGTCAACGAGTCCACCGGCAAGGTCGCCGACGTCGCCGACTGCGGCACCGCGAACGGCACCGACGTACGGCAGTGGACGTGGCTGAACAACAACTGCCAGCAGTGGAAGCTCGTCCCCACCACCTGATCCCGCCGCTGATCACCCGCTCCGATCCCCCCTCTGAGCGCCCTTTCCGATCCGGAGAACTCCCTTGAGACGCATAGCCGTACGGCTGCTCATGGCCGTCCTGGTCGCCCTGGCGGCCTGCCTCGTCGGCCCGGCCCCCGCCGCCCAGGCCGCCGTGCCCGACTCCCCCGCCGTGACCTACACCAACCCGATCGCGGAGAAGCGGGCCGACCCGCACATCTTCAAACACACCGACGGCTACTACTACTTCACCGCGTCCGTCCCCGAGTACGACCGCATCGTGCTGCGCCGGGCGACGACCATCCAGGGCCTGTCCACGGCCCAGGAGGTCACCATCTGGACCAAGCACGCCAGCGGTGTGATGGGCGCGCACATCTGGGCGCCGGAGATCCACTTCATCGACGGCAAGTGGTACGTCTACTTCGCCGCCGGCGCCACCAACGACATCTGGGCGATCCGGATGTACGTCCTGGAGGGCACCGGCGCCAACCCGCTGACCGCCGCCTGGACGGAGAAGGGGCAGATCAAGACCCAGTGGGAGAGCTTCTCGCTGGACGCCACCACCTTCGTCGTGAACGGCGTGCGCTATCTGTCCTGGGCCCAGCGCGACCCTTCCGTGAACAACAACACGGACATCTACCTCGCGAAGATGGCCAACCCCTGGACCATCACCGGCACGCCGGTGATGCTGTCGCGGCCCACCTACTCCTGGGAGACGGTCGGCTACAAGGTCAACGAGGGTCCGGCGGTGATCCAGCGCGGCGGCAAGGTGTTCATGTCGTACTCCGCCAGCGCCACCGACAGCAACTACTGCCTGGGGCTGCTGTCCGCCTCCGCGAGCGCCGACCTGCTCAACGCGGCGAACTGGACCAAGAGTTCCACGCCGGTGTTCACCAGCAACGCCGCCACCAGCCAGTACGGCCCGGGCCACAACTCCTTCACCGTCTCCGAGGACGGCAAGAGCGACATCCTCGTCTACCACGACCGCAGCTACAAGGACATCAGCGGCGACCCGCTCAACGACCCCAACCGCCGCACCCGCGTCCAGAAGCTGTACTGGAAGGCCGACGGCACCCCCGACTTCGGCATCCCGGTGGCCGACGGGGCCACGCCGCAGCGCTTGTCGTCGTACAACTTCGCGGACCGCTTCATCCGGCACTGGGAGTACCGCGCCCGCATCGAGGCCAACGTCTCCCCGCTCGCCGACTCGCAGTTCCGCGTGGTCACCGGCCTGACCGGCAGCGGCACCGTCTCCCTGGAGTCGGCCAACTTCCCCGGCTACTACCTGCGGCACAAGAACTTCGAGGTATGGCTGGAGAAGAACGACGGCACGACGCAGTTCGCGTCCGACGCGACCTTCTACAAGCGAGCCGGGCTGTCCGACTCGGCAGGCGTCTCCTACGAGTCGTACAACTACGCCGGCCGTTACATCCGGCACTACGAGTACCTGTTGCAGGTGCAGGCCGTGAGCACGGCGACGAGCAGGGCGGACGCCACGTTCTACGCCCAGTGAGGCGTCTCAGGCTGTGCCTCACCAGGTGAGGCACAGCCTGTACGGCCGTATGACACGTAGATGACCATGCCGATGACCAGTTCCGATTCCCTAGGATCGCTCCGTGGTCACCTTCCTCCTCGAACGCACGGTTCCCCTCCCCCTCGACGAGGCGTGGCGCCGCCTGACGGAGTGGCCCCGGCACGGCGAGGTGGTCCCGCTGACCCGTGTCACGGTCACCACGCCCCCGCCGACCCGCGTGGGCTCCCGTTTCGTGGCCCGCTCGGGAATCGGCCCGCTCGCGTTCGACGACCCCATGGAGGTCACGACGTGGGAGCCGCCGGGTGAGAACGCTCCTGGTCTGTGCCGGCTGGAGAAGCGGGGCAAGGTGGTGACGGGCTGGGCCGAGATCGAGGTACGGCCCGGGCCGGGCGGACGCGCGCGCGTGGTGTGGCGCGAGGAACTGCGGGTGCGCCCGCTGCCGGGGCTGTTCGACGGCGTACTGGAGCGGGCGGCGCGGTATGTGTTCGGGCGCGCGGTGAACCGGCTGCTGAGGCAGCCATGACGCCGGTCACGCAGGCCCTCTGGGAGGACCACTTCGCGCGGGGACGGGGCTTTCGGGGCGTCAGGGAACAGGAACTTCGGCTGCTCGGCGAGGCGGTACGGCCCCGCGCCGGCGCCCGGGCCCTGGACATCGGCTGCGGGCTCGGCACCTACGCCGCCGCGCTCGCGGGCCTCGGCTACGACACGCTCGCCGTCGACTGGGCGGACGCGGCGGTCTCGGCGACCCGCGACCGGTACGCGGATCTGGAGCCGCGCCTGCGCGTGCGCCGCCTGGACTTCGAGGACGCGGACGAGGTCGCGGCGGCCCTGCCACGGGCGGGATTCGACCTCGTGACCATGCGACTCGTCCTGGCCTTCATGGCGGACAAGACGGCGGTCGCGGAACGGGTGCGGGGGCTGCTGGCGCCGGGCGGGGCCTGGGTGGTGACGACACCGCTGGCGGAGCGGCTGCCGCGGGAGCGCCGGTACATCGGGGTGACGGCCGAGGACGTGGCGGCCGTGACGCAGGGGTGGGGGCGCGGGGAGTGGTACGACCTCGATGCGGGCGGGGTGCGGTGCTTCGTGCTGCGGGGCTGAGTCCCGCGCGGCGCGCCTGACAGATTGGTGCCATGACCGAGACAGGGGCAACGAGCGTGGCGCCGGACGAAGTTGAGGCATTGGCGGTGGACGGTCTGCGGTGGCTGCTGTCCGTCGCGCGTGACAGCGGGGGCGGCGGCCTCGTATGGCCGAGGAGGCCCTCCGACGACGAGCCCGATCCCCTGCTCTACGGCGGTACGGCGGGAGTCGTCCCGGTGCTCCTGGAAGCATGGCGGCACTTCGGCGACGACTCCTACGCGGACGCCGCCCTCCGAGCGGCCCGCGGTCTGGCGGACTCCGTCGAGACCTACGAGCACGACTCCCTGTACTTCGGCCGCACAGGAATGGCCCTCGCGCTGCGGGCCGTCCACGACGACCTCGGTGACACCGCCGCCGGCGCCGCCGCGGACCGGGCCCTGGATTTGGTGCGCTCACGCTTCGACGGGACACGCTGGGGCGAGCTGTTCGAGCTGATGGGCGGCAACGCGGGCATCGGCCTCGGTGCGCTCCTCACCGGGCAGGAGGACCTGGCCGTGCAGGCGATGGAGCCCTATGCCCGCACAGCCGAGCAGACCCCGGCCGGGATCCAGTGGCAGCATCGGCCCGGCGCGCCCGCCCGCATGCATCACATCTCACACGGCACGCTCGGCATCGTGTACGGCCTGGCCGCGGTGGGCCACGCGACCGGCCGAAAGGATTTGGTCGAACTCGCCCTGGCCGGTGCCGCGGACGTCGTGTCGCGCAACGAGGACGGGCCCGACGGCTTCCTCGTCCCCCACTCCGACCCGCACCACCGCCCCGATGTGGTCGAGCGGTACAACTACGGCTGGTGCCATGGCCCGACCGGTGACGCCCAGGTCTTCCGGTTGCTGAGGGACCTGCTCGGCGACCCCACCCCCTGGTCGTCCCTCACCGACCGCTGCTGGCACACCGTCACGCACTCCGGTGTGCCCCGCCGTCTGCGCCCCGGTTTCTGGGACAACAACGGCCGCTGCTGCGGCACGGCGGGCGTGCTGGCGCTGGCCTGCGACCGGATCGCCGAGCAGGGAGACGGCCACGGCTTCGCCCAGCTCCTCGTCGCCGACCTCGCCGCCCGCGCCACCCGGGACGCCGACGGCGTCCGCTGGTCCAACGTCGAGCACCGGGCCACCCCGAGCGACCTCGAAGCGGAGACCGGGTGGGCGATGGGCAACGCGGGCATCGTCCGCGAGCTCCTTCGTTACGTCAGGATCGGCCGGGGCGGCGACCCGGCCTACGCCTTCGCCTGGCCCGACCAGCCGGCACCCCGGGCTCAGGCCACCGACCCGATCCGCCCCGCCGGCGTCGACGAGGACACCGCGTCGTGATGGATCGGCGTGTGCGCGCCCGTCAGTGAGACCCCGCTCCCGCCCCGCCGGTTGGCGACGATCTCCGCGGCGATCGACAGGGCCGTCTCCTCGGGCGTACGGGCGCCGAGATCCAGCCCGATGGGCGACCGGAGCCGTGCCAACTCCAGGTCGGTGACGCCGACTTCGCGCAGCCTCTCATTGCGGTCCAGGTGGGTGCGGCGGGAGCCCATCGCGCCGACGTACGCCACCGGCAGGCGCAGCGCCAGCCGCAGCAGCGGTACGTCGAACTTGGCGTCGTGGGTGAGGACGCACAGGACGGTACGGGCGTCCACGGAGGTCCGTTCCAGGTACTGGTGCGGCCACTCCACGACGATCTCGTCGGCCTCCGGGAAGCGGGCCTTGGTCGCGAAGACGGGGCGGGCGTCGCACACCGTCACGTGGTAGTTCAGGAACTTGCCGATCCGTACCAGCGCCGACGCGAAGTCGATCGCGCCGAAGACGATCATTCGGGGCGGCGGGACCGAGGACTCCACCAGGACCGTGAGCGGGGCGCCGCAGCGCGAGCCCTGCTCGCCGATCTCCAGGGTGCCGGTGCGGCCCGCGTCCAGGAACGCGCCCGCCTCCGCCGCGATCGTGCGGTCCAGCTCGGGGTGGGCGCCGAAGCCGCCCTCGCAGGAGCCGTCGGGCCGGACCAGCAGCGCCCGGCCCATCAGCTCGCCCGGCCCCGACACGATCCGTGCCACCGCCGCCGCCTCGCCGCCCGCGGCCGCCCGCAGCGCGGCCGCGAGCACCGGGCGGGCCGGGTCGGCGGCCCGTACCGGCGTGACGAGGATGTCGATGACGCCCCCGCAGGTCAGGCCGACGGCGAAGGCATCCTCGTCGCTGTAGCCGAAGCGCTCCAGGACCGTCTCGCCGTCCTGCAACGCCTGTTGGCACAGCTCGTACACCGCGCCCTCCACACAGCCGCCGGAGACCGAGCCGATGGCCGTGCCGTCGGCGTCCACCGCGAGCGCGGCGCCGGGTTGGCGGGGCGCGCTGCCGCCGACCGCCACCACGGTGGCCACGGCGAAGTCACGTCCCTGCTCGACCCACCGGTGCAGCTCTTCGGCGATGTCCAGCATCTGTCGGTCTCCTTAACAGCGGTTGTGCGGAGGGCGGTCCAGTGACTGGCTAGTGCACGCCCATCCAGCTCTCAATGGGATTGAGGGCGAAATAGACCAGGAAGATGCCTGTCAGGGCCCACATGAACGCCCCGATCTCCCGAGCCTTGCCCTGCGCGGCCTTGATGGCGACGTACGAGATGACACCGGCGGCGACACCGGCCGTGATCGAGTACGTGAACGGCATGATCACGACGGTGAGGAACACCGGGATCGCGGTGGCCCGGTCGGACCAGTCCACGTGCCGCGCGTTCATCATCATCATGGCGCCGATGACCACCAGGGCGGCGGCCGCGACCTCGCCCGGCACGATCGCCGTCAGCGGGGTGAAGAAGAGGCAGGCCGCGAAGAACAGGCCGGTGACGACCGAGGACAGGCCCGTACGGGCACCCTCGCCCACGCCGGTCGCCGACTCGACGAACACGGTCTGGCCGGACGCGCCGGACACGCCGCCGATCGCGCCGCCCGCGCCGTCGATGAACAGCGCCTTGGACAGGCCCGGCATCCGGCCCTTGTCGTCGGCGAGCTTGGCCTCGGTGCCTACGCCGATGATCGTCGCCATCGCGTCGAAGAACCCGGCGAGGACGAGCGTGAACACGATCATGCCGACCGTCATCGCGCCGACCTCGCCCCAGCCGCCGAACTCGACGTTGCCGAAGATCGAGAAGTCGGGCATGGAGACGGCGCTGCCGTGCAGTTCGGGTGCGCCGCTGGCCCACTGCTTGGGGTCGATGACGTCGAGTGCGTTGAGGGCGACGGCGAGGACGGTGCCGCCGACGATGCCGATCAGGATCGCGCCGGGGATGCCGCGCGCCTGGAGCATGAAGATCGCGAGAAGGGTGACCGCGAAGAGCAGGACGGGCCAGCCGGCCAGTTCACCGGCCGGGCCGAGGGTGACCGGGGTCGCCTCGCCCTGGTGCACGAAGCCCGCCTTGTAGAAGCCGATCAGGGCGACGAACAGGCCGATGCCCATGGTGATCGCGTGCTTCAGCGCGAGCGGGATCGAGTTCATGATCATCTCGCGCAGGCCGGTGACGACCAGCAGCATGATGACCACGCCGTACATCACACACATGCCCATGGCCTGCGGCCAGGTCATCTGCGGGGCGACCTGCGAGGCCAGGACACCGGAGACGGAGAGGCCGGCGGCGAGGGCCAGGGGCACCTTGCCGAAGAAGCCCATCAGCAGCGTGGTGAAGGCCGCCGCGAACGCGGTCGCGGTGATCAGGGCCTTCTGGGCGAGGGTGTCCCCCGCCGCGTCCTTGCCGGACAGGATCAGCGGGTTGAGCAGGAGGATGTACGCCATCGCCATGAAGGTGGTGATGCCGCCGCGCACCTCGCGCGCGATCGTGGACTCTCTCTTGGATATGTGAAAGTACCGGTCGAGCCAGGACCTGCCGGCCGGGACGCGGGTGCCTTCTCCCGCGTCTTCGGCTGTCGTCGCCGGCTCCAGTGACTGCTGGGTCATGTGGGCCTACTCCCAAGGTTCATAGGGACACCCGCATCTCCAACCGCCGTGGCGGCTGCGGGATTTGGGAAGGTGCTTCGGCCGCACGACCCGGGGGACGGCCCGAGACGAACGATCTGGGTACTCCGGGCGGCGCGGCGAAGTGTGACGTTCCCGGTGCCGCCCGGAGAGACTGGTGACTTACGCCGTGCCCGTGAGGTGTTCGGGCCGTACCGGCGTGCGGTTGAGCTCCAGCCCGGTCGCGTTCCGGATCGCCGCGAGGACGGCCGGGGTCGACGACAGGGTGGGGGCCTCGCCGATGCCGCGCAGCCCGTACGGGGCGTGCTCGTCGGCGAGTTCGAGCACGTCGACCGGGATGATCGGCGTGTCGAGGATGGTCGGGAGCAGGTAGTCGGTGAAGGACGGGTTCCTGACCTTCGCGGTCTTGGGATCGACGACGATCTCCTCCATCACCGCGATGCCCATGCCCTGGAGGGTGCCGCCCTGGATCTGGCCGAGGACGGACAGCGGGTTGAGCGCCTTGCCGACGTCCTGGGCGCAGGCCAGCTCGATGACCTTCACCAGGCCGAGCTCGGTGTCGACCTCGACGACGGCGCGGTGCGCGGCGAAGGAGTACTGGACGTGGCCGTTGCCCTGGCCGGTGCGCAGGTCGAAGGCCTCGGTGGGGCGGTGCCGCCACTCGGCCTCGACCTCGACGGCCTCGCCCTCCAGCACGTCCACCAGGTCGGCGAGGACCTCGCCGCCGTCGGTGACGACCTTGCCGCCCTCCAGCAGCAGCTCCGCCGTCGCCCAAGCCGGGTGGTAGGAGCCGAACTTGCGGCGCCCGATCTCCAGCACCTTCTCGCGGACCAGCTCGCAGGAGTTCTTCACGGCACCACCGGTGACGTACGTCTGCCGCGAGGCCGACGTCGAACCGGCGCTGCCCACCTGCGTGTCCGCCGGGTGGATCGTCACCTGCGTGACGCCCAGCTCGGTGCGGGCGATCTGCGCGTGGACGGTGACACCGCCCTGGCCGACCTCAGCCATGGCCGTGTGCACGGTGGCCACCGGCTCCCCGCCGACGACCTCCATGCGCACCTTGGCGGTGGAGTAGTCGTCGAAGCCTTCGGAGAAGCCGACGTTCTTGATGCCGACCGCGTAGCCGACACCGCGTACGACGCCTTCACCGTGCGTGGTGTTGGAGAGCCCGCCCGGCAGCTGTCGTACGTCCGCGCCCTCGCTGCTCTCCCACTGGCGCTCGGGCGGCATCGGCATCGTCTTGACGCGGCGCAGCAGTTCGGCGACCGGCGCCGGGGAGTCGACCGGCTGCCCGGTCGGCATGATCGTCCCCTGTTCCATCGCGTTCAGCTGCCGGAACTCCACCGGGTCCATGCCCAGCTTCTTCGCCACCTTGTCCATCTGCGCCTCGTACGCGAAGCACGCCTGGACCGCGCCGAAGCCGCGCATGGCGCCGCAGGGCGGGTTGTTGGTGTAGAGGGCGATGGCCTCGATGTCGACGTCGTCGACCACGTACGGGCCGATGCTGAGCGAGGAGGCGTTACCGACGACCGCGGGCGACGCGGAGGCGTACGCGCCACCGTCGAGCACGATCCGGCACTTCACATGGGTGAGCTTGCCGTCCTTCGTGGCGCCGTGCTCGTAGTGGAGCTTGGCGGGGTGACGGTGGACGTGCCCGAAGAAGGACTCGAAGCGGTTGTAAACGATCTTTACGGGCTTCCCGGTCCGCAGCGCCAGCAGACAGGCGTGGATCTGCATCGACAGGTCCTCGCGACCGCCGAAGGCGCCGCCGACGCCGGCCAGCGTCATCCGCACCTTCTTCTCGGGCAGGCCGAGCACGGGCGCGATCTGGCGCAGGTCGGAGTGCAGCCACTGGGTGGCGATGTAGAGGTGGACGCCGCCGTCCTCGTCCGGCACGGCGAGGCCGGACTCCGGGCCGAGGAAGGCCTGGTCCTGCATGCCGAAGGTGTACTCGCCCTTGACGATCACGTCCGCCTTCTTGGCGGCCTCCTCCGCGTTGCCGCGGATGATCGGCTGGCGGTGCACGATGTTCGGGTGCGGGACGTGGCCGCTGTGGTGGTCGTCGCGGTTCTCGTGGATGAGAATCGCGTCCGGGGCGGTCGCGGAGGCCTCGTCGGTGATGACGGGCAGCTCGCGGTACTCCACCTTGATCTTGGCGGCGGCGCGGCGCGCGGTCTCCGGGTGGTCGGCGGCGACGATCGCGACCGGCTCCCCGTGGTGGCGGACCTTGCCGTGCGCGAGGACCGGGGTGTCCTGAATCTCCAGGCCGTAGTTCTTCACCTCGGTCGGCAGGTCGTCGTACGTCATGACGGCGTAGACGCCCGCCATGGCCAGCGCCTCGCTCGTGTCGATGGACACGATCTCGGCGTGGGCGACGGTGGAGCGCAGGATCTGACCCCAGAGCATGTCCTCGTGCCACATGTCGGACGAGTACGCGAACTCGCCGGTGACCTTGAGGGTGCCGTCCGGGCGGAGCGTCGACTCACCGATGCCGCCCTTGGTCTGGGAGCCCTGCGTGATCTTCGTAGGAGCGCCGTTGGTGGGCATGCTCAGACCGCCTCTCCCTGCCGGGCGGCCGCCAGGCGGACCGCGTCCATGATCTTCTCGTAGCCCGTGCAGCGGCACAGGTTGCCCGACAGGGCCTCGCGGATGTCCGCGTCGGTCGGGTTCGGGTTGCGCTCCAGCATCTCGTCGGCGGCGACCAGCAGACCCGGGGTGCAGAAGCCGCACTGGACGGCGCCGGCGTCGATGAACGCCTGCTGGATCGGGGAGAGTTCGGTGCCCTCGCCGGTCTGCGAGTCCTGCCCCTTGGCGGCCCACTGCTGAGCGTCCTGGAGCGAGGTGCCCGCCTTCCCCTCCGCGCTGCCGCAGGCTCCGGTCGCACAACCCCCGTGCTCGGCACGCTGCTTGGCGAAGTCGGCCAGCCCCTCGACGGTCACGACCTCACGGCCCTCGACCTGCCCGGCGGCGACCAGACACGAACACACCGGCACACCATCCAGCCGGACCGTGCAGGACCCGCACTCACCCTGCTCACAGGCGTTCTTCGACCCCGGCAGACCGAGCCGCTCGCGCAGCACGTACAGAAGGCTCTCGCCCTCCCAGACGTCGTCGGCTTCCTGCGGACGTCCATTGACAGTGAAGTTGACGCGCATCAGGCGACACTCCCCTTCTGATTGGCACGGCCGTCAGTGCCGCGGTACGACTCCCAGGTCCAGGTCAGCGTGCGGCGGGCCATGATGCCGACCGCGTGGCGGCGGTAGCTCGCCGTGCCCCGGACGTCGTCGATCGGGTTGCAGGCGCCGGAGCACAGCTCCGCGAACTGCTTGGCGACCGACGGGGTGATGATCTTGCCGTTGTCCCAGAAGCCGCCCTCTTCGAGCGCCGCGTTCAGGAACTCCTCGGCGGCCTTGGCCCGGACGGGCGTAGGAGCGGCGGAACCGATCCCCGTACGCACGGTCCGCGTCTCGGGGTGCAGCGCGAGCCCGAAGGCGCACACGGCGATGACCATGGCGTTCCTGGTCCCCACCTTGGAGTACTGCTGCGGCCCGTCGGCCTTCTTGATGTGCACGGCCCGGATGAGCTCGTCCGCTGCCAGCGCGTTGCGCTTCACACCGGTGTAGAACTCGTCGATCGGGATACGGCGGCTGCCGCGCACCGACTCGACCTCCACCTCGGCGCCTGCCGCGAGAAGGGCGGGGTGGGCATCGCCGGCCGGGGAGGCGGTGCCGAGGTTGCCGCCGACGCCGCCGCGGTTGCGGATCTGCGGGGAGGCGACCGTGTGCGAGGCGAGGGCGAGGCCCGGCAGCTCGGCGCGCAGGCTCTCCATGATCCTGCTGTACGGGACGGAGGCACCGAGCCGCACGCTGTCCTCGCCGACCTCCCACTCGTAGAGGTCGCCGATGCGGTTCAGGTCGAGGAGGTACTCGGGCCGGCGGTGGTCGAAGTTGATCTCGACCATCACATCGGTGCCACCCGCAATCGGCACAGCGGTGGGGTGCTCGGCCTTCGCGGCGAGCGCCTCCTCCCAGCTGGCGGGGCGAAGGAAGTCCATGACCGGCTCTCTTCTTCGTCTCGTGGGTCGTACGGTTTGAGCCAGATCAGGTGCGGCAGGCCCGGCTCGTTCATGTGCTGTTAACGCGCATTGACGTCAGTACACAGCGCCGTGCTCCACCGGGGTCAGTCACGGAAACCATGAAGGAGTTGGCTGGCCAGGCCGGGCATCTTGTAGATTCGTATGAACGGAGGTCATCAGTAACCTCCTCGTTTTTCCGTGGAAACGTGAGACACAGCCCTTGTGACCAGGGACACAGCCGGGACACACCTCCGCAGACGCCGGTCACCATGAACCGGCCCGCCGGACGGGCCACTCACCACACGACCCTCCTGGATCCATCGTAGATTTCGAGACAAAGAACGGCGGCGACGAGAATGCGGCTGCGCGCACTGCTGGACACCGACGCGCTGGGCCTCAAGCTGCTCGGCGGCGAGGAAGAGCTGGACCGCACCGTGCGCGGTGTGATGACCACCGACCTCAGGGACCCCAGCCGCTATCTCTCGGGCGGTGAGCTGGTGCTCACCGGGCTGGCCTGGCGCAGGAACGCCGCGGACTCCGAGCCTTTCGTGCGCATCCTGGTGCAGGCCGGTGTGGCCGCCCTGGCGGCCGGCGAGGCCGAGCTGGGCGACATCCCCGACGACCTGGTGCTGGCCTGCACCCGGCACCGCCTGCCGCTCTTCGCGGTGCACGAGTCGGTGGCGTTCGCGACGATCACCGAGCATGTCGTACGGCAGGTCAGCGGCGAGCGGGCCGGGGACCTCGCGGCGGTCGTGGACCGCCACCGCCGGATGATGACGTCGGGCCCGGCGGGCGGCGGCCCGGACGTCGTCCTCGACCTCCTGGGCTCGGACCTGGACCTGCGGGCGTGGGTACTGGCGCCGACGGGGCGGCTCATCGCGGGCTCGAAGGTGGGAGGCCCGGCGCTGCCCGCCGACATGTGCGCGAAGCTGGCGGCGGAACACCTGTCGGCCGCCCGCACAGCCCGTCGGGGCCCGCACCGCACGACCATCGGCGGCACGCCGTACTCGCTCTTCCCCATCCGCAGCAGCGGCCGCTCCCCACGGGCGGCGCGGGACGTGCGCGAGACGGTGCTGTCGGACTGGCTGCTGGCCGTGGAGGCGGACGCGAGCGACTGGCCCGAGGAGCGCCTGGACCTCCTCCAGGGCGTCACCCAGCTGATCGCGGTGGAACGCGACCGGCGCGACGCGGCACGCACGGTCCGCCGCCGCCTCGCCCAGGAGGTCCTCGAACTGGTCCAGACGGGCGCGGCACCCGCCGAGATCGCCGCCCGCCTGCGCGTCGCGGCCCCCGTCCTGCTGCCCGGTCTCGGCGCGGCCCCGCACTGGCAGGTGGTGGTGGCCCGGGTCGAGTGGGAGGGCGGCGACACCGAGCCCGGCCCGATCGCCCAATCCCTCCTGGAGGAGATCCTGGTCGACCCGCTCGCGACCGGCCCCGAACCCTCCGACCGCATAGCCGTGGCCCACACCGGCGACGAGGCCATCGCCCTCGTCCCCCTCCCCGCGGTCTCCTCGGAGCACGACGGCTCCGAAGCCGGCATCCACGCGGACACGCTCCTCGACTCGATCCGGGACGCGCTGTCGGCGGGCCTGGACGGCGACGGCCGGGTCACGCTCGGCGTGAGCGCCCCGGTGCACTCGGCGGAGGGCCTGCGCGGCGCCCTGGAGGAGGCCCGGCACGCCCGCCGGGTGGCGGCGGCCCGCACGGGCCGGGTCTGCGCGGCGGGCCACCAGGAGCTGGCCTCCCACGTCCTCCTGCTCCCCTTCGTGCCGGACGACGTCCGCCGAGCCTTCACGGCCCGCCTCCTGGACCCGCTGCGCGACTACGACCGCCGCCACCGCGCCGAACTGATCCCCACCCTGGAAGCGTTCCTCGACTGCGACGGTTCCTGGACCCGCTGCGCGACCCGTCTCCACCTGCACGTCAACACGCTGCGCTACCGAGTGGGGCGGATCGAGCAGTTGACGGGCCGGGACCTGTCCCGTCTGGAGGACAAGCTGGATTTCTTCTTGGCATTGCGGATGAGTTGAGCCCGCGCGAGCCCGCGCGCGGACGGCAACCGACGGCACCAAGTGCCGCCGCTGTCCCACGACTTTGTGAAATCCTTCACCCACCCTCTTGGCCGAACCCGGCGATCCGTGCTGAGATGCCGCCACCACTCAACAGCTCGATGGCGTGCTCGGGGAGGGCGAGGTGGCGTATACCGCCATGTCTGGTAACGGAACGACCGCCGACGACGATCCACTCCAGACCGCGGTATGGCGGCTGCGCTCACGCGCTTGCTGGTCGGACGCGGCGGCCCTGCTACAGCCGGTAACCGCGCAGACCGCGCTGCAGCGGGCGTCGCTGCTGGTGGAGCGCTGTCTCTACACCGAGCAGGGCTGGGAGGAGGCCGAGGACGCGCTGCGCACGGCCGAGGCGCTCGCGCACGGTGACGACGAGCGGGGCGCGGCCGCTTGTGAACGCGGGCAACTTGCGTACGCGTCCACACTGCACGGAGTGCGCGACCGGGCCGACGAGGCCCGTGCCGCCCTCGGCCGGGCGGCAGCACTGATCCCTCCGGGGGCGGCGGGCAGGGCTCTGCTCGACTTCCGCCGGGGGCTCCTGGCGGAGAACCTGGCGCGCTCGCCCCAGGCGGCCCGCGCGGCCTACCGCCGCGCACACGCCGGCGCGACGGCCCACGCCGACCCGCTGCTCCTCTCCTTCACCTGGCGCCACCTGGCCGGACTCGCCCTGCGGGACGGCGAGTTGGCGGAGGCCCGGCACGGCTTCGCCGAATCCCTCCGCATCCGCGAGGAGTTGGGCTACCTGGTGGGCACGGCCCCCGCGCTGGCATCCCTCGCCGACGCGGAGACCGAACCGGAGGCCTCACGTCTGCGCGACGAGGCCCGCCGCCTGTTCCGCCTCCTGGGCGGCGTACCGACCTGGCTGGCCCGCCAACTGGCCCCCACCCCACCACCCGCGGAAACAGCCACGGCGTGACAACAGGGCGACCCCGCCGCCCCTACCCACCTCATCCCCCAGGGGCTGCCGCCTCTTCACCCCGCCCCTGGGGGCTGCCGAAGGACCGTCAGGCGACGAACGCGTAGCCCCGCGGGCCCGCAGTCGCCCACGGCGGGAAGGGGACGTGCCGGGGGGTGTCCGCCCGCAGAGTCCGGTGTCAACAAACGGCACCTCTCGCCCAACGCCCACCACCGGACCGAGGACGGACACCCCCCGGCACGGCCCCGACCCACAACCCACCCGCAGGCGCTACACGCACCCCCACCGAACAGCAACAGGCCGCCGCAGGCACCCCCGCCCGCTACCCCGCGAAGTGCTCCCCCACCAGCACCCGCACCACATCCAGCTCCCCAGCGATCAACGCGTCCAGCAGCGCCACGTGTTCCGCCGCGTCGGCGATGAGGTCACCCGGGCCCCGGCCGGACGGGAGGACGGCACTCACCAGAGGCCACTGGGCGCGGCGGTGGAGGTCGTCGGCGATCTGGACGAGTTGTTCGTTGCCGCAGAGGGAGAGCACGGCCCGGTGGAAGGTGCGGTCGGCCTCCGCGTACGTAGCCCGGCAGCCGGTCGACGCCGCCCGAACCGTCGCCTCCGCCAACGGCCGTAGGTCCGCCCAGCGTTCGGCAGGAACAGTACGCGCGAGCCGGAGCATCACCGGAACCTCGATCAGCGCACGGACCTCGGCCAGCTCGGCCAGCTCCCGGGCGCCACGCTCGACCACCCGGAACCCCCGGTTGGGAACGACCTCGACGGCCCCCTCCAACGCGAGCTGCTGCATGGCCTCCCGGACCGGCGTGGCGGAGACACCGAAGCGTTCGCCGAGGGCGGGGGCCGAGTAGACCGCGCCGGGAGTCAGCTCACCGGCGACGAGCGCGGTACGCAGGGCGTCGAGGATCTGCCCCCGCACCGAGGCCCGCTGAACGACCGGACGCGGCCGCGGGATCGGCGGCTCACTGTGCGTGTGCTCACCACGAGCCGCCGGCGCCGAGGCCCCGGCACCCCGCGCCCGGTCCATGTCCACACCAACGCCCACGCCCACGCCCACCCCCGCAGCCCGCCCCTGCGGCGGCACCCGCGGCACCCGCGGCGCCCCGGCCTCCGAGACCTGCGGAATCCCCGTAGCCGCGGAGCCCTGCGCGCCCTGCTTCACGGGTCCTCCTCCGGACGTGTCAGTACTTGGGGTCATTACGGCGGGTTGCTACCCGCCCGTCAAGCACCATAGGCGCAGAACTCGACAGTTCAAACCGCAGCGATCTTCGGTAAGGTAAGCCTTACCTTCAAAGTCTCACGGATCGGCGGCCCCCATGTCCGTGCCCCCCATAGCCCTCGCGGATGCCTACACCCGTCTCACCGAGGTCTTCCCGGGGCTCGACATCACCCAGCCACCCTCCGACGAGCAGCTCCCCAGCCACGACGGCTGGATCACCGCCGCCTCACTCACAGAGGGCGCCACCGGCCTCGACACATTCCTGGCCTGGGACGACGCACAGGTACTACGCGACTACGGAGTGCCCGCACGCCCCGACGTCGTCGCCAGTTTCGGCCTGCACCGGTACGCCTGGCCCGTCTGCCTGCTGATCACCGTGCCATGGTTCCTGCTCCGCCGCGTCCCCCGCTTCCCCGTGACGCATGTCTCGTACGACCGCACGGCCCCCGGCCTCGCGACAGGCCGCCTGGCCGCCCGCCCCTCCACCTTCGCCTGCCTGCCCGGCGACCCGGCGACCACCCTGCCCGGCGCCAGGGTCGTCCCCGACGAGGAGGCACTGCGCGCAGAGGTGCGGACCGCCGTGGCCGAACACCTGGAACCCGTACTCACCGGCTTCGGACCGCGTATGCGGCGACGCGGACGCGCACTGTGGGGCATGGTGACCGACGAGGTCGTCGAGGGCCTGTGGTACGTCGCCCACCTGCTCGGCGACGGCGAGCAGGACCGGGCGCGGCGCGAGCTGGAGCTGCTGCTGCCGGGCGCGACACAGCCGTACGTCGGCTCGGCGGCCTTTCGTGAACTCACCGGACCGGACGGCGAGTCACTGCCCACCCGGGACCGGGCGAGTTGCTGCATGTTCTACACACTGCGCCCCGAGGACACCTGCCCCACCTGCCCGCGCACCTGCGACGCGGACCGCGTCACCAAGCTTCTGACCGCCGCCAGTTGATGCCCCCTCAGACCGGGGCGCACGGCCCCGTGTCGTAAGATCACCCGCGAGCAGGAACCTCGTCACGGTTACAGGCGTTTCACAAATTCCTCACTTAGCACAGGAACTTTCCGTGGAACCACCCGTACGGGTAGTCTTGTTCGAACTCAACTCCCGCCCCTCAAGCGGCAGTTCGAGCAGAACGCCGCCCTGGGGCATCCCCTTGCACTTCCTTGGCGGCCTCTTGCCCCGAAACCCCCTGAGGGCCGTTGGGATTGGGCCACTATGGCGGGCGTTACGCCCTATCCCAATGCAAGGGACCCCAGATGAGATTGACCGAGATATCGCTGAACTGGCTGCTTCCTGGCGCCGTCCTGCTCCTGGGCCTGCTGGCGGCGATAGCGGTGCTTCGGCGCGGGAAGACCTCGGGGAAGGACGCGAACGCGGACGACTCGTGGGAGCGCAGCGAGGAGCGCCGTAGGCGCAAGGAGGCCATATACGGCACCGCCTCCTATGTGCTGCTGTTCTGCTGCGCGGCCGTGGCCGCCGCGCTCTCCTTCCACGGCCTGGTCGGCTTCGGCGAACAGAACCTCGGCCTCCACAACGGCTGGCAGTACCTCGTACCGTTCGGTCTGGACGGCGCCGCGATGTTCTGTTCCGTCCTCGCGGTGCGCGAGGCCAGCCACGGTGACGCGGCGCTCGGCTCCCGGATACTCGTGTGGACGTTCGCGGCCGCCGCGGCCTGGTTCAACTGGGTGCACGCACCCAGGGGCATCGGCCACGACGGCGCCCCGCACTTCTTCGCCGGCATGTCCCTCTCCGCGGCCGTGCTGTTCGACCGGGCCCTGAAGCAGACCCGCCGGGCCGCGCTGCGCGAGCAGGGTCTGGTGCCCAGGCCTCTCCCGCAGATCCGGATCGTCCGCTGGCTGCGGGCTCCCCGTGAGACCTACAAGGCCTGGTCGCTGATGCTCCTGGAGGGCGTGCGCAGCCTGGACGAGGCGGTCGACGAGGTCCGCGAGGACAAGCGGCAGAAGGAGGAGGCCCGCCTGCGCCGGCGCGAGCAGCAGCGCATGGAGCGTGCCCAGCTGAAGGCCATCAGCCGGGGCCACCGCGGCTTCGTCGGCCGCGGCGGCGGACGGCAGGCGGAGCAGCCGGCGGCCTTGGAGCGCGCCTCGGCCCAAGTCTCCGCGGAGCCTGCCATATCCACGCCGGAGCAGCTGCCTCCCGTGCGCACGCGTCCCTCACTGCAGCCCGTCCGCACCGGTTCTGATCCGGTGACCGTCGACCTCACCGCGGAGGACGACACCATGGCACTGCCGCGACTCGACTCCCTGGAGCGCAAGCTCAAGGACCTTGAGCAGCAGTTCGGCTGAGAACGCCTCTCATCGCCGGGAAGGGGCGCGACCCGCGGTTCGGGTCGCGCCCCTTCCCGCTGCCATACGGCACCTTCCCGCTGTCATACGGCGCCCGCGTCGAGTTCGAACCACACCGCCTTCCCCACGCCATGTGACCGCACACCCCAGGCGTCCGCGAGGGACTGGACCAGGATCAGGCCTCTGCCGTTCGTACCGTGGTCGGCGTTCGGTACGCGCGGTGTGGGCCTGCGGGCCACGAAGTCCCGCACCTCCACTCTGAGTCCGCCTGGTCCTACGGTGGCCGTCAGGACCGCTTCACGATCGGTGTGGACGAGCGCGTTGGTGACGAGCTCGCTGGTGAGCAGTTCGGCTATGTCCGATCGTCCGGGCCGGCCCCAGTGCCGTAACAGCTCGCGCAGCGCCCTGCGTGCCTCCGGTACGGCCCGCAGGTCCGCCCTCCCGAGTCTGCGCCTGAGCTGGGGCGTCCGCGTGAGCTCCCCCGCACTCGCGGCCTGGTCCTCCACCGTCTCCACCGCGGAGGCCCCGTACGCTATGGGACCGCCTCCTCGTGCCTGCCTCTTCATGACCCCCGCCCGCGTGCCGATGTCGGTTCCCCTCCTGGCTCGAACACGTTCACGGGAACCATTTCCCATAGGGACCGGTGCCAGTCATGTCGAATCGTCGACAACCAGGTGTTCGGCCACGGTGGGGGCGGCGCACGCCGGGTGCATGAAACCCGGAACGTCACCCACCGGACGCCCGGGAGGCGCCGTACGCGACGACCGGTCCGAGTCGGCCACCGGCCACGGCCGTGCTTCCGGGCCGATGGCGGGGCTTCCGGCGAGGGGAGGCGAGGCGGTTCATCCGCTCCGGTCGGGGGCGGCCGACCAGGGCAGTCCCGCACGGCTTCGAGCCGATGTGCGCACGGGCGTCGGGCGCGAAGGGGATCGGCCCGGCGGCCGATTCCCCGCTGCCGATCCGGCCGTATGTGACGCAGGCATGGGGCAGTTGAGGGCTCGGCGTCGAGGCGCCGTCGACGCCGACGCCCCCTGCGGAGCCCGCGGCCGACGAATCTGGCCGGAATTCGCTTGTTCAGCCGTAGTGAGTGCGGGGCCGCCCGCCCGACCCCCGTCCGGGAGGGCGGCCCCGCTGGCGGGGTGGTCAGTAGAGCTTGTCGACCGCGGTGGTGGTCGTCTTCTTGAAGGCCTTCACCGGCGCGTCCGTGAAGTCGCCCATCTGCCCCCACTTCACGACGGTGACGGTGCCGCCGTCCCGGCCGACGGAGAGGAGGTTGATGTCCATGGCGCCCCACGAGGCACGGGTGTGCACGCCGTGGACGCGGGCGCCCTCCTCGACCGGCAGGCTGCCGTAGCTCTTGTACTCGGCCTCGATCTCCGGGTCGGCGTCGCTGCGCAGGGCGCAGGACCGGATCTCCTTGTTCAGACGCGTGGCGAGGGCCTTGGCCTTGGCGTTGTCGCCGACGACGACGTTGAGCTGCTGGGCATTGGTCTCCAGGTCGGTGCGGAACGTGCGGTGGCGGGCGTCGTAGGCGAGCAGCGCGTCGCCGAGACAGCCCTGCATCTCCTCCGGGACGCCGTCGGCGACCTTGTCCGCGGTCCAGGCGGAGGAGGGGTGCGGCGGGAGTTGGGACGCCGACAGGAACTTGGGTGCGGGCGTCTTCGTCGCGGCTCCGGCCGGTGCGGCGGTGAGTGCGGTGCCTGCGGCGAGGCCCGCGACGGCGAGTGCGGCGAGTACGCCGGCTCGGGTGCGCTTGGGCATGGGTGTCCCCCGTGAGTGAGATGAGATTCGTGAACGATCAGGAAGTCGGCCGTCACCGACGCCGGATGGTCCGTCCGGCGCCCCGGGCCCCAGTCGGCCTGGTCGGTGCGACACCAGAAGCATCAGCCGTCACAGTCGGCGGGCGCAACCGTCGACGACCGATCCGCGACGGTGGAACCATCCCAGCCCTTCTGACGTGCAGGTATATGGAGTGCCTGGGATGCCGTCCCGGGACGGGGAGGATGCGGGGGCACAGTGTCGGAAGCGCAGGACGACGACGTCCAGGAGTTCGCGGCGTTACTCAGAAGCCTCAAGGAACGCACCGACCGCAGCTACGGTCAGCTGGCCCGCCGCTTGACCATGAACACCTCCACGCTGCACCGCTACTGCGCCGGCGACGCGGTCCCCCTCGACTTCGCACCCGTGGAACGCTTCGCCGCGCTGTGCGAGGCGACGCCGGAGGAGCGGCTGGAGCTGCACCGGCGGTGGATCCTGGCGGTGGCGGCACGACAGCGGGCCCGGACGGCGACTCCCCCGGCGGCGCCCGAAGAGCCGGCACCGGCCCAGCCTCCCCGCCGCCCCTGGTACCGCCGCCGACGCCTCCTGGTCTCCGCGGCCGTGGCGACGGCGCTCCTCGCCACGCTGGGCAGCCTCTCCGCCCTGCCGGACGACAACCCGCCCCGGGCGAGCGACTCCGTCCAGGGCGCCGATCCGACCGGTACGACCGACGCGGGCACTGGGCGCCCCAAGTCCACCAAGTCGGCGAGCCCCACCCCCACCACCGCGTCGCCCTCGGCCGGCGCGTCGAAGAAGCCCTCCGCCAAGCCCACCAAGCCCGCCGAGTCCGCCGCCGAGCCCTCTGAGGGAGCCGGCCGGCCGCAGTCCCCGGGCGGCGTCCCGCTCACCTGGAGCGCCAACTCCCATGTCTGGCAGGGCGGCTGCGGCCACGACTACGTCCTCGCCACGCCCCCGGAGCAGGTGCCCCCGCCTCCGGCCCCGCAGGACGCCGGGACCTGGGCGGCGGCCGAGAACGCCGTGCACGGGGGGCAGACCATGGTGGAGATCGCCGTGCAGGGGCGGACGTCGACGGCCGTCGTCCTGGAGGCGCTCCGGGTGCGCGTCGTCGGCCGCTCGGCACCCCTCGAGGGCACCTCATACGCCATGGACAACGGCTGCGGCGGCGCGCTGACGCCCCGTTACTTCGATGTCGACCTGGACAAGGACCGGCCCATCGCCCGCCCCGCCGACGGCAACGACACCGGCACCCCCATCCCGGCGATGAAGCTGCCGTACCGGGTGTCCGCCGAGGACCCGGAGGTGCTGCTGGTCGACGCGCGGACGGAGAGCTGCGACTGCGGCTGGTACCTCGAACTGGACTGGTCCTCCCAGGGCCGTACGGGCACCATCCGCATCGACGACCACGGCCGCCCGTTCCGTACGACGAGCGTCAAGGGCCTGCCGAGTTACGGGTACGACACCTCGGCCCGCAAGTGGGTGCCGTACACCTGAGCCATACCTCCGAGGGCAGGGCTACGTCTCCCACACTCCGGCGGCCGTACGGTCGTCGGCGTATCCCTTGACCCGGACCTGGGTGTCGGCGAGGAAGGCGGCGAGGCCGGGCGGCTCGGGGCCGGACCAGCGGGCGGTCAGGTGGGCGGCTAGTTCGGGTTCGCCGCGCAGGGGGTCGGCGAGGCCGCCGGTGCACATCAGGAGCGTGTCTCCCGGGCGGGCCACCGAGGCGCGGAAGCGGAAGGGTTCGCGGGGCGGCTCGGGGGCCGGGTCGTAGGGGCTCGGGGGTGTGGGGATGCCGAGGTCCATGGTGAGGCGGTCGCCCTCGGGCGTCTCGGCCGGCAATGAGCCGAAGCCGACGACGGGTTCGCCGGTGGCGTCGGTGACGCGGGGCTCTATGTCCTGCCACTCGCCGTCCCGCAGCCGGAAGAGTCCGCCTCCGCCGACGCCGAAGAAGACGCGGGTACGGCACGCGGGGTCGGCGGGGAGGAGGAGGCAGCGCAGGGTCGCCGCGTACTCCTCCGGTTCGATGCCCTGTTCGGCGGCGCTGGCGCGGAGCTTGCCGAGGCTGCGGTCGGTGAGGCGGTGCAGGCCGGACTTCAGGTCGCCGCGCCGTGCGGCCCTGATGTCCTCCGCGAGCCTCGGGTGACTGCGGCCGACGGCCCGGCCGATCCAGTGGCAGGCCTCGGCGGCGGCGCGGTGGGCGCCCGGAGTGGCCCGGGCGCCGGTTGCCATCGCCACCAGGACCAGGGCGTGGTCGCCGGTGCCGAAGCGGGCGGTGAGGAGGGAGTCGCGGCGCGGTTCGCCCCGGTAGCGGGCGGAGTCCCCGCGCAGGGAGACGGCCCGGAGGGTGCAGGCGCCGTAGTGGGCACCGTCCAGGACTGTGTCGGCGACCAGGTCGTCGAGGTCGTCGGGGTCCGCGGCCGGGAGGGCGGTGGGTTCGGCGGCGTAGGTGGGCGGGCCGTTGCCGACGTAGTCGAGGGGCTCCGGGGGAAAGGTGGGGAGGTCCGCGTGGATCGCCGTCCGGGGCTCGTCGTCACGCGCAGGCGTCGGGCGCTCCTCGGGCTTCTCGGGCTCTTCGGGCTCCTCCACGGTGAATCCCGGCGGCTTCGGCAGGCCCGCCGGGAAGGTGGACGGACCCGCCGCGGTATCCGTACCGGCCCTCGGCGGCGGTAAAACGGTGCCGCCCGTCCCGGACGCCACGGCCCCTGACGCCCCCGCCTCCGAGTCCGACCGGTGGTTCACGGCCCCCGCCGCCGAGGCGAACCGGTCGTCCAGTGAGTCGGGCGCCGCTGTCGGGCCCGTGTCCTCGGTGGCGTCACCGTACAGCTGCCCCCACCAGTCGTCCTCGTGACCGGTGGGCCTTCCCCCCTGCTGACTCATGCCCCTAATTGTCCACCGCACGGGCCGGATGAAAACGGGGCATCCGGAAAATCCGACCCGGTGGACCGACACGAAAGGCGTTGTGGGAGTGAGGTGTTGAACAGCCTTGCGATACACCGGGCCGCACAGGAGACGACGTCGCCGGGCGGTCCCACCCCCCACGGGAGAACCGCCCGGCGACTGCCGGGTGACCCGGGCCCGGATCCCCTTCGCACGCGTCAACGCACGTCCTGGGCCCGGGTCACGATCTCGGTGACCGAAGCGTCGCTCGCGCCGGTCAGGACGGCCTCGAGTGTGGCCTGCTCCCCTGTCGTTCCGCTGTGGTTCGCGACCGCCGTCGTACGAGTCCGTCCTCCGGCAACGTGTACCGCGAGAACGGCAGCGGTATGCCCGCGCCCGGGGCGGCGATCGCCGGCAGCCCAAGTGGGGCAAAGCGGGTGGTGGTTGATGCTGCGGTGGCGACACCTTGGCAGAGTGACGGGTGGTGCGGCGATGATGTGACGAGGCGGTTTTACGCCGTGGCCGTTTTCCGCCACGGAACGGACACCGGTGTTCTCTGGGGAGGGGCGCGGCCCGATGCTGGGAGTGATTGGTCTCGACGAGACGCATGAGTCGGCGTACCGGGCCCTGGTGTCGGTGGGCGCCGCCGACGTACCGGATCTCGCGCGACGGCTGACGCTCGGCGAGTACGACACGGAGCGCGCCCTGCGCCGTCTGGAGCGGCACGGACTCGCGGCGCAGTCCTCGGCCCGGCCCGGCCGCTGGGTCGCCGCGCCGCCCGGGGTGGCGCTGGGCGCGCTGCTCACCCAGCAGCGGCACGAGCTGGAGAAGGCCGAGCTGGCGGCCGCGATGCTCGCCGAGGAGTACCGGGCGGGAGCCGCCGAGCCCGCCGTGCACGACCTGGTCGAGGTGGTGATCGGCGCGGCCGCGGTCTCGCAGCGCTTCCTGCAGCTCCAGCTCGGGGCGAGCAAGGAGGTGTGCGCGCTGGTCACCGGCAGTCCCGTCGCCGTCACCGGCATCGAGAACGACGCGGAGGAGCAGGCCGCCGACCGGGGCGTCCGCTACCGGGTGGTCCTGGAGCGCTCGGTCCTGGACCAGCCGCACGGCGTCACCGAGCTGGCCGCCGCCCTCGGCCGCGAGGAGCAGGTGCGGGTCATGGACCAGGTCCCGACCAAGCTGGTGATCGCCGACCGGACCCTGGCCCTCGTACCGCTCACCTCGCACACGTCGGAGCCGGCCGCCCTGGTCGTCCACGCGAGCGGGCTCCTGGAACTGCTCTCCGGCCTGTTCGAGTCGGTGTGGCGGGAGGCGCTGCCGGTACGCCTCGGCCCGTCCGGCGTCACCGAGGAGCAGCCGGACGGGCCCGACGGCACCGACCTGGAGGTGCTGTCCCTGCTGCTGGCCGGCCTGACCGACGCGAGCGTGGCCAAGCAGCTGGACCTGGGCCTCAGGACCGTGCAGCGCCGGGTGAAGCGGCTGATGGAGCTGACCGGGGTGACGACCCGGCTGCAGCTGGGGTGGCACGCGTACGAGCGGGGCTGGGTGGCGCGGGAACGGTAGGGGTGACGGTGGCGCACCCCCGGCGACAAGGCTGATCTGCGCGTTCTCGTGAGCTCCGGCACTCTGGTCAGATGGGAGTGTCGGACCTCGCGCTGGTCGGACTGGTCCTCCTGCTCGGCCTCTGCGGAGTGCTGGTGCCCGGGGTGCCGGGGTCCTGGCTGGTGTGGGCCGCCGTCATGTGGTGGGCGCTGCAGGATCCCCAGCCGGTCGCGTGGTGGGTGCTCGTCGGGGCCACCGTCGCGTTGTTCGTCTCCCAGGTGGTGCGCTGGGCACTGCCACCGCGCCGACTGCGTCCGAGCTGGGCCGGCCGTCACATGGCGGTGTACGCGGGAGCGGGGTCGTTCCTGGGCTTCCTCCTGCTCCCCGTGATCGGCGCGATCCCCGGCTTCATGGCCGGCATCTACCTCGAGGAACGGTTCCGTCTCGGCCGCCACGGCGAGGCGATGGCGGCGCTGCGGACAGCGATGCGGTCGGGCGGGTCGAGTGTGCTGGCAGAGCTGTTCACGTGCCAGCTGATCGCGGGGGCGTGGGTGGGGGCCGTGATCTGGGGCTGAGCCCGTATGGCAGGCCCCCGGAGCCCGGAGGACCGCTAGAGCCTGCCCTCCAGCGTGAGCAGCCGCATCTTGCGTTCGAGGCCGCCCGCGTACCCGGTCAGCGAGCCGTCGGCCCCGATCACGCGGTGGCACGGGCGGACGACCAGCAACGGGTTGGCGCCGATCGCGCCGCCGACGGCCCGTACGGCGGCTCGGGAGGCTCCGATCCGCGCCGCGATCTCGCCGTACGTCGTCGTAGACCCGTAGGGAACATCGTCGAGGGCGGCCCAGACCCGCTCCCGGAACTCGCTGCCGGCCGTACGCAGCTCCAACTGGAACTCCTTGAGCTCACCCGCGAAGTAGGCGGCGAGCTGTTCCTCGGCCGCTCGGAAGAGCGCGGGGTCGCGCCGCCAGCCCTCCCGGACGGTACGGCCGCCCTTCTGGCCGGGCACGGAGAGGGAGGTCAGGGCGCCGGTCGCGGGGTCGGCGGTGAGGAGCAGCGGGCCGAGCGGACTGTCGAGCTCGGTGAAGTGGGTGGGGGTGGTGGTCGCGGTCGAGGTGGTCATGGTTACTCCAACTCCCCTGCTGCACGCAGGTGTTGTGAGGCGTAGGAGCGCCAGGGGCGCCAGCTGTCGGGGGCGTCGATGCCGGGCGGTGCGACGTCCGGGTCGCCGAGGGCGCGGGTGCGGATGACGGCGACGGTACGGGCGTCCAGGCCGGGCAGGCCGAGCAGCGCGTCGTGGGCCTCGTCCCGGTCGGCGCCCGGGTCCAGTCGTACGGCGCCGTCGGCGAGGGCGGTGGTGAGCGCGCCGAGGGGTCCGTCGGGCTCGGCCTCGGCGAGGACGGCTGCCTCGGGGAACAGGTGGGTGAGGCTGCCGCAGGGCGCGTCGAGCGCCTTGCCGTACCGTCGCACCAGCCGCTCGGCCTCCCCCGGCCCGACGAGCGCACGCACCGCCAGCTCCTCCGCGTCGGCGGCACCGGGTGACCGCAGCCCCGGCCGGGCGGCGACCGGCGCGGCGAGCCGGGGATCGGTGCCGAGCCGCTCGTCGACGGCGTACGGATCGGCGTCGAGGTCGAACAGGCGCCGCAGCCGCTGCACGGCCGTGGTCAGGTCGCGCGGGTCGGTGAGGTGGAGACGGGCGTCGAGCCAGCCGCCGGGGTGGGTGGGGGAGGCGGCGGTGCCCGGCACGGCGTCCGGCGCCGATGCCACCGTCGGTCCCCCACGGCGGGCCGCGGACGCCTGCCTCCCGCCGCCGCCCAGCCGCTCCTGCACCGCCACGATGGCGCTGCCGTGCGGCAGCCGGAGGGTGCGGCGGTACGTCCGCCGCCCCGGCGGCCCGTCGAGATCCTCGACGCCGGGCACGGCCTGTCGCTCCAGCAGGTCGAAGACGGGGCCGGCCTGGTACGGACCCCGGTACGCGAGGCGTAGCGGTATCCCGGCCGACGGTGTGCCGGCACGCCGGGCGCCGCGCCCTGCCCTCGGTGCGGCGGCGGCCCGTAGCTCGCTCGGCGTGGAGGCGTACACCTCCCGGATGGTGTCGTTGAACTGCCGCACGCTGGCGAACCCGGACGCGAACGCGATCTCGGTGATCGCCAGCTCGGTGGTCTGCAGGAGCACCCGCGCGGTGTGCGCGCGCTGGGCCCGGGCCAGCGCGACCGGCCCCGCACCGAGCTCGGCGGTGAGCTGCCGCTGGACCTGCCGCGCGCTGTATCCCAGCCGCGCGGCAAGCCCGGCGACGCCCTCACGGTCGACGATGCCGTCGCCGATGAGCCGCATGGCCCGGCCGACGACATCGGCCCGCACGTTCCACTCGGCGGACCCCGGCACGGCGTCCGGCCGGCACCGCCGGCAGGCCCGGAAGCCCGAGCCCTGCGCGGCGGCGGCCGTCGCGAAGAACCGCACATTGCGCCGCTTCGGCGTGATGGCCGGGCAGCTGGGACGGCAGTAGATGCCGGTGGTCTCGACGGCGAAGAAGAACTCGCCGTCGAACCGGGCGTCCCTGCTGCGGACCGCTTCGTACCTGGTGTCCTCGTCCATCACGCCCTCCAGTCTCCGCCGGCCGCGGGGGTGCGGCTGGCGGAAATCGGACGTGACGCTGCGCTACCGCCGACGGCCGGCCGCGCCCCGCTTGGCCTCCATCGCCGCCCGCCCCTCGGCGCCCTTGCGCTTCCAGTCCTTGCGGATCTCGGCCCGAAGCCGCGCGTCGGTCTTGGCCACGATCCGCTGGTTCTCCCGCAGCAGCTTCCGATAGCTCTCCAGCCGCCGCTCGGGCAGCTCACCGGCGTCGATGGCATCGAGCACCGCGCACCCCGGCTCGCTCTCGTGCGCGCAGTCGTGGAAGCGGCACCGCTCGGCCAGCGCCTCGATCTCGGCGAAGACCTGCCCGACCCCGGTCCCGGCGTCCCAGAGCCCGACACCGCGCAGCCCCGGTGTGTCGATCAGTACGCCGCCGCCCGGCAGGGCGAGGAGATTGCGTGTGGTGGTCGTGTGGCGGCCCTTGCCGTCGACGTCGCGGGCAGCCTGGACCTCCATCACCTCCTCGCCGAGCAGCGCGTTCGCGAGCGTCGACTTGCCCGCGCCGGACTGCCCGAGCAGCACGGACGTGCCCCCGCCCACGACCGCGGCGAGGACATCGAGCCCCTCCCCCAGCGTCGCGCTGACGGTCAGCACCGGCACACCCGGCGCCGTCGTCTCCACGTCCTGGACGAGATGCGAGAGCGTCACCGCGTCCGGCACGAGGTCGGCCTTGGTGAGGACCACGACCGGCTGGGCGCCCGACTCCCACGCCAGGGCGAGGAAGCGCTCGATACGGCCGAGATCGAGTTCGACGGCCAGCGAGACGGCGACGATCGCGTGGTCGATGTTGGCGGCCAGGATCTGCCCTTCGGACCGCTCGGAGGAGGTGGAGCGCACGAAGGCCGTACGGCGTGGCAGATACGTCCGTACATAGCGCGGGTTCCCGGCGGGTTCGACGACGGCCCAGTCGCCCGTGCACACGACCCGCATCGGATCGTGCGGAGTGACGAACGCCGTGTCGGCCCGTACGACGCCCTCGGCGGTGACGACGTCGCACTGCCCGCGGTCGACCCGGATCACACGTCCGGGAAGGAGCCCCTCGGGCTCGTAGGGGGCGAACTCGTCCGCCCATGCCTCGTCCCAGCCGTAGGGAGCGAGAGCGGAGAAAACGGATGAAGCAGCGGAGCTGGAAGTCAAGGGTGACCCTTCACAAGGGCGGCGCCCCGGCCGTCGCGCGCACGGGCGCGGAAGGAGTGGGTGTGTCAGCCGGTGGCCACGGAGGTGGACTTGATGGATTCCTGAATGCGGGCAGCGCTCGTCGCAAAGACAGCCATCGGTCGACACCTCCTCACTCCACACACTCGGCACTTCACACGCTCGGCAGCGGCGGCCATCGGCCGCCGCGGGAACGCCCGTGACTTTAGTACCGGCCGGCCAGGCCCCGCCACTGATTTTCCGAGGGCCCTCCTCGGCCGGATCCGGAGCTCATGGGCAGCGGCTGACCACGGTCATGTTGGCCACGTCGCTCAGCGGCACCACGACGGGGTCGTGCCGCCCCGGGCTCTGCAGCCGGAGCTTGCCTCCGTCGGCGGAGCGCAGTGTTCCGCAGCTGGGTCCGCCGGGGTGGGTCACCTTCAGGTAGACCGGCTTGGCCTTGCCCGCCTCGGCCGGCGCCCACCAGGTGACGACGATGCCCGCGAGCAGCAGGGTCAGCGCGAGCGCGACGAGATACTGGGCCCGCCTGAGCCGTTGTGCCGCGGCGACGGCCAAAGCGACCTTGTAGGCCGCGACCGATCCGTACCGGTCGTGCACCGCACTGAGAGTGGTCGCCCGGGGGCGGGTGCCGGCCTGCGCCGCGAGGGCCTGCCAGAGCCCCATGAGCGCGGCGAGCAGACCGCCGCCGATGAGCAGGGTGAGTGCCGTCTTCCATCCGGTGGTCAGGACGCTGGTGGTGTCCCGTCCCTTGATCACCACGCCGGTGGTGACCAGGGTGAGGAAGGCGGTCAGGCCGTTGCGCCAGGTCTCGGCGCTGGAGCGGACGGCGTCCAGGGAGGCGGCCGACATCTCGCCGAAGGCGTCCCGCTCGGCGATGTCGAAGGCCGAGGGGGCGCTGGTCGGCCGCCGCGGCCGGTACCCGGTCACGGCGTTCCCGGCCCCGAGGCGCTGTCGGCCACGAGTTCCACCCGGAAGCTGACCCCGCAACCGGTGGTGCCTTCCGGGGAGTCGACGTGTGCCGCACCGCAACCGCAGGTGACGTCGACGACCACCACGGGCGGCAGGACCTCGGTCGCGTCCACGTCGGCGATCCCCCTGGGGCTGGTGAAGTCGCCTACGACGGTGGGGACTTGCCGGTCGTCGATCCGCCCGGCGCAGCGCGGGCAGCATCCCCACACCCGGGTGGTCACCACGCCGTCGACGACGGCGACCTCGGCCCGCAGCAGATCCTGCTCCAGCAGGTCGTAGGCCTTGCTGGTCCAGCCGAACTCCGAGGTGGGTTCCCAGCGTTCGCCGGTTCGGTGTTCCGGTGCCGCCATGGTCCGGTCGTTCCCCTCTGCCGTACTGCCCTGCCGTATCGGTGAGTTGCGCCACTAGAGTGACACGATGCTCCGTCCCCTCATCACCGCGCTGTTGGACCGGGTGGCGCGGCACCAGGACGAGGGCGACCCGTCCGCGCTGTTCGAAGAGACGGCCCTGCCCCAAGCCGCCCGGCTGCGGGCGCTCATGGTGCGGGACGACGGCGCCGTCGCCATCGAGGCCCTGGACGCCCTGGTCACGTTCCACATGACGCGGCATCGGGCCCGGCCGGGTGACAACGGATACGCGGACTACGGCGAGGCGCTGCGGCTGCTGCTGTTACGGGCTCGGCTGCTGCCCGGCGGCGTGCCGGAGACGTTCCGGGAGGCGGTCGACGAGGCCGGCCGACGCGCATACGAGGCCCATGGGAAGGCCCGCGCGCTGATCGAGGGGTACGAGCGGACCATGGACACCGCGCACCCGGACGCCGCGGCCCTGGACGAGGCCGTGAGCCACTACCGGGTGGCGCTCGGGCTGGCCCTGGGCGGGCCCGACGTACCCGGGCTGCCCATGTCCCAGCTCTCCACGGCGCTGTTCTACCGGTTCCGGCTCGGCGGCCGAACCGCCGACCTCGACGAGGCGATCAGGCTGCGGGAGGCGTCGATCGAGGCCACGGCCGAGGACAATCCCGAACTGTCCCGGCGCCTCATGCTGTTGTCGACCTTGCTGACCACGCGCCACGAGCGCACCGGACAGCCGGCCGATCTGGAGCGGGCCGTGTCGGTGGGACGCGAGGCGGTGCGAGTGACGCCGGTCGACAGCCACGCCCGCGCGCGTCGCCTCCATCATCTGGCGTTCGCCCTGCATCGCCGGTACGAGCGCACCTACGATCTCGCCGACCTCCAGGAGGCGGTCGGCCATGCTCGGGAGGCGGTGGAGACCGCCTGGCCCGACGACCCCGACCGGCTCGACTTCGCGGCGGGTCTCACCCACCGGCTCGGCGCCCGCTACGACCGGCTGGGCGACCCGGCGGACCTCGACTCTCCCCTCCAGCTGCTGCGCTCCCTGCTGGCCACCGCGCCCGAGGCACAGCGCGCGAAGTCGCGGGCAAAGCTTGCCTGGGCGCTGTTCTGGAGGCACGAACGCACGGGCGAACTCGCGGATCTGGAGAGCGCGATCCTCCTCTGGCGTCAGGCCCTGGACGCGACGGCCCCGACCGCCCCCACCCGAGGGCGTCTGCTCGCCGAGCACGCCAACGCCTACCGAATCCGCTACGAACGGCTGGATTCGGCCGAGGACCTCCAGGAGGCGATCCGGCTGGGGACACAGGCCGTGTCCGCCACAGCGGAGGACGTGGTCGCCCTGCAGGGCCTCGGCCAGAGCTATCTGCTCAGGTACCGCCGCACCTTCGAGCAGGCGGACCTGGACCGTGCGGTCCGCCTGCTGACCCGGGCGATCGACGTGCCGCCGGCCGCCTCCCCCGATACCGACCGCGCCGTGGCCATGGCGGACCTCGCCGAAGCGTTGCGGGAGCGGTACAACAACACCTTCGATCCGGCGGTCCTCGACGAGGCCGTGAAATGGCAGCGAGAGGCCACGAGGACGGTCCCCCGTAGCCACGAGCGTTTCGGCGACTTCCTGTCCGTGCTCGGCCGCGTGCTCCTCCACCGTTTCGAGCAGACGGGAACCCACGCGGACGTGGAGGAAGCGATCGCGACCGCCGAGCGGGCGGTGGCCGTCACGTCCCCCGCCCACCATTCGTACAGCTCGCTCCTCGGCAGTCTGGCCGTGGCTCTGGCCGCCGGTCACGGCAGGCAGCCGGACGCGCTCGACCGCCCCGTGGCCCTCGCCCGGCAGGCCGTGGCGACGGCGCGTGCGGACGACGTCTTCCTGCCCCGGGCCTGGCGGCGCCTCGGCGATCTGCTGCGGCGGCGCTACCAGCACACCGGCGACCGGGCCGACCTGCACGAGGCCGTCGAGTGCTGGCGTCGGGCCGACGCGATGCCCTACGCCACACAGCAACTCCGTATGGAGTGCCGCTCCAACTGGGGACGGGCCGGCGTCGAACTCGGCGACTTCGCCCTGGCCACCGACGGATACGACCGTGCGCTGCTCCTGCTGCCCGAACTGGCCTGGCACGGGCTGCCCAGAACGGCGCGTGAGCGGCATCTGACCGACTGGTCCGGGATCGCCTCCACGGCCGCCGCCTGCCACATCCTGGCCGGGGCACCCGAGCGGGCGCTGGAACTGCTCGAACAGGGCCGGACGGTCGTCCACAGCCAGCTTCTGCGCACGCGAAGCGATCTGTCACGGCTCGCCGAACGGGACCCGGCACTGGCGGACCGTATGCGCCGGGTGCGTGAGCGCCTCGACACCGGCCGGCTGGGCGTGGACGCCGATCCGGCGGAGATGTCCGAGGCCGTCCTGGTGTCTCCCCTCGCGCGGGAGCGGCTGGCGCGGGAGCGGGCCGAGCTGTGCCGCGAGTGGGACGAACTGCTCGCCGAGGCACGCGGGTTGGACGGCTTCGAGCGGTTCCTCGCGCCCGTCCCGTACGAGGAACTACGCATGGCGGCGGACGGCGGGCCGGTCGTCGTGGTCAATGTCAGCCCGGTCGCCTGCCACGCCCTTGTGGTGCGCGGCGCCCCGGCACCCGTCGAGGTGGTCGAGCTGCCCGACCTGACGGACGAGGCGGTCACCCGGCGGGTCCTCACGTTCCTCAACGTCCTGGCGAGACGTCGTCGGCCGGAACGGCCCTTCCTGCGCCGGGAGGAGGACCGGCACGCCGTGTACGACCTGCTGGAGTGGTTGTGGGACAGCATCGCCGGGCCCGTGCTGGACCGCCTCGGCATCGACGGCGCGACGGACCGGGAGCCGCCTCGGCTGTGGTGGTGTCCGACGGGGCGGCTGGCGTTGCTGCCCCTGCACGCCGCCGGCCGGTATCCGCGCCATCGCGGCGCCACGGACACGAGCGGCGCCCGCTCCGTGCCGGACCGTGTGGTCTCCTCGTATGCCTCGACGCTCACGGCACTGCGCCGCGCCCGGCTGGGCGGCGGGAGCGACGGCTCCTTCGGCGGGCTGCTGGTGGTGGGTGTGCCGCAGGCGCCGGGCCTGCCCGGGTTGCCGGGCGTGGAGCGGGAGTGCGCGCAGCTGCTGGCCGGCCTCCCGGCGGGTGCGCGGGCCGGCGGACTGCTCGGGCGGGACGCGACCCGTGCGGCCGTGCGGCAGGCTCTGCACGAGCACGCCTGGGTGCACTTCGCCTGTCACGCGGAGCAGGACGACATGGATCCGGCGGCCAGTGCGCTCGCGCTGCACGACGGGCGGCTCACCGCGGCCGAGCTGCTGGAACTGGAGCTTCCACAGGCGGAGTTGGCCTACCTGTCGGCATGCGAGACGGCCTTCGGTGCGGTGAACCTGCCCGATGAGGTGATGCATCTCGCCTCGACCCTGCAGGCGGCGGGTTACCGGCATGCCATCGCGACGATGTGGGAGGTACAGGACGGCTCGGCCGCGGACGTGGCCACGCGGGTCTATGCCACGCTGACCGGCACCGGTCTGCCGGACGCCGCCGGCGCCGCCCGCGCGCTGCACGCCGCGGTCGCCGCGCAGCGCGTGCAGGACCCGACGGATCCGCTGCGGTGGGCGGCCTATCTGCACGTCGGACCGTGACGGGCGGCCGGCCCGGTCAGTCCGCCCTGGTGCAGGCGTGCCCGTTCAACGTGAAGTCGTACCCCGGCGAGTTCTCGCCCTCCCGCGACGCGAGGAATCCGAAGGCCAGCTCGCCGTCGCCGGGAACCGTCTTGTTGTAGTCGGCGGCCTCGGCCGTGACGCGGGAGCCGTTCTGGGCGAAGCTCGCGTCCCACATCTGGCCGACCTTCTGGCCGTCCCGGAAGGACCAGGCGACGCGCCAGTCGTCGAGGGCCCGTTCGGTGGTGACGGTGACGGTGGCCTGGAAGCCGTCGGGCCATTCGTTGACGAGGTCGTACTCGACGCTGCAGGTCGCCGGTTCACTCGGGGACGGGTCCGGATCGTCCTCGCCGGCCTTGGTGGACGTGGTGCCCTGCGGTCCCGGGTCGGGGTTCTTCGGTCCGGGCGCGTCGTCCCCTTTCGTGCCGCTCTCCGACGGCTCCGGGGAGTTCGAGGAGGGCTGCCTGGCGGACGTGACCGGCACGGAGAAGCCGGGGTCGGCGACCGGCCGGCGGTCGGACGGGTCGCCGCCCGCGGTGTCGCCGTCGCCGGTGGAGCCTGCGGGCATCATCGACACCGCGAGGGCGAGCGCGGAGACGAGGACGGCGGCGACGAGGAGGCCGTTGCGTACGACGCGCGCCTTGTGCGCACCGGAGTTCGGCGGGCCTGCGTCCACGGGGTCGGGGCGTCCGGCGCCGAGGCGCACTTCGGCGGCTCGGCGGCGCCGCTCCAGGTAGGCGAGGCCGCCCCAGCCGATCACACCGCCGGCGAGGGCGCTGGGCAGTCCGCCGCCGTGCAGCCGCAGACAGGCGGCGGCCTCGGCGCACTGCACACACGTGGCGAGATGGCGGGAGAGGTCGTCCGGGGTGTCGGCGGCGGTCGAGCGGGTGACGGCGTCGAGGAGGCGGGCGTAGCTGCGGCACTGCGCGTCCATCGGCGTGTCGAGGTGGTTGCGGTGGCAGCGGTCCCTGAACAGGCCCCGGACCTGGGTGAGTTCCTCGGAGACGGCGGCCGGGTCGAGACCGAGCCGACGGGCCACCACGTGCAGTGGAAGCGCCTCCACCTCGGCCAGCCACAGCAGGGCGGCGTCGGGTTCCTGCATGTCACGCAGTCCGCGCAGCGCGATCGGGCGCTGCAGCGGGGGTCCGGTGTAGCGGGCGGCCTTGTCGGAGTTGAGCCACAGGCGCAGATCGGGGTCGAGCTTGTGGCCCTGCCCGCTCTCCTCCCAGGCGGCCGCCGTGGAGCGTACGGCGGTCAGCAGCAGGGGGATTCGGGGCAGGCGGGCCGGGCGGCGGCCCGCACTCCTGAAGGTCCCGGCATGGGCCTCACGGGCCTCGCGTATGCCGGTCGAAAACGCCTCGGTCGCCAGCTGTTTGGCGGCGGCGGAACCGGCCGTGCACAGGTCGGCGTACGACAGCACGGCGTCCCAGCACTCGGAGAACAGCGCGGCCTCGGTGGCGTCCTGGGGGGTCGGCAGGTCGGGCATGGGTCTCCTGCATCCACATGCGAGGTCAACTCACCATATTGGCAGTGGAGTTGGGGGGAACCTCGCGGCAGGACATGAGCCTTTCACGCTTCCGACACAACTGACAAGCGCCGTGTTCAAATGTCATGACAGGCCGCGCGCCCCTACAACTCCAGCCACTTGTACGGACGCGGGCCCCGTCTGTCTCACCTACACCGGCGTGGAATCCTCCGCGGTGGTGGAACCCTCCGCCGTCGCGGAATCCTGCGCCGGCAGGCTGTCCATGAAGGAGCTCACCGAGAACACCGCGCGGCCGGGACCGGGCGGGCCGTAGCCGGGGGGCGAGGACAGGCCAAAGTCGTCCATCGTCTGGCGATAGGCCTGCAGCAGCCGGATGTGGTACTCCAGCGGCGCGCCCTGCGGGTTGGCCTTGCCGAGCGGGGTCGTCGGCTCGGGACACCACGTGGTGAACCGGGGCGTGATCCCGTGGGACATGAAGAACCGCAGCCCTTCCGTCGTCGAGGCGATGGCCTCGTCGACGGATCCGAAGCCGAAGGGCTCCGCCATCTCCACGCCGGCCACGAAGTTGGGGATGACGTTGCGGGCGCCGAAGATGTCGGCCGAGTCGAGGATGCGCTTGTGCCACTCGTCGCGGCCGACGTAGCGCTCCTTGCCCGGGCAGTACATCTTGAAGAGGTACTCGTCCCACACCTCGTAGTTGGGGTGGTAGATCTGCACGCCGTAGTCCTTGAAGCGCTGCACGTCGTCGCGCGGCAGCGCCTGGGCGACGACCTTGCCGATCCACCGCCCCGGGAAGCGCTCCTCGATGGCCTTGGCGTAGTGGCCGTAGAAGTCGGCCTCGTCACGGCCGGAGACCGTCTTGGTGATCGCGCCGCCGGTGAGGGTGTAGGCGGTGGACGCCTTGGCGGTGTCGTACCGGTCGATGATCTCGAGGGCCTCCAGCACCTCCTCGACGTCCTTCACGCCCGTGTACGGGCGCCCGGCCGCCTTGTGCTGGCGCCAGTTGTGGTTGATGTCGCAGTACTGGCACTCCTCCTTGGCGCCGAAGTACTGGCAGACCCGGAAGACGGTGAGGTAGATCAGGTAGCCCCACTGGATGGTCGGGGCGACCTCCATCACCGACTTCCCGCTGGCGAGGGTGTGCCGGTAGTACTCCGGCATCGGCGGCACACCGACGTCGGCGATCCGCTTGCCGTCGAGGTAGAGCCCGAGCATGCCCTCCTCGTCGGCGGCGACCCGGTACGGCGAGGACGGGTTCACACGCACCGAGACGACGGTGCGCCGCAGGTCGTACGGGCCGCCGGTCAGGATGATCTCCTCCGGCGGGCGGCGCAGCGCGGCCTCACCGAGCTCGGGCAGGGTGCCGTGGTCGAAGGAGAAGATGAAGTACGACTTCGGCTTGACCTCGCCGTCCTCGTTGTCGCTGAGGGCGGATGGGTCGAAGGCCACTCCGCCCCGGAGCAGATCCTCCTTGAAGACGGCTTCCCGCGGAACGTGCGGGAATCGCTCCATCAGATCCTCGACCAGTGCGGTGCGGCTGCCCATCCGTAATCTCCTCCCGGCTCAGGCGTTCGACTCCTCACGGTATGCCCCTGCCTGGGTGCGAGCAGCATCGGGGCCCCTGGAAGGGGCTCCGCCCTGCACGCCGGGGCCCGGCACCTCCCGAGGGCTCATGCCTCCTTCTGCAACGCCACCGGATCCACCGGATGCGCCAACTCCCCTCCCGCCCTCCACCGTTCCGCCTCCTCCGCCACCGCGATGCCGAGCCGCGCCACCTCGTTGCCCTGCGAACCGGCCAGGTGCGGGGTGATGAAGGCGTTCGGGAGGTCGTAGAGGGGTGAGTCCGCAGGCAGGGGCTCCGGGTCGGTCACGTCGAGGATGGCGCTGAGGCGGCCGGTACGGAGTTCGGCCAGCAGGGCGTCGTGGTCGACCAGACCGCCCCGCGCGGTGTTGAGCAGTACCGCCCCGTCGGGCATCAGGGCCAGCTCGCGGCGGCCGACGAGGTGGTGGGTCTCCGGCGTCTCGGGGGCGTGCACGGTCACGACGTCCGACGTGCGCAGCAGGTCGTCCAGGGCAAGCAGGGGCACGCCCAGCGCCGCTGCCCCGGCCTCGTCGACGTACGGATCGGTGAGGCTCACCCGCAGGTCGAAGGGGCGCAGCAACTCGATCACCTTGCGTCCGATGCGCGACGCCCCGATGACGCCGACCCGGCGGCCGCGGTTGCCGATGCCGGGGACGAGCCCCCAGCCGGGGAAGGCGCGCTCGGTGCGCAGGCGGTCGCGGGCGGCGAAGATGTCCTTGCCGGCGAGCAGGATCATGGCGAGCGTGTACTCGGCGACCGGCACGGCGTTGGCGGCGGCCGCCGAGCTCACCGCGATGCCCCGCCGCCACAGCTCGGGCGTGGCGAGGCTCTTGACCGAGCCGGCCGAGTGCAGCACCGCGCGCAGCTTCGGCGCGGCGTCGAGCACGACCGCGTCCAGGCGGGGGCAGCCCCAGCCGGTGACGAGGATCTCGGTGCGGGCGAGCGCGTCCTTGAGGCGCGGGTCCGTGAAGTCCTCGTGGTCCTCGGCCACCAGGGCGGGATCGATGTCCACCGACTCCCGCAGCCGCTGAAGCACCTCCGGCGGGAAGACCTGCGGCACGTTCTCGGCGGACATGGCGAACATGGCGTACGGCCGCTGGGTCAAGGACGTGGCCTCCGGCTCGGCGAAGTGGAGTGGGAAAACGCTCTCTACCGTAGGCAGGCGCGAATGAGAGGGTCAACGCACAAGCACCCACCTCGAAGGACGGCAGGGATGACGGAGACGATCACCAACTGGGCGGGCAACATCACCTACACCGCCAAGGAGCTGCACCGGCCGCACTCGATCGACGCGGTCAGCGCCTTGGTGGCGGGGAGCGAGCGGGTGCGGGTGCTGGGCAGCGGGCACTCCTTCAACGAGATCGCCGAGCCGGGCCCCGAGGGCGTCCTGCTGTCGATCGCCGGTCTGCCGCCGGTGATCGACGTGGACCGCGCGGCCCGTACGGTGCGCGTCTCGGGCGGCGTACGGTACGCCGAGCTCGCCCGCGCGGTGTACGCGCACGGGCTCGCGCTGCCCAACATGGCGTCCCTGCCGCACATCTCGGTGGCCGGCTCGGTCGCCACCGGCACGCACGGGTCGGGGATCGGCAACGGCTCGCTGGCCGCGTCCGTGCGGGAGGTGGAGCTGGTCACGGCGGACGGGTCGGTGGTGACCGTCGGACGGGGAGAGCAGCGGTTCGGCGGTGCCGTCACCTCGCTGGGCGCCCTCGGTGTCGTCACGGCGCTCACCCTCGACCTGGAGCCGTCCTTCGACGTCGAGCAGCATGTCTTCACCGAACTGCCGCTGGACGGGCTGGACTTGGCGGCGTTCGAGACGGTGATGTCGTCGGCGTACAGCGTGAGCCTGTTCACCGACTGGCGGGAGCCGGGGTTCCGGCAGGTGTGGCTCAAGCGGCGCACCGACCAGCCGCTGCCCGGCTTCCCGTGGGCGGCGCCCGCCACCGAGAAGCTGCACCCGGTGCCGGGGATGCCCGCGGTCAACTGCACGGAGCAGTTCGGGGTGCCGGGGCCGTGGCATCAGCGGCTGCCGCACTTCCGGGCGGAGTTCACGCCGAGCAGCGGGGCCGAGCTGCAGTCGGAGTACCTGCTGCCGCGCGAGTACGCCCTCGACGCGCTGCACGCGCTCGACGGGATACGGGAGACGGTCGGCCCCGTGCTGCAGACCTGCGAGGTGCGGACCGTCGCCGCCGACGACCAGTGGCTCAGCCCCTCCTACGGACGGGACACGGTGGCGCTGCACTTCACCTGGATCGAGGACACCGCGGCCGTGGTGCCGGTGGTGCGGCGACTGGAGGAGGCGCTGGACGCCGTCGACCCCCGGCCGCACTGGGGGAAGGTGTTCACGGTGCCGGCGCGGGTGCTGGGCGGGCGCTACCCGCGGCTGGGGGACTTCCGGGCCCTGGCGCGGGAACTGGACGCGGGTCGGAAATTCGCCAACGCCTTCGTGCAGGACATACTGGGAGACTGACTCCCGGGAGACTTTATAAACCCCCTTTCCTAACCCCTTGTCGAAAGGCGGCGCACGTCATAGCCTTGCGCCGCGCCGGTGCCGACGACGACCCGGCCTGAACGAAGGGACGGGGGCGCCACCGGTGAAGCGCACATCACGCGACATCCGTACCGCGAACCGCTACGAGGTGCTGCGCCAGATCATCGCCGCGTCGCCCACCTCCCGGCAGGAGCTGGCGGCCGCCACCGGTCTCAGTCTCGCCACGGTCGCCACCCTCGTGGGCGAGCTGCTCGACCTCCGGATGATCACGGAGGTCGGGTTCGAGGACTCGGCCGGCGGCCGCCCCCGCGGGCTCGTGGCCGTCCACGCGTCCGGCGGCGCGCTGATCGGCGTCGACATCGCGGAGACGTACGTACGGGTCGAGCTGTTCGATCTCGGGCTGAACGTGCTGGCCCGCGCCGACGAGGACATGCGCCCCGGCGAGAGCCGCCCCGAGCAGGTCGTCGGCCATGTCGCCGCGGCCGTCGGCTCGGTGGTCGCGCAGGCCGGCGTGGAGGGCGCGCGGGTGCTCGGCGTCGGGGTGAGCGTGCCGGGGCAGGTGGACCGGGCCACCGGCGTCGCCGAGTACGCCCCGAACTGGGACTGGCACGACGTGCCCCTGCTCGACCTGCTCGCCGAGCAGATCGCCTACCCGCTGTACCTGGACAACCCGTTGCGCGCCTGCGCGGTGGCCGAGCTGTGGTTCGGTGCCGCGCGCGGCAGCGGGGACGCCGTGGTGGTCAACCTCGGAACCGGCGTGGGCGCCGGGCTCGTGCTCGGTGGCGGGCTGCACCGGGGCGTGAGCAACAGCGCCGGCGAGTGGGGCCATACGACGCTCGTGCTGGACGGACGGCTGTGCCACTGCGGCAACCACGGCTGCGTCGAGACGTATGTCGGCGCGCCCGGGATCATGGTGAACCTGCGGGAGCTGGCCGCCGACAGCGCGCTGCTCCACCCCGAGGACCAGACGGCCACGATCGACGCGCTCGCCCGTGGGGTCGGCGCGCACGATCCGGTGGCGCTCAAGGTGGTCCGGGACACCGCCCGTTACCTGGGCGCCGGGATCGCCGACCTGGTGAATCTGTTCAACCCCGAAGTCGTCGTGCTCAGCAGCTGGGTCGCCGCCACCCTGGGCGAACCGCTGCTGCACGAGGTGCGCGAGGCCGTGGCCCGGCACGCGCTCCGGCGTCCGCTGGCCGCCACCCGGATCGTCCTGTCCGCCATCCCCACCGACCCGGTGTGTCTGGGCGCGGCGACGTTCGCACTCGAGGGTGCGTTGCAGTCGGCCCCGCAGAAGAGGACGCAGCCCGCCGCACAACGCGGCACACCTGTGAGGAGCCGTACCGTACCGCCTTCATGAGGGATGTGATCCCCCCTCCTGAAAGGGCGTGATTCCTTCTTCCCGAAAGGGAGTTGCCGGTCGCTGGTGCGGCGTCCCGCAACCCCCTCACGTCCGGTATTCCGAACGTTGCACAACGCTTCGTGCAGACTTCGTCCAACCCCTTGCCGAAGCCTTAGTCGAAGGTTAACGTCCCGCACCGCAACCCCAATTGAGCCAACTGGCGCTGAGCCGCTCCAGCCACAGGCACGGGCACAGGGCCGCAGCCGCACTCGAGACAAGGACGTCAGCATGTCGGCATTGAGCAACACCAACTGGGACCGCCGAAACGTACTGCGAGCCGCGATGGGCCTGGCCGCCGCCGGAGGACTGGCCGCGTGCGGCAGCAACACCGGGCGCGGCAGCGGCGGCTCGGGCGACGGTCTCGTGCAGTACTTCCACGCCTACGGCGAGGCGGGCGTCGAGCAGGCCGTCAAGCGGTACGCGAAGGCCTACGACAAGACCGACGTGACCACGCAGTGGATCACCGGCAACAACTTCGAGCAGAAGCTGTTCGCCGCGCTGCTCACCAAGAACGCGCCGGACGTGTTCGAGTTCCACCCGCAGATCCAGCTCGTCAAGAGCGGTCAGGTGGCGGACCTGACCGACATCATCGAGCCGGTCAAGGACGACTTCAACGCGGCCGACATCAAGTCGCACACGGTCGACGGCAAGATATACGGCGTCCGGATGATCGACGACCCGCAGTTCCTCTTCTACCGGCCCTCGCTGTTCGAGAAGGCGAAGATCGAGGTGCCGACCACGCTGGAGGAGCTGATCGAGGCCGCCGACAAGCTGACCACCAGCAAGGTCAAGGGCATCTTCCTCGGCAACGACCTGACCTCGATCGACCGCCCGCTGATCTGGTCGGCCGGCGCCGACACCCTCACCGCGGACAACCAGCCCGCGTTCAACACCGACGCCGTCGCCGACGGTCTGAAGCAACTGCGTGGCCTCTTCACCAGCGGCAACCTGCTCCTGGACGCCCCCGCCGACTCGTGGGACCCGTCGGCCTTGATCCAGGGCCTGACCGCGATCCAGTGGTGCGGTATGTGGGCCATGCCGGCCATGCAGAAGGCGCTCGGCGACGACATCGGCATCTTCCCCTTCCCGAAGGTCGGATCCAGCGGCAAGCAGTCGGTCTACAACGGCGGCTGGTCGATGTTCGTCAACGCCAAGGGCAAGAACGTCGAGGCGGCCAAGGAATACGTGAAGTGGCTGTGGATCGACCAGAAGGAGTACCAGGAGGACTTCGCCACCTCCTACGGCTTCCACATCCCGCCGCGCACCTCCCTCGCCGAGTCCGCGACGAAGCTGAAGTCCGGTCTGCCGGCCGAGGGCGTCAAGCTGTTCAACGAGTTCGGTCACTTCGACAACATCGGCTGGACCCAGGCCATGATCGCCGCGTTCTGGGACGTGATCGCCAACTCCGTCCGCAAGGACGGTGACCCCAAGGCCCAGCTCGACGCTGCGGAGAAGAAGGTCAACGCCGAGCTCAAGAAGCTCTTCGGATAGGCCGCCGGACGGATCTCGACATGTCGACCACCACCACGCGCGGGGTCGCCAAGAGCCCCGCCCCGGCCAAGGTCTCCAAGGGCCGGCCGCGGCGGGGCCTCAAGGCGAACAGCACCTTCAACTTCTGGCTCTTCACCGGGCCCTTCCTGATCGGCCTGGTGATCTTCGTCTTCGTGCCGATCGGCTGGAGCATCTACCTCAGCTTCTTCGAGGCACGCTTCACCGTCACGCCGAGCGAGTTCATCGGCTTCGACAACTACCAGCAGATCCTGACGGACACGAACTTCAGGAACTCCCTCGTCACCTTCACCGTGTTCGCCGCGTTCATCGTGCCGGCCACCTGGGCCCTCTCGCTGGGCCTGGCGCTGCTGGTGAACCGGCTGCGGTTCATGCGGGCGTTCTTCCGGTCGGTGTTCTTCCTGCCGACCGCCGTCAGCTATGTCGCCGCCGCGCTGATCTGGAAGATGTCCATCTTCAACGGCGTCCGCTTCGGCCTGATGAACACGGTCATCGGCTGGTTCGGCATCGACAACATCGCCTGGCTGGCCAACCCCGATCCGCCCTGGTACTGGCTGGTCATCGTGACCGTCCGGCTGTGGCTCCAGTCGGGCTTCTACATGATCCTGTTCCTCGCGGCACTCCAGAACATCCCGCGGGAGCTGTACGAGGCCGCCGCCATCGACGGCGCCAAGCCGGGCTGGCAGACCTTCCGGCACATCACCCTGCCCCAGCTGCGGGCCACGTCCACCGCGGTGATCCTGCTCCTGCTCGTCGCCGCCTACCAGGCATTCGACGAGTTCTTCAACCTGCTCCCCAAGGCCACCTGGGGCCAGCCCCCGCTGGTCGAGCTGTACAAGGTGGCCCTCGGCCAGAACCAGAACTACGGCGCGGGCAGCGCGGGCGCGGTCGTGCTGACCCTGCTCATCTGCATCGTGACGCTGCTCCAGGGCAAGATCATGGGCTTCGGAAGGGGTGAGGAGTCCAAGTGACCACCACAGCACCCGACGTCAGGAAAGTCACCAAGCCGGCCAAGGTCAGGCGCGGCGGCGGCGTCATGGGCAACACCGGCCTGTACATCGCGACCGGCATCGCGGCCCTTCTCTTCCTGATCCCCTTCTATCTGATCGTCCGCAACGCGCTGATGACGGACCCGGAGATCACGGGCGAGAACTGGAAGTGGTTTCCCACCTCCATCCAGTGGGGCAACATCACCGAGCCGTTCGACGACGTCACCGTCGACTTCGCGCAGTCCCTGTGGAACTCCGTGGTCGTCGCCGTCCTCCACACGGTGGGCATCCTGCTGATCTGCTCGATGGCGGGATACGGCCTCGCCCGCATCCCGTACAAGCACGCGAACAAGGTGTTCTACGCGGTCCTGGTGACCCTGATGGTTCCCACGGCCGTCACCTTCGTGCCGAGCTTCGTGCTGGTCTCGTCCCTCGGCTGGGTGGACAGTTACCGAGGTCTCATCATCCCGGGCCTGTTCAGTGGTTTCACCTGCTTCCTCTTCCGGCAGTACTTCCTCGGGTTCCCCAAAGAGCTGGAGGAGGCGGCACGCGTGGACGGGCTCGGCTACTGGGGCGCGTACTGGCGTGTCGTCGTGCCGAACTCGCTGAACTTCTTCGCGGCGATCGCCACGATCACCTTCATCAACGGCTGGAACGCCTTCCTGTGGCCGCTGGTCATCGGCCAGGACCCGAGCGCCTGGACGGTTCAGGTCGCGCTGTCGTCGTACATGACGAACCAGACCGTCAACTACCACCTGATCTTCATGGCCACGGCCATTTCCATCCTGCCCCTGGTGTTCGTGTTCCTCTTCCTCCAGCGCTGGCTGGTGCAGGGGATCGCGCAGACCGGCATCAAGGGCTGAACCGTGCGCTCCGCGAAGTACCGTGCGAAGTCTGCGGGCCGTGGTGGGCTGGTCGCGCCGTTCCCCGCGCCCCTGACGGGGCGCGAGCCCACACCAGGTTTCGCCGAAATCCGTTGAGGAGACTGATGCAGTTCCGCACCACCACGCTTGTCGACTACGTCGAGGACGTCTCCCCGGGCCGCGGGGCCCTCCCGCCCCGCGCCTGGTACGCGTCCTCGGACGCCAAGTCGCTGTCTTTGAACGGTAATTGGCGCTTGCGCGTGTCGCCGACCGCCGACGCCGAGGACGACTCGTTCGCCGAGGAGGGGTACGACGCCGGGGACTGGGCAGAGGTCACGGTCCCCGGACACTGGGTCCTGCAGGGCGACGGGGCCTTCGGGTCGCCCATCTACACCAACCACCTGTACCCCTTCCCGGTGGACCCGCCGCACGTCCCGACGGAGAACCCGACCGGCGACCACCTGCGAGTCTTCGACCTGCCGGCGGACTGGCCGGCCGACGGCGACGCCGTGCTGCGCTTCGACGGCGTCGAGTCCTGCGCCCGGGTGTGGCTGAACGGCACGGACATCGGTGAGTTCAAGGGCTCCCGCCTGCCGCACGAGTTCGCGGTCGGGCAGCTGCTGAAGCCGACCGGCAACGTGCTCGCCGTCCGTGTGCACCAGTGGTCGGCGGGCTCGTACCTGGAGGATCAGGACCAGTGGTGGCTGCCCGGCATCTTCCGTGACGTCACCCTGCTGCACCGCCCGGCGGGCAGCGTGGGCGACTTCTTCGTGCACGCCTCCTACGACCACACCACGGGCGAGGGCACCCTGCGCGTCGACTCCGACGTCGACGGGCGGGTGTCCGTGCCCGCCCTGGACATCGATGTCGCGACCGGCGAGCCGGTGACGGTCCCGGTCGAGCCGTGGTCGGCGGAGACGCCGAGGCTGTACGACGGCGAGCTGGTCACGGCGGGCGAGCGGGTGCCGCTGCGCATCGGCTTCCGTACGGTCGTTCTCGAGGACGGCCTGATCAAGGTCAACGGCAAGGCGATCCTCTTCAAGGGCGTCAACCGCCACGAGTGGCACCCGGAGAAGGGCCGCGCCCTCGACCTGGAGACCATGCGCGAGGACGTGCTGCTGATGAAGCGGCACAACCTCAACGCGGTGCGCACCTCGCACTACCCGCCGCACCCGGCCTTCCTCGACCTGTGCGACGAGCTGGGCCTGTGGGTCATCGACGAGTGCGACCTGGAAACGCACGGCTTCACCGAGCAGGCCTGGCGGGACAACCCCGTCGACGACGACCGCTGGACCCCGGCCCTGCTGGACCGCGCGGCCCGCATGGTCGAGCGGGACAAGAACCACCCGTCGATCGTCTTCTGGTCCCTCGGCAACGAGGCCGGCACCGGACGCGGCCTGACCGCCATGGCCGAGTGGATCCACGGCCGGGACCCGGAAAGGCTCGTGCACTACGAGGGCGACTGGGACTGCCGGGACACGGATGTGTACTCGCGGATGTACGCCTTCCACGACGAGGTCGAGAAGATCGGGCAGCGCCTGGACGGCGGTACGCACAAGCGTCGCGAACTGCCTTTCCTCCAGTGCGAGTACGGGCACGCCATGGGCAACGGCCCCGGCGGACTCGCCGACTACCAGGAGCTCTTCGAGAGGTACGACCGGCTCCAGGGCGGCTTCATCTGGGAGTGGATCGACCACGGCATCAAGCACCCCGAGCTGGGCTACGCCTACGGCGGTGACTTCGGCGAGGAGCTGCACGACGGCAACTTCGTCTGCGACGGCCTGATCTTCCCGGACCGCACGCCCTCCCCCGGGCTCGTCGAGTACAAGAAGGTCATCGAGCCGGTCCGCATCGAGAGCGACGGCGCCGACGGCACCGTACGGGTGACGAACAAGTACGACTTCGCCGATCTGTCGGGGCTCGCCTTCGAGTGGTCGTACCAGGTGGACGGCGAGACGGTCGAGGCGGGCAGCCTATCGGTGCCGAACCTCGCCCCCGGCGAGTCGGCCGACGTCAAGCTGCCGGAGCCGCCCGCGCACGAGCCGAGCGGCGAGAGCCAGTGGACCGTGCGGGCGCTGCTGGCGGCCGACACGGCGTGGGCACCGAAGGACCACGTGGTCGCGTGGGGCCAGTTCCCGTTGGCCGCCCGGCAGTTGCCGGCGATCTCCGCGAGCGACCGGCCCGCCGCGAGCGACCGGCTGATCACCCTCGGCCCGGCCTCCTTCGACGCCCGCACCGGCGCGCTGAAGACCATCGGCGGCGTCGAGGTGACGGCTCCGCGTCTGGACCTGTGGCGGGCGCCCACCGACAACGACGACGGCGCCGAGTGGCAGACCGACACCCGCTACGGGATGCTGTGGCGCAAGTACGGCCTGCATCGCATGCGGCACCGGCTGGACGCCGTCGAGTTGAGCGAGGACGCGCTGACCGTACGGACCCGGGTGGCGCCCGCCGCCTGGGAGGTTGGCCTCGCCACGGTGTACCGGTGGACCTCCGACGGCACCCGGCTGAAGCTGAGCGTGTCCGTGACGCCCGAGGGCGAGTGGAAGGTGCCGCTGCCCCGGCTGGGCATCCGGTTCGGGCTGGCGCAGGCGGACGCCGTGCGGTGGTTCGGCGGCGGTCCCGGTGAGGCGTACCCGGACAGCAGGACGGCGTCGATGGTCGGCCGTTGGCACTCCACCGTCGACGAGCTGCAGACGCCGTACGTCCGCCCGCAGGAGAACGGCGCCCGTGCCGACGTGCGCTGGGTGGAGCTCGGCGGGCTGCGGATCGAGGGCGACCCGGAGTTCTGGTTCACCGCCCGCCGCTGGACCAGCGAGCAGTTGGACGCCGCGCGGCACCTCACCGATCTGGCGCCGGGGGACACCGTGTGGGTCAACCTCGACCACGGCCAGCACGGCATCGGCTCCCAGTCCTGCGGCCCGGGCCCGCTGCCGCAGTACTTCCTGCGGGCGGAGCCGACGGAGTTCTCGTTCGTGTTCTCGAACTCCAGGTAAGAAGACCATTAATCGATTGACCGATTGATCGACTTTCCGACAGTGTCGGAAAGTCGCCGGCGGCCGGTCGGCGCTTATGCCGACCGGCCGCAATTTGCTTTCATGACAAGGGAGTTGATGTCCATTGAGTGGCGCCATCGAGGTTCGCGGTCTCTCCCGAACCTTCCACACCACCGTCCGCCGCCCCGGTTTCGCGGGCGCGCTGCGCTCTCTGGTCAATCCACAGAAGGTCGCCAAGCACGCCGTCTTCGATGTGACCTTCTCCGTCGCCGCCGGTGAACTCCTCGCCCTGCTGGGCCCGAACGGCGCCGGCAAGTCCACCACCATCAAGATGCTCACCGGCATCCTCACCCCCACCTCCGGCGAGGCCCGGGTCGCGGGCGTGGTGCCGTACGAGGAACGTGAGCGCAACGCCCGTAACATCGGCACGGTGTTCGGGCAGCGCACCCAGCTGTGGTGGGACCTCCCGGTGCGCGAGTCGTTCGCGATCCTGCGCGACATCTACGAGGTGCCGAAAGTCGAACACACGGCCCGACTGAAGGAGTTCGACGAGCTCCTCGACCTCTCCTCCTTCTGGGACACCCGGGTCCGCCACCTCTCCCTCGGCCAGCGCGTACGCTCCGACCTGGCCGCCGCCCTGCTGCACGACCCGCCGGTGGTCTTCCTCGACGAACCGACCATCGGCATGGACGTGGTGGTGAAGGAGCAGGTGCGCGAGTTCCTGCGGCACCAGGTGGAGGAGCGCGGCCGTACGGTCCTGCTCACCACCCATGACATGACGGAGGTCGAGCGGCTCGCCGAGCGGGTCGTGCTGATCAACCACGGGCGGCTGGTCCTGGACGGCACCCTCGACGAGATCCGCCGCAAGTTCGGCTCGACCTGGCAGGTGCGGGTGACGCTCGCCGACCCGCACACCGAGGTCGGCTCCCTGCCGGGCATCGCGCTGCTGCGGCACGACGGCCCCCAGGCGGTCTTCGGCCCCGACGGCCCCGACGCACCGACCGTGCACCAGGCGCTGAAGCAGGTCATCGAGCGGTACGAGGTGACGGACCTGGCCCTCGACGAGGCGGACCTCGAGGACGTGATGCGGGCCGCGTACGTGCATGCCGAGTCCGTCGCAGAAGGAGCCTGAGATGGCCGCCGTACTGCACGGCTGGCGCGCCGCCCGCGTCACCCCCCTCGGCGAGCTGCACACGCCGCCCCGGATGACCGCCGTCCTGCTCCGGCTGACCGTCCAGGTGGTCCTGGTGGCGTCGCTGTGGCGCGGCCTGTACGCGCAGACCGGCACCACCGCCGGCCTGAGCCGCGAGCAGGCGGTCACGTACGCCGTCATGGCCGTACTCGCCTCGCGGCTACGGGAGTTGGACCAGTCGGCGAGCCGGGACACCGTGCTGCAGCACATGCACTTCGGCACGATCGTCTACTGGTACCTGCGCCCGCTGCCGCCCCAGCGCTACTACGCCGTGCGCGCCCTCGGCGAGCAGCTCTACGGGCTGGCATGGGCGCTGGCCGGATACCTGGTCTGCCTGGCCGCCGGAGTCGTCGAGCCCCCCGAGTCCGCGGCCGTGGCGGGGGTGTTCGTGGTGAGCATGCTGCTCGGCCAGTGGGTCCTGTACTACGTGATGCTCGTCCTGGACCAGCTGTGCTTCTTCACCATCCGCAACAACTCCGCGATGCTGATCCTGATCTTCGCGCAGAACCTGCTGTCCGGGGTGTACGCCCCGCTGTGGTTCTTCCCGGACTGGTTCATCACGCTGAGCGGCTTCCTGCCGTTCCAGGCGACGCTGAGCGTGCCGCTGTCGATCTATGTCGGCCGTATCGAACTGGCCGACGCGGGCGCGCAGTTGGCCATTCAGGCCGCCTGGGTGGTGGTGCTGGCGTTGTTCACCCGGTGGGTGTGGCGGCGGGCCGCGCGGCGCGTGATCTCGCAGGGAGGCTGATGTGTCGGTGAAGGCTGTGAAGTCCGTGCGCATCGTGTGGCGCATCACGCTGCTCAACATCCGTGCCGCGATGGAGTACCGCACCGAGTTCCTGCTGAACATCGCGATCGGCGCGATCTGGCAGGTGTCGGTGATCGTGTTCGCGACGGTGCTGCTGGCGCGGTTCACCGGGATGGGCGGCTGGGACAGTTCGGACGTGCTGCTGATCCCGGCGATCCGGATGCTCGCGCACGGGTTGTTCGTGCTCCTGCTGGGGCGTGTGCACTTCATCGGCCGGCAGATCCAGGAGGGGAAGATCGACGTCTATCTCCTCCGCCCGATGCCGGTGCACCGCCAGGTCCAGCTCGCCTACTTCCCGACCAACGCGATCGGCGACCTCACGGTCGCGGCGGGCCTGATGGTGGGCGCGCTCAGCCGCAGCGACCTGGACTGGACGGCGGGCCGGGTGTCGTACCTGATCGCCGCGATCGTCGGCGGGATGCTGCTGGAGGCGGCCCTGTTCACGGTGGTGGCGAGTGCCTGCCTGCGCTTCCCGGCCGCGGACTACTGGAGCCGCTGGCTGGAGGAGTTGCTCGGCACGTTCGGCAGCTACCCGCTCAACGTCCTCCCGCGAGCGGTGGGCGGCTTCCTGACGTACGCCCTTCCGCTCGCGTTCGTCGCCTACCTCCCGACGGCCGTCCTGACCGGCCACGACCACGACATCGGGGTGCCGTACTGGCTGGCGGCGGCGTCTCCGCTGCTCGGGATCGCCGGGTATCTGGCGGCGCGACTGGTGTGGCGCTGGAGCCTGAGGCACTACACGGGGGTGAACGGATGACGGGGACGGCGGTCCCCTCCGACTTGCGTCCCCGGCTCGCGTCAGCCTGATGTGAGGACCTCAGGAAGGATGTCCGTCTGCCCGAGTCCGCGAAACGCCATCTTCGTCCGGCATCGGATGTGGTCCCCCAGCTCACCCGGATGCCGGTGCGTACGGGAGTTGCGGCTCGCCCGGGGCGGGATCCGGAGACGGGCCCTTCCCCGCCCACACCGGCCTCGATCCGGCTCCCGCCACAGCCCTCAGTGGTCCGCACAGCACGGCGTCGGATCCGGCACCTCGAAGGGGACGAGCGTGCCGCCCACGGCCGGCATGGCGGTCAGGACGAGTTCGCCGTTCTGCCATTGCGGGCGGACGTGATCCCAGGTCACCAGCTGTGCATCCGGGGTGGGTCGGCCGCGCGGCCGGCCCAGGACCGTCACTCGGTCGATCGCGGAACGCGACAGCACCTCCGCGATCATCAGCGTGCCGGTGAGGGAGGCGACCCCCGGATAGATGACCGCCCGGCCCACCGCGTCCGGCGACCCGTGCGACACCTCGTATCCCCGGGCGGTGAGCCGCTCCTGGGCGGTACGCAGGAGCGGCTCGGACGGGAAGGTGAGCGAGAGGGCCACGTGTGGGCGCTCTCCCCGCACCAAGTGGGTGCAGCCGAACGTGCCCTCGGGGAGGGCGAGTTCGGCCGCCAGGGTGTGGAGCAGGTGGTCGGCCGCGCGGAGGTCCCGGACGTCCGCGTCCACGGTCAGGACGTACGGCGTCACGAGGGCAGGACCCACACCGGGTTGGAGTAGAACCACAGGTCGCGCCACGGGTCGGCGTCGCCGACGACGTCGATGGCCGGACCTGCCGGATCGACGGCGGCGCCCATCGGGCCGACGGCGCCGCGGTTGCCGTCGGTGCCGCGCAGGCGGACGTAGACGGGGTGGTCGACCTTGCCGAGGTCGTAGGTGAGGCGGACGGTGCCGGTGGACTTGTTCACCTCGTACGACTTGACCACCTTGGCCGTCGGCGCGGTGAAGGTGTCCTTGTCGGCGACCGGGCCGGTCACATCGCCCTGGATGACGTCCACGCGGGCCAACTTCGGGACGAATCCAGCCCAGTTGGGGCCTCCGGCTGGCGCCACGTCAACGGTAAGCGTGACGTTCGTGCCCTTCCTGACGTGCAGGGCGCCACCGAGCGTGGCCCAGCGGCGGCCGCCGGTCACACGGACGTCGAGGGCGCTGATCAGCTGGCCGTGGTCGACCCAGACGCGGCCCGCACGGATGCCGTCCATCACGGCGGCGTAGGAGAAGCCGTCGGCGCCGACGTGCGTCCGGCTGTACTGGCCGGGCCAGTAGTCGCCCTCGGTGAGGTCGATCCTGCCGCTGTAGACGGGGTCCGTGTGCTTGCCGTTGGCCAGGTAGTCGCTGTCCGGGCCGCCGCGCTTCGCGGTGTCCGTGTGGACGTTGTGGGAGTCGGAGTTGGCGGTGATCCACCAGGGCTTGCCCTCGGCGAGGAGGCTGTCCCACAGGCCGCCGACGGTGGCGGTCATCCAGTCGAAGCCGCCCCAGGTGCGGTAGCTCTCCAGGGGGTAACCGGCGAAGGAGTTGGCGCTCGGGCTGCCGTCGTAGAGACCGCGGGCGCGGCCCATGCCGACGGACTTCTCGATGCCGGCGGCCTGGTGGCCGGGCGCGCCCTCCATGCCGACGGCTATCCGGTGGCGCGCGGACGTGGCGTCGCGCCAGGCGCGGATCTCGTGCGGCGAGTCGATGCCCTTGCGCGCCGGATGGTTGGCGAGCATCAGGATGTCCTTGACCTTGCGCCGCCGGACCTGCTCCGCAAGGAAGTTGAGGCCCGCGATGGCGAGGGCCTCGTTGGCGGGCGTGGAGTCGGTCGCCTTCTTCACGCCGCCGTCGTAGTCGGTCTCGAACTGCTTGAGGACGGAGACCTCGTTCTTGCCGGGGTGCACGAAGACCGTGCCGTGTTCGGCTGCCGGGATGTTCCACTCCAGACCCTGGAAGACGAGAGTGTCCTCGTACGCGTCCCGGGCTTCTCTGATGTCCGGGTTGACCTTCTCCACACCGATCTTGGCGTGCGTCTCGTTGCCGTGGTCGGTGATGACCAGCCAGTCCATGCCGTGCCTGGCGCCCTGGCGGACCTGGTCGACGACGCGGTACTTGCCGTCGTTGCTGTACTGGGTGTGGATGTGGTGGTCGCCGGCCAGCCACAGGAAGCCGTTCGTCCTACGGCCCCCGGCGGCACCGCCGGTCGCGGAGGCGGCGGCCGGGGTCGGGGCGAGGACGCCCGCAGCCGTCAGCCCGGCGCCGAGCAGACCCGCACGGCGCAGCAGCGTCCGGCGCGACTGCTGCTCGGGCGTCAGGGCCTCGTCGGGGACGGAGGTGTCGAAGGCGGCGGGCAGGGGGCCGGATGCCGCCGCGTCGTGCGCGTGGTCGTGCCCGTGTCCGTGATGGTGGTGATGGCCGTGCGCGTGCCCGTGTCCCATGAACGCCTCCCTTGCCGCTGCCTTCTGCGACTGCCTTCTACGACCGCCGTCTGCGGCTGCCTCCTGCAGCGCCGCTGCGCCGCCTGTGAAGGATCAAGGCGAAACATGAACGTTGAAGGATCAGCGAGTGGCCGCCGGGTTCCCCGGACACGACGGAACGCCACGCCTCTCACTGTTTCCCCAACGCCCCTTGTACGTCACCCTGGTTGACACGGAATCTGAACAGCGCTCACCTTCAGTGCTCAGCGTCTAGCCCGTCTGTCACCCCCCGGAGACACCCCCACCATGAGAAGACTCCTCGGCACCCTCGCTGCCGCCACCCTGGCCCTCACCGGCCTCACCGCCACCACCGCGACGCCCGCCGCGGCCGCCACCACCGGCTCCTTCAACGTCCTCACGTACAACGTCGCGGGACTCCCGGAGGGCCTGAGCTCCGGCCACCCGGAGAAGAACACCCCGTTGATCTCCCCGCGCCTCGGGGCGTACGACATCGTCAACGTGCAGGAGGACTTCAACTACCACGCGGCCCTGTACGCGGGCGACAACCACCCGTACCGCACCGCGACCAGCGGCGGCGTGCCCTTCGGCGACGGCCTCAACACCCTCTCGGACCACCCCTTCGAGGACTTCGAGCGGGTGAAGTGGAACAAGTGCACCGGCACCAACTGCCTCACCCCGAAGGGCTTCTCGCTGGCGCGCGTACGGCTCGCCGAGGGCGTCTTCGTGGACCTCTACAACGTCCACGCCAACGCCGACGACACGGCCGACGCCCTGGCCGCCCGCCGCGCCAACATCGAGCAGCTGTCGGACTTCATCCAGACGAACTCGTCCGGCAACGCCGTCATCGTCATGGGTGACACCAACACCCGGTACACCCGCAGCGGCGACAACATCCGCACCCTCGCCGACGAGAACGGCCTGACGGACGCGTGGGTACAGCTGGCCAAGGGCGGCGTCCGGCCGACGCAGGGCGCGGACGCGCTGGTGTGCCCGACGACGGCTCCGCCGAACGGCTGCGAGGTCGTCGACAAGGTCCTCTACCGCGGCAGCAGGCTCCTGACGCTCGACGCCACCCGCTACAACAACGAGTGGGCGTCGTTCCTGGACTCCGCGGGCGGCAACCTGTCCGACCACTTCCCGCACACGGTCGACTTCTCCTACACCCTCAACTCCGGCCTGAAGGCGAGCGACTTCTTCGGCGGCCCGCACGGCACGGCCTTCAACGACGCGGACAACCTGCCGACGTCGGTGTCCCCGCGCACCCTGACCCTGCGCGGCAGCTCCCGCCTGGACGCGGTGGCCCTGACGCACGACGGCGGCACGGCCCTCACCCACGGCGGCACGGGCGGCACGGCGACGTCCCTGACGCTGGCCTCCGGCGAGCACCTCACCGCCGTAAAGCTGACGCAGGGTCGGAAGGACGGCCGTACGCGGATCTTCTCGGCGTCGTTCACGACGGACAAGGGCCGGACGCTGTCCGCCGGGACGGCGGCATCGGACAGCAAGACCTTCACGGCACCCGCCGGTTGGCAGATCGTCGGGTTCACGGGTCGGTCGGGTGACGAGATCGACAAGCTGGGCGTGCTGTACGCGCCGATCGGCTGACGGGCCAGTGCGAGGCCGCCCGCCCCCGCAGCCGTACGTGGGGGTGGGCGGCACGGCACAATGTCAACGGCCCCTGTCCGACCGGCCCTTGTCCGTCTGCTCGTCGGTTCGTGACACTGCCCGACGCTGACCCGCCTCGCGCCGGTGCAGGCACCCGCTTAACCGCCGGCCGCCGCGGTGAGGCGTCGCAGTGCGGCCTGGGCGGGTGGGCCCCAGCCGGCCTTGCCTCCGGGCCGGCCCCGGACACCCGCCTCGCCGATGAGGATGCCGCCGAGCGCCTGCCGCACGGCCCAGCCGCGGGCGCGGCGCAGGGTCGCGGTGTCCGGAGCCGGCTGGTAGGCGGCGTGGAAGCGGTCGGCGGCGCCGTCCGGCAGCAATGACCAGGAGGCGGCGAGATCGCAGGCCGGATCGCCCGCGAAGAGGTCGCCGAAGTCGATCACGCCGCAGAAAGTGCCGTCCGCGGTGAGGACGTTGGCCGGATGCAGGTCGCCGTGGAGCCACAGAGCCGGACCCGCCCACTCGGGTGCGGCGACGGCGTCCTCCCAGACCGCGCGGACGGCATCCGGGTCGGCGATCAGCCCCAACTCGATCGCGGAGTCCAGTCCCTTGGCGAATCCCTCGGCGTGGTCGGCCAGCGGCCCCCCGCGGTCACGGCCGACGGGCGCCCCGTCGGGTGCGGGCCGGTGAAGAGCCGTCAGAAAGGCCGCCAGGGCGTCGGCCGCCTCCGCGCCGCGGGTGACGGGCGCCCGGTCGGCGGGCGAGCCCGGTACCCAGGTGGTGACGATCCAGGGCCGCGGAAACCGCTCGGAGGGCTCGCCGAGGCGCTGCGGGACGGGGACCGGCAGCGGCAGGTGCGGGGCGAGGGCGGGGAGGAAGGCGTATTCCTTGCGCAGCAACGCGTCCGCGGACCGCGTCGCCCAGGGCAACCGGACGGCGAGGTCGTCGCCGAGCCGCCACAGCTGGTTGTCCCACCCGCGCGCCCCGAGCCGCACGGGGCGGTCGGCGAGGTCGGGGTGCTGGTCCTGCAGCAGGTCCCGGACCAACTCCGCGGTGATCTCGATCTCTGTGTGGGTCATGCGGCGCAACGGTAGTCAGTCGGCCTCAGCGCGTCCCGATCGGCACCCGCTCACTCGCTCCGCAACACTGTCGGGGCCGTCGCGGAGTTCGCCGTGGTAGCTGATGGGCCTCTCGCGCGGGGCCAGGGACGTCGGCGTGGGCCAGTGGGCTGCGACCACAGGGGCGTCGTTCTGCATGAACGGAAGTTGCTCTTGGAAGACCGACCTCCCTGACCTCACTAGGATGTCTCCTAGGGGCTCCAGGGACCCTCGGGGCCTTGGGCCAGGTCACATATCCGGAGGTCAGCCAGCCCATGGCCCGCGCAGGACTCACCGCCGACCGACTCGCCGCGGCCGCGGCCGACCTCGCCGACGAGGTCGGGTTCGAGAAGGTCAGCCTGTCCGCGCTGGCCCGGCACTTCGGGGTGAAGGACGCGAGCCTGTACTCGCATGTCAAGAATCTCCAGGACCTGCGTACGCGGGTCGCGTTGCTGGCCGGCGGCGAGATGATCGACCGGATCGCCACCGCCGTCGCCGGACGCGCCGGCAAGGACGCGCTCGCCGCCTTCGCGGACGCCTACCGGGAGTACGCGCTCCAGCACCCGGGCCGATACGCCGCCACCCACATCCAGATCGACCAGGCCCTCGTCGCCGACTCCCCCGCCATGCGCCGCACCGCCGAGATCACCTACGGCATGCTCCGCGCCTACGGCCTCGATGAACCGGACCTCACCGACGCCGTGCGCCTGCTGCGCAGCACCTTCCACGGCTACTGCGCCCTGGAGTCCACCGGCGCGTTCGGCGCCCCCCGGGCCGTCCAGGAGTCCTGGGAGCGCGCCGTCGACGCCCTGCACGTGGCGCTCGTGAACTGGCCGCGGCACGAGCGCGACCGACGGCCGCCCCAGTCGTCACCCTGACCACTTAGACTGGAAGCTTCGCGGAGGTCACACGTCGCGCCACGGGGGAGGGAGTGCGTCTTGTCCCAACAGCAGCTCGGACGCGGCCCCCTGAGGTCCCGGCAGACCCGTCCCGCGCCTCCCGCTCCGGACGGGGAAACCCCGGACAGCTCGCCCCCGGCGCGTTTCGTCGGCTGGCTCGGTGGCCTCGGGTGTGTGGCCGCCGGGTACGGCGTGTTCCAGTTCCTGTTCAGTGTGCTGCCCGGCTCCCTCGAAGGTTCGGCCGCCCGCTATCTGATCGCCGGCATCAGCGGACTCGGCACCTCGGTCGCGGCCTGGCTGGCGGCGGCGCTGCTGCGAGCCCGGGCGGCGGCCGGCGAGCGAGCACCGGGCGCCGCCGTGGGGCCCGCCGCCATGGCGCCGGGGGCGCCCGGCCCGCTCCCCCGGGCCTTCGCCTCAGCCTACGAGTCCCTCATCGACCAGGTGTCCGTCGTGGACGACCCGGAGCTCGGGCGGCTCACCGGCTGGCCGCACTCCCTCGGTGAGGTCTCGCCCTCACGCCCCACCCCCGTCGGCACCGCGTACGGCCTGCACATCATGCTCGACCTCGGCGTACCCGACGGACGGCTGAGCACCGGCGACCTGGTGGACACGCTGTGGCGGCTGCGGCTGCCGGACGGCGGCTGGTCGGCGCGCTCGCAGGGGTCCGAGCCACGTCCGGAGGTCACCGCGCTGGTGCTGGGCGCGCTCGCCCGGGCGGGTGCGTCCGCCGAGCGGCTGGCCGCCGAGGTGGACCGGTGCACCAGCGGGTTCACCCGGCAACTCGACCGCGCCGGGCGGGAGTCGACCCATGTCGTGACGACCGTGCTGCGCGGGCTGCTGCGTGCCGTGCCCCGCTCCGAGGTCCTGCCGGTGCTGCGCGAGGCCCTCGCGGACGGCGCGATCAGCGACCCGCGCCGCGATCATCTGCGCTGCTGGGGCTACCGCCTCGACCCCCCGCACGGCTGGCCGTCACCGCTGCACACCGCGCAGGCGGTCGTCGCCCTCGACCGGGCCGCCCGGGTCCTCGGCGAGAACGCCGGTGTGCGCGCCGCCCGCGAGGACGGCGTCCGCTGGCTGCTGACCTGCCCCGAGGCGTCGCACGACGCCTGCGCGGACCTGAGGAACCTGCACGAGGAGGTACGCCGGCCGCGCACGGACGACCCATCGCGCCACGAGGTCCTGAACGTACGGCACTTCACCGCCTCCTGGGTGGCGCGCGCCCTGCTCTCGCCGGGCGCCGTGGAGATCGCCCGCGCCGACGGACTGGAGGAGCAGTGGCGGGTACGGCTGGACGGGGCCGTCGCCGCGGTGTGGGCGGGCCAGACGGACGGCGTCTGGTTCTGGGGGCGGGGCGACAGCACCGAACTGCGGCGGCCCATGTGGATGACCTACCAAGGTCTTTCGACGCTGCGCGCGCATGCCGTATGGATGTATCAGCCGAGGGGCTGAACTCGAAGGTCACGTGCGGGTCGTTGGAGGATGGGTGCATGGGCGGTCGGCAGGTCCTGGCGACGCGAAGGCTGCTGGCCGAGGCACTGGACGGTGAACGAGCCGAGCAAGAGCTGGCGTCCGCCGCCCGCTCCGTCGTCGCCGAACTCGGCTCCCCCGACCGGCTGCTGGAGCTGATCGCCGAACTCTCCTCCGGCGAGGGCGATCCGGCGGGCTGCGCGCGACTGTCGTACCGCCATGTCCTCGGCTTCGACAAGCTGCTGCTGATCGACGGCGGCCCGCGCCACATGCTGCGCGCGCATGTGTGGCATCCGGGCGCGGGCGGGATCGGCGAGGAGGACATCCACAACCACCGTTCGCCACTGGCCTCTTATGTCGTACGGGGCCGGCTGGCCATGGAGCTGTACGAGGTCTGCGGCGAGAGCGGCGATGACGCCGATGACGGTGTCGGTGGTGTCGGTGGTGTCGGTGGTGTCGCGGCGGCCCGGTACGAGGAGTCGCTGGCGGAAGGGTCGGCGGACTGGGTGCTGCGGCCGGCCGGTGCTGCGCGGCTGCGGCTGACGCATGTGGGCCAGTACGCGGCGGGCAGCTCGTACGCCCTGCCGGCGCACACCCTGCACCGGGCCTGGTGCGACACGGACGCGCCGACGGTGACGTTGTTCCTGGAGACGGGCGCGGGGCGGCGGCGCCACACCGATGTGTTCACGGCGGCGGGCCCGCATCCGGGGGCGGTGGAGAAGGTTCCGTTGAATGTGCGGGACTACTTGGGTGCGTTGAGCGACCTGGCGGAACGGCTCAGGGCCGTGTGACGGCTCACGGCACCCGAGCACGCGGTGACCCCGGCCGCCCGTCGGCTTCGGCGCCGGGCGGCCGGGGCCGGGGTCGGCAGGGGCTACGGGAGTTTGACGAACGGCGACAGGAAGGCGCGGGCGGCCGGTGTGTCCAGGCGGTACGTCACGTTCGTCGCGTAACACGGGCTGTCGCCGGTGATCGTGGTGGCGGCCAAGACGTTCCTGCCGCCGATCACCGCGAAGTTGGGGCCGCCGGAGTCGCCGTAGCAGGCACCGCCGTTGCCCTGCGGCGCGGTCATCGCCAGGCGTGCCCAGGAGTTGTTGAGGGCGTCGAAGGTGACGGGCGCCTTCATCCGGACGCCGCCGCCGGGGTGGGTGTGTCCGCCGGGGCCGTTGACGGCCTCCTGGGTGCCGTATCCGGCGACGAACCAGTCCGTGGCGTTCAGGCCCTGCGGTCCGAGCGCGCCGAGTTGGTTCGCGGTGGGCAGGGTGGCCGGGGTGAAGGTCCAGCGGGCCTTGACCAACGCGCCGGGCAGTTCGATCACCGAGATGTCATGGGTGTCGGACGCGGGCCCCGGGTAGTCGGGGTGACTGTGGGCGGTGCCCTGGACGGCGACGGACCTCGCCTGGGCGGCCGGGTCGCCGGGGTACTTCTTGGCGGCGGCGTCGAGGCCGGCCTGCACGTCCTGGTCCAACGAGACGTAGAACTTCACGTTGTCCGGCCAGTCGGTGGTGCAGTGCGCGGCGGTCAGGAAGGTGTCCGCGTCGATCATGGTGCCGGAGCAGACCCAGTCGACCCGGTCCGGGGTCGCGGGGTCGCCGTCGTTGTCCCAGGTGGCCACGAGCGCGCCGACCTCGGTGCGTTCGGGGGCGGGCGTCGCGTTGTACGAGTTGATGGCCGAGGACGGCAGCGCCGTGGCGAGCACGGCCGCACAGGCCGCCGCGGTGACGGCGGAGGCGCGTATCGCTGACAAAAGAACTGACCCTTCTGCAGGTGAGATCGGGTGTTCTCCTGTGGGGGGGTGCGCCAAGTGAAACGCCTGGGGGCGGCTGCGACAAGAGCGTGCTCGCTCCCGCAGGGTTTTCCCTATGCGTTCCCTGTGTGATCGGCTCGCCGTGCGGAAGTGCCCGAAGTCGCCTAGTGGCCCCGGTGGCTCAGGACTCGGTGAAGGCCTGGCGCACGATGTCGAGGTTGTACGCGTCGATCTCCACGCAGGTCAGCTCGGACCGGCCGAGCCAGCGCGCGTCCTGATCCGGCTCGGGGAGGGTGACGCTCGCGGACAACGGCCTGACCAGGAAGTTGTCCTGCCAGTTCTTGATCTCGTGCCCCCGGTAGTCGCTGAGGAAGGACGACTCGCCGACCTTGCGGACGATCTCGCCGAGGAGTCCGGTCTCTTCCTTCAGCTCCCGCAGGGCGCCGTCCTCGGGACTCTCACCCGGCTCCAGCTTCCCGCAGGGGACACCCCACACCCGAGGCAGGAACCGCTCCTTCTCGCTGCGGCGCACCAGAAGCACCCGCTGCTTGTCGTCCATCACGACGGCGGCCGCCAGTCGCCTGTCGCCGGGGATGTCCATGGTCATGGTTCCTCGGTCCCTCGCCGGTGATGAGTCCAAAGGGTCTGATACCCGGGAAAGAGTCAACGCTAACAGGAACCTACGGTCCGTCGCTGTGAGTCAGGTCGCCCCGGCGGCTGAGCGAGTCCACTTCGTCGTACGACGGGGTGGCCCCCCGCGGCGTGCGACCCGCCCTGATGTCCGCAGCCGCCTCAACCGCCGCGCCCAGCGCCCGCCGGTAGAGCAGCGAGCCGAGGCTGACGCGCCGGACGCCGAGGTCGGCGAGGTGAGGGACGGTGGGGCCGGTCGGGGCGTAGAGGATGTTGAGGGGGACGTGGAGGCGCTCGACCAGGGCGGCGATGCCCGCGGGGTCGGTGAGTCCGGGGACGAACACACCGTCCGCCCCGGCCCGTTGGTAGGCGACGACACGGGCCGTCGTCTCTTCGCCGTCGCCGTCGCCCAGCCAGTAGGTGTCCGTGCGGGCGTTGACGAAGAGGTCCGGTGCCGCCGACTTGACGGCCGCGATCTTCGCGGCGTGCAGCGCGACGGAGCCCAGGTGGTCCTCCAGGTTGATGCCGACGGCTCCGACGCACGCCAGTTCCCGGGCGAACTCCGCCACCACGTCGGGGTCCTCGCTGTATCCGTCCTCCGCGTCGACGGAGAGCAGGTACGGCTCCGAGCCGAGGGCCAGGGCGAGCCGGAGGGTCTCGTCGCGGGTCGCCGACGCCCCGTCGGCCAGGCCGGCGGCCGCAGCCACGCCGAGGCTCGTCGTCCCGATCGCCCGGAAGCCCTGGGCGGCGAGGGCCGTCGCGGAGGCGTGGTCCCAGGCGTTGGGGAGGAGGAGGGGCTCGTCTCCCCGGTGGAGGTCGGCGAACACACTCACGACAGATCGCCCACGGCATCGGCGTAATACGTCGATTCCCCGAGGTGCCGGGCGAGTTCGCGGAAGCACCAGCCCTCGCCGGGCGAGTGGTCGAGCTGGTCGTCGCTCAGGGCGTCGAGTCGGTTCGCCCAGATGCGGGCGAGGCGGGTCAGCCGGCTGCGGGCCTCCTCCAGGTCCTTGGCGGTGAAGGGGGCGAGGTCCGCCTCGGTGGTGAGGGCGGAGGCGTGCCAGTGGTCGGGCAGGGGCTCCTCGACCGCGAGCCGGGCTTCCAGTTCGGCGAGGTGGTCGATCAGGTGGTCGGCGACACGGCGGATCGCCTTGTGCGGGGTGTAGACGCGATCGTCGACGTGCTTGGGCGCACCGTCCCAGTTCGGCCAGGTCGCGGCCACGGTGAGGACGTGGTCGACCATGGCGATGACGGGTGTGGAGGGGGCCCGACGGGCGGTTTCGGTCATGCTCCGCACGCTAGGCGCCGGTCGTTTCGGTACCGGCCGAAGTGATCCGGACCACACTCTGTGAAACTTCAGCAACCTCGCCGGCTCGGGCGGCGACCGGGGTACATGACTTCCGCAAGACGCACCACGGCCGTGTCCGCGTCCGGCGCGCCCGGCCATCGCCGCGCGCACGCCGCCCGCAGGCCCCTGATCGCCGGCCTCGCCGCCACCGCCGCGTTGGTCGGGGCCTGGTACGCCACCGCCGGCGCCGCCACGACCACGGCCCCCGCTCTCACCCCGACGACCACCGCGGTGAATCTGCCGGCCAAGTTCCCCTACCTGTCGGCCGGTTACAACAACACCCGCGAGTGGACCCGCACGGCGACGGCGGTGGCCCCGAACGGCACCCTGCGGGTGGCCTGGCCCGCCTCGGACGGCATCCACGTCACGCCGCTGACCGCCGCCGGCAAGCGCTCGGGCGCGGACACGATCGTCAAGGGCGCCAAGGAGGTCGGCGGCCTGGTCGCGCACAACGACGGCTTCGCGCTGCTGACCAGGGTCGCCGACACCAACAAGTGGAAGGAGACGGCGGCCGCACTGATCCGCTACACGAACGGCGAGCAGACCTTCCGCACCAAGCTGACCGGCACCTCCTCCAACGACACGTCCCCGACCCTCGACGGCCAGCTCACCTGGAACGGCACCAAGTACGGCGCCTACTTCGTCGTGCACGGTGCGGGCGGCTTCGCCGACGGGCACTTCGGCGACAAGCTGTCGTACGTCGGCGCCAAGGGGGCCAAGCTCAGCGGTGGCTGGAGCTGGGGGTGCAGCCACAACGAGGGCATCGCCCTCGCCGCCGAGAAGACGGGTGCCTTCACCTCCCTCTGCTTCGACGACTGGCGCTCGGGACTGTTCGTGTCGACGGGGATCGGCGCACCCGACAACGCCCCGGTCGTGCAGCGCGAACAGTGCTGGGCGGGCTACTGCGGCGGCACGTTCCCGGGCCGTACCGGTGACCTCGTGAAGTCGGCCACCGGTCGCTACGCCACCGCCTTCGCCTCCCGCGGCGCCGCGTCGGCCAAGAAGAACCCCGATGACTCCAGCGGACGCGGCTGGACGGTCACGCCCAAGACCAGCACCCACCAGGTGGCCGTCGCCTTCCTCAAGAACCGCAACGCCCCCGCGGGCAAGGCGATCCAGCTGTCGAACACCAAGGGCGTCGAGCACGTCAACGTCCGCATCGCCCCGTACGGCAAGGACCGCCTGCTGCTTTCCTGGGAGTCCCTGAAGAACGCCAAGTGCGCGAACGGCACCTGCACCGGCACCTTCGCGGGCACGTCCTTCCGGCTCATCGACTGGAACGGCAAGTTCCAGAGCGCCACGAAGGTCGTCGGCACCCGGATCACCGGCGACATCGCGGTCCAGAAGGACGGCACGCTGGCGTGGGCGTACGTCCCGGTCACGCCGTCGTACGCGTCGCCGCTCACCGGTGCCTCCCCCACCTCCACGACACTGCGGATCGCGCGCCTCAAGCCCTGAAGCCCTGAGCGGCGCCAGGTCAGCCCGTAATGGAGAAGAAGATCGTGTCCTGGGTGTACCAGTCGATGTTCTTCGTCGCGTACTCCCACTCGGTGTGCTCGAACTCGAGCTTGTCGATGATCTCCTGGACGTCGTACCGGAAGTCCGCGTCCATCCGGTCCAGCACGGCGCGGTAGGCGTCGGCGGCCGGCTTGGCCTTGGCCAAGGGGAACATGCCTATGTGCGGGCCATCCACGGGATACGGGATGTGAAAGGGGATCTCCTGCGGTGGACCGGCGAACAGGTGGTCGTGCAGCAGCAGATCCCCGCTCACGTCCAGGCGGCGCAGTTCGTCGTCGAGCAGGCCGAAGAAGGTCGACGGCTTGGAGTACACGCCCAGGTCGGACGGGTCGGACGCATTGCAGTCGATGATGTGCTGGAGGGCGCGGTAGTAGGCGCCGGCCGCGTACTCCGCGTCCGAACTCGCGTGACCGGCCACCAGGTGCTCGAGCGCGTCGGGGATGGACAGGCCCCAGTCGATGCCCTGGTGGTCGAGGTCGAGTTGGCTCTTCCTCGCCCTCTCGCGCATCATGCCGAGAATGCGCTCCTGGTCGGCGGTGAGCTTCCCGGCGGCTCCGAGAAACCCCAGGACGTCGGCTTTGTCAGCGGTGCTGTACGAGATGATCCGGCTCATGATCACCATGCTGCCAGCCACCACTGACAATCGCCCCGGCAGCCTCAGCAGGGTGTGACAGCCACCCCGTTCTCATCCAGCCGGACCCGCACCTCGCGCCCCGCGCTCCAGCGGACGCGGATCTCGCCCGTCTCCGCCACCTGTACGGACACCAGCTCCTGAAGCGGCACGGGGTCCGGCTCGGCGGTGAGGCGGGCGAGGGCGACGAACACAGTGGGGCCGTCCCCCGTCACTCCTGTCAGTCCCGGCAAATCCGTCTCAGCCGTCTCAGCCGTCTGAGCCGTCTGAGCCGTCCGAGTCGTCTGAGTCGTCTGAGTCGTCGAACCCATCGATCCCGTCCGCTCGGAGTGGCTCAACAGGCCGGATACGGGTACGAGTTCCGCCTCGACGCCCTCCCCCGCCGCCCACCCCGTCACCCGCACCGCCGTCCCGGCAGCCGCGCCCACGACGCGATGGATACGGACCTCCACCGCGCCCTCGGCCAGCACCACACTGCTCACCCGGATCCCGTCGCCGACCGAGTGCCGGGAGGCCGCCCAGCCCTCCCCCACCCCCAGCGGCACGATGTCGGTACGGCTCGGATCGTCGCCGACGATCACACTGTTGTCGTACGACGACGAGGGCGCCGTGACCGTCGAGTAGGCGAGGCGCGTGTAGTACGGGTCGTAGCGGACGTCCTCGCTGCCGTGGTTGTGGAGGCGGACCAGGCCGTCCGAACTCGTCGACTGGAGCAGCCAGTTGGGGGCGGCGATCGCCGTGAGCGCGTTCGCACGCTCGGACGGGGCGGGTTCCTCCGTCGCCGTCCAGACCTCGTGGTCCGGCGGCAGGAGCAGGCCGAGGAAGGCCTTGCTCGCCCAGTACGGGGACGCCGGGCCCGAATAGCCTTGCAGGACCGTCTCGTCGGGGCCGTGCCAGCCGAGGGTCAGCAGACCGTCCGCGTTCACCGCACCCCGCTCCAGGAAGTACTTCAGCGCGCCGGAGGCCAGCCGCCTGGTCTCCCCCGGCGTGAGGGGCGTACGGCCCGTCAGGGCGCCGAGCCAGAGCGGGGCCGTGGTCGCGAAACGGTAGGTCAGGGAGCGGCCCTGGTGCATGGGGGCGCCGTCGGCACCGAACAGGCGGGCGTAGTCCTCCAGGTGACGGGCGAGCCGGCCGCCGTACAGCTCCAGCAGCCGTTCGTCCTGCGCCAGCCAGGCGTGCAGCACCGGGTACAGGTGCATCGCCCAGCCGTTGTAGTAGTCGAACTTCCGGCCGTCGCCGTCCGTGTACCAGCCGCCGCCGACGTACCAGTCCTCGATGCGCTCCAGGCCGCGGTCGATCGCCTTGCGGGACTCCTCCGCCTCGTATCCGATCTCCTGGAGGAAGCCGCCCACCGTCACCGGGAACAACTCCCAGTTGCAGGGCCAGGCTTCGGCCGTCACCGCGTCCCCGAGCCAGGCCGCCGCCCGCTGCCGTACCCCCTCGTCCAGCCGGTCCCACAGCAACGGCCGCGTCAGCCGCAGCGCGAGGGCGATCGACGCCGCCTCGACCAGGGGCTGGCTGCGGTCCTCGATGCGGGGCCAGACCCTCGATACGCCGGCCGCGAGTCCGTCGGCGTAGCGCTCCAACGCCGTCTCGTCCCGGCGGAAGGCCGCCAGGAGCAGGGTACGGGCGTAGCCCTCCAGGCCGTCGGAGAGGTGGCCCGACCAGCTCGCTCGGTCGCCCGGGAAGTGGTACAGGGCGCGGTCCTCGGTGGCGTACGGCTCGACCGCGGCGAGCAGTGCGTCGGCGGCCGCCTTCCAGTGGGCGCGGGTGTAGCCGGTGTGCGGGCTGCGGGTGCGGTCGTCGGGGGGCAGGTGCATCGGATCTCTTTCTCGCCGGCTCGGTTCAGACCTGGGGCGCCCCGGTTCCGGTCGAGGCGCCCCAGGGGCTCATCCCACCCGCACCTTGCCCTCCGGCACCAGATGCTGGGCTACGAGTTCCTCGCGGACCAGGTTCGCGTACACCGTGGCGCCGTGCACCGAGGTGTGGGTGTTGTCCCGCTTCTCGTTGTAGAGGTACAGCGCCTTGGAGGCCTCCACGCCCAGGGACTCCACCAGCGCCTTCGTCTTCGCCGTCAGGTCGATCAGCGGGACGTCCTCGGCGGCGGCGACCGAGCGGATGACCGCGGGGTGGTCCACGCCCAGGCCGTTCACGAGCAGGGCCGTGTTGTTGTTCAGCGTGCCGTCGGCGCTGAACCAGCGGCGCACGATCGGGGTGACGAGGACCGGCTCGCCGCCCTTCTCGCGCACGCCCGCCACCAGGGCCTCCAGATTCGCCCGGTAGGTCGCCTCGTCGGTCGTCTTGTCGTTGTGGGCGAGCTGGATCAGGACCAGGTCGCCGGGGCGGATCCGTGGCTGGACGGTGGCCCAGAGGCGCGAGTCGGCGAGATAGGTGACCGTGCTCTCGCCGGAGTCGGCGTAGTTGGCGACGGACACGCCCTTGCGGAGGTACTGCGGCAGCTGCTGGCCCCAGCCGGAGTAGGGGTCGCCGGGCTGGTCGCAGACCGTGGAGTCGCCGACGAGGAAGATCTGGCGGGCGTGCCGGGCCGGGGTGACCTTGATGTCGGCGAGGGCGGGCGCCGAGCCGCCGAGCAGCAGGTCCAGGCCGGGAGTGCCTTCGGGGCCCGTCGGCTCGCCCTCGGGCGTGCGGACGTTCACGGTGAAGCTGCGGGCGACGCGCTCACCCGCCGGGGCGGCCGTCTCGGGGAGCAGGGAGCGGCGGGTCTCACCGGTGACGCTGGTGCTCGACGCGGCCTCGCCGCCGAGGAGGACCCGCACGTCGTACGTGCCGGGCGGAACCTCGAAGTGGCAGGCCCCGGCGGTGCAGTTCTCGATGCCGAGGGGACGCTGAGCGCCGTACGCCTGGGCCGGTACGGCCGACAGGACCGACAGGCCGGTGCTCAGCGTCACCGCCGCCAGGACGGCACGGTTGAAACGTCTCATTCGTCGGCTCCTCCACGGACGACAAGGCCTGGCGCTGGACCGTACCCGTTTCTGCAAGCGCTTTCTAGACCTCAGGTCGATTTCACATGACTGCCAACTTCTCCGCGACGAAAGCCCTTTCGCGAAATCGATTCAACTGTCACCCTCGCTCTCACCCGCACCACCCCCACACCTCGAACGCACCTCGAAGGAGGCACCCCCATGTCCGGATCCACCAACAGACCGGTCCGACGCCGCACCTTCGTGCTCGGCACCGCGGCCGCGGCAGGCACGGCCGCACTGAGCGGCACCGCTTCCGCCGCCGCCTTCGGCTGGAGCGACGACGGCTCGCACTACGTCGTCGACACCGGCGCCAACCTCGTCTTCAAGGTCAGCAAGTCCAACGGCGACCTGACCTCGCTGGTCTACCGCGGCACGGAGTACCAGGGCTACGGCGGCATGAACTCGCACATCGAGTCCGGCCTCGGCACCTCCACCGTGTCGATCCGGCAGTCGGGTTCGACGATCCTGATCTCGGTGGCGTACGGCACGCTGCGGCACTACTACGCGGCCCGCAGCGGCGAGAACAACATCTACCTGTGGACCAACAAGGCCGACACGTCGGTCTCCGCGACCCGGTACATCCTGCGCGTGAAGAAGGGCCTCTTCCTCAACGACGAGCCCGACTCCTACACCTACGCGCCCACCACCATCGAGGCCTCGGACGTCTTCGCGAAGTCCGACGGCCAGACCCGCTCGAAGCACTACTCGAAGCTGCGGGTGATGGACTACAACTACGTCGGCTGGTCCAGCGGCGGCGTCGGCCTGTGGATCGTGCGCAGCAACCACGAGAAGGCGTCCGGCGGCCCCTTCTACCGCTCTCTCCTGCGCCACCAGAGCGCGGACGGCGGCGGCCTGTACGAGATCCTGTACTACGGCCAGAACCAGACCGAGGCCCAGCGCTTCGGCCTCCAGGGGCCGTACGTCATCGCCTTCACGGACGGCGGGGCGCCCTCGTCGTCGCTGTTCCCGGGCACGCTCACCACGTCGTGGGCGGACTCGCTCGGCATGTCCGGGTACGTCGGCGCGAGCGGGCGCGGCCGGGTGGCCGGGGTCGGGATGTCCGGGCGGAACACGGCGCACGCGTACACGGTCGGGCTCGCCAACTCGGCCGCGCAGTACTGGGGTTCGGCGCGGTCGTCGGACGGCTACTTCTCGATCGGGGGTGTGCTGCCGGGGACGTACACGCTGACCGTCTTCAAGGGCGAACTCGCCGTGTACACCACCTCGGTGTCGGTCACCGCGGGCGGCACGACCACCCTCAACACCATCGCGATCCCGTCCTCGAACGACCCGAGCAACGCCACGGCGATCTGGCGGATCGGCGACTGGAACGGCACGCCGAGCGGGTTCAAGAACGCCGACCTGATGACGTACGCGCACCCCTCCGACGTCCGGGCCGCCTCGTGGACCGGCAACGTGGTCATCGGCAACAACGAGACGGCGTCCTTCCCCTGCTACCTCTGGAAGGACGTCAACAGCGGGATCCTGGTGTACTTCCGGCTGACGGCGGCCCAGGCGGCGGCCGCGCACACGCTGCGGATCGGGGTGACGACGGCGTACGCCAACGGCCGGCCCCAGGTGTCGGTCAACGGCGCCTGGACGTCCGCCATCCCCTCCCCGCCCACCCAGCCGGACACCCGGTCGCTGACCAACGGTTCGTACCGGGGCAACAACCACACGTTCACGTACAGCGTGCCGGCGTCCGCCTGGCAGACGGACACCAGCCAGTACAACGTGCTGAAGATCGACGTGGTGAGCGGTTCGGGGCTGACGGGCTATCTCAGCGCGGGCACGGCGATCGACGCGATCGACCTGCTCGCCTGAGGGCATCTCATGTTCCGCGTGTCCACTGCTGGTTCGTGCCTCCGTTGCACGTGTACGTGATGATCGCGGCGGAGTTGGCGGTGGACGCGCCGTTCACGTCCAGGCACTTGCCGGTCGCACGGGACTTGACGTTCACGTAGGAACCGGTGGTGGTGAGCGACCACTGCTGGCTGGTCGAGGAGGCGTTGCAGTTCTCCTGCGTCACCGTGTTCGCGTTCTCCTGCACGCACAGCGAGCTGTTCCTGACCATCAGCTGGTAGTAGCCGCTGCCCACCGACTTGAACCAGTGCTTCTGGTTGTTGCCGCCGTTGCAGTCGTACTGCTTGAGCTGGGCGCCCTGCCACAGCGACTGGCTGGTGACGTCGGCGCACCTGGACGAGTGCCGGGCGATCAGTGTGTTGTACGTGGCGCTCGTGCCGCTGACCGAGCCGGTGGCCGTGTCGATGGTGACCTCCGGGGACCAGGACATGGACATCGAGGTCGAGGAGGGGAAGGTCAGCGGCAGCCAGACATAGCGGGAGTCGTTGACGGTGCCGCCGAAGGAGTTGCCCCAGCGGTCGCCCAGGTAGAGGTACGAGGTGGTCGAAGTGCCCTGTACCGGGAGGACGTACGCGGTCTGCGAGCCGTAGGTCGTGGCGTCGCCGATGTTCGCCATGGCCGTCCAGGGACCCGCGATGTTGGTGGCCGTGGCGTACTGCTGCTGGTTGGGGTTCCAGCCGGTCGCGCCCGACGTCAGCATGAAGTAGACGCCGTTCCGCTTGAACAGGGCGGGGGCCTCGCGGTGGCCGCCGTGCCAGGGGTCGGCGACCAGGGCGGCGATGCCCGTGTAGTCGCTGGTCAGGCGGTAGATGTGCAGGTCGTAGTTCTCGCGGGCGGCGGAGGCCATGTAGCCGGTGCCGTCGGTGTCGACGAAGACCGTGATGTCACGGGACATGTGCTGGCCGAGGGGGCGGAAGCTGCCCTGCCAGGTGTAGTTGCCGTCCACGGTGTCGGAGACGGCGACGGCGGCGCGGGCCTCGCTGTAGTCGGTGCCGTTCTCCTTGTGCATCCACATGACGAACTTGCCGGTGGAGGCGTTGTACATGACCTTCGGGCGCTCGATGTTGGCGGTGGCCAGCTCCGAGGCGCTCGACTGGGTCAGGACGTGGTTCCTGAACTCCCAGTTCTTCAGGTCGGTGGAGCGGTAGGAGTCCACGTACCGGAAGGTGTTGTCGGCGTTGCGGTGCTCGCCGAACCAGTAGTAGTAGGTGCCGACCTTGATGACCCCGCCGCCGTGCGCGTGCACGGGGTTGCCCGAGGGGTCGGTGAACTGGGTGCCGTTGGTGACGGTCCGGGGTGCAGCTTGGGCCGGTGCTGCGGTGGCCAGGGCGCCGGCCAGGGCCAGACAGAGGGCGAGCAGAACCGCGTACGCACGTCTCATCTCACGCACTCTCCTTCACGGTCGCGGCAGCCGGCTCGGCGGTCGTGCCCGTCGCCGTGTCGGCCACGGGTATGCCGAAGTTCGGGGTGCCGTCGGGGTTCCAGCCGAGTTTCTGGATGCGGGTGTGGCGGTTGGGGTCGTTCAGCGGGTCGCCGACGATCTCCTTGTACTGGCGGGCGTGGTAGACGAGGACGTCACTGCGGCCGTCCTCGGCGACGGTGAAGCAGTTGTGGCCCGGGCCGTACTGCTGGGTGGTGTCGTTGCTGGTGAAGACCGGGGTGGGGGACTTGGACCAGCTGGCCGGGTCCATCAGGTTGGCGTCCGCGTCGATGGTCAGCATGCCCACGCAGTAGTGGTGGTCGGTGGCGGAGGCCGAGTAGGTGAGGAAGATCCGGCCGTTGCGCTTGAGGGCGTAGGGGCCTTCATTCACCTTGAAGCCGATGCACTCCCAGTCGAACTCCGGTGTCGACAGGCGCACCTGAGGTCCCGTCAGGGTCCATGGGTTCGCCATCTCGGAGAGGAACAGACCGGTGTTGTTGTCCATCCCGGGTTCGTGCTGCGCCCAGCACAGGTAGCGGGTACCACGGTGGGTGAAGGTGGTGGCGTCGAGGGAGAAGGTCTCCCAGGCCGTCTTGACCTGGCCCTTCTCCACCCAGGTGCCCTTGAAGGGGTTGGGGTGGGAGTTCTCCAGGACCCAGATGCGGATCTTCCACACGTCCTCGGCGGGCGCGGCGGCGAAGTAGATGTACCACTTGCCGCCGATGCGGTGCATCTCCGGCGCCCAGATGTGGGCGCCCATGTCGCCGGTGGTGTGGGCCCGCCAGATGACCGACTCGGCGGCCGTGGTCAGCCCGTTCAGGGTGCGGGAGCGGCGCAGGATGATGCGGTCGTACTCGGGGGCGGTGGCCGTGAAGTAGTAGAAGCCGTCGGTGTGCCGGTGGATGTGCGGGTCGGCGCGCTGCTGGACCAGGGGGTTCACGTAGGGGGCCGCCTTCGGGGATGCGGCAGGGGCTGCGGCGGCGTCGACGCCGGGGACGGCAGCGGCGGCGGTCAGGGCGCCGGCGGCTGCGGCGCCCTTCAGCAGCAGTCTGCGGCTGGGGGATTGGGGGGATCGGAGTGCTTGGGGCAGGTCGTCTGCGCGGCTCATGCGGACTGCCTCTCGGGGCTCTGAGGGGGGAACTGGTTCGAAATAGCGGACAGCATCTGCCATACCGAACGCCGAAAAGGTAGAGGTGTGCAACCAGGAGGTCAACGGGTTCGACGTGACGGAGAGAGCGCTTTCCAGTCGAGCGCCATTTTTTGTTATCGCCCCTCTCCCGCCACGTCTCCTATGACGTGCGCAGCCATACCCCCAAGACAGCAGCGGCCCTCGGCGCCCTCGCCGTGGTCGCCGCCCTCACCGTCACCGCTCCCCCCGCGGTGGCCGCCGGCCCCCGGGACGTCACCGCGGACGTTCTCGGGGGCCGGGATGTCACGCTCAGCGGTGACACGGTCGTCACCGTGCCGGCCGGGACGACGACGTACGACGGCGTCTTCCGCGGCGAGGGCACGCTCACCGTGCGCGGCAGTGGGACGCTGATCCTGACCAAGGACAGCGACTTCACGCTGCCGAAGTCCCGGCAGCGGCAGAAGGTGAGCGTCCTCGGCGGCAACCACCCGTACGTCACCACGACCGACGCGGACCCGCCGGCGATCACGGTGGAGCGCGGGGCGACCCTGCAGTACGGCAACGGCGGTACGACCGGGCTGGTCGGTCACTTCCCGTACAACACCCCGGCGTTCCGGCTCAACCAGGACAACATCCGGGTCGACGGCACCCTGCGGCTCTCCCTGAAGAGCGCCTACAACCTCGGCACGATCAGCGGCTCCGGGCTCATCACCCAGCCGCGCTTCCTGTGGGGCACCTGGGACCTGTCGGGCACCCACTCCTTCTCCGGGGTGATCGACAACGGCACGCAGCTCAACGCCGGCAGCCCGGAGTTCGCGACCTCGCTGCCGAACGTGCGCAAGATCCTCAACCAGGGCACGTACACCGTGGACACCCCGCTGGGCCAGACCGTCACCATGGGCATGGACTTCTACCAGCGGGAGTACGGCAGCGACATCAACGTCCAGTCCCGGCCGGGCAGCAAGGTCGTCCTGACCGGCCAGTACAGCTGGTCGGACCAGGGCGGTGACACCAACCCCTCGCTCAGCGACCCGTCCCTGAACTGGACGCCCGCGCGCAAGAACGTCAACAAGCGCGGCACCAACATCAAGGGCGCGAACGTCCAGTGGGGCGACGGGACGACGAACAAGATCTTCATGCCCGGGACCGCGGAGACCGTCTACATCAACCTGCTGGCGGCACGCTCCCGTTCGCTCCTCACCTTCGACTACAACGGACCGGTGACGCTGGGCGCCCCCATCGGCGGCGGCAGGTTCCACGACACGCTGGCCGCGCCCGGCGCCGGTGACATCGTCATCAAGGGGACGAAGGGCAACGACGTCACCTTCGCCGCCGTGCAGTACTACGACGGCTCGACGACCGTGGAGAAGGGCGCCGTGCTGCGGCTGGGCAGCGGCAGGTCGGGCGGTGACGGCGGGCTCTACACGAAGGGGGGCCTCTACAAGGTCGTCAACAACGGCTCGCTGGTGCTGAACAACACGAGCAAGGCGCTGTCCCTGTCCCGGATCAGCGGCAGCGGGTCGCTCACCCAGTCGGGGGCCGCGACGACGACGCTGACGGGGAGCGCGGTCACGTACACCGGCACGACGACGGTCAAGAAGGGCACCCTCGCCCTGCGCGGCGGCGCGACGCTCGCCCGCAGCAAGGCGATCCGGCTCACCTCGGCGAAGTCCCGCCTGGACACGGGGACTTCGGGGCTGCGCGTGGGCCGGGCGAAGACGCTGACCGGCAAGGGCACAGTGAAGGGAGCGGTGACCAACGACGGCGTGGTCGCGAGCGGCCTGACCGTCTCCGGCGGATACACCCAGTCGGCGAAGGGCGAACTCGTCCTGCGCGCCGGCCCGTTGAAGGTGACCGGCGCGGTCCGCCTGGCCGGCGATCTTGACCTCGCGGCCGCCGCCACCACGACCAAGCCCGCCGGGAAGATCACCGTCCTCGACCACCGAGGCCGCGCGAAGACGACCGGCGCCTTCGCCGGTCTCAAGGAGGGCAAGAAGCTCCGGCTGGGCGACACCACCTACCGGATCAGCTACCGGGGCGGCGACGGCAACGACGTGGTCCTCACCGCCGTCACCACGACCCCCTCCCCCGGCGCCGACACCCCCCGCACGGCAGCCGACACGGTCGCCTCCCCCGGCACCCGCACCGCGAGCAGCGGCCTCGGCTGGTGGCCGTACGTCCTGGCGGCGGGTCTGCTCGTCGGTCTCGCGCTACCGGCGACGAGGTGGGGGCGGGGCGGCGGACGGCGCCGGGGAGGGCGGCACGCGGCGTAGGTGGCCCCTTCCGGATCAGGGCGGCGCGGGCCCGGCACTCGCTTCTCCAGCGTGGTCGTCCCCCTCCCCCGCACTCGCGATCCCCCACGGATGTCCCACATGCCGGACACCCACCCCGCCTCGACTACCGTCGTCACCATGACCAGCACCATCACCCTCGCCGAAGCCCTCGCCGCCGGGACCGTCGTGCTCGACGGCGGCATGTCCAACCAGCTCGAGTCGGCCGGGCACGATCTGAGCGACGAGCTGTGGTCGGCACGGCTGCTCGCGGAGCGGCCCGAGGCGATCACCGAGGCGCATCTCGCCTATTTCGAGGCGGGGGCGGACGTGGCGATCACGTCCAGCTACCAGGCCACGTTCGAGGGCTTCGCGAAGCGCGGGATCGGTCACGAGGGGGCAGCCGAACTCCTCGCGCTGAGCGTGGAGTTGGCGCGCGAGGCGGCCCGGCAGGCGCAGGGCAGGGGCGTCGCGCGGCCGCTGTGGGTGGCCGCGTCCGTCGGGCCCTACGGGGCGATGCTGGCCGACGGCTCCGAGTACCGGGGGCGGTACGGGCTGAGCGTCGACGAGTTGGAGCGCTTCCACCGGCCCCGCCTCGAGGTGCTGGCCGGGGCCCGGCCCGACGTGCTGGCCCTGGAGACCGTCCCGGACGCCGACGAGGCCGAGGCACTGCTGCGGGCGGTGCGCGGGCTGGGTGTCCCGGCCTGGCTGTCGTACTCGGTCGCCGGTGACCGCACCCGCGCCGGGCAGCCGCTGGAGGACGCCTTCGCCCTGGCCGCCGACGCCGACGAGGTGATCGCGGTCGGCGTGAACTGCTGCGTGCCGGAGGACGTCGAGGGCGCCGTCGAGACCGCCGCCCGTGTGACGGGCAAGCCCGTGGTCGTCTACCCCAACAGCGGTGAGGCCTGGAACGCCGAGTCCCGCACCTGGGACGGCCGCTCCACCTTCGCGCCCGAGCAGGTGCGGGGGTGGCGGGAGTCCGGGGCGCGGCTGATCGGCGGATGCTGCCGGGTGGGTCCGGAGGCGATCGGCTCCATCGCGGACACGGTGGCCGCGGCGCGGTAGCGATCGCGGCGACGTACCCGCGGGCGCGGCCGAAGGCCCGCCCGGCCCGGTATCCCGGCACCCCGGGCATCCCGGCACGCGATGCGCCGCCACCCCGCCGCACAGGACTCGTCCCCGCCCGCGACCCGCTGCTAGCCTCCGCATGGGAACCGGTTGCCATCGTGTTGCCGCAGGTTCCCAGGGGGTGGGCGAAGGTGCCCGGGAAAGGGGCGAGGCAGAGATGACCAGGAAGAGCGAGGACGCGGGGCGCAGCACCATCCGGGACGTGGCGGCGCGCGCGGGGGTGTCCGCGTCGACCGTCTCGCGCGTCCTCGGCGGGGTGTATCCGGTGAGTTCGGCGACGCGCACCCGCGTGATGCGGGCGGTCCGCGAGCTGGACTACGTCGCCGACGCGCGCGCCAAGGCGGTCGCGGGGGTCGGCACGCCCACGCTGGCGTTCGTGCTGGAGGACATCACGGGGCCGTCGTTCGCGCACATGGCGTACGGGGTGGAGCGGGAGGCGAGGCGGCTCGGCCACCTCTGCCTGGTGTGCACGACGGAGGGTGACGTCCAGCACGAGGTGGAGTTCGTCGAGATGATGCGCGCCCAGCGTGCCGCCGCCGTGATCCTGGTCGGCGGCTCCGCCGACACGCCCGAGTACCGCGAGCGCACCCGCCGTATGGCCGACTCGCTGGCGTCGGCGGGCTCCCGGCTGGTGCTGTGCGGGCGGCCGCCGCTCGGACCGGGGGCGCCCGTGACCGTCATCGAGTACGACAACGAAGGCGGCGCCTACGCCCTGGTCGCCCATGTCCTCTCCCAGGGCCACCAGCGGGTGCTGTTCCTCGGCGGCGCGTCCGACCACACCACCGCGCAGGGCCGTGAGCGCGGTTATCTCGCCGCTCACCGCGCCCGCGGCCTGGACCCCGACCCGGCGCTGCTCCTGCACGGCGACTTCACCCGCGACGCCGGGCACCGTCTGATGCGGGAGGCCCTCAAGCAGGGGCTGGAGTTCACGGCCGTCGTCGCCGCCACCGACATGGTCGCCGCCGGCGCGCTCACCGCCCTGCACGAGGCCGGCCTGGACGTACCCGGCGACGTCTCCCTGGCCGGCTACGACGACATCCCCTTCGCCCGTGACCTGCACCCGGCGCTCACGACGGTCCACGTCCCCTACGAGGAGCTGGGCCGCCTCGCCGTACGCACCGCGCTCGGCCGCACCCCGGAGAATCCGGACGAGCATCTGCTGCTGGGGACGCATGTGGTGGTGCGGGACTCGGTGGGCCGGATCGGCCAGGCCTAGGACACGGCCCAGGGTGCCCCCCAGCGCCCCCTAAGCGGGACGACCGTCGTCAGTGCCGACGGACGGCGCCGGGGAGGCGCAGCCGCCGTACCACTGACCGCAGTTCCGTACTGCGCATGGGCGAACCGTCGGCAAGGGCCGATGCCGGTGTGGGTTCCGGGGGCGTGACGGCGGCGGCCCACAGGGCGAGCTCGGCGTCGCGCCGGCCGTACGCGGTGTGGGTGTCGCCGTCGCCGAAGACGCGCACCGGATGCGAGTCGTCCCACGCCTGCCATCCCGGATCGCCGTCCACCACGAACCGCAGCCACGCCCCGTGCATCTCGTCCGCCAGCTCCTGCGGGGCGCCCTCGCCGGCCAGCTTGCGGGACTCGGGGACGTCTCCGGTGTCGAAGACGAAGCCGAGCTCCAGGGCGTGGCAGGCGCCGAGGTAGGGGAGGCTGGAGGGCCAGGCGAACTCGTACACGTACGTCGACCCGGGGCGGGCGTCGGCCAGGCGGTGCAGGGGGACGCGCAGCAGGTGGTCGGTGACCATCTGGCCGACGATCTCGGCGGTGCCGGCCTCCGGGTGCAGGGCACGGTAGCCGCGGGGCACGTCGGCGCCCACGTGGCAGCGGGCCATGGCGCCGGCCAGGGCGACCGCGCCGAGCCGGTCGAGGCGCTCCAGGAGGCCGCCGGGCACCAGCCAGAGCCGGTACTCGTCGCGGGTCCAGCCGGTCATCAGGTCGACGCCGACGGCGGCGTCACCCTCCGTGAGCGCCTTCAGGGGGTCACGGGGGACGATGTCGCCGTCGATGACGATCCCGAAGGCGGGCCCGCCGAGCACGGGGCTGCTCAGTCTGCCCACCTCGGCCTGGGTGCGCAGGAGCAGTTCGCGGTCGACCTCGGCGAACGCGGCGGCGGTCGCGGGGATCCTCAGCCGGTTGGCCATCCGGCGCACCATCCGCCGTACCTTGTCCCGCTCGGCCGCCTCGGGCGGCCCGCTCTGCAGGACGGCCCGCCGGACCAGGCCCTGGGCCTGGGGGGCGGCGAGCAGCGCGCCGATGCTGATGGCGCCGGCGGACTGGCCGCACAGGGTGATGCGGTCGGGGTCGCCGCCGAAGGCCGCGATCGACTCGTGCACCCACTGCAGGGCGGCGAGCTGGTCGCGCAGGCCGGCGTTGGCGGGGGCGTCCGGGAAGTAGCCGTAGCCCTCGATGCCCAGCCGGTAGTTGACGGAGACGAGGACGACACCGTCGCGCGCGAAGGGCCGGCCGTCGTACACCGGCACACCCGAGGAGCCGCGCGTCAGGGCGCCGCCGTGCACCCACACCATGACCGGGAGCCGGGCGCCCGGGCCCGGCTCGGGGGTCCAGACGTTGAGGTTGAGGCAGTCGTCGCCGGGCACGACGGGGTCGGACAGGTACTGCGCGAAGGCCTCGGAGTACGGCGGTTTCGGCGCGGTCGGCCCGAAGGCGCCGGCGTCGCGCACACCGTCCCAGGGTTCGGGTGGCTCGGGCGGCCGGAACCGGCGCGGGCCGAACGGGGGCGCCGCGTAGGGGATGCCCCGGAACACCGCGACGCCGTGTTCGTACCGGCCCCGTACGGCCCCGTAAGGCGTGCTCACCACGGGGTCTGCCACGGAATCCGTCTGGACTGCTGTCATACGTCCACCAGCCTCCTCACCGCGCTCGTGCACCGTGAAGATCAGAGCAACTCATTGTGGCCCGATATTCCGGTGCACGAGCGGGTGAGAGGGCTATTCGGCGTACCCGGCTCCTTGGCGTACGTCGCTACTTGGCGTACATCAGGGTGCCGAAGCCGAGCTGGTCGAAGCCTCCGCTGGCGGTGCCGTAGTCACCTCCTCCGCCCTCGGGGGCGACCGAGAAGCACATCTGGGCGATGTACTTGTCGTCGAGGAGCAGGCGTCGGCCGTAGTGGTAGTGGAGCATCGCCCACACCGGACGGACCTGGCCCCGGCTGCCGGAGCCGATCACCGTCTGTGACTGCTGGGCGCAGTTCTGGCCGGTGCCCCAGGTGTAGGTGGTGTAGGGCACATTCATGTTCAGGTTGTACTTGGCGACGTACTGTGCGGCTTTCATGAAGCGCCGGCCGTCGTAGGAGTACAGGTCGTCGCCCTGGTTCCAGGCCATCTCGCAGAGGGCGCCCATCTGGCCCATGCCCATGACGGTGTGGCCCTGGTCGCGGCCGGACTCCTGCCACTGGCCGAGGTCGTAGCCCTCGACGCCGGGGTACAGGAACGGCACCGCGCGCCGGATCTGGCCGTTGCCGCCGCCGTTCTTGAAGTAGTTGACGGCCTGGTCGTACTTGGCGCCGTCGTCGCACAGGATCCCGATGGCCATGATCGAGGCCATGTTGCACAGGTCCCAGTTGGCCCAGTAGTTGGTGATGCAGGCGTCGTTGTGCTCGCGGAGGAACCGGTCGTTGAGCGGGTAGAAGACGTTGAGCATCATCGTCTTGAACCGGTTGAGGTCGAACCCGGCGTACCCGCGCATCAGCTCGGCGGCGTTCGCGAACTGCCAGCCGTAGAGGCCGGCGGCGAGGTACCGGTCGGCATTGCCGGTGATCTCGGTGAGCGTGGACGACCAGGCGTTGAGGATGCGCACGGCGCAGTCGCCGTGCGCGGCGGTGCCGGACACGTGCCAGCGCAGCGCGTTCTGGTAGGCGGCGTGGATGTCGTTGTAGAGCTGGGGGTAGTTCTGGCCGTCGCCGCCGCGGATGATCGTGGCCGTGGGGCGGGGCGTCCAGGTGGACTGCGAGTGGGAGTTGGCGGTCAGCCGGTTCCAGCCGGACAGCCAGGGGTCGGTGCCCGCGGCGACCCTGACCTTGGCCCGGTTGATGTCGCCGGCATTGTGCAGCATGCCGGGGTGGGTGAAGGTCGCGGGGGCCGCGTCCGCCGTGGTGGCGACGGACGCGCTGCCCAGAGCGAGGGCGGCGGTGAGACCGCCCGCGGTCTTGAGCAGACCGCGACGGCTCAACTCACCTGTGGGTTGGGGCTGGTGGGGGGAAGTGCGGCTCATTGTGGTGCACTCCAATCCGTGGGGGGATCAGTCGGTGGTAATGCTCACCTCGTCGAACTCGGTGGTGCAGCGGGCCAGTTGGCTGCGGGAGCAGACCACGAGGCCCACGTAGTAGGGGGCGTCACCGAACCCGGGGATCTCGCCGGTGGCGAGGGTGGTCCAGGTGGCGCCGTCATCGGTGGACAGGGCTGCGGTGAAGGCGGTCCCGACGCGCTTCAGCCGCAGCAGGGCGGGGAGGGTGGCGGGTGTGTTCCCGGTGAAGGCCGACTTTCCGGCCACGGTCGTGCGCAGCATGAGCTGCGCGGTGGTCCCGCCGGTGACGACGGCCCCGGCGGCCTGGTCGAACGGCGACAGCGACTTGGCCATCAGCAGTCCCACCTGGTCGGCGCTCGCGCCCGTGCGGGAGCCGAGCCGGGCGGTGATCTCGCAGTCGCCGGTGACGGGGCGTCGCACGAATTGCCCGGTCATTCCCTGGTTGTTGGTGCTCAGATCGACGCCCGCACCGCGCACGGTGAAGGTGCCGTCGGCGTACGACGTACTGCCCGGGGTGCGGATCGCGACCACACCCAGCGTCCCGAAGGCGCGCTCGTCGAGCACCGGGTCCCCCAGGTCGCCGTATGTCCAGGGAGCGGGCGGGGGTGTGCCGACGGTGAGGGTCAGCGTGCCGGTGCCGTCGCCCGCCGCGTTGCCCGCGGTGGTGGTGACGGTGAACTCGCCGCTCTCGGTGGGCGTTCCGGAGACCAGGCCGGTGCACCGGTCGAGGCGGAGTCCGTCGGGGAGTCCGGCCGCGGTGAAGCGTACGGGCTCGTGCGAGCCACGCAGGAGGTGCCGGAAGGGGACGCCCTGGTTGCCGAACGCCCGGTCGGCGGAGACGAGTTGGGGCACGGTCGGGGTCGGCATCGGTGCGGAGACCGGCTCGGAGAGCGGGCCTCGGCCGCCGTGGCTCGTCTTCGCGACGACGTAGTGGTACGTCGTCCCTGGCGTGCCGGTGGCGTCCGCGTACCGGATGCGGGTGCCGAAGCCGACGGGGCCGATGCCGTTCGCGATCGACTCGTAGCGGCCGTCGGCGCCGGTGGAGCGCAGCACCTTGTAGCGGGCGGAGAGGTCCGGGTCGGTCCAGGCCAGCTCCACGGCGTCGGCGCCGGTGGACGCCGTCAGACCGGTGGCGGTGCGGGCGGGGCGGGGCACGGACCAGACCTCGCCGAGCGTGGCCGAGGTGACGGTGACGTTGTCGAAGGCGCCGGTGCCGGTCTCGGCGTACTCCGCGTCGACACCGAGGCAGGAGGTGAGGACCAGGCCGGCGTAGGCGGTGCGGCCCAACTCGACCTCGCTGGAGCCGACTTCGGTCCAGCGGATGCCGTCCGGGGAGATCGCCCCGGTGCAGCGGCGGCCCCTGCGGGTGACCCGTACCCAGTAGGGCGCCCGCAGCCGGTAGCCGTCGCCCGCGCCCTCGACGTACGGGGCCTGAAGCGGTGTCGCCGACTCGGGAAGGGTGCCGAGGCCGGAGATCGGGAAAGCGGCGGAGGTGGTGATCGCCTGCTGCTGGGTGGGCGGCACGGGGGTGCTGCCGGTCGCCGAGATCTCGGCGCCCGCCTCGGGGCGTACGGTCCACACGCCGCTCCAGGTGTGCAGCGGCAGCCCCTGGATCAGCATCGAGGCGTGCGCGGCGTCCGCGTCGAGGGAGTCGCGCAGTGTGACGCCGATCTTGGCGTACTGGGAGCTGAGCGGGAACACGATCCGTGCGGTGATCGTGCCGTCGCCGGTCAGCGGGAGGTGGACGCAGCGGTAGGTGTCGGCGGTGCCGGACGCCTCCAGCACGAACCGCTCGCCGTCGAAGGCGGCGGAGCCGGGGATGCGCACCTGGCCGATGTCCTGGCCCGACCAGGGCTCGGGGAGACCGGCCGTGGCGGTGGCCGGGCTCGAACTCCCGCTGCTGCCTTGTGAGTTGGTGGCGATGACGGTGTAGTGGTACGTCCGTCCGGCGCGTACGTCGCCGTCCGTGTACGTCGGCTTGTCGATGGCGGAGGCGATCTCCTCGTACGGCCCCTCGGGGCTGCTCGCCCGGCGGACGGTGTACGTCGTCGCCCACGCGGACGGCAGCCAGGCCACGGTCACGGCATCGGAGTCGCCGAGGGCGGTCACGCCCGCCGGGGCGGTCGGTGCGGTCGGCGACGGTGCCTTCGTCCCGGCGTAGGTGAAGGTGCCGAAGCTCGGCAGGTCGTCATTGCTGCCCTCGACGATGCGGGTCCCGCCGGTGCCGCGGAAGACGGCCGCCTTGGTGTACGGGGTGTCGAGGCCTCGGACGCCGGCGTAGTGGGCGTAGTACATCTCGTAGATCGGCGGCAGCGTGCCGCGGACCTTGTCGGAGACGGTCGTCTTGATGTACTTGCCGGTGCGGTCGAGGTCGGGGGTGAAGGGGACGTCGCCGCCGAGGTTGTACCGGGCGGCGTATTCGGCATTGGCGAGGATGCGGTGGGCATCGTAACCCCACAGGTCGACGCCCTGGTTCCAGGCGACCTGCGCCGCGTCGCCCATCAGGCCGACGGCGAGCTGCTCGTGCCCCTGGTCGCGGCCGCTCTCCTGCCCCTGGCCGGCATCGGTGACGACCCGGTTGCGGACGCTGCCGTTGCCGGCGCCGGCCGCGGCGAAGCGCAGGGCGTCCTCGAAGAGGGTGCGCTCCTCGCAGAACACGCCGATGGCCAGGATGGACTGAATGGCCGTCAGGTCCCAGTTGCCGTTGGCATAGAGCATGTAGCCGGAGATCGCCGGATACCAGACGTCCAGGAAGGACCGCTCACAGCGGGCGATGTCCTGCGCCGTCCAGCCGTCGTAGTCGCTGTGGCGCAGCAGTTCGGCCGCGTTGACGAACTTGAAGGCCTGCAGGCCCGCGCCGAGCGGCCCGTCGGCACCCGTGACCATCGTCAGGGAGGCCGACCAGGCGTTGAGGATGTCGCGGGCCTTGTCGGCGTGGGCGCGGTTGCCGGTGACGCACCACATCAGGGCGTTCTGGTAGGCGGCGGCCGCGTCGGCGGGAGCCTGGTTCTGGAAGTTCGCGGGACCACGGCCCCAGGAGGTGATCTGGCCGGTGTTCTGGACGGTGTACGTCGACTTCGAGCGGGCGTGGGCCGCGAACGCGAGGTAGCCGTCGTAGACCGGGGACTCCTTCGCGGCGACCGCGGCCTTCATACGGGCCAGGTCCTCCCGGGAGTGGAGGAGACCGGGGTGTCTGAATGTGAACGCCGCTTCGGCGGTCTGGGCCCAGGCGGCTGTGGCGGAGGCGGACAGCAGTCCGGCTCCTGCCACGGCCGTGAGCCCCGCCGCGCCGAGGAACGACCGTCGGCTGAGGGAATGCACGGGTGTCTCCTGGTTCAGTGGGGCCGCATCACGCGTGCTCGATGGTGAACGTGACGGTCTGCGTCGCGGTGCCCACGCTGTTGGTGGCCGAGACGGTGACCGTGAAGGTCCCGACGTTGTCCTCGGCGGTTCCGGAGATGAGGCCGGTGTCGGTGTCGATGTCCAGGCCCTTCGGCAGGCCCTCGGCGCCGAACTTCGTCGGCAGTCCGCTGGCCGTGATGAGGTGGTTGAAGACCTGGTTCTTGGTGGCCGTGGCCGTTTCCGGGCTGGTGACCTTGGGCGCGTCGCTCGACGTGGCCTCGGTGGAGTTCAGGAACCGCGGGTTGATCACATGCTCGTTGGCGTACGCCGGCATCATGTCCGTGAACTTGTACCAGCCGGGCTTCTTCATCCCGTTGCCGATGAACTTGCCGTTGATGACGAGGTTCTGGAACGTCACGTTCTTGATGGCGTGGTCCGCGTCGTAGCCGACCATGACGGACGGGTTGGCGTGCGTGCCGGTGTACGTCAGGTTCCGTATGAACACTCCGTCGATGCCCCGTCCGACGGAAGTGTTGTAACTCTTGTTGTACATGACCCGCATGTTGATCAGCTGGCCCCAGCGGAAGTCCTCCACCCGGATGTCCTGGGCGCGGACGTTGCGCAGCAGGTTGCTGTCGCCGGGGTTGAGCGCGATGCAGCCCTGGTAGTCCATCTGCGGTTCGCGGTGGTCGAGGATGTCGATGTTGCTGAAGACGAGGTTCTCGATGGTCTCCGGCTTGTCGGTGTTGCCGTGCGTGCCGACGTTGATCGGGTGCGCGACGTCCGCCCAGAGGGTGGAGTCGCGGACGGTGATGTTGCGGCAGTCGCCGTAGTAGTCCCAGCGGTGGGCGTAGATCGCGATGCAGTCGTCGGAGTTGCGCATCCAGACGCCCTCGATGAGGACGTCCTCGCTGGAGAAGACGTCGATGCCGTCGCCCCACTGGCCGTGGCTGTAGGAGTGCAGGTTGCGGACGGTGACCTGCTTCGACTGGCCGACGGTGACCGAGTAGCCGCTGCTCGGGTTGAGCACCATGACGCCGTCGATCTCGATGTTCCTGGAGTAGTTCACCAGGACGCCGTTCTGCGAGTTGTACAGCACACCGCGGCCGATCAGCCGGGAGTTCTCGACGTTCTGGAACTCCACCCGGGAGGTCAGCACGGCGCCGCCCGCCAGGTACAGCGTCTTGCCGCTGGGCACCTTCACCACGTTGTCGGTGGTCTTGTGCAGGCCGGGGCCGAAGTAGATGACGTCGGGGTCGTCCGGGTCGGGGACGTTCGTCTCGATCGGGTTGGCGTGCAGCTGCAGGTTGTTGAAGATCTCCCCGTCGATCTCGAGGGAGAGGTTGCGCGGCTCGGTGAGGGTGAAGCTCACCGTGGCGCCGTCCACCGTGAACTGGGTGTCGTACGACAGGGGGCGGATCCGCGCGGAGCCGATGGCGCCCTTGGACGAGGTGACGGCGACCTCGACGGTGCCGCTGAAGTCGAAGGTGGCGACGGAGGAGTTGAAGACCGGGCCGCTGCCCGTGTTCGCGTCGATCTGCTTCGCCCGGGCGCGGTGGACGGGCACCGTCTGCCATTCGCCGCCCGGCGTACGGGCCTTGACGGAGAAGCTCGAGTTGGTCGGGACCCCGCTCGGGATGGGGTACACCAGCAGCTTGTCGGCGGATGCGGGCGTGTCGTCCGCTCTCGCGGTACCGGCCGCGGCACCGATCAGTGAGTACGCGGCGCCGGCGGCACCCGCGGCCTGGAGAAGGGTGCGCCGGGACAGGCCAGTGCTCTCTGTGTCGTTCATGGAGCAGGTCCTTCAGTAGAAGGGGGAGGAGAGATACGGAAGGTCAGGGGGCGCTGGTCACTTGAGACCGGAGGTCGACATCCCGGCGACGAAGCCGCGCTGGGCGATGAGGAAGATCAGCAGGATGGGGACGACGTACATCACGGAGGCGGCGGCCTGGAGGGTGGTGAGCGGTTGGCCCGCGGACGTGACATAGGTGGTCATCACGGCGACGGCGAGCGTGCTCTTGTCCGTGGACAGCAGCAGCTGCGGGGCGATGTAGTCACCCCAGGTCCAGGTGAAGGCGATGATGAAGCTCGCCGACATCACCGGCCAGGACTGCGGCAGGAAGATCCGCCAGAAGATCGCGCCGTATCCGCAGCCGTCGACGATCGCCGCCTCCTCCAGCTCGCGGGGCAGACCCGCGAAGAACTGCCGGAAGAGGAAGACCAGGTACGGCGCGGACGACAGGCCCCACAGCACCCACGGCCAGTACGTGTCGACCATGCCGAGCTTGGCGAAGATCAGGTACGTCGGCAGCAGGGTGATCATCTGGGGCAGCATCATCGAGCCGATGAGGATGCCGAACAGCGTCTTCTTGCCGGGTGCGGTCAGCCGGGCGAAGCCGAACCCGACCCAGGCGGAGCTGAGGGTGACCAGCGCGGCGTAGATGGTCGCGACGATCAGGGAGTTGCGGGCGTAGCCGAGGAAGTCGATGAGGTTGAAGGCGTCGGCGAAGTTGTGCCACTGGAAGTCGGTAGGCAGCCAGTGCACGGGCGCGGCGGCCACTTCGGCCGGGGTCTTCAGGCCGGTGAGGATCAGCCATCCGAAGGGGCCGAGGAAGAGACCGGTGACGGCGACGAGCACGGTGTAGAGGACGAGGCGGTTGACGCGTATCCGCACGCGGACCGGAGACTTGGGATTCAGGCTGGTGGCAGTCACTTCTTCGCCTCCGGGTCGACGTTGTAGAACACCACGCCGGACGTGAACTTGAAGATGAGTCCGGTCGCGATGAGGATCAGGACGAAGAGCACCCACAACAGTGCGGAGGCGTATCCGTAGCGGCCGAGCGCGAAGTACTCCGAGAACACGTGGATCATGTACGTGTAGTTGGACTGCGGAATCGTGGTGAGGCCGCCCGTGGTGTTGAGGGGGGCCAGCAGCATCGGCATGATGGTCTGCACCGAGGCGATCACCCCGGTCACGGTCTGGAACAGCAGCACCGGCGACAGCAGCGGCACGGTGATGCTGCGGAAGGTCCGCCAGGCGCTCGCGCCGTCGATCCGGGCGGCCTCGTGGAGTTCACGGGGCACGTCCTGGAGCCCGGCCAGCGAGATGATCATGACGTTTCCGGCGGCCCAGAGCACCGTCATGATGAGCACGTAGCGGGCGTAGGGGTCGGCCAGCCAGCCGATCGCGTCGAAGCCGAAGAACGTCAGGGCGCCGTTGGCGGCACCGGAGTTCTGGTCGAAGAGGTTCTTGAAGGCGATGCCCGCGCCGACCGGCGGCACCACGGCCGGCAGATAGAGCAGGGTACGGAAGAGACCGCGCCCTTTGACCGGCCGGTTGATCAGCACGGCGAGCGCGAGCCCGGCGATGATCGACAGCGGCACCGAGAGCACCGCGAACAGGCCCGCGCGACCCAGGGAGTCCCAGGTCTGCGAGTCGTTCAGCAGCTCGCGGTAGTTGCCGAGGCCCACGTAGTGCCAGTTCGGTGAGATGCCGTCGTACGTGGTGAAGCTCAGCCACAGCGCGTACGCCATCGGCGCGATCGTCAGCAGGGCGAACCCGATGATCCACGGCGAGGCGAACATGTAGAAGGCGCGGTGCCTGCGCGCGGTCATCGAGGGCCCGGTGCGCTCTGTCGACCGGGTCCGGCCGGTGTGCGCGGTCGAGTCGGACCGGTCCGCGACGGATGTGACCTGATCGACCGTCATCCCACCTGCTCCTTACCGCGGTTCAGCTGCTCGTTGATGACCGAGTTCAGGCGTCCCGCGAGGGTGTCGACGGACATCTCGCCCTTCATCGCGGCCGGGGTGACCTGGTTGTAGAGGGACTCGAAGGCGTCCCCCGTGATGTAGGGGGTGAGGGAGACCACCGAGAAGTGCTCGAGCTCGTTCTCCTGCGCCTTCAACGTCCGCTTCTGGTAATCCTCCTGCTGGGGCATCAGCTGCCGCAGCGACTTCAGGGTGGGGATGCCCCAGCCGCCGGAGGCGCGCGCCTTGGCCGGTGCCTCACCGAAGTACCACTCGAAGATCCGCCACGCGGCGTCCTTGTTCTTCGCCTTCCGCGGCATCCACAGGCCGGTGCCGCCCTGGCAGGCGCTGATACGCGGGCCGCCCGCGAAGACCGGGGCGGGAGCGAGGCGCGAGACCTCCGCCAGCTTCTTGTCGCTGCCGATCATGCCGCCCATCCAGTAGCCGGCGTTCGACATGGCCAGCCGTCCGGCCTGATAGGTCGGCCCGTCCCAGCCATTGGGGTCGGGCAGGATCGGGCTCGGCCCGACCTTGAGCTTGCAGTAGTCGATGTACCAGGCCAGCGCCTTGCGGGCCTCGGGGGTGGTGAAGTCGACGCGGGAGAAGTCGTCGTTGAACAGGCTGCCGCCGGCCGAGGCCGTCATGGTCGCCATGAGCGTGAGCTTCGTCAGTCCGTTGTAGCTGCCGCCGAAGACGGTCGTCTGGCCCTTCGAGCGCTGCGCGAGGCGCTGGGCGTTCTCCAGCCACTGCTCGTACGTGACGGGCTCGGTCTCCGACGGGTAGTCGACGCCCTTCTTGTCGAAGGCCGCCGTGTTGTACCAGTACATGGAGTCCTGGGAGAAGTCCTTGGCCATCCCGTAGCGGGGGCCCTTGCCCTGGGTCTTGCCGTCGTAGCGCCACAGGTCGTTGACCGGGTCCAGGTCGTCGAGCCTGAGGACGCTGCTCCTAGCGAAGTAGGGGTCGAGCTCCTGCATCACGTCCCGTGCCGCGAAGTACGCGGCGTCCGTGGCTCCGACGGCGCGAACCAGGTCCGGCGGGTTACCGCTGGTGAGCATCGCGATCAGCTTGGTGATGTCGTATTCCACTCGCCTGATCGTGATGCCGGTGTCCTTCTGAGCCTGCTTGACCAGCTCCGGACTGATGTCGTCGCCCTTGACCATCATCGTGATGGTCTCGCCCGAGCCACTGCTGACCCCTGTGGAGACCTGCATCGCGCAGCCGCTCAGCGCCGCCGCGCCGGCCGCGGCGCCGCCCGCGGAGAGGCTGAGGAATCGGCGGCGGCTCAGCGAGGCACCGGCATGTGGGCGCATGAACCCACCACCCCTTTGCTTGCTCGTTCGATATTTCGACCGTAGATCGAATGCACGACCAGCCCGATTTAGACAACCGGTTGTCGAGCAGTGGGGCAGAGCTTCTTCCTGTCCGGAAACCACGTCAAGAGCCTTGACGAATTTTCGAAAAGACTGTGTAACCTCGGCGACATGAGCAAGTCGGCTCCAGGCTCGCCGCGGAACCCACGAAAGCTCAGGAAATTGCAGGTCAGAGGCCTGCTTCCCATGCGCACCGCCATTCCGACCGAGTTGGCACGACGAACGGGAGCGTCCCGCGCCGCGCGCTCCGACGCCGACCGGGGGCAGCACGACGAGACCGGCTTGATCATCACCGTCGAGGAGCGGACAGCAGGCCATCTTGACGGCCTGGCCGGAAACCGGTTGCCGCCCATCGCGCCGCGTGGCCCAGTCGTCGCAAGCCCTCGACCACACGACCGTGAACGGAGCCCAGCATGCCCCGTCCTCCCCACCCCACACGCCCCACCCGCCGTACGACGATCCGCGTCGACATGAGCGCCGACGCGGGGCACCCGATCAGCCCGGACGTCTTCGGCGCCTTCTTCGAGGACATCAACCACGCGGCCGACGGCGGGCTGTACGCCGAACTCGTCCAGAACCGCTCCTTCGCCTACAGCCGTGACGACCGTCCCGAGTGGCACGCGCTCACCGCCTGGGAGCTGGTGGAGCTGGGCGGCGGACGCGGCGGCCTGCGCACGGACACCGCCGCCCCGCTGCACCCGGCCAACCCGCGCCACGCGGTGCTGGAGGTGACGGCTCCGGGCGAGGGCGTGGGCCTGGTGAACCACGGGTTCGACGGCATTCCGGTCGAGGCGGGGGCGTCGTACCGGCTGAGCCTGTACGCCCGCCGCCCGGAGGGTGAACACGCCCCGCTGACCGTCCGGTTGGCCGGATCGCGAGGCACGTACGCCGAAGCCGTGCTCGACGAGGTGACGGGCTCCTGGACCCGGCACGAAACGGTGCTGGTCTCCGCCGCGACCGACCCCGACGCCCGGCTGCTCGTCCTCGCCACCACCCCCGGCACCGTCCACCTGGACCTGGTGTCCCTCTTCCCCACAGCCACCTTCCGCGGCCGGCCGGGCGGCCTGCGCGCGGACCTGGCCCAGGCGATCGCCGATCTGAAGCCCAAGTTCCTGCGCTTTCCCGGCGGTTGTGTCGCCCACGGCCTCGGGCTCGGCAACATGTACCGCTGGAAGGACACCATCGGACCACTCGAAGGCCGCCGCCCGCAGCGCAACCTGTGGGGCTACCACCAGTCCGCCGGCCTGGGCTACTTCGAGTACTTCCAGTTCTGCGCGGACATCGGGGCCAAACCGCTGCCCGTGGTGGCCGCCGGGGTCTGCTGCCAGAACACCCCGGGCGGCCAGCACGCCGTCCCCCTCGACGAGATGCCCGCCTACATCCAGGAGATCCTGGACCTCGTCGAGTACGCCAACGGCCCCGCCGACTCACCCTGGGGTGCCCGGCGGGCCGAGGCCGGGCACCCGGAGCCGTTCGGCCTGGAGTACCTCGGCGTGGGCAACGAGGACGAGATCACCCCGGCGTTCCGGGAGCGGTTCGCCCTCATCCACCAGGCGCTGGCCGAGCGGCACCCCGAGATCACGGTCATCGGCACCTCGGGGCCCGCCCCCAGGGGACGGGACTTCGAGGCGGGCTGGGAGTTCGCCCGCAAGACCGGCCTCGCGATGGTCGACGAGCACGGGTATCTCTCACCGCGCTGGTTCCTGCAGAACACCGACCGCTACGACGGCTACGACCGCACCGGCCCGAAGGTGTACCTCGGCGAGTGGGCGTCGATGGGCAGCACGCTGTACAACGCGCTCGCCGAGGCGGCGTACATGAACGCCCTTGAGCGCAACGGGGACATCGTCGCCCTGTCCTCCTACGCCCCGCTGCTCGCCAAGTCGGGTCATACGCAGTGGACGCCGGACCTGATCCACTTCGACAACACCTCCGTCCGGCTCACGGTGAACTACCACGCGCACCGCATGCACTCCGTGCACCACGGGGACCTGTGCCTGCCGCACACGCTGACCGGCGCCCCGGCCGCGGCCGACCCGCCGGACGGCCTGCGGGGCGGAGGGGTCCGGCTCGACACCGTGAACACGGTGGCGGAGTACGCGGACCTGCGCGTGAGCTGCGGGGAGGCCGACTACACGATCGATGTGCGGGCGCGGAAGACCGGCGGCGAGGAGGGCTTCCGCCTCGCCTTCGGAGCGGTGACCACCGATGACCACTACCTCTGGACGATCGGCGGATGGCAGAACAAGGGGATGCCGCTGCAGCGTGTCTGCGACGGATGGACCGAGGACGTGGAGTGGGTGCCCGGCACCGTCGAGACCGGGCGGTGGTACGACATCCGGGTCGAGGTCACCGGCTCCCTGATCCGCTGTCTGCTGGACGGCGCCGTGATCCACGACGTCGAGGACGACCGGCGTCCGCTGCGGACGTTCTCGGTCTCCACCGTCCGGGACTCGGCGACGGGTGACGTCATCGTCAAGGTCGTGAACCTGACGCCGGACGAGATCAAAGCGGACATCCGCCTCCTCGGGGCGCGGCAACCCGCCGTCCGGGCCACGCGGACCGTCCTGGCCGGCGAGTCCGCCGCCGAACAGGCCGTCCCGCACAGTTCGCCGCTCCCCGCGTCCGACGCCTTCGACTGCCCTCTGCCGCCGCACTCGTTCACGGCCGTCCGCATCGCACTGGCACCGGAGAAAACGAAGTAACCGATTTCGCGACAGCACGGAACCGAACGTCCCGGGCCGACCAGCGGCTCAACCCTGCCGGGACAGCCTTGCCGTGGCCTCATGTGTCGCTCCTGACACCTCTCTCCCCCAAGCAAGCCTGTACGCGGTGCAAATGAGTTCGAAGAAACCCGCGCACTCACTCTCAGCCCAATTGATTGACCGGCCCTTCTTGGCAGATCTACGGTAGAAGGCGCTTTCTGAAAATGTTTCCATCACAGTCCGTCAGGAGACTCATGCCCAGCCCCCAGCCACCGAGGGCCGTGTTCGCCATGGACCCGGTGCACCTCCCGCTGCTCTTCCCCTCGCCGCTCATGGCCAGGCTGAGGAAGGCCTCCGACATCGACCCAGAGGTCGTCGTGCGTAACTTCGCCGACCCGGCGTCCGCGGCCGCCCTGGCCGAGGCCGAGGTGCTCATCACCGGCTGGGGCTGCCCCCACCTGGACGCCGACGTCCTCGCCGCCGCCCCCAAGCTGCGCGCCGTCCTGCACGCCGCGGGCTCGGTCCGCTCGCTGGTCGGCGAGGCCCTCTGGAAGCACGGCGTCACCGTCTCCAGCGCGGTGACCGCCAACGCGCTGCCGGTCGCGGAGTACACGCTGGCCATGATCCTGCTCGCCGGAAAGGACACCTTCACCCACCGCGAGCGCTTCCGCACCACCCGCGCCTATCCGACCCCCGCCGAGACCGCCCCCACGGGCAACGTCGGCCGCCGTGTCGGCGTCATCGGCGCCTCGCGCGTGGGCAGACGGCTGCTGGAGCTGCTGCGGCCCTTCGACTTCACGGTGCTGCTGCACGACCCGTACGTCAGCCCCGCCGAGGCCGCCGAACTCGGTGCCGAGTCGATGTCCTTGGAGGACCTGCTCCGGCACAGCGACATCGTCAGCCTGCACGCCCCCGACATCCCCGAGACCTACCGCATGCTCGACGGCGACCGCCTCGCCCTCATCCGGGACGGCGGCGTACTGATCAACACCTCGCGCGGTGCCCTGATCGACCCCGACGCGCTCACCGACGAGCTGGTCTCCGGACGGCTGCACGCGATCCTCGACGTCACCGAGCCCGAACCGCTGCCCGCCGGCTCCCCGCTCTACCACCTGTCCAACGTCTTCCTCACCCCGCACATCGCCGGATCGCTCGGCAACGAGCTGGAGCGCCTCGGCCGCACCGTCGTGGAGGAGCTGGAACGCATGGTCGCGGGCCTGCCGCCGGTCCACGAGGTGCACCACGCGGACCTGGCCCGGGTCGCATGAGGCGGCGGCCGGCGCACGAGGCGCCCGCGCGGAAACCATGGGATACGGTTTCCGCATCGGCGGGGGGCCGGTTTCCCTGTCGTACGGCGAGAGACGAGGCCTCTGGCCATCCGGCGCGGGGCGCGACGCCCGGGCGTCCGGCAAGGCAGGCGCGACGGTGAAGGAGCCGCAAGGGTGAGTCAGCGCAAGGCGTCGAACGACGCCGGTCGGGCCACCATCAGGGACGTGGCGGAACGCGCGGGCGTCTCCGTCGCCAGCGTGTCGCGCGTCCTGTCCGGCAACTACCCGGTGTCGGACGATCTGCGCCGACGGGTGATGAAGGTCGTCGGGGATCTGGACTACGTCACCAACGCCCACGCCCGCTCGCTGGCCGGCGGCGGAACGCCGACGGTGGCGATCCTCATCAACAACATCACCGGCGCCGCGTTCGCCCATGTGGCGAAGGGGGTTGAGGGCGCCGCCACGCTGCGCGGCTGGCTTTCGCTGGTGGGGACCACGGGGGACGACCCCGAGCGGGAGCTCGCGCTGGTCAACCTCATGCGACAGCAGGGCGTCGCCGCCGTGGTGCTGCTGGGCGGCGCCTACGACTACGACGAGTACCAGCTGCGCATGGCCCGCTTCGCCCGTTCCCTCGACGCGGCCGGCTCCCATCTCGTGCTCGTGGGCAGGCCGCCGCTGGAGGGCGACGTGCCGGCCACGACGGTCGACTACGACAACGAGGGCGGCGCCTACGCCATGGCCAGCCATCTGTTGTCCGCCGGGCATCGCAAGGTCCTCGTGCTGCCGGGGCATGCCGAACTCACGACCGCCCAGGGCCGGCTGAAGGGCGCCCGGCGGGCTTTCGACGCGTACGGTGTGCCGTTCGATCCGGGCATGGTGCGGCACGGGCCGTACGACTACGAGCACGGATACGAGGCCGTCGAGGACGCCCTCGGGCAAGGGCTGGACTTCACCGCCGTGCTCGCCGGGACCGACGTGGTCGCCGCCGGTGCCATGCAGGCGTTGCGCGCGGCCGGGCTGCGGGTGCCGGAGGACGTGTCGATCGTCGGCTACGACGACATTCCGCTCGCCTCCCAGCTCACCCCCCAACTCACCACCGTCCACGTGCCGTACGAGGAGATGGGCCGTGTCGCGCTGCGCGCGGTGGCGGATCGGCGCGAGGGCGGTACCGGCCGCCGCAAGGGCGGTGACGGCGACCACCTCGTGCTGGGCACCCATGTCGTCGTACGCAACTCCGTGCAGCCGCCTGCCCGGCGGGGCGGACGGAAGTAACGCCCAGCAAATGTTTCGTAAGCGTTTTCCCGCTGCCTCGCCGGTCCTCGCCAGGCCCCTCGGGAGCGCTCCCCATCCGCGCGGAACCCCTCACCGAACAGCCTCCTACCTGCGCTTACGCACTCCAGCAGGGGCGTGGCCGACGCGCGCCCACAGATGACCGGGCGGACAACCCGGCGTAACAAATTTCCGCGCACCTCTTGCTATGAGCGGAGACGTCGGCCTACCGTCCCTGCAACCGCTTACTACAGCTTCCGCTTGGCCGACCCCCCGCAACCGCGAGCCGACGACTTCCGGCCGCCGTTCTGGCCGGCACCACCGAGCCGCCGCGTTCCGATAGAACGCTCTCATTCCGAAGGATCACGGTCAGATGAACTTCACCAGCCCCCGGAGAAGGTTCGCCTCCACCGCCGTCGCGGGAATCGCTCTGACAGGTCTGCTCGCCGCCTGTGGCGGATCCGGCTCCGGAGACTCGGACTCCGGTTCCAAGGCCTCCGGCCCCGTCACCCTCGACTTCTGGGGCTGGGCCAACGGCCAGGAGGCCGTCGTCAAGGCGTTCAACGCCAGCCACAAGGACGTCCAGCTCAAGTACACGAAGGTCACCGACCAGCTGACCATGCAGAAGCAGCTGACCAACGCCGTCAAGGCGGGCAACGCGCCCTGTCTGCTGCAGAACACCGGTGAGTACGTGACCAGCTGGGTCTCGCAGGGTGCGCTCGCCGACATCACGAAGTATGTCGAGGCCGACAAGGACAAGTTCAACCCCGGCTCATGGGCGGTCGGCCAGGTCCAGGGCAAGGTCTACGGCGTCCCGACCGCCTCGGCCCCCGCGTTCACCATCTACCGCACCGACATCTTCGAGAAGTACGGCCTGAAGGCCCCGGCGACCTGGGACGACTTCATCGCCGCGGGCAAGGTGCTGAAGAAGCACGACATCAAGATCACAAACTACGCCGGTGAGGACCCGAGCACCCTGGAGGTGCTCGCCATGCAGGCCGGGGCGAACTGGTACAGCATCGACGGCGACTCCTGGAAGGTCGACTTCCAGGACGCGGGCACCCTGAAGGCCGCCAAGGTGATCCAGGAGATCATCGACAACGACCTGAACGCCAAGCTGTCCTTCGCCGACTACGCGGCCGTGCAGCGCAGCTTCGACACCGGCGCCACCGCGACCCGGCAGATCTCCACCTGGCAGATGTCCGGCATGGTGCAGAACTTCACCAAGTCCTTCGGCGACTGGGCGCTCGCCCCGTGGCCGACCTTCAAGGGCGAGGCGGCCCAGACGCCGGCCGGCACCAACCAGAGCGGCAACCTGACGCTGGTCAGCGAGCAGTGCAAGAACCAGGAGCAGGCCGCCGAGGCGGCGCTGTGGATGTCCACCGACACCGGTGCGGTCAAGTCCATGGCGAGCCCGGAGACCGGCAGCGGTGTGATGCCGGCGCTGGCCGACAGCGAGTCGTACGTCTCCGAGGCGATCTCCGAGAAGCTGCTCGGCAAGAACTACGAGCCGGCCAAGAAGATCGTCACGGACAGCCTGGGAACCGTCCGGACCGGCTGGACCTTCGGCCCGAACTGGACCGCGATGTTCACCGAGATGCAGGCCGAGTGGGCCAAGGTCGTCAGCAAGGAGCAGAAGGTCACCGACCTCCTGGCGCACATGCAGGAGTGGACGGTCAACGACCTGAAGCAGCGCGGCATCAGCGTCAAGGGCTGAGGCAGACTCGATGATTCGCTCCCAGCGCTGGAAGGGTGCCGCCTTCACGGTGCCCTTCCAGCTCGGCTTCGTCTTCCTCTATCTGCTTCCGATCGGCTACGCCGTCTACCAGTCCCTGTTCCTGGAGAAGCAGTCCGGGCTCGGACTCGGCGGCGCGACCACGGAGTTCGTCGGCCTGGACAACTACGCCAAGGGCCTGACCGACTCGGCGTTCATGACCTCCATCCTCCGGGTGGTGCTGTTCGCCTGCGTCCAGATCCCGTTCATGCTGCTCATCAGCCTGCTGCTGGCGCTCTTCCTGGACGCGGTCACGGCGAAGGCGGCCGGCCGGTTCCGGATCCTGCTGCTGGTGCCGTACATGATTCCCGGCGTGGTCGCGGCCGTCGTGTGGGTCAACCTGTACAGCCCCGAGGTGGGCCCGCTCACGCCGCTCGGCGAGCTGTTCGGCTTCGACTGGAACTTCTTCGCGCCCTCGATGGTGTGGCCGGCCATCGGCAACCTGCTGACCTGGCACGGCATCGGCTACAACATGGTGATCATCTACGCCGCGCTCCAGGGCGTGCCCCGTGAGCTGTTCGAGGCGGCACGGCTGGACGGCGCCTCGGAGCTGCGGATCGCGCTGAGCATCAAGATCCCGTTCGTGCGCGGGGCGCTCGTGCTGACCGCGCTGCTGTCGATCATCCAGATGCTGCAGATCTTCAACGAGCCCGCGCTGTTCCGGAACGTGACTCCGGAGACGGTCAGCGACAGCTTCACGCCGATCATGATCATCTACAACCAGGCGTTCAACGCCGCCAACTACCACTACGCCGCGGCCCTGTCGGTGCTGCTCGCCCTGATCCTCGGTGTGGCGTCCTTCCTCTTCTACCGGCTGACCTCGAGGGAGGCGGACTGATGGCGCTGACGGAAGACCGCAAGGAAAGCGGCGCGGAAACGGCCGCCGTGCCACCCCGCCGGCGCACCGTGCGACGACTCACCAGCCCGGACGCGGCCTCGCGTTCCAAGGGCGGCCAGCGCTTCATGCTGCTCGGTCTGGTCCTGGCCAGCGTCTACAGCCTCTTCCCCGTGTACTGGCTGATGATCGCCTCGACGAAGGACCGCGTGGGGCTGTACCAGAGCAACGGGCTGTGGTTCTCCGGCTGGCACCTGTGGGACAACATCCAGCAGGTCTTCACCTACGACGACGGCATCTTCCTGCGCTGGACCGCCAACTCGTTCCTGTACGCGGGCGTCGGCTCGCTCGGCGGCACCCTCATCGCGCTGGCCACGGGCTACGGCCTCGCCCGCTTCGACTTTCCCGGGCGGGGCGCGGTGTTCGCGTGCGTGGTGGGCTCGTTCCTGATCCCGCTCGCGCTGCTCACGCTGCCGCTGTACCTGCTGTTCTCGGCGATCGGGCTGGTCGACACCCCCTGGGCGATGCTGATCCCCTGCCTGATCAACCCGTTCAGCGTGTATCTGGCCAAGGTGTACACCGAGGCCACGATCCCGTTCGAGCTCCTCGAGGCGGCCCGGATCGACGGCGCCGGTGAGCTGCGGATCTTCTTCAGCATCGTGCTGCGGATGATGACGACGGGCGGTGCGACCGTCTTCCTGCTCGCCTTCGTCAACACCTGGAACGCCTTCTTCCTCCCCCTCACCGTGCTGCGCGGGGAGGAGAACTGGACGCTCAACCTGGGTCTGTACAACTGGACCGGCAAACGCCTGGAGTCGGGCATCGACGTCACCAGCCTCGTCCTGACCGGCGCACTGCTGTCCATCATCCCGATGGCGATCATGATGGTCGCGATGCGGCGCTACTGGCGGACCGGCGTGACGCTCGGCGCCCTGAAGTGAGCCCACTGCCCGGGATCCGCACATGACTCCCTGGGGGCCGCGGGTAACCCTGACTCCCCGCGGCCCCCAGGTGACCGACGCCCCTGGAGTCCTCCCGTGACCCTCCTGCACAACCCCGTCATCCGCGGTTTCGCCCCCGACCCCTCCCTGGTCCGGGTCGGCGACTGGTACTACGTGGCCACGAGCTCCTTCGAGTGGTTCCCGACGATCCCGATCCACCGTTCCCGGGACCTGGCCCACTGGGAGTACGCGGGCCATGTCCGGGGCGCGGCCCCCGGTGACTCCCTGGCCGGTGTACCCGACTCGGGTGGCATCTGGGCGCCGTCGCTGAGCTGGGACGGGGAGCGGTTCTGGGTGGTGTACTCGGTCGTGCGCTCGGTGGGGACGCCGTACTTCGACCTGGACACGTACGTCTCCACGGCCACGGACGTCGACGGCAAGTGGAGCGCCCCGCGTCGCATCGCGAGCCACGGCTTCGACCCCGCGCTCTTCCCTCACGAGGGCCGGCTGTGGCTGCTCAACATGCAGAGCGACCACCGCCCGAGCGGGCAGCGTTTCGCCGGGATCGTCCTGACGGAACTGGACCGCGAGACCCTGGCCCCGGTCGGTGACACGCACCTGCTGCTTCAGCACGAACGGCTCATCGAGGGACCGAAGTTGCTCAAGCGCGACGGCTGGTTCCACCTCGTGCTCGCCGAGGGCGGCACGGGGGTCGAGCACGGAGTGCTGGTGGCGCGCAGTCGGGCGATCACCGGCCCGTACGAGCTCGACAGCCAACCGCTGTTGACGACACGCGACGATCCGTCGGTGCCGCTGCAGAAGGCCGGGCACGCCGAGCTGGTCGAGACGCCGGACGGCGAGTGGGTGATGAGCCACCTCACCGCACGGCCCTTGCAGACGCCGGACGGCCCGCGCTGCCCCCTCGGCCGGGAGACCGCGATCCAGGCGCTGACCTGGGACGACGCGGGCTGGCCCCGGCTGCGGCACGGGGGCTGGCACCCGGCGGTCGAGGTCGACGTACCGACATCTCCCGCCGAGCCGGAGCCCCGACCCACCGACACCGGCGACCCGTTGGGCTGGCCCTGGAGCACCCTGCGCGGCTACGCCGACCCGAGCTGGGCCGACGCGACCACCCGCCCCGGCTGGATCCGGCTGCGCGGCCGGCACGGTCCCGAGTCGCGGTGGGCGCACAGTCTGCTGGCGCAGCGCATCACCGAGCACCGTGCGGAGGCCGAGGTCACCGTCGAGGCGCGGCCGCGCACGTTCACGCAGGCCGCCGGGCTGGTCCTGCGATACAGCGCGGAGGCGTATCTGAGCCTCGACCTCACCTGGACGGAGCCCGAGGGTGAGGGACAGCACGGGCAGCAGTGGCGAGGTGAGGGCCGTACGGTGCTCAGCCTGGTGGAGCGTGAGGAGTTCGGCACCCGGCAGGCGGCCGTCGTGGAGGTGGACGCGAGCGCGCCGTTGACCCTGGGGGTGACGGTGGATGGGGGCGAAGCACGGTTCTGGTACGTCCGCGGGGGCGTCCGCACGCCGGTCGGCCCGCCGCTGGACTTCACCAAGCTCTCCGACGACTACGGCTCCAAGTTGCGCTTCACCGGTGCGCTGGCCGGCGTCCACGCCGTGGACCTGGTCGACTCGGCCTTCACGGCCGACTTCACGGGATTCCGCCTCACCTGCTGGTAGCCCCGGGCCGCCGTTGAGCCTGTTCGAAGTTTCGAAAGCCGTGACCGCATGCATTCCTGCGAACTCCGGCCTCTTTCGGAGTCCTCGCGGCGTATCTAGGGTAGGAAGCGCTTACTGTTTCCGGCTGGTCGAAACTTTTCAAGGCCCTCGGGCGGGCCGGAGAGGTGGTTCCCGATGGTCCGTACGGGCAGCGCGAGCATGGCGGCCGGGCCGACCCTGGCCGTCGTGGCCCGCGAGGCCGGGGTGTCCGTGCCGACCGCGTCCAAGGTGGTCAACGGCCGGGAGGACGTGGCCCCCGAGACCCGCCGCCGGGTCACCGAGGCGCTGGACCGGCTCGGCTATGTCCGCAGACCCCGCTTCGACGCGGCGAAGACACCGGGCCTGGTCGACCTCGTCGTGCACTCCCTGGACACCTCGTGGTCGGGCGCGGTGCTGCACGGTGTGGAGGCGGCGGCCCATGACGCGGGCCTGGAGGTGGTGGTCTCGGCCGGGCTGACCCGCACGCGGGGCGGCCGCCCGGAGCGCGGCTGGCTGGACAAGCTCATCGCGCGCGGCTCGTCGGGGGTGCTGTTCAACCTGGCCGAGCTGACGGCGTCGCAGTACGCGTGGCTGGAGCAGCACCGCATCCCGTTCGTGATGATCGACCCGGTGCTGGAACCGCCGCCGGGCGTGGTGTCGGTGGGCGCGGCGAACTGGCACGGCGGCGTCATCGCGACCGAGCACCTCCTGGCGCTCGGCCATGAGCGCATCGCCGTCATCGCCGGTCACCAGCGCAAGATGTGCAGCACCGCCCGGGTGGCCGGCTACCGCTCCGCGCTCGCCTCGGCCGGGGTACGGCACCGCCCCGAGTACGTCCGGCACGCAGGCTTCGACGAGGGTGTCGCCCGCCGCCGGATGCTGGACCTCCTCGACCTGCCCGAACCGCCGACGGCCGTCTTCGTCTGCTCGGACCGGATGGCCCTCGGGGTCTACGAGGCGCTGGCGGAACGGGGGTTGAGCGTGCCGGACGACCTGAGCGTCGTTGGCTTCGACGACCTGCCGGAGGCCCGCTGGATCGCCCCGGCCCTCACCACGGTCCGCCAGCCGCTGTCGGAGATGGCGGCGACGGCGCTGCGGCTGCTGGTGCGGATAATGGACGGGGACCGGCCGGAGAGTACGCGGACGGAGTTGTCGACGCGGTTGGTGCAGCGGTCGAGCACGGCCGGACCGCGCGATCGATCTCCTTGCTGAGTCCGTGAGTTGGGCCGCCTTACGCGGCTTGCCGGATACGCCCCCCACCGCCGGGGATCAGCGCCCGCCGGCCCGGTTCAGTGCCTCCTCGGCCTGGGCTGCCAGGCTGCCGACCAGGTCGGCTGCGGACGGCACGTCGTCGATGAGGTCGATGCCCTCGCCGGCCCCAGCGCGGCAGTGCGGGGATCCTGCCCCGTGCCACGGCGCCCTGGTACTCCTGCCGGACACGCGGGTCGGCGGTGAGTTCTTCCTCGCGGTCCCGCCACTCGTCGAGGAAGGGATGGCCCAGGGTGCGTGCGGTGTACCGCGCCGGCCACCGTGAGCCGCGGGCGATGTCCAGCACCCTGTTGCGCTCGGTGTCCTCCCCGCTGCCCTCGACTGCGGCGGGCGTCCGCAGCAGGACCGCGCGCGTTGGACCGACAGGGTGGTCGATGCGCCGCACGGCTCGTCTGCCCTGGTGGCGGCGGTGATGGCTGCTAGCTTCGCGAGCTGTCAAGGGGGTCCCGAGTGCGTCGAGCAGAGCGGGACCATGGCCATGAGCTGAGGCGAGGCGAGGGTGACGGGTATGGGCGAAGAGCCGGACGAGCCGGCGGTTTCTCCGTTCAGGCGCAGGAGTTTCCTGGCATCGGCCGCTCTGGCGGCAGGCGCGCCGGGGGCGGTCGCCGGTTCCGCGCAGGCTGCCGGGCTGCCGGAGAGCGGGCCGCTCGCCGCGCCCGGCCTCGGGTCCGTGGCGCGTCTGCTGGCCGTGCCCCAGGAGGGCCGCGGGGTCGCCTGGCTCAGGTCGGCCCTTCAGGTCGCCGTGGGACTCGAACTCGCCACCATCCCGCCCTACTTGTGCGGCTTGTGGTCCGTCAAGGACCGCGGCAGCGAGGTCGCGCGGCTCATCCAGCGCATCGTCGGCGACGAGATGTACCACCTGGGCATCGTCTGCAACCTGCTCGTGGCCGTGGGCGGGCGGCCGCAGATCAAGGCCGCCGCGCCCGTCTTCCCCGGCCCGCTGCCCGGCGGTGTGCGGGCCGGCGTGACGGTCTATCTGTCGGGCCTGACCAAGCCGTTCGTGCGTGACGTGATGATGGCGATCGAGGCCCCCGAAGAGTCGCTCGTCCGCAGCGCGCGCCCCTCGCCCACCGTCGGTGAGTTCTACGCCGACGTGCTGAATGCGTTCCGGGTGGTGCAGCCGGAACTGTCGGTGCGGGGGCAGTTGTCCCAGTACGTCTTCTCCGACGACCTGTATCCGATCGAGACCCTCGACGATGTCGAGAGCGCCATCGGGATCATCAGGGAGCAGGGCGAGGGCACCTCCAGTTCCCCGTCCGATTCCTTCGAGGACGACCACCCGGCGCACTACTACGCCTTCGGCGAGATCTACTACGGCCGGGAGCTGCGCGAGACCGACGACGGCTGGAAGTACGTGGGCGGGCCCGTCCCCTTCCCCGAGGTGCGTCCCATGGCCCGGATCCCGGTCGGCGGCTGGCCCCACCCGCCGGTCCACGTCGGACGGCTCCTGTTCCGTTTCGACGCGACCTACAGCACGGTGCTCGACACCCTTGACGCGGCCTGGGCGGGCGGCGGCCACCGCAGCCTGGGCGCCGCCATCCACGCCATGCGCGGCCTGGAGGACCCGGCCGTGGAACTGATGGAAACCCCGCTCCGCTACGCCCCGGGCACCTACGGCCCCCAGTTCCGCGCACTGCGCAAGCTGCGCCGCGACTCATGACGCCGTCACGCCGTGGCCCGGGACCAGGCACCGAGATCGGCACTGTGCCTCGGCCCTAACCCGCCGTCGGGCCGTCGAGTTCCCGCAGGAGTGTGCGCAGCTCGGCCACGTCCGCTTCGGGCGCGTTGATGTCGAGGTAGATGCCGAGGGCCTCCTGCAGAGCCTGACGGGCCGATTCCACGGCGCCTGTCGCGCGGTGGGTCTCGCTCAGGTGGACCAGGGTCTCGGCCTCGTTGTAGCGGTGGCCCAGGGCGCGGTTGAGGGCCAGGCTGTGCTCGTAGCAGTCGACGGCGTTCGGGTGGTCGCCGAGCTGGTGGTAGGCGTAGCCAAGGGTGTCCCAGGTGCCGGCCTGGCCTCGTTCGTCGCCCACTTCGCGCTGGATGGCCAGGGCCTGCCGACCGTGGCGTACCGCTGCGGCGTGGTCGCCGAGCCGGGCGTGGTCCCAGGCCACCGCGTTCAGGGCGCGGGCCCGTCCCGGGAGGTTCCCGAGCGAGGTGAACAGGTCCACGGCGCGCTGGTCGTGCCTGAGTGCGGCGGGCTTGTCGTCCTGCCGTTCGTACAGCCAGCCCAGGGCGAGGTGGGTGTGGGCGGCCGAGCGGAGGTCGCCGTCGGCCTCCGACAAGGCGAGCGCGTGGGCCAGTTCCCGGTGGGCCTCGGTGAAGCGGGCGGTCTCCGTGCACGCCCAGGCGAGGGCCCGGTGCGACTCGGCCCGGGCGGCCGGGTCCCCGAGACGGACGGCGGCGGCGAGCGCGGTGGTGTGGACGGCGGTGACGTCGGCCCAGCGTCCCCGGCGGGCGAGGAAGGTGGTGAGAGCCCAGGCCAGCCGCCATGCCTGGGCGTCGTGTCCGGTGCGTACGGCGTGCTCGACGGCCGCCGTGAGGACGGTGTGCTCGCGGGTGAACCAGGCCATGGCCTGGTCGTGCGTGGTGAGTTCCTCGGGGCGGGTGCCGTCCGCCGTCGGGGCCGGCGGGAGCGGGTCGCGGTGGGGCAGCAGGAGACGGTCGGCGGCGTATGCGGTGTGCGCGTAGTGGTCGAGTACGCGGGTGAGTGCCAGGGCCGCTTCGGTCGCGGGCGTCTCCTTCTCGGCCAGTTCGAGGGCGTACGCACGCAGCAGGTCGTGGCAGGTGAAGCGGCCGGGGATGTGTTCCTGCACGAGGTGGTGGGCCTGGAGGCGGCGCAGCCGGGTGCGGAGCCGGGCGGGCGGCAGGGCGGTGAGGCTCGCGGCGGCCGGCAGGCCGACGTCGGTGCCGGGTGCCTGGGCGAGCCGGCGGAAGACCCGGGCGGTGTCGGGGTCCAGGGCCAGGTAGGAGGAGGCGAAGACGGTGCGTACGTCACCGCTCGTCTCGCCGGTCTCCAGAGCGTCGAGCCGGGTTGCCGTGTCGCGCAGTTCGGCGGCCAGGGCGGTGAGGGTGAGGACCGGGTTGGTGGTGACGCGGGCGGCGAGGAGGCTGACGGCCAGCGGGAGCCCGGCACAGTGGTGGAGGAGTTCCGCCGCCGCTTCGGGTTCGGCGGCGAGCCGGTCGGCGCCGATGCGGCGGACCAGCAACTCGCGTGCCTCGGTGCCGTCGAGCGTGTCCAGGGTGAGCCGGCCGACGCCGTGGGAGGCGGCGAGTCCCGGCAGCTGGTGTCGGCTGGTGATGAGGACCGTGCAGGTGGGGCTGCCCGGCAGCAGGGGCAGCACCTGGTCGCTGTCGCGGGCGTTGTCGAGCACGACCAGTAAGCGCCGGTCCGCGGTGAGGCTGCGGTACAGCGCGGCCTGGGACTGCGGGGCGGTGGGCAGGCCGGCGGGGTCGGTGCCGAGGGCCTCCAGGAAACCCCGCATGACCGCGTACGGGTCCGTCGGCTCGCCGGACGGGGTGAAGCCGCGCAGATCGGCGTACAACTGGCCGTCGGGGAAGAGGTCTTGCTGGTCGTGGGCCCAGCGCAGCGCCAGCCAGGTCTTGCCGACGCCGCCGGTGCCGCAGATCGCGACGGTCGGGACGCTGCCGCCGTCCGGCTTGACCTGTGGGGCCAACAGCTTGTCCAGGCGGGCGAGTTCGCTGCCGCGTCCGGTGAACAGGGGCGGCCGCGCCGGTAGTTGGCGGGGGCGCGCCTCGGTGGCGGCGCGGGCGGAGTTCGGCTTGTCGCCTCTGGCCGGCGGCGCGAGCCGCGGATCCGAGATCAGGATCCGCTGGTACAGCTCCTGCAGCGGGGGCCCCGGGTCGATGCCCAGCTCGTCGGCGAGACGACGCCGTACGACCTGATAGTGCCCGAGGGCGTCGGCGGGGCGCCCGCCGCGGTAGAGGGCGAGCATCAGCTGGGCGGCGAGCCGCTCGTCCAGCGGGTGGCTGTCGGCGAGGGCCGGCAAGGTGGCCAGCAGGTCGCCGTGGTGGCCGCGACGCAACTGGACGTCGGCCCGGTCCAGGACGGCGGCGAGCCGTTCCACCCGCGCTGTTTCGCGCTGGGCGGTGAACCAGGGGCTGTCCATGCCGGGACACATCTCACCCCGCCACAGCGCGAGGGCCTCCTCGAACAGTCGTGCCGCCTCGTCCTCCTCCCCCGCGTGCGCGGCGGTGCGCGCCCGGGCGGCGAGGGCCCGGAAGCGGTGCAGGTCGGCGGCCGAGGGCGCGACGACCAGCTCGTACCCTCCCGACCGCCGCGCGATCCGCGCCTCCTCGGCCACGGGCCGCAACGCCCGGCGCAGCCTGGAGAGGTAGCTGTACAGCGTCTCCCGGGCGCGCTGCGGCGGCCTCTCCCCCCACACCCGGTCGACGAGTCGGTCCACCGTGACCACGTGGTTGGCCTCGCACACCAGTACCGCGAGCACGCACTGCTGCCGCGCCGGACCCTGATCCAGCCGGTGGCCGTCGACCAGGACCTCGACCCCGCCCAGCACACGGAACTCCACGGCCACATGAACCACCCCCGAGGCAGGATCCTAGGGCCGAAGCAAGCGGCTCTGACCAGCTAATTCCAGCACTTTTCAAGGTGTGGACAGGGTCGCCCGGCCAGGGTGGTGGCCAGGGCAAAGGAGCCGGGATGCGTACTCGTCATCCGACCAACCTGGGGACGGGGGAATGACGGAGGGCCACTTAGGGGGGTGGCCCTCCGTCGTGCGTCCTGGGCCTGTCACCTTGCCGGGCTGGGTACTCGGGGTGCCGGTGGAGCCGGGCGCCCAGCAGCTCGCCGTAGTACGGCCGGTCGTACTCGGTGCAGGCCGGGGGTGAGCACCTCGCCGCTGGTGGAGAGGAGGACGACGGCCGTGCGGTTCGGTCCCACCGGTGCCGGTGACCCGAAATCTTCGGCTCCCCGGGTCACTCCAACAACCCGGGTTGTTGGGTCGGTTCACCCGCGCGTGCAGCCCCACTCCGGAAACAATGTGTACATGACCCATGACTGGCAGCGACAGATCCACGCCCTCCACGACGAGTTGGTCCGCCGCGACGACCCCGCCGCCTGGGTGCGGGAGGCCGACGCGGTGGACGCCTCTCTGCTCTATCCCGGGTTCGCCCTGCGTGGGCCGGTGTTCGGGGTCGCCGTGCAGGATCCGGCGGTGGGGCCCGAGTGGCGGGTGCTCAAGCCGGTCGTGAACGGGATGCCGCAGATGTGCCGGGACTCGCTGAACACCCATCTGTGGTTCCGCGCCAAGGACGACACCGACGATCCGGCCGTACGGCGTGAACTGCTCGCCGCCGTGGAGGTGTTGGAGCGGGAGCCGGTCAACGAGGTGGAGGCGTGCGGGGCGCGGTACCGGATCGTACGCGGGGACGAGTTCTCGCGCTGCGACGGCAGCAACCGGCTGGAGCCGCCTCGTCCCACCGACCCGGAGCCCGCCGAGCGGACCTGGGACCTGCGCGCCGACCACACCCCCTCCCCCGACCTGGACTTCGTCCTCGATCCGGATCGCGTGGACGGTGGCCCGATGACGGGCGCTCTGCTGGGGGCGCTGCGGGACTTCGCCTACCGGGGCGTGCGGTTCCCCGTGAACCTGCGCAGGGACTCGGAGCGGGCGGTGCGCTCGCACCCGCAGGTCGTGCTGTTGCCCACCTGCTTCGCCGTGGTCGAGCGGGAACGGACCGGCTGGGAGCCGTCCCTCGCCCTCCAGTCCACCCCGCACGACGCCCGGCGCGTGCTGCACGACGCGATGATCGAGATGTGGCCCATGCTGTACAAGTTCGACGACGAGAAGAAGGCCGTGTACGAGAAGGCGGCCGAGGAGTTCCGGGCGCTCGAACGCGCCGACGAGGCCCGGGTGGCGGGCCGGGTGTTCCGGATCTGCCGTGTCGAGCGCCTGCTGCGCATGGGCCCCGACGGTCCGGAGACCCCGCGCCCGTCGGACATCGACGAGTACGGCCCGATGAAGATCCATCCGACGCTGCTGCTGGACGGCACGGTCGTCTTCGACGAGTGAGACCACGGACCACCGACCCGTCCTGGCGCACAGGTGTTCCATAACGCGGGCCGCTCTGCGTAGCCTCGGCTGCGATGAACGCCATCCCCGCGCTCCTGGACCATCTCGTCCTCGCGACCCCGGACCTGACCGCCACGGTCGCCGACTTCGCCCGACGCACCGGCGTGACCCCGGCCCCCGGCGGCGTGCACGTCGGGCTCGGCACCCGTAACCATCTGGTGTCCCTGGGCGGCACCAGCTACCTGGAGATCATCGGCCCGGACCCCGATCGGTCCGCGCCCGGCCGGCCCCGCCCCTTCGAGGTGGACGGCCTCACCACAGCGCGCACGGTCACCTGGGCGATCAGCCCGCCCGACCTGGACGCGGCCATCGCGGCCGCCCGGGCTCAGGGGTACGACCCGGGCCCGGCACAGTCGATGAGCCGCCGCAGACCCGACGGCACCCTGCTGGAATGGCGGCTCACCGACGGCGACGACGCCCACCCCTCCGGCCTGGTCCCCTTCCTCATCGACTGGAGCGCCACGGTCCACCCCACCACCTCGGACCTGCCCACCACACCGCTGCTGTCCCTGTCCGCGAGCGCCCCCGAGCCGGACGAGATCCGGCCCCTGCTCGCGGCACTCGGCACGGACCTCGACCTCACGGCGGGCCCGGTGGGGATGTCGTTCACGGTGGACACGCCGCTGGGGCCGGTGACGTTCCACTAGCCGCAGGGCTCATCGGGAAGGCGGTATGCGGCGAGGGCCGCAATGTCGTCGTCGAGGCTCCCGCCGCTGTAGGCGAGCAGGTCCTGGTGCAGGCGGTCCAGGAGTTCGCGGGGAGGGAGGGTGACCCAGGCCCGGATGCGCTCGGTGAGCGGGTAGAAGGATCCGGTGGGGTCGCGCGTCTCGGTCACGCCGTCGGTGTACAGCAGCAGCCGGTCGCCGGGGTGGAAGGGCGCGACGTCCACGCGATAGCCGTCGCCGAGCAGAATGCCGAGGTTGATGGGGAGAGCCGGGTCGGCCGAGTCCAGTTCGGTGACCCCGTCGGGGCCCAACCGCAGGGGTGGCGGGTGGCCGCAGTTGACGATGCGGACCAAGGGTTCATCATCGGGAACCTCGGCGAACACGGCGGTGACGAAGCGCTCCGCCGCTTCGCTGCCCGGTAGCAGTGCGGCCCTGCGGCTCATGCTCTGCTCGACACGATGCGCCACCCCGGCCAGATCGGGTTCGTCGTAGGCGGCCTCACGGAAGGCGCCGAGCATCGTGGCGGCCGTTTCCACCGCGAGCAGACCCTTGCCCCGGACATCGCCGATGAGCAGTCGGACTCCGTGCGCGGTGGGCACCGCCTCGTACAGATCACCGCCGATGCGTGCCTCGGCGGCAGCAGACAGGTAGAGGGCCTCCAGCGAGACCCGGCCGAGGCGGCGGGGCACCGGGCGCAGCAGCACGCGCTGCGCGGTCTCGGCCACGGAGCGCACGCTCGCCAGCGTGCGCTCGCGGCGCGTTCGGTGGGCGGCCATGATCGTGCCGAGGACGCCGACCAGGGCGGTGCAGACGTAGGCGCCCACATAGTGGCGGTCCCACAGGTGCCCCACCATGCGCCCCGCACAACACGGGGTGCCGGCCAGGACGCCTTCGAACACGACGGCGAACGCCGCGATGGCTGCGACACCGACAGGTGGGTGGGCGTAGGCGGCGACCACGGGGAGCGCGATGAGCAGGAAGCTCACCGGCCACTGCACCGGAGTGAGCGGCTCGAGCACCAGGATGCCCGCGACGTAGAAGGCCGGCAGCCAGCGCATCCATGCCGGCGGGGCAGGCACCTGCGGACCCGTGCCGTTCGCCTGCGCCGCACGGCGGCCCTCGGCTCCACGACGGCCCGGCCACCTCACCGCTCACTCACAAGTACTCCTGGCAGACCTCGACCACATTGTCATGATCTTCATCGTAATTCCACGACATGGGCGATTCATCGTGGTCACCATGAGCGACACCACCACCGCGGCGAGCCGTCGCCGCGGCATTTGATCAACCGGTGGCGAGGAGTTCGAGCGTGTCGATCACGCGGTTCGAGAAGCCCCACTCGTTGTCGTACCAGGCGACCACCTTGACGTGCCGTCCGTCGACGCGGGTGAGGGCCGAGTCGAAGATGGACGAGGCCGGATTGCCCATGATGTCGGACGACACGAGTGGGTCGTCCGAGTACTCGAGGATGCCGGCGAGCGGTCCCTGCGCCGCGGCGCGGTACGCCGCCAGCACGTCGTCGCGCGTCACGTCGCGGGCGACGGTCGTGTTGAGTTCGACGATCGAGCCCACCGGAACCGGCACGCGGATCGAGTCGCCCGACAGCTTTCCGTCGAGGTTCGGCAGCACGAGGCCGATCGCCTTGGCGGCGCCCGTCGTGGTCGGCACGATGTTGACGGCCGCGGCACGGGCGCGGCGGGCGTCGCGGTGCGGACCGTCCTGCAGGTTCTGCTCCTGCGTGTAGGCGTGCACCGTCGTCATGAAGCCGTGCTCGATGCCGGCGAGTTCGTCCAGCACCGAGGCCAGCGGCGCGAGCGCGTTGGTCGTGCAGGAGGCGTTCGAGACGATCGTGTGCACGGCCGGGTCGTAGGCGTCGGTGTTGACCCCGAACGCGAGCGTGACGTCGGCGCCGTCCGAGGGCGCGCTGACGAGCACCTTCCTCGCGCCCGCGTCGAGGTGGGCCCGGGCGGCCTTGGCGGAGGTGAAGCGGCCGGTCGCCTCCAGCACGATGTCCACGCCGAGTTCGGCCCACGGCAGCTGCGCCGGCTCGCGCTCGGCGAGCACCCTGATGCGTCGGCCGTCGACGACGAGGGCGTCCCCGTCGGCGGTCACCGGGCGACCGAGCCGACCGGCCGTCGAGTCGTAGGCGAGCAGCCGCGCAAGGGTGGCGGGCTCCGTGAGGTCGTTGACGGCGACGACCTCGAGGTCACTGGTGCGTTCGAGCAGCGCGCGCAGCACATTGCGTCCGATGCGGCCGAATCCGTTGATGGCGATACGAGTCATGAGAGCTCTCCCTTCGGTTCGTCACCAGCGTCGCGTAAGGGGTTCGCCCATGACCGCGGCGTGAGCGCCACGGTTCGAAAGGATCTCGCCAGGCGGCCGGCTACTCGCCCTGGGCGAACGTACGCCGGTACTCGCTCGGCGTGGTGCCGAGGATGCGGTGGAAGTGCAGCCGCAGATTCGTGCCGGTGCCCAGACCGACGTCGGCGGCGATCTGTTCGACGCTCCGCTCCGAGCGCTCCAGCAGCTCACGGGCCATGTCGATGCGGGCGCGCATGACCCACTGCATCGGCGTGTACCCGGTGTCCTCGACGAAGCGCCTGGAGAAGGTGCGCGGCGAGACCGCCGCGTGCCGGGCGAGCACATCGAGGGTGAGGGGATCGCCGAGCCGGTGCAGGGCCCACTCGCGGGTGGTGGCGAACCGCTCGCCGAGCGGCTCGGGCAGGCTGCGCGGCACGTACTGTGCCTGACCGCCGCTGCGGTAGGGGGCCGCGACCAGCCGCCGGGCCGCGTGATTCGATGCGGCCACCCCGAGGTCTCGGCGCAGCACATGCAGGCACAGGTCGATGCCGGAAGCGGCGCCGGCCGACGTGAGCACGCTGCCCTCGTCGACGAACAGCACGTTCTCGTCGACTCTGACGAGTGGATGCTTCGCCTTGAGCGCCTGTGAGTAATGCCAGTGCGTCGTGGCGCGCCTGCCGTCGAGCAGACCCGTGGCGGCGAGCGCGAAGGCGCCCGTGGAGATGGCGGCGAGCCGCGCGCCCCGATCGTGGGCGGCGAGCAGCGCGTCGACGACGGCCGACGGAGGATCGTCGCGGTCCGGAGACCGGTAACCGGGGATGAAGACGATATCGGCCCACGCCAGCGCGTCGAGGCCGTGGGCGACGTGGTACGACAGGCCGTCGCCGCCGGTCACGAGACCGGTCTGCGCACCGCAGACCCGCACCTCGTACGGCATGCTCGCCCGGGTCGTGAACACCTGCGCGGGAATGCCGACGTCGAGCGGCTTCGCACCCTCGAGCACAAGGACGGCGACGCGATGGAGGTGGGTGGACGGCACGGGGAACACGGTACGAGGGGCATTCTGGCGGTCAGCGGCCGAGCTCAACCGGACGGCGTGACCCACGACCGCACGCCGAACCACTGCTCGGCGCCGTACTCCTCGAACCGCTCCACCTCGGTGAACCCCAGTTTCGCCGCGAGGCGCATCGCGCGGTCGTTGGCACTCTGGGTGCAGAGCACCACCGGCTCGCCGGGAAGCGCGTCGGCGAACCAGTCGAGTGCCGCCGTGCACGCCTCGGCGGCGTACCCGTATCCCCACGCCCGCGGCAGGAACATGTAGCCGAGTTCGGTCTCCCCGGCATCCGGACGGATGTGCCCCGGACGCTCCGCCTCGCGCCGGTCGAGCGTGATCATGCCGATCATCGCTCCGTCGAGATCGATCACGAACAGGCCGGGGCGCCGCCCGGGCACCTCGGGCACCGCGCCTTCGAGCTCAGCACGCGGTCGAGGGCCGCCCAGGTAGGTGCCCACCTCCGGCGAGGCGAACAGTTCGATGAACGCCGCACGGTCCCGGGCCTCGGACTCGCGGAGCACGAGCCGCTCGGTCCTGATCGGCGCAGGTGGCCACGCGACGGCTCCGAGTTCAGTCATGGCAGGCAACTTATCCCACGCCTGTGTGTCCGATTCCTTCAAGACCGGCCGTCACCGGGCTGCCTACGGTGGCCGCATGACTCCACGATTCGATGCCATCGGCCTCGTCGTCTCCGACATGGCCGCCTCCGTCGTCTTCTACCGCCGCCTCGGCTTCGCCTTCCCCGACGGCGCCGAGAACGAGCCGCACGCCGAGGCTGAACTGCCGGGCGGTCTGCGGTTGTTGCTCGACACGGAGGCGACCGTGCGCTCCTTCCACCCCGAGTGGCAGCCGCCCACGGGGGGCGGTCGGCACTCGCTGGCGTTGCGGTGCGCGGACCCGGGTGAGGTGGACGCGGTGTACGGGGAACTGGTCGGCGCCGGCTACCACGGCGAGCTCAAGCCGTGGGACGCCTTCTGGGGCCAGCGGTACGCCTCCGTCCAGGACCCGGACGGAAACGGCGTCGACCTGTTCGCGCCGCTGGGGCCCTTCTGACGGATCTCCGCGGAGATCCGTCAGAAGGGCCCCTGGCCGCCGCGCCGGCCGAGTAGCTCGCCGAGCGGCATGCCCGCCAGCTCCTTGACGTCCCGCGCGAGATGGGCCTGATCGGCGAACCCGGCCCGCACGGCCGTGTCCGCGAAGGCCACGCCGTCCCGTGCCAGGGCGAGGGCCCGTCGCAGCCGCAGGATCCGGGCCAGCGTCTTGGGGCCGTAGCCGAAGGCGGTCAGGCAGCGTCGGTGCAACTGCCGGGCGCCGAGGCCGAGTTCGTCGGCGGTGGCGGCGACGGGGCGACCCGCGTCGAGGGCGGTGACGACCCGTAGCAGCAGCGGGTCGGGCGGCTCGGCGTCGGCGGCCCGCTCCAGCGCCACGTCTTCGAGCGCGGTCACGGGGTGGGTGGCGGCCCCGACACGTCCGCACAGCCGTCGTACCTCCGCGGCCGGCCACAGGTCCGCGAGCTCGACCCGCCGGTCGCGCAGCTCATGCGCCGGCACGCCTAGCAGGCCGGGCGCGGTACCGGGGTGGAAACGGACGCCGACCCAGGTACTGGGAGGGCCTTCGGTGACGTACGCACGCGTGTCGGGCCCCGCGACGAGCAGCCGCCCCTCGTTCCAGAGCAGATCCATGCACCCGTCGGGCAGGACAGGCCCCACGCTCGTGCCGGACGGAGTGTTCGTCCAGACGACGGCGCCCAAGAGCCGAGACGCCCGTTCCGTATACACGTACGCCAGCCTACGACTCGCTCCTCCAGGGGCGCGGGGCTGTGTCGATATGCGGCTCCGCCGCGGGGGCGCGACCAGCCCCCTCAGGCCCCGCCCTGGTCCTCCGGCTTGTGCGGCGGATGCGTGTGGGTGCTCTTCACATGGGTCCGCAGCCGGGACGACACGTCCTCCGGCGGCAGGAAGCGGGACCAGCGCTCGGGGAACTCCGACGGCATGTCGGGGTCGTCGGGGTCGTCGAGCCCGGGCTCGCGGCCGGCGGCGTGGCGGGCGACGTACTCGGCGACCTGGGCCTCGCGCAGCCGCTCGTTGGCGGCGCGGGCCGCGGCCGTCGCGGCGGCCGGCCAGACCCGGTCGATCGCGGCGTTGACCGCGGCCCCGACGAGCACGGCGAACGCGGACACGCCGATCCACAGCATCACGGCGACGGCGGCGGCGAGGGACCCGTAGATCGACGCGCCCTCGATCGTGTTCGTCAGGTAGATGCGCAGCAGGAAGCTGCCCAGGACCCACATGCCGAGGGCGACCAGCGCGCCGGGCACGTCCTCGATCCAGGGTGAGCGGACCGGCACTGACACGTGGTACAGCGTCGTCAGGAACGCGATCGACAGGACGATCACGACGGGCCAGTACAGGACCTGCACCACGGTCTCCGACCACGGCACGATCCGCACCACCGCGTCCGGCCCCGCCACCATCAGCGGCAGCGCCACCGAGCCGATCAGCAGGGCCGCGATGAACAGCAGGAACGCCACCAGCCGGGTCTTGACGATGCCCCGGACGCCGTCGAGGCCGTACATCACGGTGATGGTGTCTATGAAGACGTTCACCGCACGCGACCCCGACCACAGGGCGAACAGGAAGCCGACGGAGATGACGTCGGGGCGGCCGCCGTGCATCACGTCGTCCAGGATCGGCTGGGCGATCTGGCGCACGCCCTTGTCGGACAGGACGGTGCGTGAAGCCTCGATGAGGTTGGCCTCCAGGCTGCTGATGGTGTCGGTGCCGGTCCAGTCGTCGACGTAGCCGAGGAGGCCGATCATGCTGAGCAGCAGCGGCGGAACGGACAGCAGCGTGAAGAACGCGGCCTCGGCGGCGAGGCCCAGGATGCGGTACTCGATGCAGGAGTTGACGGTGTCCTTGATCAACAGCCAGGCGGTCCTGCGCTTCGAGACGTTCCGGTAGAGGACGCGCGCCCGGTGGAGACGACCGGAGGTCCGCTGGGGGGATTCACTTGCTGGCTGCACGACCTAAAGGTATCCGCCGTACGGGAGCGCACTCATCACGGCGCCGGGTGCGCACCCTCGCCACCTGCCCGATCCCCACGCCGGTGTCGTGTCAGGCTGGAGACCACCGCCCCACTCAGGGATAGGTTCACAGGTATGGCAGGCAGCACGCACACCGTGACCAACCAGCCCCCGCCCCTGGTCGGATACGACGTCTACACCGCCGACCGGGCCCTGACCGCGTCCGTCGAACGCCACCTCGCCCCGGAGCTGCTGGACGAGGTCCGCAGCGAGCTGGCGGCGCTCGGGCGGACGTGTGGATCTCCCCAGGTGCAGGAGTGGGGGGTGCTGGCCAACGACAATCCACCGCGGCTGCACACGCATGACCGCTACGGCCACCGTATCGACGAGGTCGAGTTCCATCCGTCCTGGCACCGGCTGCTCGGCAAGGGCGTCGCGGCGGGGATGACCGCGGCCTGGGTCCGACCGGGCGGGCATGTGCGGCGGGCCGCGGCCTTCGTCATGTGGTCGCAGGTCGAGGCCGGCAACGGCTGCCCGCTGTCCATGACCCACGCGGCGGTCCCGGTGCTGCGTACGGACCCCGACCTCGCCGCCGAGTGGGAGCCGCGGCTGACGTCCATGATCTACGACCGTGAGCTGCGGCCCGCCCGGCTCAAGGCCGGGTCCCTGTTCGGGATGGGCATGACGGAGAAGCAGGGCGGCAGCGACGTACGCGCCAACGCGACGGCCGCGCGCCCGCTTCCCGACGGTGAGTCGTACGAGCTGACCGGGCACAAGTGGTTCTGCTCGGCACCCATGTCGGACGGGTTCCTGGTGCTGGCGCAGGCTCCGGGCGGGCTCACCTGCTTCCTCGTGCCGCGCGTGCTGGAGGACGGCAGCCACAACGTGTTCCTCATCCAGCGGCTCAAGGACAAGCTGGGCAACCGCTCGAACGCCTCCGGCGAGGTCGAGTTCGACGGGACGTGGGCGCGCCGGGTCGGTGACGAGGGGCGCGGGGTGCGCACCATCATCGAGATGGTGGCCGCGACCCGGCTCGACTGTGTGCTGGGCTCGGCGGGGCTGATGCGGCAGGCCGTCGCGCAGGCGATCCACCACTGCGACCACCGCGAGGCGTTCGGCGGGAAACTCGCCGACAAGCCGCTCATGCGCAACGTCCTCGCCGACCTCGCCGTCGAGTCCGAGGCGGCGACCACCCTCGCGCTGCGGCTCGCGGCCGCCTACGACGACGGCGGCGAGCAGGAGCGGGCGCTGCTCAGGATCGCGGTGCCGGCCGCCAAGTACTGGGTGACCAAGCGGTGTACGCCGGTGACGGTCGAGGCGTCCGAGTGCCTGGGCGGCAACGGGTACGTCGAGGAGTCCGGGATGCCCCGGCTGGTGCGCGAGTCGCCGCTGAACTCGATCTGGGAGGGCGCGGGCAACGTCCAGGCACTGGACGTCCTGCGGGTGCTGCAACGGGAGCCGGCGGCGCTCAACGCCTACCTGCAGGAGGTGGGCAAGGCCCGCGGCGCCGACCACCGCCTGGACACGGCGATCAAGGGCCTACTGACGGAACTGGCCGACTTGGAGGGCATCGAGGCCCGCGCCCGCCGCCTGACCGAGCGGCTGGCACTCGTCCTCCAGGGTTCACTGCTGGTCCGCTTCGCGCCGCCGGAGGTCGCGGACGCCTTCTGCGCCTCCCGGCTGGGCGCCGACGGAGGCATGGCCTTCGGCACGCTGCCCCACAGCCTGGATCTGGCGTCGATCGTGGTCCGGGCCCGCCCGGTGCCCTGACACGTCCGGCACACCGGCCGACCCAGGGGCGCGGGGCTGTATTGATATGCGGCTCCGCCGCGTGGGCGCGACAAGCCACGACGGACCCGCAGCCGCCAACGCAACAGGCAGCGGCACCCCCGTCGCGAAGCGGCTGAACCGCCGGAGGCAAGGGGTGGTGCTGCGCCGACACGGCACCACCCCCGCCATGGCCCGTTCGAGGCCGCGAACGCCGCTCGGGACGGCGTTGCTCAAGTTTCAATCAGGCCAGGACGGTCCACCAGGGTTGCAAGGGGTTGCAACTTGTTGGCGTCCGAGTGCGGAGTGCGTCCCTCCGCGAGCATCGGACGGCACTATGAAACGCACAGTCAGTATGAGTCGAACCGGGAGGGACCCGTGGCGCTCTCGCCGACGGACCTGACGCAACTCGCCGCCGTGGATGCGGCGCGGGCGGCGCGAGTACTCAGCGAGGTCCGCTCCGCCACGCTCTCCGGACAGCGCGCGCCCGTCGCGCCGCGCCCGGTGATCGAGCGGTCCTGGGAACGCATGCTGCGCAGCGGTGTCGATCCCGACCACGACTTCCGGTCCGGGCTGCTGTCCCGCGAGGAGGTGCAGCGGCGCCGGGAGACCACCGCGCTCAAGCATGTACTGCCGGTGCTGCGCGAGGGGCTGCTGTCGGTCGCGGACATCGCCCACCACATCATGGTCGTCGCCGACGACGAGGGCCGGGTGCTGTGGCGGGAGGGCAACTCGTCCGTGCTGCGCAAGGCCGACGGCCTCGGCTTCGAACTCGGCGCCGACTGGCGGGAAAGCGTCGTCGGCACGAACGGGGTCGGCACTCCGGCGGTGGTGCGCAGGCCCGTGCAGGTCTTCGCCTCCGAGCACTTCCAGCGCTCGCAGACCTCCTGGACCTGCACCGGCGCCCCCATCACGGATCCGCGGGACGGCCGGCTGATCGGCGTGGTGGACGTCAGCGGGCCGCTGGAGACCATGCACCCGGCCACGCTCGCCTGGGTCGACTCGGTGGCCAAGCTCGCCGAGGCCCGGCTGCGCGAGGTGCATCTGACCTCGCTGGAGCGGCTGCGCGCGGTGGCGGCGCCGGTGCTGGCCCGGCTGCCGGGGCGGGCCCTGGTGGTGGACCGGGACGGCTGGACGGCCGCGGTGACCGGGATGCCGTACGCGCACCGGATCGCGCTGCCCAAGTCCCTGTCGCCGGGCCGACGGTGGCTGCCGCCGCTCGGCGTGTGCGCGGTGGAGCCGCTGGCCGGCGGTTGGCTGCTGCGGGCCTCCGATGAGCCGGTGCCGCCCGGGGCGACACGGATCACCCTGGACCTGACGCAGGCGCGCCGCTGGTCGGTGACGGTGTCCGGCGGTGCGGGCTCCTGGAGCCATGAACTGAGCCCCCGGCACGCCGAGTTGCTGTACCTGCTGGCCCTGCACCGCACCGGCCGCAGCGCGGCGGGGCTGGCCGAGGACATGTTCGGCGCCGCGGGCCGTACGGTGACGGTGCGCGCCGAGATGTCGCGGGTACGGCGCTATCTCGGGGCGTTCCTGGAGCATCGGCCCTACCGCTTCCGCGAGGACGCGGAGGTCGAGGTGCTGCTGCCGGACGACCCGCGCGATCTGCTGCCGCACTCGACGGCGCCCGCCGTGGCACGGGGGCGGGTCTAGGCCGATATGCCCTGAATGAGCCGTGTGCCCGAGTGGCATCTTCCGCATATTTGCAGGGTCTTAGTCCGCAAGCGTGCCCCACTGCCGTAGCATCCCTCTACGAGCCACCCCACCTGCTCTTTTGGTCAACACACAGACCAATGGCCGCAGTTGGCTCGCCTCGGGAGGTTTGATGAAGCACCGCGGCAGACACCGTCGACGCAAGCAGGGCCGTGCCGTGCGCGCGTTCCTGGCCGGAACCGCCCTCGCGCTCACCGCGGTCGCCACGATGATCAGCGCCTCACAGGCCACGGTCGGCGACAACCCCGGGGCGCTGGAGCCGCTCACCAGGGCCGCCGAGACCGGCGCACTCAGCCTCCACGAGCAACTGGCCCCGCAGGCCACGCTCGACGAACTCGCCTCCCGGATGGGCAAGCCGGTCGGTGTCCGTGCCGTCCTGGAGAGCGCCGACCGCAGCCTGCGCACCGCGTCCGGCTGTACGGCCGACGAGCGCACCGCGCTGCCGGTCGCGCCGGCCGCCACGCGCGCGTACTGCTGGGACGCCGCCGAGACCCGGGCCTGGCGGGCAGGGGCGGTCACCACCTCGGGCGACGCCGACGACGACGGCTGGTGGAACGACAACCGGGTGCTCCTGGCCGGCTGGAGCCAGGGCAGCGCCGACCGGCGCCTCGCCCGGGTCTCCTTCGTCGACGCGAACGACCTGGCCCGCCTCAGGTACGCCTCGGCCCTCCTCGTCGTCCCGGTGGACGGCGGGCGCGACTACCGCGCCCTGACCTCCCGCCTGTCCGGCATGGTCTGGTACCAGGACAAGCTGCTGATCACGACCGCCGACGGCCTGTACGTCTACGACATGAACCGCGTCCAGCGCACCACCGTCGACAGCGCCGCGGTGGGCCGCGTCGAGGGCGGCTGGTCGGCGCACGGCAACCGCTTCGTCCTGCCCGCCGTCGGCTCGTACCGCCTGACCGGCGGGAGCGCCGCTCCCCGCATCGGCGCCATCTCCCTCGACCGCAGCACGGCACCCGACAGCCTGGTGGCGAGCGAACGGACCGCCGCCGACAGCGAACGGCCCGCCCGGCTGTGGCGCTACGACTTCAGCACGGACCCGGCGCGCCCCGGCCTGCTGGCCACCGACGCCACCGGATCCGCGCACGCCGTCGAGGCGTACGAGACGAAGGCGTCCGGCATCAGGGGCCTGCTGTCGCACCGGGCGGCCGGGGCGGACCGCTCCGACTGGTACCTGGGCCGCGCCCCGGGCGCCACGGACCGGCAGGGCAGCCTCTGGCGCCAGGACACCGAGGGCGCCGAGGCGACCCGCTGCGGCTCGGCGGACGCCCCGCGCTGCTGGGGCGTCCAGGCCGGACCCCTGTCGTACTGGGAGGCGACCGGCGAGGTCTGGTCCCAGTCGGGTCAGGTGCTGTTCGCCGTGCCGCTGGAGTCGATCGACAGGGCGCTGGGCTAGCCACCTGCCGTTGGATCATCCCTGCGTCGCGGGACCCTGCGGTCACGGACGCCGATCGACAGATCGGCCGACCGGATGATTCCCTGGCCGTCATGACCAACATCCCCGTGACCACCTGGTCCCTGGAACAGACCGCACCCACCGACCTCCTCCCGGCCCAAGCCCCGCAGGGCGACGTGCAGATCGTGCGGGCCGAGGTGCCCTCGCCCGAGTTCAGCCGGTTTCTGTACGTGTCGGTGGGCGGGGACGTCCTCTGGCTGGACCAGCTCGGCTGGACGTACGCGCAGTGGCAGGAGCATCTGGCGCGTCCCGGTGTCGAGACGTGGGTCGCCTACGACCGGGGGACGCCGGCGGGCTATGTGGAGCTGGAGCCGCAGGACGACGGGGTCGTGGAGATCATCCACTTCGGCCTGATTCCGGCCTTCCGCGGACGCCGGATCGGCGGCCACCTGCTGTCGTACGGCGTCGCCCGCGCCTGGGACCTCGCGGAGCGCTGGCCGGGGCTGGCGCCGACGAAGCGGGTGTGGCTGCATACGTGCAGCAAGGACGGGGAGCACGCCATGGCCAACTACCTGCGCCGTGGCTTCAAGCTCTTCGACACCAAGGTCGAGGAGGAGGCCGAGGCCGCGCCGACCGGCCCGTGGCCGGGGGCCTACCCCAGCTGACCTGGCCAGAAACGGCCCAAATGGGCCATGTGACCGAGACCACCCTTGTCTCGCTCTCCGAGACAAGGGTGTCCGCATAATGGACGAAGCTGGACTGTGTCCAGATTGCCGTGCCACGCTTCCGTCATGTCTGGAACTGGAATTGCCTTGGTGAGTCGACGCCACGTCGACCTCGGCCGCATGTCCAGCGCCATCTGTCCGGCGCGCTGACAGCCCCGCAGCGCCCGACACTCCCTCTTTTTCGCTTTCCTCCCTGCGCAATGCCGCGCACGCATGCCCACGCGCCCGCACGCGCAGGTCAGAGCCGCTTTCCCGCCTGTCCCGAAGGACGTAACAACCATGGCCGCCACCCCGCAGAAACCTGCCGCCGCGACTCCCCGCCGCAAGGTGAGCCGTCACCGCGGTGAGGGTCAGTGGGCCGCGGGGCACTTCACCCCGCTCAACGGCAACGAACAGTTCAAGAAGGACGACGACGGTCTCAATGTGCGGACACGCATTGAGACGATCTACTCCAAGCGCGGCTTCGACTCCATCGACCCGAACGATCTGCGTGGCCGTATGCGCTGGTGGGGGCTGTACACCCAGCGCAAGCCCGGGATCGACGGCGGCAAGACCGCCATCCTGGAGCCGGAGGAGCTCGACGACTCCTACTTCATGCTGCGGGTGCGGATCGACGGCGGCCGGCTGACCACGCAGCAGCTGCGCGTCATCGGCGAGATCTCGCAGGAGTTCGCGCGCGGCACCGCGGACATCACCGACCGGCAGAACGTCCAGTACCACTGGATCCGGATCGAGGACGTGCCCGAGATCTGGAACCGCCTGGAGGCCGTCGGCCTGTCCACCACCGAGGCCTGCGGTGACACGCCCCGCGTCGTCATCGGCTCGCCGGTCGCCGGGATCGCCGCGGACGAGATCATCGACGGCAGCCCGGCCATCGACGAGATCCAGCGCCGCATCATCGGCAACAAGGCGTTCTCGAACCTGCCCCGCAAGTTCAAGTCCGCGATCTCCGGTTCGCCGCTGCTGGACGTGGCGCACGAGATCAACGACGTCGCCTTCGTCGGCGTGAACCACCCCGAGCACGGCCCCGGCTTCGACCTGTGGGTCGGCGGCGGCCTGTCCACCAACCCGAAGATCGGCGTCCGGCTGGGCGCCTGGGTGCCGCTGGACGAGGTGCCGGAGGTCTACGAGGGCGTCATCTCGATCTTCCGCGACTACGGCTACCGGCGGCTGCGCACCCGCGCCCGGCTGAAGTTCCTGGTCGCCGACTGGGGGGCGGAGAAGTTCCGTCAGGTGCTGGAGGACGAGTACCTCAAGCGCACGCTCGTCGACGGTCCCGCCCCCGCCCAGCCCGTGGAGCGCTGGCGCGACCACGTCGGTGTGCACCGGCAGAAGGACGGCCGCTTCTACGTCGGCTTCGCCCCGCGCGTCGGCCGCGTCGACGGCGCCACGCTCACGAAGATCGCCGAGCTGGCCGAGGCGCACGGCTCGGGCCGGGTCCGTACCACCGTCGAACAGAAGATGATCATCCTCGATGTCGAGGAGGCGCAGGTCGAGTCGCTGTCCGAGGCCCTGGAGGCCCTGGACCTGACCACCAGGCCCTCCCCGTTCCGGCGCGGCACCATGGCCTGCACCGGCATCGAGTACTGCAAGCTCGCCATCGTCGAGACCAAGGCGCGCGGCTCCCAGCTGATCGACGAACTGGAGCGCCGGATCCCGGACTTCGACGAGCCGATCACCATCAACATCAACGGCTGCCCGAACGCCTGCGCCCGTATCCAGGTCGCGGACATCGGTCTCAAGGGCCAGCTCGTCCTCGACGACAACGGCGAGCAGGTCGAGGGCTACCAGGTACACCTGGGCGGCGCGCTCGGCCTGGAGGCCGGGTTCGGGCGCAAGGTGCGTGGCCTGAAGGTCACCTCCGACGAGCTGCCCGACTACGTCGAGCGGGTCCTCAAGCGCTTCCAGGACGAGCGCGAGGACGGCGAGCGGTTCGCCACCTGGGCCGCGCGCGCCTCCGAGGAGGCCCTCTCATGAGCGAGCGGGCCGCCCCCTTCTACTGCCCCTACTGCGGCGACGAGGACCTCCGGCCGAGCGAAGCCCTGGAAGGCGGCCACGGTGCGTGGGAATGCGCGGCGTGCAACCGCGCATTCCAGCTGAAGTTCCTCGGGCTGCTCGCCCGGGGCCTTCGGCACCATGACGCAGGGGGAGACGAGATATGACGGCGATTCAGGAAGAGCGCACGACAGACGATCTCAAGGCGCTCGCCGAGCAGGCGGGCCGTGACCTGGAGGACGCCTCCGCGCTGGAGATCCTCCAGTGGGCGACCGACACGTTCGGCAAGCGCTTCTGTGTGACCTCGTCGATGGAGGACGCGGTGGTCGCCCACCTCGCCTCCCGGGCGATGCCCGGCGTCGACGTCGTGTTCCTCGACACCGGCTACCACTTCGAGGAGACCATCGGCACCCGCGACGCGGTCGAGGCCGTGATGGACGTCAACGTCATCACCCTCACCCCGCGCCAGACCGTCGCCGAGCAGGACGCCGAGTACGGCCCCAAGCTGCACGACCGCGACCCCGACCTGTGCTGCAAGCTGCGCAAGGTCGAGCCGCTGGAGCGGGGCCTCAAGGACTATGTGGCCTGGGCGACCGGGCTGCGCCGCGACGAGTCCCCGACCCGGGCGAACACCCCGGTCGTCGGCTGGGACGAGAAGCGGCAGAAGGTCAAGATCTCCCCGATCGCCCGCTGGACCCAGGACGACGTGGACGCCTACGTCACCGAGCACGGCGTCCTCACCAACCCGCTGCTGATGGACGGTTACGCCTCCGTCGGCTGCGCGCCCTGCACCCGTCGGGTCCTGGAGGGCGAGGACGCGCGCGCCGGCCGTTGGGCGGGCAGCGCCAAGACCGAGTGCGGGCTGCACGGCTGACCATGACCGAGCTTGCTACGAATTTGGAGAACCACGTGACGAGCGGAGCCACCGTCTGGCTCACGGGTCTGCCGAGCGCCGGCAAGACCACCATCGCCTACGAGCTGGCCGGCCGGCTCCGCGAGGAGGGCCACCGCGTCGAGGTGCTCGACGGCGACGAGATCCGCGAGTTCATCTCGGCGGGCCTCGGCTTCAGCCGCGAGGACCGGCACACCAACGTGCAGCGCATCGGCTTCCTCGCCGAACTGCTCGCCCGTAACGGCGTCAAGGCGCTCGTCCCCGTGATCGCGCCCTACGCCGACAGCCGTGACGCGGTGCGCAAGCGCCACCAGGAGAGCGGGGCGGCGTACCTGGAGATCCATGTGGCCACTCCGGTCGACGTGTGCTCCGTACGCGATGTGAAGGGTCTGTACGCCAAGCAGGCCGCGGGCGAGCTGACGGGCCTGACCGGCGTCGACGACCCGTACGAGGAGCCCGAGTCGCCCGACCTGCGTATCGAGTCCCAGAACCAGACCGTGCAGGAGTCCGCGGCGTCGGTGTACGCCCTGCTCAGCGAAAGGGGACTGGCATGACGACGACCGTCGCCACGGTCGAGGAGGGTACGGACTCCCCGTACGCCCTCTCGCACCTGGACGCGCTGGAGTCGGAGGCGGTGCACATCTTCCGCGAGGTGGCGGGTGAGTTCGAGCGGCCGGTGATCCTGTTCTCCGGCGGCAAGGACTCCATCGTCATGCTGCACCTGGCGCTGAAGGCGTTCGCCCCCGCCGCGATCCCCTTCTCCCTGCTGCACGTGGACACCGGGCACAACTTCCCCGAGGTCCTCGAGTACCGGGACCGCACGGTCGCCAAGCACGGTCTGCGACTGCATGTCGCGTCGGTGCAGGACTACATCGACCGCGGGGTGCTCAAGGAGCGCCCGGACGGCACCCGTAACCCGCTGCAGACGCTGCCGCTGACGGAGAAGATCCAGAGCGAGAAGTTCGACGCGGTGTTCGGCGGCGGGCGCCGGGACGAGGAGAAGGCGCGGGCCAAGGAGCGCGTGTTCTCGCTGCGGGACGAGTTCTCCCAGTGGGACCCGCGCCGGCAGCGGCCCGAGCTGTGGAATCTCTACAACGGCCGCCACGCGCCCGGCGAGCACGTCCGCGTGTTCCCGCTGTCCAACTGGACCGAGCTGGACGTCTGGCAGTACATCGCCCGCGAGGGCATCGAGCTGCCGGAGATCTACTTCGCGCACGAGCGCGAGGTCTTCAAGCGGGCCGGCATGTGGCTGACCGCCGGTGAGTGGGGCGGGCCGAAGGACGGCGAGACGGTCGAGAAGCGGCTCGTCCGCTACCGGACCGTGGGCGACATGTCCTGCACCGGTGCCGTCGACTCGGACGCGGTGAGCCTGGAGCAGGTCATCACCGAGATCGCCGCCTCCCGGCTCACCGAGCGCGGCGCCACCCGCGCCGACGACAAGCTCTCCGAGGCCGCGATGGAAGACCGTAAGCGCGAGGGGTACTTCTAAGCATGAGCACGACGACGACCGAGGAGCTCTCGGCCACGACCCTGCTGCGGTTCGCCACCGCGGGCTCCGTCGACGACGGCAAGTCCACCCTCGTCGGGCGGCTGCTGCACGACTCCAAGTCGATCCTCACGGACCAGCTGGAGGCCGTCGAGCGCGCCTCCGCTAGCCGCGGCCAGGACGCCCCGGACCTCGCGCTGCTGACGGACGGCCTGCGGGCCGAGCGCGAGCAGGGCATCACGATCGACGTGGCGTACCGTTACTTCGCCACGCCCCGGCGCCGGTTCATCCTCGCCGACACGCCCGGCCATGTGCAGTACACGCGCAACATGGTCACCGGCGCGTCGACGGCCGAGCTGACGGTGATCCTGGTCGACGCCCGCAACGGCGTCGTCGAGCAGACCCGCCGGCACGCCGCGATCGCGGCTCTGCTGCGGGTGCCGCACGTCGTGCTCGCCGTGAACAAGATGGACCTGGTCGACTACCAGGAGTCCGTCTTCGCCGCGATCGCCGAGGAGTTCACGGCGTACGCGCTCGAACTGGGCGTCCCGGAGATCACCGCGATCCCGATCTCCGCGCTGGCCGGCGACAACGTGGTGGACCCGTCCGCGAACATGGACTGGTACGGCGGGCCGACCTTCCTGGAGCACCTGGAGACGGTCCCGGTCACCCACGACCTGAGCCACTGCCACGCGCGCCTGCCCGTGCAGTACGTGATCCGTCCGCAGACCGCCGAGCACCCCGACTACCGGGGTTACGCCGGTCAGATCGCCGCCGGTTCCTTCCGCGTCGGCGAATCGGTGACCGTGCTGCCGTCGGGCCGTACGTCGAAGATCTCCGGCATCGACCTGCTGGGTGAGCCGGTCGACATCGCCTGGACGACTCAGTCGGTGACGGTCCTCCTGGAGGACGACATCGACATCTCGCGCGGCGACCTGCTCGTGCCGACCAAGGACGCGCCCGCGACCACCCAGGACATCGAGGCCACGGTCTGCCATGTCGCAGACGCCCCGCTGACCGTCGGCCACCGTGTGCTGCTCAAGCACGGCACCCGCACGGTCAAGGCGATCGTCAAGGACATCCCGTCCCGGCTCACGCTCGACGACCTGTCCCTGCACCCGCACCCGGGACAGCTCGTCGCCAACGACATCGGCCGGGTGAAGATCCGCACCGCCGAGCCGCTGCCGGTCGACTCCTACGCCGACTCGCGCCGCACCGGCTCGTTCATCCTGATCGACCCGAACGACGGCACCACGCTCACCGCGGGCATGGTCGGCGAGTCGTTCGCCTCGCCGGAGCCGGTCAAGGACGAGGCCGAGGACGACGGGTGGGACTTCTGACATGAAGGCCCTGGACTACTACTCCACGTTCGCCAAGGAGGGCGGCCGCATCGGCAGCGGCGCCCTCGGCAGCGGGCAGGGCGGAGTGTCGCGATGTGTGCGCTGACCCGCGCGCACCACATGCGTGCCGCTCCGGACGAACCCGCCGACCTCCCGGCCGCGACCTGGTAAGGGCGTGAGCGCCGGGCCACCGAGAGGAAACCCTCCCGTGCCTGCCACCCCCGCCCTGCGCCGGACCCTCGCGGTCCTGGCCGCGCTGCCGCTGCTCGCCCTGGCGGCCTGCGGCTACGGCTCGCAGGCCAAGGAGAACACCGAGCAGGCCATCGCGGGGGCGCCCAAGGTCGACGGCCTGGACTCGGTGCGGATCGGCTACTTCGGGAACCTCACCCATGCCACCGCGCTGGTCGGCCGGCAGGAGGGGCTGTTCCAGAAGGAACTGGGCGGCACGACGGCGGAGTACGTCCCGTTCAACGCGGGTCCCTCGGAGATCGAGGCGCTGAACTCCAAGTCCATCGACATCGGCTGGATCGGCCCCTCCCCCGCCGTCAACGGCTACATCAAGGCGGACGGCAAGAACCTGCGCATCATCTCCGGTTCGGCGTCGGGCGGCGTGAAGTTCGTCGTCAACCCGGAGAAGATCAAGTCCCTGAAGGACGTCAAGGGCAAGAGGATCGCCACGCCGCAGCTCGGCAACACGCAGGACGTGGCGTTCCTCAACTGGGCCTCCGAGCAGGGCTGGAAGGTCGACGCGGAGAGCGGCGAGGGTGACGTCTCCGTCGTCCGCACCGACAACAAGGTCGTCCCGGACGCCTACCGGTCCGGCTCCATCGACGGTGCCTGGGTGCCCGAGCCGACCGCGTCCAAGCTGGTCGCCGAGGGCGGCAAGGTGCTCCTCGACGAGGCCGACCTGTGGCCGGACAAGAAGTTCGTCATCACGAACGTCATCGTGTCGCAGAGCTTCCTGAAAAAGCACCCGAAGGCCGTGGAAGCCGTACTGCGCGCCTCCGTGAAGATCAACAAGTGGATCGACGCCAACCCGGAGAAGGCGAAGGCCGCGGCGAACGCCCAGCTCAAGGCCGACACCGGCAAGGCGCTGCCGGCCGACGTGCTCGACCCGGCGTGGCAGTCCATCCACGTCACCGACGACCCGCTGGCGGCCACGCTCGAGACCGAGGCGGAGCACGCGGTCAAGGCGGGGCTGCTGCAGAAGCCGGACCTGACCGGCATCTACGACCTGGCGCCGCTGAACAAGGTCCTCAAGGCCGAGGGCGAACCCGAGGTCGACGACGCCGGTCTCGGCGTGAAGTCGTGAGCAAGGCACTGATCCCGATGAGTTCCCAGGAGGTGACGACCATGGCAACCGCCCTCGCCAAGGCCGCCGACACGGATGTGTCCGTGGAGCACGCCGCGCGTATCGACCACGTCTCGAAGTCGTTCGCCGGCCCGGCCGGGCAGCAGCTCGTCCTCGACGACATCACGCTCGATGTCGCGCCCGGCGAGTTCGTCACCCTCCTCGGTGCGTCCGGCTGCGGCAAGTCGACGCTGCTGAACCTGGTGGCCGGGCTGGACGAGCCCAGCGCGGGCAGCATCAGCACCGACGGCCGCCCGGCGCTGATGTTCCAGGAGCACGCCCTGTTCCCGTGGCTGACCGCGGGCAAGAACATCGAACTCGCCCTCAAGCTCAGGGGCGTGCCCAAGGCCGAGCGGCGCGAGCGGGCCGAGGAGCTCCTCGAACTGGTGCGGCTGAAGGGCGCGTACGGCAAGCGGGTGCACGAGCTGTCCGGCGGTATGCGCCAGCGCGTCGCCATGGCGCGGGCGCTCGCCCAGGACAGCAAGCTGCTGCTGATGGACGAGCCGTTCGCGGCGCTCGACGCCATCACCCGTGACGTGCTGCACGACGAGCTGACCCGCATCTGGCGCGAGACAGGGGTATCGGTCCTGTTCGTCACGCACAACGTGCGCGAGGCGGTGCGCCTCGCCCAGCGCGTCGTCCTGCTGTCCTCCCGGCCGGGCCGGGTCGCGCGCGAGTGGACGGTGGGCATCCCGCAGCCGCGCCGCATCGAGGACAGCGCCGTCGCGGAGCTGTCCCGGGAGATCACGGAAGAACTGCGTGGGGAGATCCGCCGTCATGGCCAGCACTGAGTCGACCGCCGTCAAGGACGGCAAGGATCTCGACGGAGTCGAGGCAGGCCTGGACGCCCTGGAGACGGTCCAGACGAGCCGTACGCCGCTGCGTGAGACGCTGACCCGCAAGGTGCTGCCGCCCGTCACGGCGATCGCGCTGGTCCTGGTGGTGTGGCAGCTGCTGGTGTGGGCCGAGGTCGCCCCCGCCTACAAGCTGCCCTCGCCGTCCGACGTCTGGGGCGAGGTCCGCGAGTCCTGGCTCCAGGGCACGCTCTTCGACTACATCTGGACGTCCGTCTCACGCGGCCTGCTCGGCTTCCTCATGGCACTCGCCATCGGAACCCCGCTCGGACTGCTCGTCGCCCGGGTGAAGTTCGTCCGGGCGGCCATCGGCCCCATCCTGTCCGGCCTGCAGTCCCTGCCGTCGGTGGCCTGGGTGGCACCCGCCGTGCTCTGGCTCGGCCTGAACAACTCGATGATGTACGCCGTCATCCTGCTCGGCGCGGTCCCCTCCATCGCCAACGGCCTGGTCTCCGGCGTCGACCAGGTGCCGCCGCTGTTCCTGCGAGCGGGCCGCACGCTGGGCGCGACGGGTCTGAAGGGCACCTGGCACATCGTGATGCCGGCCGCGCTGCCCGGCTATCTGGCGGGCCTGAAGCAGGGCTGGGCCTTCTCCTGGCGCTCGCTGATGGCCGCCGAGATCATCGCCTCCCACCCCGACCTGGGCGTGGGCCTGGGCCAGCTCCTGGAGAACGGCCGCAACAACAGTTCCATGTCCATGGTGTTCTTCGCGATCCTGCTCATCCTCGTCGTCGGCATCGCCATCGACCTGCTGATCTTCAGTCCGCTGGAGCGGTGGGTGCTGCGCAGCCGCGGTCTGCTGGCAAGGAGCTGAAGTCCTGTGTTCAACAAGCCGGTTCTTCTCGTCATCGCCCACGGCAGCCGTGACCCGCGGCATGCCGCGGCGGTGCATGCCCTGGTACGCCGGGTGCGCTCGCTGCGCCCGGACGTACGGGTGGAGACCGGCTTCCTGGACTTCAACATCCCGTCGGTGCAAGGGGTGCTGGAGTCCTTGGCGGCGCAGGGCGTCCGCGACGTCGTGGCGCTGCCGCTGCTCCTGACCAGGGCGTTCCACGCGAAGGCCGACATCCCTGCGGTCCTGCGGGACGCGCCGCCGCAGCTGCGGATCCGGCAGGCCGAGGTGCTGGGGCCGTCGCCGCTGCTCCTGGCGGCCCTGGAGCGGCGGCTGTACGAGGCGGGACTGACGCCCGCCGACAAGTCCTCGACCGGGGTCGTGCTGGCCTCGGCGGGGTCCACCGACCCGGAGGCGATCGCAGTGATCGCAGAAATCGCGCGGGAGTGGCGGCACACCGGTTGGTGCGCCGTGCGGCCTGCGTTCGCCTCCGCTGGTTCTCCCGCGGGGTTCCCCCGCACCGAGGAAGCCGTCCGCGAACTGCGGGCCCTCGGCTGCGCGCGTGTGGCCGTGGCCCCGTACGTCCTGGCCCCGGGCTTTCTCCCGGACCGCATCGCGCGGGGAGCGGCCGAGGCGGACGTACTGGCGGACGTGCTCGGGGCCGCGCCCGAGGTGGCGCGGGTGCTGCTGGAGCGGTACGACGCGGCCGGGGTGCCGGTGCTGGCGGCCGTGGGCGCCTGAGAGCGACGGTCCGCTGCTACGCGGTGTCCGCGGGGCCGCCCGCTTCGTCGGCCAGCCGCACCAGCTCCGCCACCGGCATCGAGCCCGCCGCCCGCCGCTCCCTCGCGAAGGTGTTGGCGAGGCGTTGGAGGAGCTCGTTCAGCGGGGTCGGTACGCCGTGCAGGCGGCCGAGGAGGACGATCTCGCCGTTGAGATAGTCGGCCTCGATGGTGCCGGTGCCGCGGGTGAGGGACTGCCAGGAGGAGCCGCCACCGCGCGGGGTGCCGTCGAGGGATACGAGGGTGATCTTGTCGGCCCGTACGGCCTGCTGCTCCTCGGCGCTCACGTACGCGATCCCGGCGGCGTCGAGCACGGCCGCGCCCTCGGCCCGTACGCGCCGGAACAGTGCCGTGGCCTCCTCGGTGTCGACGGGCCCGGTCACCGCCTCCAGGGAGTTGCCCAGGTTGCTCAACAGCTTGGCGTACTGCCAGCGGGCCACGTCGGCCACGACCGGCGCCTCGAAGTGCGACTTCTCCAGGTCGGCGGCGATGAGGCGGGCGGTCTCGTCGGTGCCGTGGGGGTAGCGGCCGAGGTGCAGCATGCCGGTGAGGGGGCTGCCGGCGGCGGAGACGACGCCGGGTTCGACGTAGGTCGACGGCAGCCAGACGCAGACGCCGTACACCCGCCGGAAGAGCCGCAGGGCGAGGCGCCGGCTCTCCACACCGTTCTGGGCGCAGACCAACGGCAGGCGCTCGGCGGCCGTACCGCCGCCCGCGACCGGGGCCGGGCCCCACGTCTGGAGCGCGGCCGTGCTGTCCTGCGTCTTGACGGCGAGGACGAGGACGTCGTCGGTGCGGAGCTCTCCGAGCGCGGCGGGCCCGTCGACGACCGGCAGTCGGTGGGTCAGCTCGCCCTCCGGCACCCTGAGCCGCAGTCCGTGGTCCCGCAGTGCCTCGAAGTGCGCACCCCGCGCGACCAGAACGACCTCATGTCCCGAGCCCGCGAGCCGTCCGCCGATGACACCGCCGACCGCCCCTGCCCCGATGATGATGTAACGCATGGGCCGAGCCTCGCACACCCAGCACTCCGGCACGGATCCGCTGCGGCTTCGCCACGTACTTCCTCGACGACTGGTACGAGGACCATTGGGTCACCGAGTACCGCCTGCCGGACGGGAGTTGGCGGCTGATCGACCCGCAGGTCCTGCACGCCTCGTACAACCTGGCCTTCGACCCAACTGGGTCCGGAGATCGCCGACGCCGCGTCGCTCACGAAGGAGGACCCTCACGCTGGTCGACGCGGTCGTCGCGGTCCTCGCGGCCGGCTCCGCGGTCACTCTCCGCTGAACAGCGTCCCCTGGTGGAAGTACATGCGCCACCCGTCCCCCGTCCGCCGCCACAGCGAACTGCGGTGTACCCGACGGCCGTTGTCCTCGGTGTCGAAGGTGAGGTGGACGACATCGGGCGCGAGCTGGACGCCCTCCATCCGCGAGACGACGACGGGCCGGGGCCCCGGGTCGGTGCCCGCGAGCAGCGACTCGATGATCGACGTCCGGTCCCAGTCCCGCCCCGACGCGCCGAACTCCCGGAACTCCGGGTGCAGCAGCTCCCCGAGCAGTTCCGGTGAGGACCGGACCTCCGGCTGGAGAAGGCGCAGTTCGCCCTCGATGGCGGCCTCCACGGCAGGCGTACGGACGTCAGTCACCGGTCATCTCCACGAGTTTCACGACGGTGTTCCAGTTGCGGCTGGTGGCGATCAAACCCTTGTTGAGCCGGGGCCGCGACAGAATTTCGGCGAGCTTGGACCGCCCGAGGCCGTTCGGGGCGTACAGGTACAGCGCCCGGTCGCCGAGCCGGAACTCCTCCGGGAGGTAGGCGGCCGGGTCGATCTCCGCGAAGCGCTCGGCGTCGACCGGGGCGGAGTAGTAGGTGACATGGAGCTGTTTGGGCTCCAACTCCGCTGCGGGAAAGGGGCAGTTGTCGGCGATCGCCTTGAGGTAGGCGTGGTCGCGCACGATCACGTCCACGGCGAAGCCGAAGTGCTTCTCGATCGCCGACGCGAGCTCCGTGGCCAGGGACTCCTCGTCGCCGTGGTCTGCGGCGAAGACCGCCTGACCGCTCTGCAGGTAGGTGCGTACGCCGTCGTGACCGAGGCCGGTCATCAGGGTGCGCAGGTCGGCCATCGGGACTTTTCTGCTGCCGCCCACATTGATCCCGCGCAGCAGCGCCGCATACGTCGTCGTCATTCGGCCACCATAAGGCGGCCCACTGACACGGACACCGACGCGGCCGTCGTGCCCCGTGGGGGTGGGCACGACGGCCGCGCAGATCCGTAAGTTACTTACCGGTCAGCATGAAGCACAACCTCATTCGGCTGATCCGCTTCCCGCGCCCCTCCCCGATCCCCGCCTCGACCCCACCCCTGAGCCGCGTCCCCGACCCGCCCCGATAGATGTAAGGGACCCCCATCCTCCCCAGTGGGGAGGGCCCGGGGCCGAGCGGATGACTTTCGGCCGCCGTACTTCACCGGGCAGCACGACGAGATGGCTTTATCCGGCCCATACCTTCGAAACGAAAGGGGGCGGCAGGGGGCCGCCACCGCAATCAAGGGGGCAAGCCCGTCATGGGGAACGGAGACACACGCGTGCGGGGACTCGCCGCCCGCGCCGGCGGCTGGAGCGCCCGCCATCGATGGGCTGCCGTCGGCATCTGGGTGCTGTTCGTCGTCCTGGCGATGGGGCTCGGTTCGGCGGCGGGCCGGGTCGACGTCAAGGACAGCGACCAGCTGAAGGGCGAGACGCACACCGCAGCCAAGATCATCGAGGACGCGGGCATCGAGGAGCCGGCCAGTGAGACCGTCCTGATCCAGGCGAAGGAAGCCGGCCTCAAGGCCACGGACGCCGAGTTCAGGTCGGCGGTCACCGCGGTCGTGAAGGCGGTCGAGGGCACCGGCAAGGTCACGGACGTGACATCGCCGTACGACACGCAGACGATCTCGAAGGACGGCCGCAGCGCGCTGGTGCAGTTCGACATGCGCGGTGAGTCGGACACCGCGGGCGAGCGCGTGGAGCCGGTGCTGAAGGCCGTCGAGGACGTCCAGAAGGACCATGAGTCGCTGCGGATCGAGGAGATCGGCGGCGCCAGCATGATGAAGACGTTCGACGACGCGTTCGGGGACGACTTCCAGAAGGCCGAGTACTCCGCGGTGCCGGTGGCCCTCGGCATTCTGCTCATCGCCTTCGGCGCGGTGGTGGCGGCCCTGCTGCCGGTGCTGCTGGCGATCACCGCGATCATGGCGACGATGGGCCTGATGGGCATCGTGAGCCATGTGATGCCGATGAGCGAGACCGCGAACTCCGTGATGCTGCTGGTCGGTCTGGCCGTCGGCGTCGACTATTGCCTGTTCTACCTGCGCCGTGAGCGCGAGGAGCGCGAGGCCGGCCGGGACGCGCAGACCGCCCTCAGGGTCGCCGCCGCCACCAGTGGCCGCGCGATCATCGTCTCCGGTGTCACGGTGTGCGTGGCGATGGCGGGCATGCTGTTCACCGGTCTCGCCGAGTTCGAGGCGATGGGCCTGGCCTCGCTGATGGTCGTCGCGGTCGCCATGGTCGGGTCGGTGACGGTCCTGCCCGCGCTGCTGTCGCTGCTGGGCGAGCGGGTCGAGAAGGGCAAGATTCCCTTCCTGCACCCGGAGAGCAAGCTCCGCCGCAACCGCGGACGCGGCAACCGCGAGAGCCGGTTCTGGACGGCCGTACTGAAGGGAGTGCTCGCACGGCCGGTCATCTCGGTCGTCGTCGCGGCCGGTGCGCTGCTCGCCGTAGCGGCTCCCGCGCTGGGCATGAAGACCCAGAACCTCACCCTGGACCAGGAGTTCGGCGACTCGCTGCCGATCGTGCAGACGTACAACCGGCTCAACGAGGCCTTCCCGGGCGGTTCCGACCCGGCCGAGGTCGTCGTCAAGGCCGACGACATCAACGCCCCCGAGGTGCAGTCCGCGCTCGCCGACTTCCGTGAGCGGGCGGTCAGTTCGGGCGCCTCGCGCGGCCCGGTCGAGATCAAGCTGCACGACGACCAGAACGTCGCCTTCGTGTACGTCCCGCTGGTCGGCGGCTCCGACCTCGACAAGGCGGGCGCGAGCCTGGACAAGCTGCGCGACGACGTACGGCCCGCCACGCTCGGCAAGGTGGACGGCGTCGAGGCACCGATCACCGGACAGGTCGCCGGCTCGAAGGACTTCAACGACCAGCTGGCCGGAGCCGTCATCCCGGTCTTCGCCTTCGTCGTGGTCTTCGCCTTCGTGCTGATGCTGCTGTCGTTCCGCTCGCTGACGGTCGCGGTCACGTCGATCGTGCTGAACCTGCTGTCGGTGGGCGCGGCGTACGGCATTCTCGTCGCCGTCTTCCAGCACGGCTGGGGCGCGTCCCTGGTGGGCGCGGAGGGTGTCGGCGCCATCATCACCTGGCTGCCGCTGTTCCTGTTCGTGATCCTGTTCGGTCTGTCGATGGACTACCACGTGTTCGTGGTCTCGCGGATCCGCGAGGCTCGTCTGCGCGGCCGTACGACGAAGGAGGCGATCCAGCACGGGGTGGTCACCACGGCCGGGGTCGTCACCAGCGCCGCGGTCATCATGGTCGCCGTGTTCGCGATCTTCGGCACGCTGTCCATGCAATCCATGAAGCAGATGGGTGTGGGCCTCGCGGCCGCGGTCCTCATCGACGCGACCATCATCCGGGGTGTACTGCTCCCGGCGGTCATGGCGCTGCTGGGCGAGCGCAACTGGTACCTGCCGAAGTGGCTGAACCGGCTGCCCGACCTGACGCACGACGAGGCGCCCGAGGCCGTGACGCGGAGCGCGGCTCGGGACGACGAGGGCGAGCGGGTGCCGGTCTGACCCCACCCGCCCGACGAGCAGGGCCCGTTGACTCCGGGGGAGTCAACGGGCCCTCGTACGTCGCCTACTCGGCCCGGCGGGCGGGCAGTTCGGCCTCGATGAGGTCGGCGGCTCGCCGGGTACCGCCCTCCTGGGCCATCTCGGCCTGGATGTCCTTCAGACGCCGGGCCACCTCGGGGTCGTCGACGAGCGCGAGTACGGCCTCGCGGAGGGTTTCAGCGGTGGCCTCCTCCGTCGGGACATGGCGGGCGACGCCGGCGGACTGGAGCACATCGGCATTGCCGAACTGGTCGGCGGCCTGCGGTACGGCGACCATCGGCGTGGCGGTCGCGAGTCCCTCCTGGCTGCCGCCGGCGCCCGCGTGCGTGATGAAGGCGTCGGCCTGCTTCAGGATGGCCAACTGCGGTACCCAGTCCCGCACTTCCACGTTGGCCGGGACAGCGCCCAGCTCGGCCGGGTCGACGTGCCTGCCGATCTGGAGCACCATGTGCCAGCCGGGCAGATCACCGAAGGCCTTGACGCACTCGCGGTAGAAGCCGGGCTGCTTGGTGAAGGCGGAGCCGAGGGAGACGAGGAGGACCTTCTCCGCGCCCGCCGGCCGCTGCCAGTCGCCCTGCGCCGAGCGGTCGCCCTGGCAGGCGCCGACGAAGGTGTAGCGGCTCTCGTCGACCCGATCGGCGTTCCACTGGAGCGCCTTGGGGATGAGGACGAGCGAGCGGTCGGGTCGGCCACCGAAGGAGTCAGGGTCCAGGTCGATCCCGTTCTCGTCCAGCCAGGCCTGGAAGCGGGCGTAGTACGCCTGGCCGCGCTCGGTCTTCTTCGGCTCGGCCCACATGGGTTCGAGGACCTCCTCCTCGTAGCCGTCCCAGGCGACCATGTGCGGGGAGAGCGTGATCGCCCTGACACCCCAGCGGTGGGCGAGGATACGGGCCGGGTAGGAGGCGGTGTCGTGCAGCACAAGGTCCGGTTCGTCCCCCTCGTATGCCTCGATGAGCTGCGGCAGGGCCTGGATCGCGTCGTCGAGGAACGGCTCCACGTTGTCGAGGAGCGTGCTCCCCCATGCCTCGGGGTCGTCGTCGGGTCCGGGCAGCGTCGAGTTCCAGAGCTTCGGCTCGGCACCGGTCTCGGCGACCTTCTCGGCGAACAGCGGCGGAATGGCGTAGGTGACCCGGTGCCCGCGCGCCACCAGCTCGCGGATCACTTCGAGGCTGGGGTTCACGTGGCCGTGGGCGGCGATGGAGAACATGGCGATGTGGGCGGGGCGACTGGTCATGGGCCCCACCGTAGGCGAGACGAGACGTCTCGTGCAACTGGATTCCGCGGCTGGTGCGCCTTGATTCCGCGGATGGTGCGACTCCGTTCCCCGGGAAGCGCCGACGTCACCGCTCGGGACAGCTCGCGCCGCTCCCCTCCATCTGTCGGCCGTCCGGCCCCGTGACGGTCATTCGGTGAGGGCTCGGCACCGGGTCCGCGAGGCGCTGGACCCCGAGGGTCGTGCAGGTCAGCTGGTCCACCTCAAGGCCGGACAACTCACCTGCTTCGGCGGCCAGTTCGATGGACACACCCTTGTCGCTGGTGGTCACCTCGACGGGGCCGTCCGTGGAGGACTCCTCCGGCGGGGGACCGTAGGTGGCCGCCGGGGTGGCTCGCGGGTCCGGCGCGAGCGTCGGCATGCCCGAGGGCATGCACGGCTGCGTGCCCAATGTCTGGCCGTACGACGAGGACGGGCGGTACATCACCGGGCCCGCCGCGCCGTGAGGGCAGGCGGGCCTGCGGGCTCGCGGGCGGGCGGGACTGCGGGCGTGCAGGACTGCGGGCGTGCAGGACTGCGGGCGGGCGAGCGGGCGGACGGCTCAGCGCTGATAGCGGGCGAGCACCAAGTTGCCGTCCTCCTCCAGGCGTTCGCGCAGTTCACCGAGGTCGATGGCGCCGCTGTAGTACTCCTGGAACGCGGGGGTGGCGACCTTGTCCTTCCACTCCGGGTAGCCCCGCACGGACTGCGCGGGTGCCGAGCGCAGGTGGGCGGCGAGGGCGGTGCCGGTCGCCCAGCCGTTCTCCGTGGTGTGCAGGGCGGGGTCCTTCAGCGCCTGGGTGCCGGTGGGCAGCATCCAGTCGCCGAGGGCGAGCCGGACCATGTTCCGGGGCTGGAGCAGGAAGTCGATGAACTCGGCGGCCTCCTTCTTGTGCGGGCTGTCCTCGGCGACGGACAGGGTCTGCGGGCTGACGCCCTGGGTGAGCCCGTCGGCGCCGGCCGGGGCGGGCAGCACCTGCCACTGGAAGCCCTGCGGCGCCTGCTGGACGATCTGCTGACGGTACGAGAACCCGAGCGGCACCATCGCGTACTTGCCGCCGAAGAAGCCGGGCAGGGTGTCCGAGCCGCCGCTGCCGAGGGTGGTGGGCGAGGCGCTGCGGTCGGTGTCGGCCTGGTCGTGGATCGTGCGCGGCACGACCTCGTCCCCCTCGCCGAACCGGATGGTGACCTTGCCGTCCGCGCCCCGGTGGAAGAGCTGTCCGCCCGTCGACAGTGACAGGTTGAGCGTGGCGGAGACGGGTTCCTTCAGCGGCCAGGCGACGCCGTACTTGCCGTCGCCGCTGAGCCGTTCGGTGACCCTTCGGAACTCGGGCCAGCTCCATGGGCGTTGGGTGGTCGGGACCCGTACGCCGGACTCCTTCAGCCACTTCTCGTTGGCGATGAGGACGCGCGGCTCCTGGAGGAAGGGGACGCCGTAGATCCCGTCGCCGAAGGTCGTCGTGTCCCAACTGTGCTGCGGGATATCGGACTTGAGCCGCTCGGGCAACAGGTGGGTGAGATCGGTGAGGTAGCCGCCGTACGCGAAGTCCGCGAGGTCGTCCGAGGCGTCGTGGATGATGTCGGGCGCCTCACCGCCCTCGAAGGAGGTCAGGAGCTGGTCGTGGACGCTGTCCCAACTCCCCTGCACATACTCGACCTTGACGTCGCGATGGCGGGCGTTCCACTCCTTCACCAGCTCCTTGTTGACCTCGACGGACTCCTCCTGCCAGGCCAGGGACTGGAAGCGCAGGGTGACACGGCCGTCGGAACCGCCACCGTCGTCGCCACTGCATCCGGCGAGCAGCAGAGCCAGGACGACCAGGGGCAACAGCACTCTCGTACGCATCAGTTCTTCACCGCCCCGGCGAGCATGCCGCCCGTGATGCGGCGTTGGATGATCGCGAAGACGACCAGTGAGGGAAGGGTCGCCAGGAAGGCGGCCGCCGCCAGCGGGCCGAGGTCCGCTACGCCCTCCGCGCCGATGAAGTGAGTGAGGACGACCGGGAGGGTCTGCTTCTCGGGCGTCTTCAGCAGCACCAGCGCGAAGAAGAACTCGTTCCACGCCGTGACGAACGCGAACAGCCCCGTCGCCACGATCCCCGGCGCGAGCAGGGGCGCGGTCACCGACACCAGCGTCCGCACCCGCCCGGCCCCGTCGACCGCCGCCGCCTCCTCCAACTCGGGCGGCACGGCGCGGACGTACCCGACGAGCATCCACAGCGCGAACGGCAGCGCCCACACCACGTAGACCATGACCAGCCCCGGCACCGAGTTGATCAGCCGCAGGTTCTTCAGCACCAGGAACAGCGGAATGATCAACAGCACCAGCGGGAACGCCTGGCTGACGATCACCCAGCCGGTCGCCGCTCGCGCGAGCGGGGTGCGGCGGCGGGCCATGACGTAGGCCATCGGGGTCGCGAGCAGTACGGCGATCAGGGCCGCGCCGAGCGCGGCGACAAGGGAGTTGAGGGCGGCGTGCAGCAGGGGCTGTTCGTCGAAGGCCTGCCGGAAGTTGGCGAGGGTGGGGTCCTTCGGGATCCAGGTGGGGTGCAGGCTGCCGAGCTCGCGCGGGGGCTTGAAGGCGGTGGAGATCAGCCAGAGGAAGGGGAAGGCGAGGAAGACGAGGTAGGCGAGCAGGGCGGCGTACTGGCCGATACGGCCCGTGGTGCTGGTCCTCATGACTCGTCACCTCCCCTGAGCCGGCCGACGAGGAAGATGGCGAGGAGGACCGAGATCACCGCGACCATCACGCATCCCATCGCCGCCGCATAGCCGAACTGCCCGTAGCGGAAGGCCTCTTCGTAGGCGAAGAACATGGGCAGCCGGGTGCGGCCGCCGGGCCCGCCGCTGGTGAGCACGTAGACCAGGGCGAAGGAGTTGAAGTTCCAGATCAGGTTGAGTGCCGTGATGGACAGGGCGACGGGTTTGAGGGCGGGCCAGGTGACCGTGCGGAAGCGGCGCCAGGCGCCGGCGCCGTCCACGGCTGCCGCCTCGTGCAGCTCGCGCGGGGTGTTCTGCAGACCGGCGAGCAGAGCGACCGTCGTGGTCGGCATGCCCGCCCAGACGCCCACGACGATGACGGCGGGGAGCGCGGTGCCGAGCCCGCTGAGCCAGTCGCGGCCGTCGCCGAGGCCCAGGTCGCGGAGCGTCTCGTTGAGGATGCCCGCGTCGGGGTTGTAGACCAGCCGCCACATGACACCGACGACGACCTCGGGCATGGCCCACGGGACGATCGCCAGAGCGCGGGCCAGCCAGCGCAGACGCAGGTCCTGGTTGAGGAGGAGGGCGAGCCCGAGCGCCAGCAGGAACTGGGGCACGGTGACGCCGACGGCCCACACCAGGCCGATCCGGAACGACTCCCAGAACAGCGTGTCGTGCAGCAGATCCCGGAAGTTGAGACCGCCGATCCACTGGGTGGGCTGGGTCCGCCCGGACTGCGCGTCGGTGAAGGCGAGCATGATGCCGTAGAGCAGGGGCCCTACGCTCAGGATCAGGATGGGGATCAGCGCGGGGAGTACGAGGAACCAGGCGCCGTGATCCGTGACGCGCCGCCGCCTCGTGCCACCCGGCGGGCGTCTCACCGGCCTCTCCGCCTCCGTCACCGTCGTCACGGAATCAGCCCCTTTGCGCCGCTCGGGATGGGCCCCGTCATGGTCGTGAAGGCGCTCTGCCCCGTCAAGGCAGCGCGCACGCGCTCCGACCTGTGCGAATGCGAGACTGAGCGAGGGATGGCGGGAATCCGACGCTGTTCCTGGAGGCGTACGACCACACGGAGGCGGGCGATGGACGAGGCACGGGCGCGGGACGTACTGGCCGCGGCGGGGGTGGGACCCGTCCCGGCGCGGGACGCGCGACTGCTCGCCCTGGGCGAGAACGCGGTGTTCGCCGCCGGTGACCTGGTCGTCAAGGTGGGCCGCGACGCCGAACTCCTGGGCCGGGCACGGCGCGAACTGGACGTCGCGGAGTGGCTGGCCGAGGCGGGCGTGCCGGCGGTCCGGGCGGCCGAGCCCAAGGAGCTGCTGGTGGAGGGACACCCGGTGACCGTGTGGCACCGGCTGCCCGATCCGGTACGGCCCGCCGAGCCACGGGATTTGGCCGAACTGCTGCGGTTCGTGCACGCGTTGCCCATGCCGTCCTTCGAACTGCCGCCCCGTGAGTTGTTGGGCGGCGTGGAACGGTGGCTGCGGCTGGCAGGCGACGCGATCGATCCGGCCGACGCGGCGTATCTGCGGGAGCGGCGGGACGGGTTCGCCGCGGCCGCGGCTGCGCTGACGCCGCATCTGCCGCCGGGGCCGATTCACGGTGACGCCCTCCCTCGCAACGTCCATGTCGGCCCGGACGGGCCGGTTCTCGTCGACCTGGAGACCTTCTCGGCGGATCTGCGGGAGCACGACCTGGTGGTCATGGCGCTCTCACGGGTTCGGTACGGGTTGACTGCGGCGGTTTACGACTCGTTCGTCGAGACGTACGGCTGGGATGTGCGGGAGTGGGAGGGCTGCTCGGTGTTGCGGGGGGCTCGGGAGACGGCCAGTTGTGCGTGGGTGGCCCAGCATGCGCCGAGCAATCCGAAGGCGTTGGCGGAGTTCCGTCGCCGGGTGGCTTCGCTGAGAGAGGGCGATGAGACGGTGCGGTGGCATTCGTTCTGAACGCCTGTTTCTGACCGCGAAACAGCGCGTCAGGACACGGCCACCCGCACCGTCGGCACCCTCGCCCCGGTTCCGGTGGTCGCCCGGATGCTTTACGCGAGCATCAGCAGCAGCCGCGTGTTCGGTACGAGCTTGCGGTTCACGCTGGTGCTCTGCACGAATATCGTGAAGTCGTCGTTGTGGTCGGGCTTGACGCGGACTTCCACGTCCGGCAGGCCGAGCAGGGCTCGGGCCTCGGGCCCCGTGTACACCCGGTCCGTCTTCTTCTCCAGCACTGCGATCTGCTTCTGCGCCTGGATCTTCTCCGACTTGCTCAGCTGGTAGAACGCCCCACCGGTGCGGTAGGTGTGCCCGCATTCGATGACCCAGTCCCGGATCCCGGCGTCACGAGCCACGGGGATCAGCTGGTACTCCGACGGATCCACCGGGGTGAGTCCGGCTGCCTTGATGGTGTCCTTGTTGACCACGTCCGCACCTGTGGAGAACACCGCCCGTGATCCGCGGATGCCCTGGGCGCGGCCCATCATGAACTTCTCGGTGGCCTGCTGGATGACCTGCCCGGCCTCCTCCAGACCCTGGGTGCTCGTGGCGTCCCAGATGGCGATGTTGTCCTTCGGGAACCCGCACTGCATGGCCTCGCGCTTGCCCATCTGGTCCGGCACGAGGACGGCCAGCGTCCAGTTGTCCTCCTGTGTCGCGATCAACTTGGCCACGCCGTTGACCAGTTCACGCGGATCCCTGCTACGGGCGTCCGGGCAGCGATGACTTGCGTTCTCCTGCCCGTCGGTGAGCACGAACGTCAGGAAGCTGTGGTCGCCGTACAGTTGAGCCGTCTGCGCCAGCTCCCGCTGCGATTTGAGCGTGGCCGACAGCAACGCCGTCATTCCACCGACCCGGTACAGCTGCTTCAGGGACGGCATCCGCAGCACGTCCTTGTCGTAGATGACGCACTCCACCGTGTCCGCGAAGACGTACACCGTGACGCGGGTTTCCTGGTCCAACTCCTGCGATCGGCGGGCCAGGTACGCGATCTGCTGGTCGGCGACTTCGACGACCTTGCGGCTCAGGTGCGACATGGACGAACTGGCATCCAGCACGAGAGCGACGTGATTGATGTAGTTCTGGCTTACGGACATGACGGCTCCCCCTCTTTTCGACTCGATGCTTTCGACTCGATGCTTCGATGTTCTCACCCACCACTGACAATCGATCTTGTCGTGCCAGGCGGCCGGGGCGGCCGGGCCGGAGCGCCCGGGCCGGGGCAGCATTCAGGGCGTCGCCCTGCCGTCACTGTCCCGGCTCTGGATCCTGCGCGCCGCGCGGCCCAGTTCGGTCAATACGGTGCGGACCGCCGACCTGGCCGTCCGCTCGGGGCGGTAGAGGGCGTCGATATGGCGTCGCGCCTGCACGCCGCTGAGGGGGCGCAGGACCAGCGCCGGGTGTGGGCGCATCGTCCAGCGGGGCATCAGGGCCAGGCCCCCGCCGGCCGCGACGGCCTCGGCCACCACCGCGAACTCGTTGATGCGGTGGGCCAGATGGAGTCGGCGTCCGGCCGCGGCGGCGACGGCTTCGATGACCGCCAGGACCGGGAAGCCGTCGTGCACGGTGATCCACTGCTCCTCGGCCACGTCGCGTGGGGTGACGCGACGCTTGGCGGCGAGCGGGTGATCGACGGGCATCGCCACGTCCAGTGGCTCGCGCAGCAACGTCGTCGCGGTCACCGTGTCCGGCCACGGCGGGGCGTGGTCCAGGCGGTGGGCCAGGACGATGTCGTATTCCCGGGTGAGCCGGGGGAAGTCCTCCTGCGGTACATCCTCGTCGGCCAGCCTCGGCACCGGCTTGCCCGGCCCGGCCAGCGCGCGGATCAGCAGCGGGAAGAACGCCGTGGCCGCGCTGTGGAACGCCGCCACCGACACCTCCCCGTCCGGCCGCTCGACGAACTCCTCGACCGTGTGCCGCGCCCGCGCGAGCGCCGTCTCCACCTCGACGGCCGCTCCGGCCAGCGCCTGTCCTGCGTCGGTGAGCACCAGCCGGCGCCCCTGCCGCTCGGTGAGCGGCACCGGGATCGCGCGCTGCAGCAGCCGTAGCTGCTGGGAGATCGCCGACGGCGTCACCAGCAGCGCCTCGGCGACCGCCGTGACACTGCCCAGTTCGCCGAGCTCCCGCAGGATCCTCAGCTGCCGTTCGTCCATCGCCTCAGTGTAGGGACGATGTAGGGCTTCTAAAAGATCGTTTTAGAGACTGGTACTGGGCTTCAGGGTCGCCGTCGGTGCACCGTATGCGGGTGTCCGACGTCCGCCGTACCGATGCGGTACTCCTCCTTGTCGCGCTCGTCTGGGGCTCCAGCTATCTCTCGGCCCAGACGGCCACTGCCGCGCTCCCCGTCCTGCTGGTGCTCTTCGCCCGCTACGCCCTGTCCGCGCTCGCCTGCCTCGGCGTCGTCGCCTCCCGCGGGCGCGAGGCGCGCCGGTGGACGCGTGCCGAACTACGGGCCGGTGTGCCCCTGGGGGTGACCCAGGCCGCGGTGCTGCTCGTGGAGACGTACGGCGTCGCCCACACCAGCGCCGCCAACGCCGGGCTCATCATCAGCCTGACCATCGTCCTCACCCCGCTCCTCGACCGCGGCGGCCGCCGCGGCGCGTTGCCCGTCTCCTTCTTCGCCGCGACCGGCGTGTGCGTCCTGGCCGTCGGGCTGCTGATGTCCGGCAACGGCTTCCACGCGCCCCGTCTCGGCGACCTACTGATGCTCGGCGCCGCACTGGTCCGGGCCGGGCATGTCGCACTGGTCGGCCGCTTCACCACCGGGCGGGCGATCCGCCCACTGCACCTGACGACCGTGCAGACCCTCGTCGGCACGGCCCTGTTCCTGCCGGCCGCCGCCCACGACCTGCCGACGCTCGCTCACGCGGCCCCGGCCACCTGGGCCCAGCTGGTCTATCTCGCCCTGTTCTGCAGTGTGTTCGCCTTCCTCGCGCAGACCTGGGCCGTGCAGCGCACCTCCGCCAGCCGGGCCAGCCTGCTGCTGGGCACGGAGCCGGTCTGGGCCGTCGCGGTGGGCATCGCGCTCGGCGGTGAGCACCTCACCGCGCTCACCGGTCTCGGGGCGGCCCTGATGCTCGCCGGCACGTACTGGGGGCAGGCGGTGGAACGGGCGCACCGCGGCGCACCGGAACCCCGCCACCCCGCACGCCACACCTCGACGCACCCCCTCGACAGGGACCCCGACCCCGCAGACAAGGACTCCGCATGCCCGACCCCACCTACGACAACCGCAGCTACGACGGCGCCCACGACGGCCCCACCCAGCACGACACTTACGACCACCTGATCTCCCTGCTCGACTCCTCCTCCGTCGGCTACCGCCTCCTCGACCACGAGCCCGAGGGCGCCACCGAGGCCGTCTGCGCGCTGCGCGGCCACCCGGCCTCCGAGGCCGCGAAGTGCATCGTGCTGCGGGTCAAGGTGGACCGGCGCACCACACGTCATGTCCTCGCGGTCGTCCCCGGAGACCGACGGGTCGACCTGGACGCCGTCAAGGCGCTGTTCGCCGCGCGCTACGTCGGGTTCAGCGAGCCGGAGACGGCCGAGCGGCTGGCCCGCGCCGTTCCCGGCACCGTCCTGCCGTTCAGCTTCGATCCCGACCTCGAACTGGTCGCCGACCCGGACGTGGTGGCCCAGCCGAGGCTGTATTTCAACGCGGCCCGGCTCGATCGCTCCCTGCTCATCTCGGGAGCGGACTACGCACGGCTGGCCAAGCCCCGCATCGAGCGCATCGCAGCGCCGGCGACACAGGCGGTCGCCTCGCCACAGCTCTGACGGAGGGCGCTGCGCCAGGCATCAGGACAGCACGCGGCGTCCTGTTCTCAGACCGTCTCCCCCGCCGGCTCCCTCAGCGGCCACGTCCCGTCGACCACCGCGGTCGCGTCGCCCTTGCGGCGCAGGAACTTCTGGAAGTCCGCCGCCCACTCGGCGTACCACTCGATCTGGCGGCGGTGCAGCTCCGCCGGCCCGAGGGCCGCGATCTTGGGGTGGCGGGTGGCTATCGCGCAGGCCAGCCGGGCCGCGGCGAGGGCGTCGGCGGAGGCGTCGTGCGCGGCGTCGAGGGAGATGCCGTACTCCCGGCAGACCGCTTCCAGGTTGCGCTTGCCCCGGCGGTAGCGGTCGGCCCAGCGGTCGATCGTGTATGGGTCGATGACCGGTGCGGGATCCGGGCCGCCCAGCCGGTCGCGCAGGGACGGCAGTCCGTACCGCCGCAGTTCGGCGGAGAGCAGGCTCAGATCGAAGGCCGCGTTGTAGGCGACGACCGGTACGCCTGTCTTCCAGTAGGTCACCAGGACGTCGGCGATGGCATCCGCCACCTGGTCGGCCGGGCTGCCCTCGGCGGCCGCACGCTCATTGCTGATGCCGTGGACCGCGACCGCGTCCGCCGGGATCTCCACGCCCGGATCCGCCAGCCACTCCCTGTGCCCCAGGGCCTGTCCGTCCCTGACCTCGATCACGGCCCCCGTGACGATGCGCGCCTCACGCGGATCGGTCCCGGTCGTCTCCAGGTCGAAGCCGATCAGCAGCTCCCGGTGCCAGCCCATGGGCGGTCCCCCTTCTTGGTGGTGCTTTCCCCCAGTGGTCTCCACCCTCCCATGCGCCACTGACAATCAGAGGACCGCATTCCGCTTATGCGGTGTGAGACGGCGCTTCCGCGGTGAGACGGCGCTTCCGCAGTGCGACAGTTCAGGACACCGGGCGCGAATCCGCCCACATGAGCTCGAACTCCTCGCGATACGTCGGAAAAAGCCCACCTGGGTCGATCTCGTCCGACTTGACCACCCTGCTGCCGTTGCGCAGTACCAGGGCCGGCGCTTCCAGCCCCCGTGTGCGCCGCAGATAGGACTGCACCACCGCGATGCCGTCGGTGCCGTCACCGTCCACGAGGTACGCCGTGAAGCGGGGCGTCTCGTCGAAGACCTGGATCTCGAAGGCGCCCGGGTCCCGCAGCCGGGACCGCACCCGGCGCATGTGCAGGATGTTCATCTCGACCGCCCGGCTCAACTCGCCCCGCTTGATGCCGAGTTCGCGCTCGCGCCGCTTCACCGCGCTGGAGGCCGGGTTCAGGAACAGCAGCCGCACCCGACAGCCGGACTCGGCCAGGCGCACCAGGCGCCGCCCGGAGAAGTTCTGGACGAGCAGGTTGAGGCCGATGCCGATGGCGTCGAGCCGGCGCGCGCCGCCGAAGATGTCCTCGGCCGGGAACTGGCGCAGCAGCCGTACCCGGTCGGGGTGCACGGCGACCACGTCGGCGTACCGGTCGCCGACCAGGTCCTCGACCGCGTCGACGGGCAGCCGGCGCGCGGAGGGTACGTCGCCGCCCGCGCCGAGGATCTCGAGCAGACGTGCCGAGGCCCGCTCGGCCTGGTTCAGGACCGCCTCGGACAGGGCGCGGTTGCGCGAGACGACGTTCCGGGTCACTTCCAGTTCGTCCAGGGCGAGTTCGACGTCCCGGCGGTCGTCGACGTACGGCTCGAAGCACGGCCAGTGCTGCACCATCAGCTCGCGCAGCTGCGGCAGCGTGAGGAAGCTGAGGACGTTGTCGTCGGCCGGGTCGAGCAAGTAGCCCTTGCGGCGGCTGACTTCGCGTACCGCGACCGCACGCTGAACCCACTCCTGGCCGGCCGGCCCGGCCGCCGCGACCACCCAGTCGTCCTGGCCGTGGACGGGTTCGTAGATGGGGCGCAGAACAGCGGCCACGACCGCGCGCAACCGCTGTTCTACGAGGTTCAGCCAGATGTAGGCCCGGCCGGCGCGCTGGGCGCGTGTCCGCACCTCGCGCCAGGCGTCGGTGTCCCAGTCCAGCTCCGGGCCGATGGAGTTGGTCTCCATCGGCCTGGCCAGGGACACCGTGCCGGGCGGGACGTCTGTGGAGTTCCCCTCGTGACCCTCGTCACCAGGGGGCAACTCCAGCCCTCCCGAGCCCACCCGCGCACCGCCTTCCGCTCCCCCGAGCACTCCCCGTCCCAACGATCAAGGAAGGGTACTCCGGGAGCGGTCGGCGGTGCAGCCGGATGGGCAGGGTCATTCTCAACGAGGGAATCCCCAGTTGCCGTTCTGCCAGGCGACGTCGGCGGGAGTGAGCGGATTCATAGCCGTGACGTCCCTCGGGACGACGGAGAATCCCTGCCAGTGGACCGGCATGGGCTGCTGGTCCTCGTCCCGCACGATGTGGTGGAAGCCCACGTTGGCCCAGACGACCGGGCGCGTGAGGTTCTGGCCGTTGACCCACTTGTCGACGGACTTGGGGTGGCTGCCCGCGCACGCCGGGTTGTGGCTGGCGAACTTCTCGCAGCTGTTGTACTGCGTGAAGTAGAAGTCGTGCTTGGTGAAGCTGCGCCCCGGGAACTTCGTGCTGATGCCGGGGACGATCTCGTAGGACCGGGCGTGTCCGTCCTTGTTCTTGCCGGTCGCGCTGACCACACGCCACCAGCGGTAGTTCTTGGCGTCGCCCGTCAGCTCCTTGGTGACCTTGGTGGCGGTGGTCTTGGTCTTCGGGCGGCCCTGCCCGGTGGTGACGGCCGAGTCGTACTGCTCGACGCGGTTCTTGGTGGAGCCGTCGAGCGCGAAGTCCAGCCGCCAGAAGACGTTGTGGCTGTGGCTGGTGGCCTTCGCCCGGGCACCCTTGCCGATCGGCCAGCCACGGCCGTCGCCGGCGTCGTAGTCGTCGTAGGAGAGGCTGCCGGTCGCGCCGACGTTCATGTTGATGGCGCCGTCGTCCTGGAAGCGCCACTCGGTGATGTACTCGTACCAGCCGACCTGGTTGACCGTGTAGACGAGCAGGTCCTTGCCCTGGGCCTGGTAGGTCTTGTTCCCGTCGTTCATACGGTAGGCGTGGCCCCGGGAGCGGGTGGTGGTGCACAGGCCCTTGACGTTGGGGTCCTCGGTCCAGGCGTCGGGGACCTTGACCGTCTTGATGGTGCCGCCGGGGCACTCGCCCGGCGACAGTGCCATCAGGCCCTGGGCGAAGGGCTGCCCCGTCAGGTCGTCGAACTCGTTCTTCCCGTCGTCGTACGGGACGTGGATCTGTCCGAGCCGGGCGCTGTTGAGGACCTTGATCGGCTTGGTCTCCCCCTTGGGCTGGTAGGAGATGTGGTCCAGGACGAGTCCGGCCTTGCCGTCGTAGCGCCAGCACATCCGCCAGGTCGTGCCGCCGGAGAGCTTCTGCTCGATGCGGTAGGCGGCGCTGCAGTCGGCGGCCGCCGCGGGGGCGGCTTTCGGCTGGGCGGTGGCCGGTCCGGCGGCGGTCGTCACGCCGGCGGCCAGAGTGGCCACGGTCAGGCCCACGGCCGCCGCCCGCCTGCGGGCACGGCTCATTCTGTTCACGCGCATGAAGAAATGACTCCCTTACAGGAGGTGCAAGTACTGGGTGCGAGTTGGAAAAGTGAACGGAGAGCCGCTCAGTCGAGCTTGGCGACCTTGCGGGCGCTCAGGTCGATCACGAGAGCCCGGGTGTCGATCCACGGGCCGTTCTTGACCTTCACGAACAGCCGCACGCAGCGGTGCTCACCGCACTTGTCGAGCGCGGCGGACTGGGCGCCCGGATCGGCCCGGTAGATGCCGGCGCTGAGCTGGAGCTGGTCCGGGGAGGTGAGCTCCTTGCCGATGGCGTCCTTGTAGTCGGCCTTCAGGTCCGCGCCCAGCGGGTCGGCGATCAGGAGCCTGGCCGCCTCGATGCCCTCGGCGGGACTCGGGGGCGGCTGGACGCCCTGCGCGGTGTAGGACTTCTCGACCTTCCCCGTGTCCAGATTGACGGTCTTCGTCACGAGGGAGTCGTTCTTGTAGTCGTAGAACGTCACCTCGGCCCGGCGCGGCACGTTCGAGGAGTCCAGTTCGTCGGCCTCCGGGTCGGCGAGGCCGACACTCAGCCGCTGCGCGCCTCGGTCACCTTCGACGTTCTCGCCGGCGTTGCGCAGCTGCCGGTCGGCCGCGATGCTCGCGACCCGGTCGATCTCGTCGTCGGTCAGCGGATCGCTGCCCTTGCCCGTCTCCCCCTCGCTCGGCGCCTCCTCGACGACGCCCGGCGCCACCGCGCCGGGGCCCTGTCCCTGGCCCGCCTGCTGGGCCGACTGGGCGCTGCTGTCGGTCCCTCCCGCCGTGTCGGCCCCCGCCGTCCCCGGCAGGGTGATTCCGACCATCACGGCGGTTCCCGCCACCGCGATGGCCGCACCGGCCACCACCTTGCCCAGATGGCGGTGCACTATCTTGCGCACATCTTCCCCCTACTCCCCCTACGTCCTCGGGAGTACGTGATTGCCCCACTGGTTCGGCATACCGCGTATGCACTGGTCGACCGGTAAGAGGGACGTAAGTCATGGGTGGTTCCATCACTTTCGGGGAGACTCGAAGTCAAGGCGCCCCCGACGGCGGGCCCGAGCTGAAAGAGTCGTGTCCATGCAGGTCTGGCCTGGAGAGGCATATCCACTCGGTGCCACCTACGACGGCGCCGGCACCAACTTCGCGGTCTTCACGGAGGCCGCGGACCGAGTAGAGCTGTGTCTGCTGCACGACGACGGCTCGGAGACGGCGGTGGAACTGCGGGAGAGCGACGCGTTCGTGCGGCACGCGTACGTGCCGGGCGTCATGCCGGGTCAGCGGTACGGGTTCCGGGTGCACGGCCCGTACGCCCCCGAGCGCGGCCTGCGCTGCAACTCCGCGAAGCTGCTGCTCGACCCGTACGCCAAGGCGATCAGCGGCGCGATCCGCTGGGGCGAGGAGGTGTACGGCTACCACTTCGATAAACCCGACAAACGCAACGACCTGGACTCGGCGCCGCACACGATGTCGTCGGTCGTGGTCAACCCGTACTTCGACTGGGGCGACGACCGGCGGCCGCGCACCGAGTACCACCACACGGTGATCTACGAGGCTCATGTGAAGGGCCTCACGATGCGCCACCCGGGCCTGCCCGAGGAACTGCGCGGCACCTACGCCGCCCTCGCGCACCCGGCGATCATCGAGCACCTCACCGAGCTGGGTGTGACGGCGCTGGAGCTGATGCCGGTCCACCAGTTCGTGAACGACCACCGTCTGGTCGACATGGGCCTGAACAACTACTGGGGCTACAACACGATCGGCTTCTTCGCCCCGCACAACGCGTACGCCTCATGGGGCGACCGCGGCCAGCAGGTCCTGGAGTTCAAGTCGGCGGTGCGGGCGCTGCACGAGGCCGGCATCGAGGTCATCCTCGACGTGGTCTACAACCACACCGCCGAGGGCAACCACCTGGGGCCCACGCTGTCCTTCCGGGGCCTGGACAACCCGCAGTACTACCGCCTGACGGACGACCCGCGCTACTACATGGACACCACGGGCACCGGGAACTCCCTGCTCATGCGGTCCCCGCACGTCCTGCAGCTGATCATGGACTCGCTGCGCTACTGGGTCACCGAGATGCACGTCGACGGCTTCCGCTTCGACCTCGCGGCCACCCTGGCGCGACAGTTCCACGAGGTGGACCGGCTGTCGTCGTTCTTCGACCTGGTACAGCAGGACCCGGTGGTCTCCCAGGTGAAGCTGATCGCCGAGCCGTGGGACGTCGGCGAGGGCGGCTACCAGGTGGGCAACTTCCCGCCCCTGTGGACCGAGTGGAACGGCAAGTACCGCGACACCGTACGGGACCTGTGGCGCGGTGAGCCGCGGACGCTGGCGGAGTTCGCGTCCCGGCTGACGGGCTCCTCGGACCTGTACCAGGACGACGGGCGGCGCCCGCTGGCCTCCATCAACTTCGTGACCTGCCACGACGGGTTCACGCTGCACGACCTCGTCTCGTACAACGACAAGCACAACCACGCCAACGGCGAGGACAACCGGGACGGCGAGAGCCACAACCGGTCCTGGAACTGCGGCGCGGAGGGCGAGACCGACGACCCGGCCGTCCTGGAGCTGCGCGCCCGCCAGATGCGCAACTTCATCGCCACGCTGATGCTGTCCCAGGGCGTGCCGATGCTCAGCCACGGGGATGAGTTCGCGCGTACGCAGCGCGGGAACAACAACGCCTACTGCCAGGACAGTGAGCTGGCGTGGATCGAGTGGCCGCAGGAGGGCGGCGAGCACGATGAGGACGGCTCGGTCGGCGAGGGCGCGCACGGGCTGCCCCGTGAGCTGCTCGCCTTCACGCGCGCGATGGTGTGGCTACGGCGGGACCATCCGGTCTTCCGCAGGCGACGCTTCTTCCACGGTCGGTCCGTGGAGGGCACGCACGACGACCTGTCGGACATCGCCTGGTTCACACCGCAGGGCAAGGAGATGACCCAGCGGGACTGGGACCGGGCGCAGGCGTCGGCGCTGACGGTGTTCCTCAACGGCAACGCGATCTCGGAGCCGGGGGCGCGCGGGGAGCGCATCACCGACGACTCGTTCCTGCTGATGTTCAACGCCTCCCCCAAGACCCTCGACTTCGTCGTGCCGGTCAACCACGGCCGCCAGTGGCAGGTGGTCGTCGACACCGCCCGCACGGACGGGGTGCCGCCGGGGACGGGAGCGAAGGTGCAGGCCGGGGACCGGTTGACGCTGGTGGACCGGAGCCTGACGGTGTTGCAGCGGCCGGTCTAGGACGGTGCGTCGGCGCGTCGGCGCGTCCGGTGTACGACGCCGGACGCGCCGTCCGCGCGGGGGCGGATTCACGTCGGGACGGTACCGGTTCGTCGTTCCGGCAGTGGCCCACGTGGGGGCGCCGATGACACGAACGGCGTCCTGGCGGGTACGTAGCTTTCCATGACACCTGAGCGACCCGACCCGATGGTGCCCACCGCCACCTACCGGCTGCAGCTGCAGCCCGCGTTTCCCTTCGGGGCCGCGGCGGCGGCCGTGCCGTATGTGGCCTCGCTCGGCGTCTCGCACCTGCACCTGTCCCCCGTCCTGGAGGCGGTCCCGGGGTCGGGGCACGGCTACGACGTCGTGGACCACGCGCGCGTGCGCGAGGAACTGGGTGGCGAGGAGGGGCTGCGCGCGCTGGCGCGTACCGCGCGCGAGCACGGCCTGGGCCTGGTGGTGGACATCGTGCCGAACCACATGGCCATGGCCCCGCGGCACAACCGCGCGCTGTGGGAGGTGCTGCGCGAGGGCCCCAAGTCGCCGTACGCGCGGTGGTTCGACATCGACTGGGAGGCGCAGGGCGGCCAGGTGCTGCTGCCGGTGCTGGGGCACCCGCTGGGCGAGGAGCTCGGCAGCATGGAGGTGGACGGCGACGTCCTGCGCTACTACGACCAGGCGTTCCCGCTGCGCGAGGGCACCGAGGAACTGCCGCTGCCGCAGCTCCTGGACGCGCAGTGGTACCGGCCGGTGTGGTGGCGGCTGGCCCGTACGGAGCTCAACTACCGGCGGTTCTTCAGCATCTCGGAGCTGATCGGGGTGCGGGTCGAGGACCCGGAGGTCTTCGAGGCCACCCATGCCAAGATCCTCCAGCTCCTGCACGAGGGCGTGATCGACGGGCTGCGCATCGACCATCCCGACGGCCTCGCCGATCCCGACGGCTATCTTCAGCGCCTGCACGAGGCGACCGGCGGGCGCTGGACCGTGGTGGAGAAGATCCTGTCGGACGGGGAGCATCTGCCGGCCTCCTGGCCCGTCGCGGGCACCACCGGCTACGACGCCCTGCGGCACATCGACGGCCTGTTCACCGACCCGGCGGGGTTCGGGGAACTCCTCGGCCAGTACCGGCGGTTCGCGGCCCCGCAGACGGACCGGGGCGGCGACTGGGAGGCGACGGTGCGGCGGGCGGCGTACAAGGTGCTCACGCACGAGCTGGCCACCGAGGTCGACCGGCTGACGCGGGTGGCGCACCGCGTGTGCGCCACGTCCCCGGAGCCCGCCCTGCGCGACCGCGCGCCCTGGGCGCTGCGCACCGCGCTGCAGGAGCTCCTCGTCCGGCTGGAGGTCTACCGGCCGTACGTCTCCGGTGACGCGGCCCGTGTCGTCACCGAGGAGGCCGCTGCCGAGGCCCGGCTCGCCTTCGTCGTGCCCGAGGAGGCCGGCGCGGTCGACGTCGTGCGCGACCTGGTGCTCGGGCGGGCCGGTGACGGGCCGGAGCACCTGGAGTTCCGGACGCGGTTCGCGCAGACGGCGTCGGCGTTGCGGGCCAAGTCCGTGGAGGACACGGCGTTCTACCGTTATGTGCCGCTGCTGTCGGCGACCGAGGTGGGCGGCAATCCGGGGAGTCCTGCCGTCTCGCCCGACGAGTTCCACGCGTACTGCGCGCGCGTGCAGCGCGACTGGCCCCTCACCGGGACGGTCGCCTCGACGCACGACACCAAGCGCAGTGCCGACGTACGGGCCGCGCTGGCCGTGCTCACCGAGTGCCCGGAGCGCTGGGCGGACGTGCTGGCCGAGGTGACGCGCGACGGCGAGGGCGTACCGGACGCGCAACTGGCGTGGGCGGCGTGGCAGACGGTGTTCGGGCTGGGCGACGCGGCCGTCGACCGCGTGCAGGGGGCCCTGTTGAAGCATGTGCGCGAGGCGGGGCTGTTCACGAGCTGGACGGAGCAGGAGCCGCCGTACGAGGAGGCGGTGGCGGAGTTCGTCGCGGCGGGGCCGTGCGGGGCGCCGTACGCGCGCGTGGCCGCCTTCCGGGACGGTTTGGAGCCGCACATCCGGGCGAACATGCTGGGCGTGGCCCTGGCCCAGCTGACGATGCCGGGCGTCCCCGATGTCTACCAGGGAACCGAGGGCGAGTACCGGGCCCTGGTCGACCCCGACAACCGGCGGGCCGTACGGTTCCCGCACGAGGATCCGGGCGAGAAGGGTGCGTTGACGGCGTCGGTGCTACGGCTGCGCAGGCGGCGCCCCGATGTGTTCGGTGACTCGGCGTCGTACACGCCCTTGACCGTCGTGGGACCGTCGGCCGCGCACTGTGTGGCCTTCGTGCGCTCCCGTGAGGTGGTCACCGCCGTGACGCGGCTGTCGCTGCGGCTGGCGCGGTCGGGTGGCTGGCGCGACACGGTGCTGGCGCTGCCGCCGGGGCGATGGGCCGACGCGCTGGCTCCGGAGCGGGAGTTCAGCGGGCACGCGCGCGTGGCGGAGCTGTTCGAGCGGCTGCCCGTGGCGTTGCTGGAGCGGGTCGGCGTGGAGGAGGCGGGGTGAGCGGGCTGAGCGGACGTACTGCCGTACGACGTGCCCAGGGAGCACACTCTCGGGCGCGTACGGCTGTCCCGCGCGCCGTGGTGTCCTGCCGGCGACCGGCTCGGGCCCGCGCACGCTCCCGGGGCTCGGGCACGCCGACCGGCGCGTGGTGACGAGCGACGACGCCCTCTTCGCGCCCGGGCTCTCGACGGCCGCCCTGGCATTCGCACATGGCGCGAACGGGTGGAAACGGGGCTCGCGATCTCCGGCAGGACGGGCCTCGTACTCCCAAGGACGGGCCTCGTGCTTCCGCTGACGCCGACCGCACCTACGTGTCGGCGGCAAATGCTCCTGGGCGCCCCCAGGAGCCTCCCCCGTGAACTCCTTGACACGTAAACCAGACCATGGGGTACTGCGGATTGCGAAGCAGGGCGGACGTGACGGGGGTGAGTCTCCTGCCGGAGCTGCGCTACCCAACTCTGACCGAACTGGTCCTGTCCGCCCGAGCGTTGGCCGCCCACCGGCCCGACCTGTGCGTACTCAGACAGGTGGGGGCCTCCCGGGCGGGCAGACCCCTCCATCTGCTGTCCATAGGTCACGCGCGACGCGCCGTACTGGTGGTGGCGGGCGCGCACTCCAACGAACCGACCGGCAGCTCCACCCTGCTGGCGGTCGCCGAACGGGTCCTGCACGAGCGGGAGTTGCGGGCCGACACCTCCTGGCACTTCCTGCTGTGCGCGGATCCCGACGGGGCGAGCCTGCACATCACGCCGGCGCCCCGCAGCCTGTTCGACTACCACCTCGGCTTCTACCGGCCCGCGGCCCCGGAGCAGCCGGAGTGGGCGCCGGCCGCGCTGCCTCCCGACCGGCTGCCGCCCGAGACACGCGCGCTGACCCGGGTCATCGACGAGCTGCGCCCCTACCTTCAGGTGACCCTGCACGGCACCGACCTGGGCGGCAGCTGGGTGCAGCTGACGAAGGACGTCCCCGGTCTCGCCGAGCCGTTCGCGAAGTCCGCGGCCCAGCTGCACATCCCGGTGGAGACCGGCGCCTCGGACGCGGCGGGCTGGCCCGCGGCCGGACCCGGGGTGCACGTGATGCCGGCGCCGGGCGCGGGCGCGGCGTATCCGAGCATGCCGGACGACGCGCGCAGCAGCACCTGGTATCACGTGCACCGGTACGGCGGCCTGACCGCGGTCGTCGAGGTGCCGATGTGGGCGAGCGACCTGGTGGACGATCCGGCGCCGCATCCGGACCCGGCCGGGGCGATGCGGCGGCTGGCCGCCCGACTGCGGCGGGACGCGCTGGAGGTGGAGCGGGTGCTCGCCGAGGCGCTCCCCCGCCTCGACGGCGTCGACGGGCCCCTGTTGCGGGCCGCGAAGTGGTCGCTGGAGCTGGTGCCGGGGCTGGCCGCCGACTGGATGCACACGCCGCCCGCCGACGACACCATGGCCTACGTCGGAAGCGTGGACGCCTTCGGCCGGCGGCTGCCACTGCGGGCGGCGGCCATGCTGCTGCGGGTCCTGCGGGAGACCGGCGACCGTGCGGCACCGCCGCTCGAACGGCTCGTGGCGACCTGGAGCGACGCCTTCGCCGAACGCTTCCGCGCCCGCTGGGTGCCGCTGGAGCACCAGGTCGAGCACCAGTCCCGGACGGTCGTCGCGGCCGCGCTGCACGCACGCGACCGGGCGGTGTGAGCCACGCCGACGGCACGCGCGCGTGCAGTGCCGTGCGGTACGGCGTCAGTCGTCCAGGGCGAACACCGCGCCCGTCCGGGCGGACATCCCGCATCCGTTCGAGAACGTCTCCCGGTACTCGACCGGGCGTCCGTTCCACTCCCCGCGCGCCTGGGCGGTCACCGGCGCGTAGATCATCGGGCAGAACGCGTCCTTGCTCTGGAGTCGGCCGATGTCGCCGCCCACCCTGTTGAGCTGCTCGCAGGCCTCGGCCGCCTTGCCGTGGCCCCGCGGCGGATCGCACAGCAGCAGCCTGCCGGGCACCTCACCGTGGGGGGCGTCGCCACGGGTGACCGTGACGAAGAGCCAGTTGACGGGGTCGGAAGCCTGGGCCGTGGCCTGGGGCGCGGCGGCGCCGAGGGCGAGGGTGGCGGCTGCCGTGAGCAGAGTGCCTCGTACGGCTGTGATGCATCGCGTCATTCCTGATGCATCGGCACGGCGGCTCCGGCATTCCACCCCGACTCACCCGAACGAGAGCACGCGGGCGCGTGCCGCGTGGCGAGTTCGAACGCGGCGAGCACCACCCGCGCCTGGTACTCCACCTGGCGCGCGACCGGTATCCAGCGCGCTCCGCAGCCGTCGCGGTAGTCGTCGCACCACTCGTCGAGGAGCCGGTCCAGTTCCGGCAGCACCCGGGCCGGGTCGCGGCCGGCGCCGGTCACGAGCTGGTGCAGCAGCCCGGCCGTCCGCAGGGCGAGGCGCCGCCCGGCGATGCGCAGGGCGGCCAGGTGGGCGGTGCTGAGCGACGGAAGGGGCCGTGCGCCGCCAGGGTCCTCGACGTCGGGGTCCCAGGTGTCGGCGAGCCCGGGGCAGACCAGTAAATAGTCGTCGACCGGGGCGAGCAGCCGGGCCGTCTCCGGTCCGGCGGGAAGGTGGGGCCGCAGGCGCTCCAGCAGCCGCTGCAGGAGGCGAGCGTCGTGGCGCAAGGTGTGACTCACCCTGCGCAGGACCGTTTCCTCATCTGCGGGCGGAGTACCGTCCTCCACCGCGGCGACACCCCACATGGGGGCCTCGACGACCGCCGTGACGGTGCCGTGCCGATGCGGATGGAACCAGGTCGACTCGACGGCCGCCTCGGTGATGGCGGCGGCCAGATCGCCCCGGCGGGGCCTGGGGATCCGGTAGACGGCGGGTCCCAGTGCCGGCCAGTACAGGGTGTCGTAGGGGCCGAGCTCGCGCGGGATGCCGAGGCGGGCGGCGGTGTGCGCGACGCGCTGGGCGAGGCCGGGCAGGTCGTGGGTCAGCTCGACGAAGCCGCCGCCGACGTCGACGCCGTGCAGGGAGCACTGGAGGAAGGGCCGCAGTTCGTCCTGGAGATCGAGCAGGGTGCGGGTCTCGGGCAGCGTGGCGGCGTCCGCGCCATCCGGCAGCCATTCGGGCTGCTCCAGGAAGCCGGGCCGGAAAAAGTGCCGGAAGTAGCCGCCGAGGGCGTACGGGCCCTGCAGCCAGCCCTCGTTGCGGCGCAGGCCGTCGGGGTCCAGGCACAACAGCAGGTTCCACGTGGCGTCGGCGCCCTCGTGCAGACGGGGGTCGGCCATCACCCGTTCGGCCAGCCGCAGCACGGTGGCGCCGCCCACCGGTTCGTTGGCGTGCGGGCCGGCCACCACGAGGGCCTGGCGGCTGCCGTGGCCGACGGACAGCAGCCACAGGGGTGTGCCCGCGCGGGACGTCCCCACGCGGCGCAGCCGTGCGTCACGGGGGCGGCGGGCGACGAGCGCGGCCGCCCGGGCGCCCAGCTCGTCGACGGTCGGGTAGCGGAGGAGTGGCGGCAGGGCACACCTCCACAATGCGGTGCCGTCGATTCACCTGGTGTGCATGGTGTACGCACAGTCAGTCACGAGTTGACGAGTACGTCAACACCACAGAGGGCAAAGCGACTTGAGTCAAGCGTCACGTAAAGCCAAGGCCGGAGCCGAGGTTCGGGTCAGTGCGCGGCGAGCCGGAACGACATCCGACCGAAACCCACCTGGTCGCCCTCACGGACCACGACGGCCCCGATGACGCGCCGGCCGTTCACCGTCGTGCCGTTGGTGGAGCCGAGGTCGCGCAGGACCCACAGGCCGGCCTGGTGGCTCAGTTCGGCGTGCACCCGGGACACCGTCTCGTGGGTCAGCCGCAGCCCGTTGGCGGGGTCACGGCCGATGCGCAGCGGATGACCGGCCGCGGGGTGGGGCAGCAGCAGCTTGGGCAGCCGCTCGGCCTGCCAGGCCCTGCGCAGCCGTACGGTGAAGCCGGAGATCGCCTCGACCGAGCCGAACACCAGGCGCGAGATGCGGCTCTCGACGGGCAGGTCGGCGGTGAGCACGGCGAGCTCGTCCGCGCGGCGGGCGGCGAGGGCCAGTTCCATGCGCCGCACGAACGTGTCGTGCGACAGCCGGCCCATGGCGACGCCGTCACGGAGCACCTTCAGCGCCTTGTCGCGCTCCGCGTCGGAGAGCCGCGCGGGGTAGGTATTGAACTCGAAGGACGACGTCACGGTGCTGATTGTCGGTCAGTGAACCCCGGGTGTCCAGAAAACGGGGAAACGGCCACCCCGCGCGCGTGATCGGCGAGAACGGTACGACACCTGCCGCAAAAGGGAAGATTCAAAAGCGGATTGATCTCGTTTGAAGCACCATGGACGGGCTACATCACGGTGAGCAGACGAAGGGGAACCGTCCGTGCAGTTCGAGGTGTGGGCACCGCAGGCCGACCGTGTGACGCTCCAGTGCGAGGGCGCCACGCGCGCGTTGGAGCGCGATCCCGATCGCCCGGGATGGTGGTGGGGGGAGGCCGAGGCGCGGGACGGCACGCGGTACGGCTTCGCGCTCGACGACGGCCCCGTGCTGCCCGATCCGCGCTCGCGTCGGCAGCCGGACGGCCCGGACGGGCTGAGCGCGGTCGTCGACCACGGGCGGTACGAGTGGCGTACCGAGTGGGCGGGGCGGCCCCTGCCCGGTGCGGTCCTGTACGAGCTGCATGTGGGCACGTACACGCGCGAGGGCACGCTGGACGCGGCCGCCGAGCGGCTCGGGCACCTCGCGGAACTGGGCGTCACCCACGTCGAGTTGATGCCTCTGTGTCCCTTCCCCGGGCGACACGGCTGGGGATACGAGGGCGTCTCTCTCTGGGCCGTGCACGAGCCGTACGGCGGGCCGGAGGCGCTGAAACGCTTCGTCGACCGGGCGCATGAGCTGGGCCTGGGCGTGGTCCTCGACGTCGTGCACAACCACTTCGGCCCGTCCGGCAACTACCTGCCCGCCTTCGGCCCCTACCTCACGGACACGCATCACACGCCCTGGGGTTCCGCCGTCAACCTGGACGCGCCCGGCTCGGACGAGGTGCGTGCGTATCTCGTGGAGAGCTCGCTGGCCTGGCTGCGGGACTACCGGATCGACGGGCTGCGCCTGGACGCGGTGCACGCGCTGGTGGACACGCGCGCGTGCCACTTCCTGGAGGAGCTGTCGACAGCCGTCGACGCCCTCTCCGCCGACCTCGGTCGGCCGCTGTGCCTGATCGCCGAATCCGACCTCAACGATCCTCGGCTCATCACCTCGCGCGAGGAGGGCGGTCTCGGTCTGCACGCCCAGTGGAACGACGACTTCCACCACACCCTGCACGCCGCGCTGACCGGCGAGTCCCAGGGCTACTACGCCGACTTCGCCCGCGCCCCCATGGCGGCCCTCGCCAAGACCCTCACCGGCGGCTACTTCCACGACGGGACGTACTCGAGCTTCCGGGGCCGCAGTCACGGGCGCCCCCTGGACCGCGCGCGCGTGGCCGCGCACCGCCTCCTCGGCTACAGCCAGACCCACGACCAGGTCGGCAACCGCGCCCAGGGCGACCGGCTCGCGGCATCCCTCTCCCCCGGCCTGCTGGCCTGCGCGGCCACGCTGACGCTGACCGCGCCGTTCACGCCGATGCTGTTCATGGGCGAGGAGTGGGCCGCGGGCACGCCCTGGCAGTTCTTCACCGACCACACCGATCCGGAGCTGGCCGAAGCGGTACGGAGCGGGCGGCGGCGAGAGTTCGCGGCGCATGGCTGGGCCGAGGAGGACGTGCCCGACCCGCAGGACCCGGCGACCCGGGACCGCTCCTGCCTCGACTGGTCCGAGCTCGACGACGAGTCCCACGCGCGCGTGCTGGCCTGGTACCGGCGTCTCATCGCCCTGCGCCACGAGCAGCCCGACCTCACGGATCCCGACCTCGCCGACACCAAGGTGGCCTACGACGAGCGGGAGCGCTGGCTCGCCTTCCGGCGCGGCGACGTACGCGTGGTCGTCAACCTCGCCAAGGAACCGGCGGCGATCCCCCTGGGGCCCCGCCAGGCAGCCGTACTGGCCGCGTGGGAGCCCGTGCAGGCGCCGGGCGCGGACGGGGTGCTGCATGTGCCCGGGGAGTCGGGCGTGGTGCTGTTGCAGGGGTGAGAGGAGCAGGGGTGGGGTGTGAGCGTCCGCGCATGCGCCTCTGGCCGGAGGAGATGCCCGCCCCTACAGCTCCTCGTCCCCCTCCTCCCCCTCGTCCTCCCGGAACTCCGTCACGCGCTCCAGCAGGATCGCCTCCCACGCCTGCCGGAGCTGCGCCCTCAGCAGCGGGAGGGGCGTCTCGCCCTTGCCGTCGAGGCGGTCCGCGAGCCGGACGAGCGCGTCGCAGCGGGCGAGCCAGAGGCCGCGCAGGCACGGGCGGGCGCCGTAGCCGGCCAGGGTGGCGGCGCGGACGGCGGCCGGGGAGCCGACAGCGAGGGCGAGGCCGGCGATGTCCTCCGCGGGGTCGCCGAGGACGGTGTCGGCCCAGCCGAGGATGCCGCGCACCCGGCCGTCGGCGCTGAGGACGAGGTGGTCGCCGGTGAGGGCGTGGTGGACGAGGACCGCGGTACCGGACTGGGCCGCGAGCTGGACGGCGGCCGGCTGGGTGAGCTGGCGCAGTCGGGCGGCGTCGAACTCGTCGGCGTCGGCGAGGCGCGCGGTGGCCCGTTCGGCGGCGCGGCGCAGGGCCTCCAGGGAGCGCGGCGCGGCGCGCGGCACGCCGAGCGTCTCGGCCTGCCGCGCCGGGACCTCGCGCAGCCCCGTGAGCAGCCCGGCCAGGTCGGCCTCCCCGAGGGCGGAGACATCGTGCCGGCCACCCGCCCCGCCGGGGACCTTGGTGTCCAGGGTGTAGGTCAGCCCCGGCGCCCACTCCCCGTGCGCGACGCTCGTCGGCACCGCGACCGGGACGTGCGGGCGGACGAGGTCACGCAGACGCAGTTCGCGGCGCTGGCGGGCGGCGGCCTCCCGGTCGGGGGCGAGGCGCAGCACATGCCGGGTGCCGACCCACCAGGTGGCGGGCGCGGCGCCCTCGGCGGCGGGCCGGACCTCGGGGCCGGCCGAGTCGTCCGCGCCGTCCTTGAGCAGGGAACGGACCAGTCGGCGGACGGTGTCCGCGGTGGGTGTCGGTGCCTGGGTCATGGTCGCGCCGTTGTCGCTCGAGGGTCTACGGGGGCTCCTTGGGCCGGGTCCGGTCACCGGATCAGTCCACTATGACCATCTCGCGGGTCGTGTCGTTGAGCCGCCGTCCGCCGTCCTCGGTGACCGTCACGATGTCCTCGATGCGCACCCCGAAGCGGCCGGGCAGATAGACGCCGGGCTCCACGGAGAAGCACATGCCGGGCACCAGGGGCTGCTCCTCGCCCTCGATCATGTACGGCGGCTCGTGCGTGGTGACGCCGATGCCGTGCCCGGTGCGGTGGATGAAGTACTCGCCGTAGCCGGCGTCCGCGATGACCGCGCGGGCGGCCCGGTCGACCTCCTGGCAGGCAACGCCTGGCCGTACGGCGCGGTAGCCCGCCTCCTGGGCCTCGCGCACCAGGTCGTGCACCCGGCGCTCCTCGTCGGTGGGTTCGCCGACGTGGACGGTGCGGGAGGTGTCGGAGCCGTAGCCGTCCTTCAGGCCGCCGAAGTCGAGGACGACCATGTCGCCGCGTTCGATCACGCGGTCGCCCACCTCGTGGTGCGGGTTGGCGCCGTTCGGGCCGGAGGCGACGATGGTGAAGTCGACCTGGGAGTGTCCGAAGCGGCGCAGCAGATGGGCGAGGTCGGCGGCGACCTCGGACTCGCGGCGGCCGCCGAAGGGAACCTTCCGGATCTCCTCGAACGTTGCGTCCGCGGCCGCACCCGCGGCCGCCAACAGCTCCAGCTCGGCCGTGTCCTTGACGGCCCGCAGCATCGGCAGGGCGTCGGTGAGGGAGGCGTAGGAGGTGCCGGGCAGCGCCTTCTGCAGGGCCAGCAGATGCAACGCCCAGGCGTTGTCGCTGATGCCGAACCGGCCGCTCGCGTCGAGAAGGGCCGCGGTGGCGGCGTAGGGGTCCTTGCCGTCGGTCCAGTCGCGCAGGGCCAGGCCGGGCACGCCGGCCGCCTTCGCGGCGTCCGGGGCCTCCAGGGCGGGGACCACGAGGACGGGGTCCTGGCCCGGGACGAGGACCAGCAGGGTGAGCCGCTCGGTCTCCGCGGTGGGCGCGTAGCCGGTGAGCCACACCAGGTCCGGGCCGGGGGCCACCAGGAGGCCGGCCAGTCCGGCGTCCGCGGCCGCCCGCGCGGCCCGTTCCCTGCGGGCCCGGTAGTCGTCGGCGGTGAAGGGCGCGGGTGCGGTGCCGGTCATCCGGGCCTCCCTGGGCGCGTGAAAGGACTACGGTCAGCATCCTGCCCGGACGCAGGGGGCGGCGCGAGCCGGTCGGCGGGGGTTTCCCGCGGCTGGTCGGCCATGGCGTCAGCTGTCCAGTGCCATGCGGACACCCAGGAGCAGCAGCACGCCTCCGGAGACCTGCTCCAGGCGACGGCGCACACCCGCGCGGGACAGCACGGTCTTCATCCGGCCGACGAACCACACGTACAGGCCGTAGTAGCCGACTTCGTAGACCGCCCAGAGTGCGGCGAGCCCCACCATGGCCGGCAGGTGCGGGGCGCCCTCCGGCACGAACTGCGGGAGGAAGGACATCGCGAAGACGGCCGCCTTGGGGTTGGCGAGGTTGAGCAGCAGTCCGCCGCGGTAGGAGGCCCAGCCGCTCTTCGGCGTGCCCTCCCAGGCGTCCTCGGGTGCCCCCTTGGCGCGGCGCGCCTGCCGCAGCGCCTGGACGCCGAAGCCGACGAGCACGACCGCGCCGACGATCCGCATCACGTCGTAGGCCATCTCGGAGGCCGTCAGCAGCGCGGTCAGGCCGAATGCGGCGACCACACCCCAGATGAAGACGCCGGTCTCGTTGCCGAGCACGGTCAGGAATCCGGAGCGCCTGCTGTGCAGCGACTGCTTGATGATCAGGACGGTGCTGGGGCCGGGCGAGGCGGCGACGAGGGTGCACGCCCCCAGGAAGGCGACGAGGGTGGTCGGCATGGTGTCATCGTGGCCCTGTCGGAGGAAGGTGACCAGTGGTTTTCGCTACTCCCCGAGGGATGCGAGGTGGTCAGGTCACGACGCCCGGGACCGCCGTCAGCTGTTGGAAGCCGCCGCTGCGGTGACGCACTGTCAGGGTGACCTGCCTGCCCGGGCGGGCTTCGGCGACGGCTCGCGCGAGGTCGGCGGCGGAGTCGACGCGGGTCTCGTCGAACGCGAGGATCACGTCGCCCCGGATCAGGCCGGCCGCGTATCCCGGTCCGGGCACGTGGACGCCGACGACCAGGGCGCCCACCTTCTGGGCGTCCACCGCCTCCACCCCGAGGGTCGCGAGGGCGGCGGGGGCCTGCGGCGAGGGCGGCGCCGACGACGGCGGGGCCGAGACACCCGGGTCCGCCGAGAGGGACGGGACTCCGGGGGCGCCCTGCCCTGCCTGCCGCTGCAGCTCGGCGAGCTTGCTCATGCCGATCACCGTGGCCCCCACCGTGCCGAGTCCGACCCCGGACAGGACCAGGACCGTCCCGACGAGCAGGGCGACCAGGAGGGGCGTGAGCCGTCGGCCGCATCGGCCGGGCCCGGCGTGCGGGCGCCGTGCGCCGGGGCCGGACTTGGCACCGTCGCCGGGCCCCTGACCTGGCATGGGCTTGGGTCGCAACGCAGTCTGTTCCATCGGATCGCCTCCGGCTGGTGACTACCCTGCGCACCGGCGCACAACGAGACACGATCGAGTGAGACTGACCAGTGGTCAGGAGCGGGAAGCCATCCGCGTCAGGGCGTGAGCACGACGTCAGGAAGGCCACCGACCCGTCTGCCCGCCCGTTTGCCGACGCGCTCACCGCCCGGTTGCCGACGCGTTCACGGACCCGTTTCAGGACCGTTCGAGCACGGCCTCCCCGACGGCTGCGGCCGCCGCCGCTCCCCTGGGCGCACCCACCCCGCGCACACCAGTTCGGTCCGGCGCAGGGCGCAGCGGAAACCGTGGCCGCCGTTCGCACCGCGGGGTGCGCGAGCGGCAAGGGCCCGCGTCGGGGGCGTCGAGCCGGCGGGCGTCGGCCGGGTCGCCGAGACGCAGGCCCGTGCGCCGGGCGAGCGGGTGGGTGTCGGGCACTCCCCGCGTGACTGGCAGCGGGTGAACTTCGGGCGCTTCATCGCCGAGGAGCACTACCGGCTCACCCGCGCCCTGGCCGACGCGGAGCTCCCGGAGGAGGCCCGTGCGCTTCTCGCGGCCGCCGAGGCGATGGTCGGCGCCCCCTCGGAGAACGCCGCGAACGGTGTACCAGAGCTCGCCGAGGAGACCGCCGCGCGGGTCGGGGAGGTCAGCTGAGGACGGGTACGGCCGGCGGGCGGTCCGGCAGGAAGCCGTGGGCGCGGCGGGCCAGGTACTCGGCCTTGTAGCGGTCGACCTCGCGGTGCCAGTTCAGGATGCCCGCCAGCCAGTTCTGCAGGTCGACCACATAGTTCCCCATGGCCTCCCGCGCCTCGTCCGAGAGCCCGAAGTCCTCGTAGACAATGGGAAGTTCGTGCGTGGCCACATGCTCGAACTGCTGCATGCGCTGGGTCATCAGATCGTGGACGACGGCGAGCGCGGTCGGGTAGTCGATGCCGAAGAAGTTCTGGACGACGAGGATCGCGTTGTGGATCTCGCCCTCGTACTCGATCTCCTTCTGGTAGGAGAAGACGTCGTTGAGGAGGCACGCGTAGTCGACGGCGGCGTTCTCCAGCGAGCGGACGGGGCCGCTGCGGTACACCTCCGGCGGGACGGCGGGGCCGTTGCCCATCCGGCAGAGGCCGAGGGTGAGGTCGGCGCCGAAGGTGGCGCGGCGCATCTCCAGGTAGTCGACCGGGTCGGGGATGCGGTTCTGGAGCTGGTTGGACAGCTCCCACACCCAGCTCTCGGTCATGACGTTCACCGCGTCCTTGAGGACACGCCGTGCCTCGGGGGGCATGTCCGCCGTGGTGCGCGCCCACAGGTCGATCAGTCCGCGCTCCATGCCGTTGAGCGGGACGGTGGCCTCCTCGCCGTCGAGGGGCATGCAGGCCGACAGGCGTTGTGTGGTCAGCCGGGCGGCGGCCAGGTCACGGCGGTGGCCGAAGACGAGGGGGTAGTAGTCGTCCCCGTAGGTGCCCCAGGCGAGCCACTGGGCGCTGAGGTTCAGGGCCTCGGGGGTGGCGTCCGGGTCGAGGCCCGCCGAGCACAGCGGGAGGTCGTAGGCGGCGAGCTTGTCCTCGTCCCAGACGCCCTCCTGGAGCATGCCCATGCGGTGCATCCACTCGGTGAGGCGAGGTCGGGTGGCGCTCAGATGCGGGCTGAGCGCCACCTGGAAGGGCATGTAGAAGTCGGGCAGTCGGGACGGGCCGACCTTCTGGAAGGGCACGTGCGTGTAGGCACGCAGGCGTTCGGCGCCGGCCGCCGCGAGCAGCGCGCCGATGTCGGCGGCGGAGGTGCCGGGGCCGGTCGGGCCCTTCCAGGGCGCGGTGGATTCGGCGCGCTCGTTCATGTACCGGCTGGAGCGCATGTGCCATTCGTGGCCGCCGGACTGCCAGTCCTGCAGCCCCTGGGTGTACGCCGCGACCGCGGCGACCTCCGCAGGAGTGAGGCCCTTCTCCAGTGCCAGGGCGGGGACTTCGGTGAGGGCGGTGTGCTCGAACTGGTGGAGCCTGGAGGTGAGGACGTCGTTGACGGTGTCGGCGGCCTCCTGGGTGGTGCAGCCGAAGAAGGTCTCCAGCACCAGGACACCGTTGCTGAGTTCGCCCTCGTCCTCGACCTCGCGCTGGTAGGAGAACAGGTCGTTGCGCAGGTGCACGGCGTCCGAGAAGGTCTCCATCAGGACCCTCAGCGGCCTCGACTCGGCGACGGACGCGGGAACTTCGGCCGTCGCGTACTCCACGAGGCCCGAGGACCAGGGGGCGCCGCCCACCTTGCGGCGCATCTCGATGTACTCGACGGGGTTGGCGACGCGCCCCTCGTTGATGTTGGACAGCTCCCACAGGGACTCGTTGAGAAGGTGCTCGGTCGCGACGGCGAAACGGCGGCGCCAGCCGGCCGACATCGAGGGCACCGTGCGCTTCCACAGGTCGGCGAGGCCCGCCTCGACCGGGTTCTGCGGCTCGGGCATCGGGGTCGACAGGTCCATCGGCATGAACAGCGGCAGCCGGTCCAGGTAGGCCTTGCCGCCGGCGCGGTCCTGGGTGCGCTTGAAGATCTCCAGGAAGTGGTCGTCGAAGAAGAAGACCCACACGTACCAGTCGGTGATGAGGGAGAGGGCGGGGCCGTCGCACTCGGGGTGGGTGTAGGCGCAGAGCAGGCCGTAGTCGTGCGCTTCCAGGTCGGACTGCTCCCAGACCCCGGATCCCTCCAGCATGCCCATCTCGCGCGCCCACGCGGTCGAATGGGCGCGCGCCTCGTCGAGGTGCGGGTTCAGCCGCGCGGGATACGGCATGTAGAAGTGCGGGAGTTCGAAGGGCTGCTGCGTCATGGCCGGGCCCTACCCCGGGGCCCCAACGGGCATCCACCGCAGGGGACATGATCACACCATCGCGTGAATCACGGGTGAATCCGGGAGCTCTCGCCGGGCCTTGTGGCGTTCACCTCTACGCGCGCAGAATTTTCGAGCCTCATGTGTCCCCCCTGAGTCCCTGTGTCCCTCCCCCTCCCTCTTCGGAGCCTCGATGAACCACACCGGATCTCTCTCCCGCCGCACGGCGCTCGCCTCCCTCGCCGGGGCGGCACTGGCCACGACCGCGGCGTTCCCGGCATCGGCGGCCGAGCGGCACGGCCGCCGGTCCGTACGGTTCGCCACCTTCAACGCCTCCCTGAACCGCTCGGCCCAGGGCGCGCTGGTCACCGACCTGTCCAAGCCGGACAACATCCAGGCGCGCAACGCCGCCGAGACCATCCAGCGGGTCGACCCGGACATCCTGCTGATCAACGAGTTCGACTACGACGACCAGGGCCGGGCGGTCCGCCTGTTCCTGCGCAACTACCTGTCCGTCGGCCAGGGCGGAGCGAAGCCGGTCCGCTTCCCGTACCACTTCACCGGCCCGGTGAACACGGGCGTCGCCACGGGCGTGGACCTCGACGGGAAGAACGGCGCGGTCACGACGCCCGGTTCGGACGCGTACGGGCAGGACGCGTACGGCTACGGCTGGTTCCCCGGGCAGTACGGCATGGTCGTGCTGTCGAAGTACCCGATCGACACGCGCGCGGTGCGGACCTTCCAGCGCTTCCTGTGGAAGGACATGCCGGGCCACCTCATGCCTCCGGGCTACTACAGCGACGAGGCCCGCGCGATCCTGCGGCTGTCGTCGAAGAGCCACTGGGACGTGCCGGTGTGCATCGGCCGCTCCACCGTGCACTTCCTGGTCTCGCACCCGACCCCGCCCACCTTCGACGGCACCGAAGACCGCAACGGCCGCCGCAACCACGACGAGATCCGGCTGTGGGCCGACTACATCGGCGGGCGCGGGCGCAGCGCCTACCTGTACGACGACAAGGGCGTGCGCGGCGGGTTGCGGCCCGGGGCGCGGTTCGTGATCGCGGGCGACAACAACGCCGATCCGTACGACGGCGACAGCTACGACCACGCCATACGGCAGCTGCTCGACCACCCGGCGGTGAACCTCCCGGCCACTCCCCCGGCCAGCGCGGGCGCCGTAGAGGCCGCCGAGCTCCAGGGCGGCGCCAACGCCTCGCACACCGGCGACGCGGCGTACGACACCGCGGACTTCGGCGACACCGCTCCCGGGAATCTGCGCGTCGACTACGTCCTGCCGTCCAGGGGCCTGATACCGGGAGCGAACGGCGTGTTCTGGCCGACGTCCGACGACCCGCTGTACCGGCTGGTGGGGAACGGGACGACCGTGCCGACGTCCGATCACCGGCTGGTGTGGCAGGACGTGCGCCTGGGCTGAGCGGCGGGGCGACGGCGAGGGGCGGGGCGGTTTCTCGCCCTCGCCGCCCCTACCCGTCCCGTCCTGAAGGCGCTCCGTCCCTTCCACCCCGCCAAGAGATGCGGACTGGCACGAGAAGTGACTCGTGCTATCTGTTGCGAACCGCCCGCCCCACCTCCGACCTCAGGGTGACGAACTCCGCCAGGCCCCGGGTGGTGATCTGGTCCCGGGTGCCGGGGAGTTCGACCAGCAGGTCCAGGACGACCTTGGCGCCGGGTCCCGGGGACAGAACGACGACTCGGTCGCCCAGGTACACGCTCTCGTCGATGTCGTGGGTGACGAAGACGATCGTCGCGCCGTCCGTGCGGTGGACCTCCAGGAGGAGGTCCTCCAGGTCCTCGCGGGTCTGGGCGTCCAGGGAGCCGAAGGGTTCGTCCATGAGGAGGAGGGAGGGGCGGCAGACCAGGGCGCGGGCGATCGCCACCCGTTGCTGCATTCCGCCGGAGAGCTGCCAGGGGTGGCGGCGGGCCGCGTCGGTGAGGCCGACGCGGGCCAGGATGCGGTCGGCCTCGGCCCGGCGTTCGGCTCTCGGCAGGCCCCGGCGGCGCAGCGGGAGCGCCACGTTCTCGCGGACCGTGAGCCAGGGGTAGAGGGAGCGGGCGTAGTCCTGGAAGACCACGGCCAGGTTGTCGGGGACGCCGCGCACGGGTGTGCCGTCCAGCGCGATCGTGCCGTCGTACGTCGGCAGCAGGCCCGCGATGGTGCGCAGGAGCGTGGACTTGCCGCAGCCGGACGGGCCCACGACGCACAGGAGTTGGCCGTCCGGCACGGTGAGGGTGATGTCGTGCAGGATCTGGTGGTCGCCGTAGTGCTGACCGACCGCGTCTAGGCGGAGCATGGCTGTCCCTGGGCGGAGGTGGTGGCGGGCGTACGGGTCATACGGTCGTTGTCCTCCCCCTGCCGACGAGCCGCTTCTCGACCGCCAGCAGACCGGTGTTGAGCAGGTGGCCGAGGGCGCCGAGCAGGGCCAGCGCCGCCCAGACGGTGAGCAGGTCGGAGCGGGACTGGGCGTCGGTGAGCGTGAAGCCGATGCCGTTGGCGGTGCCCGGCAGCAGTTCCGAGAACACCATGAGGATGAGAGAGAGGGAGAGGCTCAGGCGCAGGCCGGCGAAGATGCGGGGCAGCGCGGAGGGCAGGATCAGGAAGCGGAGCCGTTCGGTCGGGGTGAGGCGCAGCACGGCGGCGACCTCGATGCGCAGCGGGTCGGTGTCGCGGGCCCCTTCGGCCGTGTTGATCAGTACCGGCCAGACGGCGCTGAAGACGATCGACGCGATCTGCATCGGCGTACCGAAGTCGAGGAGCACGACGAAGACGGGGACCAGGGCGGGCGGCGGGACGGCGCGCGCGAACTGCAGGACGGGGTTGCACAGGGCGTACACGCGCCGCGAGCGGCCGACCGCGATGCCGAGAGCGATCCCGGCGACGGCGGCGATCCCGAACCCGGCCGCCATCCGGCCGAGGCTGGGCAGGATGTCGGCCACGGCGTCCTCGGTGAGGAAGGCGTGCCGTACGGGGCCGGAGAACCAGAGGTCGCGCGCGTGCCGGGCGATCTCGGCGGGCGGCGGGAAGTAGACACTGCCGTGGGCCCGGGCGACCACCTGCCAGACGGCCACGGCGAGAGCGAGGACGAGCCAGCGGAGCAGGGCGTGGCGTACGGGGGCGGGGGCCAGGGTGCGGCGGATGGCGGGCGGGAGCAAGGAGTGGCCTAAGGAATGGCGTGCGGCGGCCGGCCGTCGGTCGGGGGACCCTGCGGATTCGGATGCGGTGGCGCGAGGCTGGTTCACTCGGGGCTCCTCGCCGCGCGAGGCGGGGAGTGCCGGGAGTGCTCGGTGCGCATCGGTCCGGGAGCCGGCGGGCGGGTCATGGGCGCGGCGCCGGGACGGCTGCCGGGCATCGCGACCGCCGGGGCCGGCTCAGGCCACGCGCCCGCTTCACTCGACGCGCCCGGCAGCGAAGGCCGAGCGCCCAGACCATGGGTTCTGCACGCGATCGCCCGCCTCGCGCCTGTGCCGAGCGCTCCCATCGGCACAGCAACCCGAGCGCCCGAGTCCACGCCAAACGGCTCACCCCGCACGGCACCCCACGCGCCCAAGCCCGCGCCCCCGCCAAGCCATCCACCCCGAACAACGCCCACCGCGCCCAGGCCACCCACCCCACCCCGGCTCACGTCACCCCACCCCCTCCGACACCGCCCCTCCCGGCCACGGCACCCCCACAGGGCCCGCCGATCACCACCCCACCGCCGCACCGCACCCCCTGGCACCCCACCCCCTCGCCTACCCGACACCCCGCCGCCCCGGCGTCCACGGAAACAACCTCCGCTCCCCCCACACCAGCACCCCGTTGATGACCAGCCCCAGTACCCCCGCCCACACCACCCCCGCCAGCACATCCCGCGTCCCGTCCGTGGCCAGGCCCGCCTGGGCGATGAAGATGCCGAGGCCCTCTCCGAAACCGGAGAGGATCTCCGTGGCCACGGCGAGGATGAGAGCGACCGCCGCCGAGATACGGATGCCGGCCGCGATGAAGGGGGCTGTGCCCGGCAGTTCGACGCGCAGGAGGACGGCCAGGCGGCCGAAGCCGAAGGCGCGGAGGGTGTCCTTGGCCAGGGGGTCGGTCTCGCCGAGGCCGTAGATGGTGTTGAAGAGGATCGGCCAGACCGACGCGTACGTCACCAGCGCGACCTTGGTCTCGGTGCCCGAGCCGAGGAGGAGGGAGACCAGGGGGATCAGCGCGACGGACGGCAGCGGACGCAGGAACTCGACGATCGCGCGCACGGCGGCGTCGACGACCGGCACACTGCCGAGGACCAGGCCGACCGGGACGGCGATGGCACAGGCCAGGGCGAGACCGAGCGCCCAGGCACGGAGCGTCGCGGCGATGCCCTCCAGGAAGAGCGCGTCGCCCGCCAACTCCACCGCGCGGGCGACGACTTCGGAGGCGGGCGGGAGATAGCTGCGCCGTACGAGACCGGCGCGGGAGACGGCCTCGCAGGCACCGAAGGCCAGCAGCACACCCAAAGCGCCCAGCAGAAGCTGCTCCTGACGGCTGCCCTTCACGTCACCACGTCACTTGACCATCAACGTCGCCGGATCGATCGGCTTCTTCAGCATCCCCTGCTTTTCCATGAGGTCGGTGAGCCGGGTGAGCTGCGCGGCGTCCATGGTGGGCGGAAAGACGGGCAGGTCGATCGACTCGGCCTGCTGCTCGGTCACCTTGGTGTACGTCGGCAAGGTGTCGCGTACGACGGACGGGTCCTCGGCCGCGATCTGCACGGCCGCCTTGATGGCCCGCTGGAACGCGGCCAGCGTCTTACCGTTCCCCTCGGCGTACTTGCTCGTGCTGATGTACCCGCTGAGGGGAAGGGCCTCCACAGGCGCGGACGAGCCGTCGACGAGCACCCTGGCCTTCAACTCGTCCTGGATGGAACTGTCGTAGGGCTCCACCGCGTGCACGGCGTCGACCTGCCCCTTGTCGAGGGCGGCCCCCATCTGCGGGAAGGGAATCGCCCGGTAGACGGGGTGCCCGACGCCCTGTTGGTCCAGGATCTCGTTGAAGGTAAGCGACTGGACGTTGTTCAGGGTGTTGACCGCGAGCTTCTTGCCCTCGAGGTCGGCGACGGTCTTGATGTCCGAGTCCTCGGGCACCAGGACCTCCATCATGCGCGGGGCCGCCCTGATCGCCTCCGCGACGATGCGGGCGTCGAGGGTGCCCTGCTCATGAGCCTGCAGATAGGTGACGTAGTTCGCGCTCGCGACCATGTCGATCTGCCCCTTGGCCAGGGCCGGCAGCGCCTGGAGGCTCTGCTGGACCTGCTGGATGCGGACGTCGAGGCCCTCCTTCTCGAACAGCCCGCGATCGCTCGCGATGTAGAGGGCGACGCAGTCGATCAGCGGCAGGGCGGCCACCCTGACGGTCTTCCGCCCCTCGGCCCCGGACGAGGAGTCCCCGTCGTCGCCACAGGCCGTGAGTGCCACCAGCATGAGGGTGGCCGCAGCGGCGGCCGCTGTCCTCGTTCCCGAGCGCAATTGGCGTAACGGCATGTCGACATGACTACCAAGCTTTTGTCATGATCACCACATACAGCACGTGAATGACGTCCCGTCAATCTGCCGGTCTCCGCCGATATGCGCCACCTTGGTCCCATGACCTCCTTCACACTCCCGCACGAGCTGCACGGCGACGGCACCCACAAGGTGTTCGCCGTGCACGGCTGGTTCGCCGACCGGTCCGCCTACGCGCCCGTCCTGCCGGACCTCGACCGCACGACCTTCACCTACGCCCTGGTCGATCTGCGCGGCTACGGCGGCGCCAAGGACGCCGTCGGTTCGTGTACGACCGCGGAGGCCGCCCTCGACCTGGTGGAACTCGCGGACCGGCTCGGCTGGGAGCGCTTCTCGGTGGTCGGTCATTCGATGGGCGGAGCGGTCGGACAGCGTCTCCTCACCGTCGCCCCGCACCGGCTGCGCAGGCTGGTCGGGGTCTCGCCGGTGCCGGCCTCGGGACTGGCGTTGCCGCCGGAGCAGTGGGGGCTGTTCGCGGACGCGGCGCACAAGCCGGAGAACCGGCGCGCCATCATCGACATCACCACCGGTGGTCACCGACCTGCCGCCTGGCTCGACCGTATGGTCGCCCGTTCGCTCGCGGTCAGCGACCAGAAGGCGTTCCGTGCCTGGCTGGACTCCTGGGCCGGAGAGGACTTCCACACCCAGGTCGAGGGCTCCCCGGTACCCGCGCTCGCCGTGGCCGGCGCCCTCGACCCGGCCTTGTCCGCCGACCTCCTCCGCCGGACGTGGATGACCTGGTATCCGCGTGCCGAGCTGCACGAACTCCCCGCCGCGGGCCACTATCCGATGGACGAGACGCCGCTGGAGCTGATCCGGGTGGTCGAGGACTTCCTGCGCGCGGACGACGGCGCGGACGGCTCGGACCGCGCGGACGAAGGCGAGCGGGTGTGACCGTCCACGACGCGGCGCCCGTCCCCGACGTCTTCGACCCCCGGCAGTACGCCACCGGCGTGCCCTACGACGCCTATCGCATCCTGCGCGACCACCATCCGGTGGCCCGGCAGGACGAGCCCGAGGTGCTGGGCTGGCCGGCCGGGCCCGGGTTCTGGGCGGTGACCCGGCACGCGGACGTGGTGCGCGTGCTCAAGGACTCGGCGACGTACTCCTCGTACATCGGGGCCACGCAGATCCGGGACCCCGACCCGGACGACCTGCCGTTCATCCGCCGCATGATGCTCAATCAGGATCCGCCGGGGCACGGGCGCCTGCGGCGGCTGGTCAGTCGGGCCTTCACCCCCGGCCGCATCGACCGTTTCACCGAGGTCGCGCGGGAACGGGCCCGATCGCTCCTCGCGCGCGCCCTGGACGAGGCCCGTGCCTCGGACGGCACCGTCGACCTGGTCACCGCCGTCACCGACGACTACGCCCTGCTCAACCTCGCCGACCTGCTCGGCGTGCCGGAGGCCGATCGCAAGCTGCTGCTGCACTGGACGCAGCGGGTGATCGGCTATCAGGACCCGGACGAGGCGGGTGCCCCGGTGCTGGACGCGGCGGGCAGGCCGGTCAATCCGCGCTCGCCCGCGATGCTGGCGGACATGTTCGGGTATGCCCGGCAACTGGCCGCGCACAAGCGGCGATACCCCGACGACGACGTCATGACCACCCTCGCCCACGACGCCGAACTCTCGCGACCTGAGCTGGAGATGTTCTTCTTCCTGCTCACGGTCGCGGGCAACGACACCGTCCGCAGCGCGGCCCCCGGCGGCCTGCTGGCACTGGCCGAGCACCCGGAGGCGTACGAGCGACTACGCGCCGGACACGCCGAACTGCCCTCGGCCGTCGATGAGTTGCTCCGCTGGCACCCGCCCGTCCTCACCTTCCGCCGCACCACCGTCGAGGACACCGAACTGGCGGGCCGACGCATCCGCGCGGGCGAGAAGGTGGTCGTCTTCCACGCCTCCGCCAACCGCGACGAACGGGTCTTCGCCGCCCCGGACCGGCTGGATCCGTCCCGAGCCCCGAACCCGCACGTGTCGTTCGGTGACGGCCCGCACGTCTGCCTGGGCGCGCACTTCGCGCGGCTGCAGCTGCGGATGCTCTACCGGGAGGCCCTGCGGGTGCTGCCGGTTCTACGGACGGCGGGTCCGCCGAGGCGGCTGGTGTCGAACTTCATCAACGGACTCAAGTCGCTGCCCGTGCGGATCACTTGAGCGCGGCCCGGTGAGCCGGTGCGGTCGTCACGTCCGTACCTGGATCAGCGCATGTGTCCCGCCGGTCCGCCACTTCTGCCCCTCCGCCGCCACCAGCGCCGCCTGCGTGCGGGTGTCCAGGCCGGTGATCACGTCGGACTTCAGGGTGCGCAGGGCGGCGACCGGGCCCGGGAAGTGGGCGGTCACCTCGGTGAACGGCGTCGTCGGCGGCCACAGTCGGTCGCCGACGAGGCGGCGGTAGTTGAGGTCACCCTTGACGATGGTGAGGGTGGCCGCGGCGAGCTCCTCGCGGAGGTCATCGGGCATCGCCGCGTACGGCAGGGGGGCGGCGGCGAAGGGGTGGGCGCGGACGGTGAGGCGGCCGTCCGTCATGGCCGTCCAGAGTACGCGGCCGTACGTCGCGGCCGCGCCCGGTGACTGAGTCAGTCGGCGCAGGGCGTCGAGCACGTCGGCGTGGGTGGCGTCGGAGACGTAGTAGGGGTACGGCTTGACATGGAGGACGGCCCGTCCGACGCGCCCCTGGGTGAGGAGGTGGGCGATGAGGAGCAGGTCGGGGACGAGTTCACGGCCCGCGTTGTCGGCGATCAGGCACAGGGTGGCCGAGCCCGAGGGCGGGAGCAGGGACCACAGGGTCTCGCTGTCGTCCGCCACCAGGGGCGGGGTGTCCGAGGAAGCCTGGTGCTGCGCGGCCGACAGACGGAATCCGAGGTCCGCGCGGTTGCCCCACAGCGACCCGTGCAGCAGCGCCCGGTCCTGCTCGTCGGCGGGCAGGTCCACGAGGGTGTCCAGGGCGGCGAGTTCCTCGTCCGTCTCGGGGGCGTCGAGTTCGGCCAGCTTGGAGGGCCGGAAGGGGTCGATGCCCTGCCAGGGGCCCGGAGTGAAGTAGCCGACGGATTCGAGGAGTTGGCGGTAGAAGTAGCTCTCCGACCACAGCCACGGTACGTCGAACCAGGACCGGCCGGTGCAGGTGCCGGCGCCCCAGGACGCCCAGCGGCCCCCGTCGTGCGCGTCGGCGGGGAGCGGTTCGATCACGCCCTTGGTGCAGTTCGCGAGGAGCGCGTCCAGCGCGCGGTGCCGCTCGGGGTCGTACGGGAACGAGTCCCGTACCTGCCGGATGATCGCGGGATGCCGCTCGGCGAGCACGCTGTGCGGGAACGAGCCGGGTTCGTTGCCGAGGAGTACGGGTGCGAGCGGGGTGTCGGACCTGTCGGGCATACGGCTCACCGTATCGCGCCTGTCATACGGCTCTGATCTCCCGCTCCAGCTGCGTCGCGAGCGCGAGATAGCGGGCCCGGCGGGGTACCGGGACCAAGCCGCGGATCATGAGGTGCCACATCTCGGCCACCCTGCGGGGCTGGCGTGCGACGGGTTCGAGGGAGCGGCCGACGACGCGGGTGCCGACGAAGAAGCAGACGAGGGAGTGCGCCGCGGCCTCGGCGTCGACGTCCGGATGGATGTCGGACTCCTTGGCGGCGCCCAGGAGTTTGCGGGTGGTGATGTCCAGCAGCTCGGTGTAGGGGTGCCGCAGGGGCGGCCGTATCACCACTCCCCCTGTGGCCAGGCGCAGGCCGGCCCGGGGTATCGGCCCTTCTACGGACAGACGCGTGATGCCGAACGTCGTGCGTATCAGGGCCTCCAGCGAGGAGTAGCCCCTGGCGTCCATCTCGGTCGCCACCTGACGGGAGGCTCTGGACTGGAGCTCCAGGATGGCCTGGGCGAGGTCCTCCTTCGCCGCGAAGTGGAAGTACAGGGCGCCCTTGGTGACTTGGGCCTGCTCGACGATGTCGCTGAGGCTGGTCGATTCATAGCCGTGACGGTCGAACAGTTCGGCGGCGGCTGTGAGGATCGTGGTGCGGGTCTGTTCGGCGCGTAACTGCCTCACCATCGGCTGGACTCTCCTGGGACGGAAAGGAACGGGTCATGCCGTTTGTTTCTCACTCTCCGCACACGATATCTCACCACCCCTCGGTTCCCACCTCGCACTCGAAAACCGTCGACTCTCCCTGCCGTCCCAGGACTTGGACGCCGTCGCCGTTCGCACTCTCCCCGTCGACCGCCTCTATCCAGGTGAGCTGGTCGAGTTCGGCGTACTGATGGAAGACGGCATGGAACGAGGCGGGCCGCCGTCGGCCGTTCCGCGTACGGGCCCGTGCGGCCTGGCGGGCGGCCTCCAGCAGCAGCATTCCGGGCACATGATCGAGGGGATGGTCGAAGAAAACAGCATGCGCGGTATCAACTCGCAGCTGCCAGCGGCCCGGTCGGCCGGTCGGGGCGAGGACGACGTCCGCGGGGAGGGCGCGGTCCACCGCGGCGGGTGGCAGACCGGGCGGGATGGGCAGCGCGGACACGGTGGTCGCGGTGCGCCCGCCGCGCAGCCGGCGGTAGACCGCTTCGTTCGTCCAGGTGACGGCCAGGTGCCCGGTCGCGACGCGTTCACCACCGAGCCGTATGTCCGCGTCGCAGCGGAATCCGGCCGGGCGGCCGGCGCGGTGGTCGACGTCGGAGACGGCGATGTGGAGGACGGGTTCGGCGGGCACGGCGCCGACGGCCAGACACTCCGGGCGGGTGCTGATCCTCAGTTCCCTGAGCACGAACTGGTGGCCCAGGGGGACGTCGTAGGCGGTGTGCGCGAGGAGCGCGGCGGTCTGGCGGACGGTCTCCGCGACCAGGAGCGGCTCATACGCCGACCGGTCCGGCGACACGTGTAACTGATGAGCTCGCGGCCACTGGGCGAAGACGGCGAACCGGTCGGTGCCGGTGCTGGTCGCGCCGGTGAGAAACGTTTCGGCGACGGAGGCTCGGTGGACCAGCTGACGGGGTACGGTGGCGGTCAGGCCGTCCGTCGCCCTCGGCGTCTCGGTGAGCGGGATCGTGGCGAATTGCCGCGGATGAGGCATGTCCCCTCCTTGGGTCCCCCGTATGTGCGTGAACAGACGGCGAGGTGCCCGTGCCGCGAGCGTTAGAGTACGAGGCGACCGGTTTGTTTTCAATGCGGCCTCGGGTCGCCCGACCGTGCCCGAACCGCTCCGGCGCACGCCGGACGCAGAGGTCAACTCGGTGCAGCGGAGGGGCTGTTATGGCGAGGCAGGAGCGCGCCATCAGAACGCGGAAGGTCATCCTGGAGGCCGCGGGCGCGGTCTTCGACGAGCACGGGTACACCGCGACGACCATCGCGATGGTCCTGGAGCGGGCCGAGGTGACCAAGGGCGCCCTGTATTTCCACTTCCCCTCGAAGGAATCCCTCGCCCAGGCCGTGCTGGACGAGCAGCTGTCGCTCGGCGCGGTGCCACCGCAGCCGTGCAAGCTGCAGGAACTCGTCGACATCACCTTCGTGTTCGGGCAGCGGCTGCTCAGCAACTCGCTGCTCAAGGGAAGTGTGCGGCTGGCGGTGGACCAGAGCGGACCGCCCGGCGTCGATCACTCCGGGCCGTTCCGGCAGTGGGCGGACCATCTGCTCGGGATACTCGAACGCGCCCGCGCCCAGGGCGAGTTGCTGCCCACGGTGCAGCCCCGGCAGACGGTGGAGCTGGTGGTCGGCGCGTTCGCGGGCATCCAGCTGATGTCCCGGGCGCTGAACGACCGCGACGATCTCGCGGAGCGGATATCGGTCCTGTGGGGACACCTCCTGCCGAGCATCGCGCTCCCCGGCCTGCTGACCGGCATCGACCGGGAGCCCGATCGCGGGGCGCGCGTGCTGGCCGCCCTCGACGCCGCGGAGTTCGAACCGGTCGCCATGGATCTGTCCGCACGCTGAGTACACGACACCGACCGGACCGACGGTTTCCGCCGGGCCGGCCGGTGGCCGAAAAGCTCTCGACATACGACGGGCCGGCCGATGCCCCATCCGCACCGGCCGGCCCGCCCGCTTGTGGTACGCGCCCGCTCAGGGCACGCGTTCAGTCGTCGGTCGTCACGACTGTCGTCAGAAGGTCAGCTTCCAGCTGTTGAGCGTGCCCGTGTCCTGGGCCGCCGTGTCCTGGACGCGCAGCTTCCAGGTGCCGTTGGCGGTCTCGCTGGAGGCGTTGACCGTGTAGGTGGTCTTGACGTTGTCCGCGGAGTCCGAGGAGCTGGCGGACTTCAGACGGTAGGCCGTACCGTCCGGCGCCACCAGGTCGATGACCAGGTCACCGCGGTAGGTGTGGGTGATGTCCACGCCGACCTGGAGGGCCGACGGGGCGTTGCCGCTGCGGCCGCTGACGGCGATGGAGGACTCGATCGCGGAGCCGTTGTCCGGGACGGAGACGGCGGAGGTGCTGGTGAAGGTGGTGCCCCCCGTGGAGCCGCCGGAGCTGCCGCTCACCGCCTGCACCGTCTTGGCCGCGTCCGCCAGACCCGCGCCGCAGCCGCCCGAGCAGGTACCCGGCAGCGCACGCGAGTTGGTCTTGATCGCGGACTCGATCTGCGCCGGGGTCAGCGACGCGTTGGCCGACTTCATCACTGCGGCCAGGCCCGCGATGTGCGGGGCCGCCATGCTGGTGCCCTGGTAGTAGTCGTAGCTCTCGGAGGACGGGCCCTGCGTGCCGGAGTTCAGCGTGGACAGGATGCCACTGGAGGTCACCGAGTTGGTCTCGCCGCCCGGGGCCGCGATGTCCACGACCGTTCCGAAGTTGGAGTAGTAGGAGCGGTTCCCCTGGCGGTCGGAGGCGGCCACGCTGATGACGTTGCTGCAGCTGGCCGGCGAGTAGTTGGCGGCGTTCGCGTTGCTGTTGCCCGCCGCGACGACGACCGTCGTGCCACGGTTCACGGCCGCGTTGATGGCGCTCTGGGTGGCGGTCGTGCAGGCACCGCCACCGCCGAGGCTCATGTTGATGACCTTGGCGACGTTGGTGTTCGCCGGGACGCCGGAGACCGTGCCGCCGGACGCCCAGGTGATGGCGTCGATGATGTCGGAGTCGAAGCCGCCGCACTTGCCGAGGACACGCAGCGGGGAGACCTTCGCGCCGTGCGCGATGCCCGCGACGCCCTTGCTGTTGTTGGTGACGGCGGCGATGGTGCCCGCGACGTGGGTGCCGTGCCAGGAGGAGTCGGAGGCCGGGTCGCCCGCCTGGCACTCGTTGGCGGCGGTCCAGTCGCCCGTGTCGGCCGGGTTGCTGTCGCGGCCGTTGCCGTCGTTGCCGACCTTGGCGTCGGAGATGAAGTCGTAGCCCGCGACGATGTTGGCGCCGAGGTCGGAGTGGGAGACGTAACCGGTGTCGATGACGGCGACGGTGACCCCGCTGCCGGTGGCGACGTCCCAGGCTCCCGGCACGTTCATGCCCGCGGTCGTCTCGAACAGGTCCCACTGCTTGCTGTACTCGGTGTCGTTGGGGGTGGCCAGCGGCTTGTTCAGCCGGTCCGGTACGACGTAGGCGACCTGCGGGTCGGCCCGGTACTCGGCGACGACGTCGGCGACATCGGCCTTGGTGAGGTTCTCGCCCAGGTCGACGAGGGCGGCGCCGGAGCCGAGGCGGCGCTGGAAGTCGAGGTCCTCGCCGGCCTCCTTGCCCTTGGCGGCGGCGTCCGCCTCGGCGGCCTTGTTCGACTTGGCCTCGCTGGCGCCGGACTTGTAGCCGACGATGAGGCGCTCGGCCGGGGTGCCGGGGGCGGCCTCGGTCTGGGCCGCCGGGACGGGGGCGGTGGCCTGCGGGGCTGCGGTGTCCTGGGCCACGGCGACGGTGGTGGCGGCCGTGAACAGCGCGGCGGAGACGGCGGCGACGGATATCAGCTTCCGTCTCATGGATGCAGAGGTACGCAAGGGGCTTGCCTTTCGTGGCCGGCCGTACTCCGGGCAGCGCGGAGCGGCGGTCGATTTCGCTTCGTCGTCGAAGCGGCGGGGGGTACGCCGGAAGGCGGGTGGGGTGGTGCGCAGTGCAGGTGGGGGTGGTGCGAAGTGCGGGGGCGCGGCGGCCGGCCTGGCGCGAGCTACGACCCGTTCGGGGTTACCTGTGGGTCAGCTGTGGTCGAACAATAGGCAAAGGAAAGGTCACCGGGATACAGGGGAAACCCTCGATCCGGCCGGAAACCCACCCTCTACGTAGGACGGCTGACCGGTAATGCCGGACTTTGACCGGCTCGTCGCGCAGTGAACGCGCCGGGCCGGTTTCCCGTACTGCACGAGGACCCTTCCCGCACCGGCCGAGGAGACGTTCCGGATGCCCCGGATGCCCTGGATGAGATCGCACCGCACCGCCCTGGCGGCCACCGCCGTCACACCTTTGCTGCTCACGGTGTGGGCGACGGGCCCGGCCCATGCGCACGGTGCGCCGACCGATCCGGTCAGTCGGGTGTACGGCTGCTCCCCCGACGGCGGCAGCGCGTCCCGGTCGGCGGCCTGCCGGGCGGCGGTCGCGTCGAACGGCCAACCCTTCACGGCCTGGGACAACCTTCGGATCGCGAATGTGAACGGACGGGACCGGCAGGTCGTCCCCGACGGGCAGCTGTGCAGCGGCGGACTGCCGGCCTACCGGGGCCTCGACCTCGCCCGCGCCGACTGGCCGACGACCCGGCTGACGCCCGGCACCACCCTGACGATGCGGTACGTCTCGACGATCCCGCACACCGGCACCTTCAAGCTCTACCTCACCAAGCCCGGATACGACCCGACGAAGCCGCTGACCTGGTCCGACCTCCCGGAGAAGCCGTTCGCGCAGGTGTCGGACCCGGCATTGACGGACGGGGCGTACCGGATCAGGGCGACGCTGCCGTCCGACCGGGCCGGGCGCCATGTGCTGTACACGATCTGGCAGAACAGCAGCACGCCGGACACGTACTACTCGTGCTCGGACGTGGTGTTCCCGGCGAGCGAGAGCGGGAGCGGGGGCGGGGGCGAGAGCGGGGCCGGCGAGGAGAGCGGCGGCGGGGGCACGGCTTCGGCCACCGCGAACGCGAACCGCGGCAACGGCCGTACGTCCGCGGACCCTTCACCGGCGACCGAGTCGGCGAGCAAGGCGGGTACGACCGCTTCCCCGACGGCTCCCTCCCCGTCCGGCCCCGCGACCCCGGGCACTCCGGAGGGCGCCACGCCCGACAGCACGCCGGTGGCGTCCACCGGCGGCACGGGCACGGGACCCTCTACGCCTCTACTGGCGGGCGGCGCCGCCGCGGTGCTGGTGCTCACCGGGGGCGCCGCCCTGGCGCTGCGGTTGCGTCGGAGGTGAACTCCGCCGCTGCGTACCTCAGTTGACGTACACCGCCTCGCCGCTGCCCGTCACCGGGGCGTACTTGGCGGTGAAGTAGCCGTTGGCGAAGCAGAGGGACGAGCCGGAGACCTTGGCGAACGGCGCACTGGCGAAGTTGATCGTGTTGTCGTCGTTGCTCGCCGTACCGGACAGGCTGGGGGCCTGGTAGACGCAGTTGATGCTGCCCAGCAGGGTCCGCAGGCGGACCGTCGTCTGGATGGTGGACCCCTCGGTCGGGGTGACGGTGACGGTGCCGTCGGAGGTCACGGCGGCGCTGTACGGCAGATTGTCGACCGTGATGCTGGTGACGCCGAGGACGCCGACCACGTTGGTGGTGCAGCTCGCGGCGTCGAAGGTGTGCGCCGAGACCGACTCCGTCGCCGTCCCGGGCGCGCTGGGGTTGTCCGTCACAGTGGCCGTGAACTGCGACGACGTGCAGGAGATGCCGCTCGTGCCGGTCGCGCTGGAGTAGAACGTGGCGGCGGTGCCGCTCGCCAGCGGCGCGGTGAGGACCTCGCCGACCGCGACCGCCGTACCGCCGACGGAGCCGGTGGTGAGAACGGTGCCGTCGGCCGCGGACGCGGGGGCGGCCATGGGGAGGGTGAGGGCGGCGACGGTGCCGGCGAGGGTGAGGAAGGTGCGTGCGCGCATGCGGGTGTACCTCGTCTTTCATTGCAGGGGTGTGCCCTGACGGCCTGAGGGCCCAGGGGGTTCGGGGAGTCGGTGGGGGGCGCGAGTCGGTGTGTGCCGTTGCCGGTCCGTGACGCCTTCTCCGTACGGCACGGACCGGCAACGGCGGGGGGCGGCCGGCACGGACCGAGGGGGGAAGCGACCGTGGCGGCGCCGTGGAGTGATCTCGCGAAAAGGAAATGTGAAGGACAACAGGTCCGGGAACGCGGGCAGAGGCCGCGCGGCGACGGATCCGGCGCCACGGATCCAGGGGGATTCAGGGAGAGTTGTAAACCTGAGTGTCTGTCAACGTCAAGGAGTTGCGGGGGAGTTGGCGTTCCTGCGGACACTTCCCGAGGTCCCCGGCTGCCCATGAGTCACAGGTGACGCACAACCAACACCCTTTTTCCACAACTGCCTTGACCCTCGACTGTAACCACCGGTAACTTCCCGGCTGGCTACTGCGGAGTACGAGAAAGCCCTTGCACCCGCCGGGAGTTGCGAGGGGCGTGCGCCGTGGGCGCTGTCCGCGCCAGGACAACGTGCCGCTGATGCCCTACCCGCACTTTCATGCACCTGGGAGCAGTTATGGCCTCGTCCTCGGACGTCACCTCGTCCGCCGACAACTTCCCCGAGAACCCGGAAAGCGGTTCCGGGTCCGAAGCGTCCGACACCACCGACGGCCCCGCCAGACGCGGGCGGGTCCGGGCGCGCCGGGCCGCCGTGATGGCGGTGCCGGCCACCCTCGTCGCCGGCGCCCTCGCGGTCCTCACCGCCGAAGGCGCGCTGGGCGTGCAGTTCGCCATCTCCGGCATGCCCTTCACGGTCACCGCGACCGAGCTCAACGGCACCGGGTTCGAGCAGTTCGGCGGGCTCGACAACATGGCGCCGGGCAGTCCCAACGCGGGGGACACCGGCGGGCAGGTGCTGGTCGTCACGTCCGCGATCAAGAACGCGACGCTCACGAAGCTGTGCCAGAGCGTCGACCTCGGCGGTACGAACCTGCTCATCACCGCGGGCGGTGGTTCCGAGAAGGTGACGGCGAGCGATCTGACCACCGACTCCACCGAGCTGTCGGGTGACGCGGCGTTCACCAACATCGAGATCGGCAACGACGCGAGTACGTTGACCAAGGCCGGGGTGAAGGGGCCGATCGGGGTCTTCAGTCAGCAGGCGGACACCGTGCGCATCGCCAACCTGCGGCAGACGAACTATGCGACGACGGCGGCTGTCTTCAGGCTTCCGGGTCTGAAGCTTCGCTTCAGCAGTACGGGTTGCTGATGAGGGAGCGTGCGGGTTTCCGGTCGGCCTTCCGTCGTTGGCGGGCTGACCGGCCGTTCTGGGGTGGGCTGTTGCTCGCGCTGGGCGGGGCGGAGATTCTGCTGACCATGAAGGCGTCGATGAAGGTCGTTCTTCATGTCGGGATGCAGGGGCTGGCGGGGTATCTGCTGCCTGCCCTCATGGTGGTGCTCGGGCTGCTGATTCTGTTCAATCCGGCGCAGCGGCTCTTCTACTCGATCACTGGGGTTCTGGTCGCTCTGGGGACCTGGCCCACGTCGAATCTGGGCGGGTTCTTCGTAGGCCTCCTGCTGGGGGTCGTCGGAAGTTCCCTTGCCTTTGGGTGGCTGCCGGATCAGGAGCCGCGTCGGCGGCGGGGCCGGGGACGGGGCCGGGATGACGTTGCGGTGTCGGCCGCTCAACAGGCTGGGGAGCCCGCCTGAACCGGGCTTCTCGATCCGCCGCCGGGGCGAGTGGGCGGTGGTTGTGTCGCCGGAGCACCGTGGGGGGCCAGTGGGTTTGGCGGGTGCGGGTGAGTGGGGGCTGGTCGCGCAGTTCCCCGCGCCCCTGGGGTGGGATGCCGGCCGTCGGCCGGCGAGTGGCCCTGGGTTGGGGTGCCGAACCACCGACCTCCCAGGACCCCCGGGGTTGGCATGCCGAACCATCAGCTTCCCAGCCCTCCCCCAGCGATACGCATGCCCGCCCAACTTCCCTGCCCCGCCAGCACATTGGCAGACTGAGTCGGTCCGTCGTCCGTGTCCCGGAGGCCTCATGTGTGCCGAACGCATTGACACCGAGATCGCCCACTCCGCCCGCATCTACGACTACATCCTCGGCGGCAAGGACCACTACCCGGCCGACCGGGAAGCGGGTGATGCCATGGCGCGCGAGTGGCCCGCGTTGCCCGTTCATATGCGGGCCAACCGGGACTTCATGAATCGGGCCGTGCGGTACCTCGTCGAGGAGGCGGGGATACGGCAGTTCCTCGACATCGGGTCCGGGATTCCGACGTCGCCCAACATTCATGAGATCGCCCAGTCGGTCGCCCCTCAGTCGCGGGTCGTGTACGTCGACAACGATCCGCTCGTACTCGCGCTGTCGCAGGGGTCGTTGTCGAGCACGCCCGAGGGGAGGACGGCGTACCTCGAGGCCGACATGCTCGATCCGGCGGCCGTGCTCGACGCCCCGGCGTTCCGCGAGACCCTCGATCTCGGGGAGCCGGTCGCGCTCACCGTCATCGCGATCGTGCACTTCCTGCTGGACGAGCACGACGCGGTGGGGATCGTGCGGCGGCTGATCGAGCCCTTGCCCGCGGGCAGTTGCCTCGCGATGTCCATCGGCACCGCCGAGTTCGCGCCGGAGGAGGTGGGTCGGGTCGCCCGGGAGTACGCGGCCCGGGGCATGCCGATGCGGTTGCGCACCCGCGCCGAGGCCGAGGAATTCTTCACCGGTCTGGACCTTGTCGATCCCGGCATCGTGCAGGTGCACAGGTGGCGACCGGACGGAACGGGCACCGAGGTGATCCGGGACGAGGACATCGCGATGTACGGGGCGGTGGCACGCAAGCCGAGTTGACCCGGTTCGCTCGCGCGAGCAGCGGGCGTGGGCCGGCCCTCGGTCCGCCTCCCGCCAGCGGTTCATCACGATGTGGCAGCAACGACTCACGCCGAGTGGTTGCGCACTTGACTACCGGTGGTCACACGCGATTGGCTCCGGCTCAGCGAGAGTTCACCAGGTCGGCGCACTCCCGTGCGGCGTCGGCCGTACTCTCGTTCGTTCCTCCGGCTCGGCCGCACAGCGAGGTGCCGCACCCTCATGAAGACTCCGCCCCCCTCCTCCGCTTTCGCTCGCATCGCGGCCCTGACGGCCGTCGCCTGTCTGCTGCTGGCCGGTTGCTCCGCCATCGGCGGGACCGACGACGCGTCGGGTGCGGAGGCGGCGGGCACCTCAGGGATGAAGATCACCCTCATCACCCACGGCGGCGACGGTGACGCCTTCTGGGAACTCGTACGCAAGGGTGCCCAGGTGGCGGCCGCCAAGGACGGCGTCGACCTGACCTACGCGCACGACGACGACCCGGCGGGCCAGGCCGAGCTGATGCGGGACGCGATCCGGCAGAAGGCCGACGGCATCGCGGTGACCCTGGCCAAGCCGTCGGCGATGGCGGGCCCGGTCGCCGAGGCGCGGGCCGCCGGCATCCCCGTGGTCGGCCTCAACTCCGGTATGGACCAGTGGCAGTCCGCGGGACTGCTGGGGTACTTCGGTCAGAACGAGAGCGTCGCGGGCACGGTCGTCGGCAACAGGCTCGACGGCCTCAAGGCCAAGCACGCCCTCTGTGTCATCCACGAGCGCGGCAACGTCGCCCTGGAGGCGCGCTGCGCCGGGGTGAAGAAGGGGTTCGGCGGCGAGACCGAGATGCTCTATGTGGAGGGCACCGACATGGACGCGGCGGCCGCCGCCATCACGGACCGGCTGCGGCAGGACTCCAGCATCGACGAAGTGGTCACGCTGGGCGCGCAGTTCGCACTCACGGCGGTCGACGCGGCCAAGAAGGCGGGCAGCGACGCCCGGGTCGCGACCTTCGACCTCAACAGCGAGCTGGTCAAGGCCGTCAAGGACGGCGAGGTCCAGTTCGCGGTGGACCAGCAGCCCTATCTCCAGGGCTACCTGGCCGTGGACTCGCTCTGGCTCTACAAGACCAACGGCAACACCCTCGGCGGCGGCGAGGCGCCCGTGCTCACCGGTCCCGCGCTCGTCTCGAAGGCCAATGTGGCCTCGGTGACGAGGTTCGCGGCCAATGGGACGCGCTGAGCGGACGGTCCGTACAACGGTGTCGCCAAAGATTCGGTCACTCATGGGCTGTACGGTCACTTGTGCGGATAACATCCTGCGCACCCCTTGTGCCGTACCGGACGCGTCGTCACCCCTCGCGCTCGTCCCCCGCCTCCCCGCCCCCCGCCGCTCCGTCTCCGCCGCTCACTCCCCGCTCCCCCACTGATCGCCCTAGGACGACGATGTCTCCGCAGACACGTGCCCGGCGCCGCCTCGGCTCCATACGTCTCTCCCTGATCCTCCTGGCACTGATCCCCAGCATCACCCTCGCCGCCATGTGGGGGGTGACGACCACACAGATGTTCTCGGAGGGGCTGCGGCTGCGGGAACAGACCGAGCTGAGCAGGTCGAGCGGCGCCATGGGTACCGACGCGACCCTCGCCCTGCAGCGGGAGCGCGGTCTGTCGGCCGCGTTCCTGGCCGGTCAGCGCGGTGCCCGGACCGCCCTGGACCAACAGCGGCGGCAGACGGACGCGGCGATCGCGAAGCTGGTCGGCCGGTCGAAGGCGATCGAGGACGCCCCGTACCGCATCGGCGACCGGATGTACTCCGTCATCGCGGGAGTCGGAAGCCTCGAGTACTACCGGGACCAGGTCGACGACCTCACCGACATCTCCGCGCAGCAGGCACTCGACCAGTACACCTCGATCATCGACGACCAGATCAACGCCTTCCGGGAGCTCTCCCAGGTCGACGACGGAAACCTCACCTCGCAGGCCGGTCCGCTCGTCATGCTGGAGCAGGCGGCGGAGCTGGTCTCCCAGGAGGACGCGCTGCTCACCCTCGCCTGGCCGTCCGGGGAGCTCGACGCGGACGTAAGGGCCCGGTTCACGGAACTGGTCAACGCGCGCCGGTGGCTGCTCAAGGACCAGGTCGTCCCCGCCCTGCGCGGCAGTGTGAAGACCCAGACCGAGCACATTCTCCAAGGGTCGGCGTGGCAGACCGTGGAGGTCATCGAGGACCAGGTGCTGGCGGCACGCACGTCGGGCAGCGGCGAGGCCGTCCGCGTCGTCCTGCCCGACGCCCAGAAGCAGTGGGCCGGAGCGATCGATACTCTCTCCGACCAGTACACCGCCCTGATCCAGCAGCAGACCCGGGCCCTGCTCGACCGCACCGACGACCAGGCGCACTCCCTGCTCATCAAGGCCGGCTCCCTGAGCGTGGGTGGCCTCGTCGCCGTACTCGTGTGTGCCGTGATGTCCTGGCGCATCACGCGCTCGCTGTCCCGGCGCCTGCGCGGTCTGCGCGTGGCCACCCTCAGCCTGGCGGAGGAGCGGCTGCCGGACGTGGTCGCCCGACTCGACCGCGGTGAGAAGGTCGACGTGGAGCTCGCCACCCCGCCGCTGGACTACGGCCACGACGAACTCGGCCAGGTGGCCAAGGCGTTCAACACCGCGCAGCGCACCGCCGTGCACACCGCCGTCGAACTCGCCGACACTCGGCGCGGCTTCCAGAAGGTCATCCTGGGCATCGCCCGGCAGAGCCAGAACCTGGTCAACCTGCAGCTCACCAAGCTCGACGCGCTGGAGCGCGCGCACCAGGACCCGGAGATCCTCAAGGGCCTGTACGAACTGGACTCCACCGCCAGCCAGTTGCGCCGCTACGAGGAGAACCTCGTCATCATCAGCGGCGAGCGGCCCGGCCGCAGCTGGAGCGAGCCGGTCGCGCTGATCGACATCCTGCGCAGTGCCGTCGGCGAGGTCGCCGAGTACCAGCGGGTGGAGGTGCACACCGAGGAGGAGGTGCATCTCGCGCCGCCCGCGGTGGCGGACGTGATCCATCTGCTGGCCGAGCTGATCGAGAACGCCACCCTGTACTCCCCCGCGCCGGCCCCGGTCGGGGTGCGGGCCGCGATGGTGGCCAAGGGGCTGGCCGTGGAGGTCGAGGACCGTGGCCTCGGCATGTCCGAGGAGGACTACGACTCCTTCAACGCCCAGTTGGCCGACCCCCCGCAGTTCGACGTGGTGGCACTCGCCGACGACCTGCGGCTCGGCATGTTCGTGATCGCCCAGCTCGCCCGCCGGCACGGCATCGCCGTCACCCTGCGCTCCTCGCCGTACGGGGGCACGACGGCGATCGTGCTGATCCCGCACGACATCGTGGTGCGGGACGTGCCCGCGCCGGACCGGGACGAGGTGGAGCACGCCGGGGCCGCCGAACCGGCGGAACCCGTACGGGAGTCCCGCCCGGTCGTTGCGGCCCGCACCGCGCCCGAGCGGACCGCCGCGCCCGCCGCCGGCCGTGACCGCCTCTCCCCGCTTCCCCGGCGTGTGCCGCAGACCAGCCTGGCCGCCGAGCTGCGCGAGGAGGCCACCTCCGCCGAAGAGGACGAGTACGCCGACGACTTCACCGCGGAACGAGCCGCCTCCTCGCTCGCCTGCTTCCAGCGGGGGACCCTCCAGGCCCGCGACGAAAGCGACCCCGAGGAGCCGCCGCCGGTCGGCTCGGCCCGCTCCGCCTCCTCCCCCACGTCCTCCACCCCGACCGCCGACCGTTCATGAAGGACATCGCCATGACACGCCCCACCCCCGCCACGGACACCCAGCTCGACCAGTTGCTCACCGGACTCGTGGAGCGGGTCGCCGACGTCAACCACGCCGTCGTGCTCTCCGAGGACGGTCTGGTGGTCAGCAAGTCCACCGGCTTCCTGCGCGACGACGCCGAGCGACTGGCGGCGACCGCGTCCGGCCTGATGAGCCTCAGCAAGGGCGTCAGCATGGACTTCAGGGGCGGGCCGGTGCGCCAGGCGCTGATCGAGATGGCCAACAGCTTTCTGATCCTGACCTCCGCAGGGCCGGGCGCCCATCTCGTCGTCCTCACCAACCAGGGCGCGGACGTCGGCGTGGTGGCGTACCAGATGAACATGCTGGTGAAGAAGATCGGCGAGCATCTGTCGGCGGCACCGCGGGCCCATGTCGGCCCTGGCGCGTGAGGTGGGCTCAGACGATTCGGCGGCCCGGCTGGTACGTCCCTTCACCCTCACCGGCGGCCGGACGCGGCCCAGCCGCACCGACTTCACACTGATCACGACGGTGACGGCGGTGGATCCGCCACCGGAGCGGGCGCCCCGTCCGCAGCCCGAGCAGGCGCGCATCCTGCGGCGCTGCGCCCGGCCGATCGCCGTCGCGGAGCTCGCGGCCCATCTCGACCTGCCGGTGAGCGTGGTCGCCATCATGCTCTGCGATCTGCTGGAGGCGGGCCTGATCACCGTGCACCCGCCGCACCCCGTCACCCCTCGCACCCCGGACCTGGACCTGCTGCAGAAAGTGAGGGACGGCCTTGGCCGGCTCTGACACCACCGTGGAGGCGGCCGCGCCGCCCGACACGGTCAAGATCCTCATCGCCGGCGGTTTCGGCGTCGGCAAGACCACCATGGTCGGGTCGGTCAGCGAGATCGCCCCGCTGCGTACCGAGGAGCCCCTGACCATGGCCGGTCTGGGCATCGACGACCTCAACGGCATCGAGGAGAAGCGGGCCACCACCGTGGCCCTGGACTTCGGCCGGATCACCATCAGCCGGGAGCTGGTGCTGTATCTGTTCGGTACGCCCGGGCAGCAGCGGTTCTGGTTCATGTGGAACGACCTGGCGATCGGCGCGCTCGGGGCCGTCGTCCTGGTCGACGTCCGCCGGCCGGATTCCAGCTTCGCGGCGCTCGACTTCTTCGAGCGCCGGGGCATCCCCTTCGTCGTCGCCGTCAACGGCTTCCACGGTGAACACCCCTATCCCGCCGAGGACATCCGGGACGCCCTCGCGCTCCCCGAGCATGTGCCGGTGATGCTGTGCGACGCGCGGGAGCGCGAGTCGTGCCGGGACGTCCTGATCGCCCTGATCGACCAGTTGATCGCGGACGCTCGCAAGGCGAGCTGAGCCGCGAGCGGTCGCATCCGGGTGGCGAGAACCCGCCAAGGATGACCATGTGATTGACGCGCCCCCAACTCTCTCCTACCTTCTGGTCGATTAGCCGAACCTCGTTCGAGATATCGGCCATAGAGCTGTAAGGCAAGGCCCCCCGCACCTCCCTGGAGAGCCGCATGACGCACCCCTCCCGCAGACACTTCCTCGGCATGGCCGCCACCGTCCCGCTCGCCGCGACCGGTGCCCTGACCCTGGGTGCCGGAACCGCCCACGCCGCCGACTCGGCGTACGCGATGGTCTACTTCACCGAGTCCAACACCATGCTGGAGGCGGACTACAACCTCCATCTGGCCGTCAGCACCGATGGCCTGCGGTGGACGCCGCTCAACCAGAACGCACCCGTCGCCACCCCCACCCTCGGCGCCGGCGGTCTGCGCGACCCGTTCCTGCTGCGCAAGCAGGACGGCACGTTCGTCGTCCTCGCGACCGACCTGAGCGGCACGGACTGGACCCGCAACAGCGTCTACATCCACGTCTGGGACTCCACCGACCTGCGCACCTTCACCGGCTACCGCCTGCTGAAGCTGCACAACATGACCAACACGCACAGCTGGGCACCGGAGGCGTTCTGGGACGCCTCACGCGGGCAGTACGGCATCCTCTACTCTTCGGTGAACAGCAGCGGCCACAACGTCATCATGGTCAGCTACACGACCGACTTCCGTACGACGACGAACCCCCAGGTCTTCTTCGACCCCGGCTACGACGTCATCGACGGCAACCTCACCCTCGGCGTGAACGGCGTCAACTACCTCTACTACAAGAGGAACGGCACCCTGGTCGGCGCCCGTTCGACGAGCCTGAACCCCGGCAGCTTCACCCCGTTCAGCACGGCCGTGAACCACGGCGGCACCGAGGCGCCCACCGTGGTCAAGTCCCTGACCGGCAACACCTGGTACCTCTGGGGAGACACGTACACGCCGAACGGCGTCTTCTACGTCTGGCAGACGAGCAACCTGGCCGCCGGCACCTGGACGGCCCTGGACCAGAAGCTCTACACCCAGCCGCTCAACTCCAAGCACTGCGGCATCCACCCGATCACGTCGACCGAGTACAACAACCTGATCGCCAAGTGGGGCGCCCCCGCCTGGAACCGGCTCAAGTCGTACAACTACCCGGAGCGCTACGTCCGGCACAGCGGCTTCGCCGGCCGGATCGACGCGTACCCCTTCGACCCGTTCCCCGACTCCCAGTGGAAGCTGGTGCCGGGCCTCGCCGACTCCTCGGGCGTGTCCTTCCAGTCGGTCAACTACCCGACCCGCTATCTGCGGCACTACAGCTACGCCCTGCGCCTCGACGCGAACGACGGCACGTCGACGTTCGCCGCGGACGCGACGTTCTACCGGACGGCCGGGCTCGCCGACTCCTCGTGGGCGTCGTTCCGCTCGTACAACAACCCGACGCGCTACATCAGGCACGCCGACTTCGCCCTGCGCATCGACCCGATCTCCACGGCCACCGAGCGCCAGGACGCCACCTTCCAGGTCGGCTACTGAGCAGCACAGCGGGGTTGTGACGAGAGCTCGTCACAACCCCGCGTGAGCCTGCCGGAGGTCAGTCCAGACCGGCCGACTTCAGCCAGGCCTTGGCCACGTCCAGCGGGTCCTTGTTCTCCAGCTGGACCTGGGAGTCCAGGTCCAGGAGCGTCTTGGTGTCCAGCTTGGCCGAGACGGCGTTGAGCGCGTCGACGCCCTCCTGGGAGACGCCGCTCTTGTAGACGAGCGGGGTCACGTTGGCGAAGCCGAAGAGGTTCTTCGGGTCCTTGAGGACGACGAAGCCCTCCTTGGTGATGGTCGGGTCCGTGGTGAAGATGTCCGCGGCCTGCACGGTGTTCTTCGTCAGCGCCGCCTGGGTCAGCGGGCCGCCCGCGTCCAGCGCCTTGAAGGACTTGAACTTCAGGCCGTACTCGGACTCCAGGCCCTTCAGACCCTGCTGCCGGGTCTGGAACTCGGGCGAACCGCCGATCACCAGCTCCGGGGCGATGTCCTTGAGGTCCTCGAGGCTGGACTCGGCGGTCAGCTTGTACTTCTTCGCCGTCTCGGCGTTGATGCTGACGGAGTCCTTGTCCTCGGCCGGCGAGGACTCCAGCAGCGTCAGCTTCTCATCGAGCTTGGCCTTCACCGCGGCGTTCACGGCGTCGGCCGACTTCTGCTCCGCCTTCGGGTCGAGGTAGGCGAGCAGCGAGCCGTTGTACTCCGGCAGGACCGTCACGGAGCCGTTCTTCAGCAGGCCGTAAGTCGTCTCGCGGCTGCCGATGTTGGGCTTGTAGGTGACCTTGATGCCCTTCGCCTTCAGGGCCTCGCCGTAGATGTCGGCGAGCAGGATGCTCTCGGCGAAGTTGTTCGAGCCGACGACCACGGTGTCGCCGCTCGCTGCGTCTTCGGCGAGCGGGTCGGACTTGTCATCGGAGGAGGAACATCCCGCCAGCAGCGCCGCCGTGGCGGCGAGCGCGACGGCGGCCGCGCCGGGATGGTTCCTGAGGGACCTGCTGCGTGGGGCGGTGAGAGTCACGATTCCCGTTCCGGATTCAGGGGATTGTGGTACGCGGAGAACGCTCTCCACTGATCCAATCCAGCCCCGTCTTGGTCAGTCAAGAGCAGCCCGGTCACGATTGGCCCAGGAAGAACGGGCAGTTGTGGGCCGATGTGCGGGCGGGACGGTTGAGACACCGGGTGTTGTAACGGATTATTGATGTCCAGTTTCGGTCATGACCAGCAAGAGACTGTAGTCTCCCCGAAAATTGACCTGATCAACACCGGTCACGTGAACCCTTCGCGCGCCGTGTGACGCCATGAAGGGGGCACGTATGCGCGGGTTCGCCGTCCGCTGGCCATTCCGGCGCAAACTCAACCTTCTCGTGGGCGTACCGCTGACCGTGGTCGCGGCCCTCCTCGCCTACCTCATCGCCGACCAGACCGCGCAGTCGCGCAACTCCGCGGACGCCGCCCGGCTGGTCCGGGAGAGCGTCGAGGTCGCGAGGCTCGTCGACCAGTTGGCCGCCGAGCACCAGCAGGCCGTCCTGCTCTCCGTGCGGCACGAGGCCGCGAAGGGCAGTGCGCCCTCCCCCGCGGCCTACCGCACGGCACAGTCCCTGGTGAACGCCCAGGTGCGGCGGGTGCGCGACGCCTTCGGGGACCGGTTGCCCGAGACCGAGGCGCAGGCCCTGAAGACGGTCGAGGGCCTGAGCAGCCTGCGTGACACCGTCGAGCAGGGATATCTGGCCGCCGACAACATCGACCCCGCGTACACCCATGCCTCACAGGGTCTGATCGACGGCCTCGGGCTGGACCGCAACCCCGATCTGGCGACCACCTTCACCGGCAACCTGCTCGACTCGCTGCTGCGCGCGGGCGCCGCGCACAGCGCCTTCGAGACCGGCGTCTTCTCCGCGTCGACCGGTGACTCCAACGCGCTCATCGAGTTCATCGGCGCGATCGGCGCCTACGACGAGTACACCCACCAGGCCGAACGCTTCGCCCGGTTCGCCACCGAGACCCAGGCCCGCACGCTCGACGGGATCAAGTACACCCGCGCGCAGACCACCATCAGCAGGCAGTTCGCCGAGCTGCAGATCGACCCGGGCGCGGTGCAGGCCGAGTCACCCGCCGAGGTCCGCGAGTCGCTCGCGGAGGCGCTCGACTCCTACGACGCCTACCGCGACCAGGCCAGGACCCGGCTGGCGATCACCACCTCGCTCATCGACCAGATCGCCGACCAGGCGGACAGCGCCTCCGAGACGGCGGCGTGGCGCGCGCTGTCGCTGCTGGGGCTCGCCCTGTTCGGCTTCGCCGTCTGGCTGGTCCTCGCGATGCTGGTGCGCCGCTCGGTGGTTCGCCCGGTGCAGGCCCTCACGGGTGCGGCGCGGCAGGTCGCCGAGGTCGCCGAGCGCGAGCTGGCCCGGGTGGCCGACGACGACGCCGAGGACGACGGTCCGCCGCGGCTGGGCGAGATGCCGGTCATGGCGCGCGACGAGATCGGCGAACTCGCCGAGGCGTTCAACCAGGTGCAGACCACGGCGGTCGCGCTGCTGGAGCGGCAGGTGCTCAGCCGGCGCAACACGGCGGAGATGTTCGGCAACGTGGGCCGCAGAGTCAGCAACCTGACGTCACGTCAGCTGTCGCTGATCGACGCGGTGGAGCGGGGCGAGACGGACCCCGCGCTGCTGGAGCGCCTCTACTCCATCGACCACATCGCGGTCCGACTGCGCCGCAACGCCGACAGTCTGATGCTGCTCGCCGGCATCCACGAGGCGGTCCTGGACACTGGACCCCTCGCGCTCACCAACGTCGTACGCGCCTCGCTCGGCCAGATCGAGGGCTACCAGCGGGTGGAGCTGCGCGCGCGCACCGAGGTCGTGGTGGAGCCGGAGGTCATCGGCGACCTGACGCTGATGGTGGCCGAACTCCTGGAGAACGCGGTGTCGTTCTCGCCGGAGGGCCGCCCGGTCGAGGTGACGGTGGCGGACGGCGAGCAAGGCAGCGCGGTGATCGTCGTCGCCGACCATGGCCTGGGCATGAGCCCCGAACGCCTCGACGAGGAGAACGCCCGCCTCATCCGCCGCGAGCGACTGGACCTCGTACCGACCAAGGTCCTCGGCCTGTTCGTGGTCGGCACGCTCGCCCGGCGCTGGGAGATCGCGGTCGTCCTGTCGCGCACACCGGGTGGCGGCGTGACGGCCGAGGTGACGGTGCCGTCGTCGCTGCTGGTGACCGGGAGCACGACGGGGACGACGGCCATGGCGGCCCTGGCGGCGGTTTCCGGCGGTACGGGGGTGCGGGCGACCGCGCAGGCCTCCGGCCCGGGCTCGCAGACCGTCGACACGGCGTCGTCCGACTCCGCCGACGCGACGACGACAGGCGACCCGGAGGCGAAGGCGTCCGACGGGACGGAGCCCGACGATGCCGGCCGTGCGACCACGGCCAACGGCCTGGGGTCCGGCGCCGACACGCTGTCGGCCCCTGCCTCCGGGCCCCGGCCGTCGGCCGCCGCGCGGGCAGACGCCGTACCGGCGGGCGAGGGCGCGGACGGCGACGGGCTGCGGCCTCTCCCCCGCCGGGTGTCCCAGCGGGGTGCCGCCCCGGGCGGTACGGCGCAGTCGGCGGCCCGGCGGGCAGACCAGAACACGCCCTCCGGGTCGCAGCCGGGCGAGACCCCGTCCGTCCCGGAGCCCCGCATCGAGGAACCCCCCGGAGGGGGCCGGCCCCGGACCGGGGACGGTGCGCAGGCACCCACGGACCACACCCGGGCCGACCAGGCGGACCCGTCCGCCGCCGCGGCCCGGCCCGGCACGACGCCCGCGGCTGCCCCGGCCGCCGGCGAAGCCGCCGCCTCCCGCCCTCTCCGTCGCCGTGTCCGCGGCGCGACCCTGCCGACGACGGCCGCCTCCGCCCCGCAGGCGGTGCCGCGGCAGACCGTGCGTACCGTGGACCCCGAGGCCGTGCGGGCCGCGCTCGACGAGTTCGAGGCCGCTGTGGAGCGCGCGCACCGCGACAGCCGACGCACCGGCAGCGGAGCACGCTCCGCACCGGCCACCCACCCGACCCCCCATACGCAGGACCAGAACGACCCCCCGGAAGGAGCGGAGCAGTGAGCACGTCGACAGGTGGCACCCCGGCGGGAGGCACCACACCGGCCGAACTGCAGGCCGCCGCAGCCGACTTCACCTGGCTGCTGAATCGCTTCGCGAAGGAGACGGCCGGCGTCGTGGACGCCATCGCCGTCTCGTCCGACGGGCTGCTCATCGCCGTCTCCGAACTGCGTGAGCACGCCGACTCCGAGCGGCTCGCCGCGATCGTCTCCGGCATCACCAGCCTGGCGGCCGGCGCCTCCGGCAACTACGGCCTCGGCGGGCTCAACAAGGTCATCATCGACCTGGAGGGCGGCCACGTCCTGGTCTCCGCGATCGGCAGCGGCGCCGTGCTCGGTGTGGTAACCGACAAGGAGGCCAAGCTGGGCAACATCGCCTACGAGATGACCGTGTTCGCCAACCGCGCCGGGTCCGCCCTCAGCCCGCAGCTCGTGCTGGAGCTGAAGAACAGCGTCGGCGCCGCGTCGGCCCGCTGACCGGGCCGGGAAGAGAGCCGGGAAGGACAAGGCACCCGGTCGAGGAGGACGGACAAGCCCATGGCGGACGGCACCCCACCGCCGGACCTCGACGGACCGGACCTCGACGGACCGGACCCCGACGGACCGGACCCCGACGGACCGGCCCCGGTCGGCCCCGCCCCCGCCGTACGGCCATTCCTGGTCACCGCCGGCCGGGTGGCGGCCGACGCCGACGGCCGGTCGATGCCCGTCGAGACCCAGGTGGTCGCCACCACCGAGGGGCTCGACGCGCTCGACCGGCTCGCCTTCGAGCAGCACGACATCGTCGCCGTGTGCCGGCTGCCGCAGTCCATCGCGGAGATCGCGGCCCGGCTGCGGCTGCACCTCAACGTGGTGCGCGTCCTCGCCGAGGACCTGCGCGCCGCGGGGCAGTTGACGGTGCACGTGCCCGACTCCGGCATCGTCCACGACGCATCCGTACTGCGCAGGGTCATCGACGGCCTGCGCGCCATCCCCGACTCACGAGGGGTCACTCCGTGACGACGACTGAACCGGCCTCCCCCAGCCTCCGGCCGGGGGGAGCCCCAGGCGCGCCAGCCCCGCAGGCGGCCACCGTACGACCGCCGCTGCCGGTCAAGATGGTGATCGCGGGCGGCTTCGGCGTGGGCAAGACCACCACCGTGGGCTCGATATCCGAGATCGAGCCGCTGACCACCGAGGCCGCCATCACGGAGGTCGCGGCGGGCGTGGACGACCTCAGCCACACCCCGGGCAAGACCACGACCACCGTGGCCATGGACTTCGGCTGCATCACCATCGACCCCACCCTGAAGCTGTACCTGTTCGGCACGCCGGGCCAGGAGCGGTTCGGCTTCATGTGGGACGACATCGTCGAGGGCGCGGTCGGCGGGCTGGTCATCGTCGACACCCGCCGCCTCGACGACTGCTACGCGGCCGTCGACTACTTCGAGCACAAGGCCATCCCCTTCGCGGTCGCCGTCAACGCCTTCGACGGCAAGGTCGAGCACACCCTGGAGGAGGTCCGCTGGGCACTCGACGTCACCGACGGCGTCCCGGTGGTCGTCTTCGACGCCCGCGAACGCGGCTCGGTCAGGGACGCGTTGCTCGTCGTACTGGAACTGGCGCTGGCCCGCACGCAGGGATGACGCGCCCGGCATACTTCGCCCCGGCCTGCCTCACACCCGCCTGCGCACCCCCGGCGACACCGCGAGCCGGCCCAGCGCCCAGAACACCGCGAGCGTCGTCAGCGCCATGGCGGCGACGAGCGTGGCGCCGCCCACCACCTTCTCGTAGTTCCGCTGGTAGAGGCCGTCGATGATGTAGCGGCCGAGGCCGCCGAAGCTGACGTAGGCGGCGATGGTGGCCGTCGAGACGATCTGGATGGCCGCCGAGCGCAGGCCGCTGAGGATCAGCGGGAGGGCGACGGGGAGTTCGACCCGGAACAGGACCGCGGCCTCCGCCATGCCCATGCCGCGAGCGGCGTCGACCGGCGCGGGATCGACGGAGCGCATCGCCTCGTAGGTGGTGACGAGGATGGGCGGGATGGCGAGCACCACCAGCGGGATCATGACGGGGGCCATGCCCAGGCCCAGCAGGATGAACATCAGCACCATCAGGCCGAAGCTGGGCAGCGCACGGGCGGAAGTGGCGATGAGGGCGAGCGCGTTGCCGCCGCGCCCGGTGTGGCCCGTGAGCAGGCCGACCGGCAGGCCGACCGCGGCGGCGATGCCGAGCGCCAGCAGCGTGTACTGGACGTGCTCGGCGAGCCGCGCCGGGATGCCGTCGTAGCCCTGCCAGTGGGCGCTGTCGCTGAAGAAGGAGTTGATGAAGTTCAGTACGTTCACCGGGCGGTCTCCTTCACGGCGAGCGTGCGGGCGCTCTTGCGGGTGGCGCGCGGCATCCAGGGCGTCAGCAGCACACGCAGGCCGATCAGCGCGGCGTCGACGAGCAGGGCGAGAACGGCCGTGCCCACCACGGAGAGCCAGATCAGGCGAGGCTGGTTGTAGATCAGGCCGCTGTTGAGCAGGTTGCCGAGGGCACCCTCGTTGCCGATCAGCATGCCGACGCTGACGAGGGAGATGCTCGACACCGACGCCACCCGCAGTCCGGCGAGGATCGCCGGCGCGGCGATGGGCAACTGCACCTGCAGATAGCGTCGTACGGGCCCGAAGCCCATGGCGGTGGCGGCGGCCAGCGTCTCCTGCGGCACCGACCGCACCCCGTCCACGATCGCCGGGACCAGCACCACCAGGCTGTAGACGGCCAGCGGGATCATCACCGTGAGCTCGCTCAGGCCGGTGTAGTCGATGAGGATGACGAAGAAGGCGAGCGAGGGGATCGCGTACAGCACGGTCGTCACCCACAGCACGGGCGCGTACAGCCAGCGCACCCGCACGCACAGCTGGGCGACGGGCAGGGCCACGAGCAGCCCGGCCAGCACCGGGATCAGCGCCTCGCGCAGGTGCAGGGCGACCAGTCCGAAGTAGCTGTTCTGGAGGTCGCTGGGCAGGTCGAAAAGTTCGCTCATGGCGCGACCTTCTGGACCTTGCCGTCCCCACCGCGCTCCGCGTCCGCACCAGGCCTGGCGTCCGCACCGCGCTCCGCGTGCGCACCCCTGATGGCCTCGCCGATGCTCTGCTGCGAGACGACCCCGGCGGCCCGGCCGTCGGCGGCCACGGCGACGGCCCAGCCGGTCGGCGAAAGCACCGCGCAGTCGAGGGCGGCCCGCAACGAGTCGGTGCCGGCCACGAACGGGCGGCCGTACGACAGGAGTCGGTCGGCCTTGATCTCCCCGGCGGTGAGCTCCTGCGGCTCGCCCCAGCCGAGGGGCCTGCCGTCCGGGTCGGTGACGAGGAGATAGGGGGTTTCGGCCGCGCCGGCCGCGGCGATCTGCTCGGCGGTGGCGTCGACCGCGACGATCGGCTCGGTCAGCAACTCCAGGCCCGCCGAGGGGAAGAAGGACAGCCGCCGGATGCCGCGGTCGGCGCCGAGGAAGTCCTCCACGAACGCGTCGGCGGGGTGGGACAGCAGCTCGGCGGGCGGGGCGAACTGGGCGAGATGGCCGCCGGTGCGCATCACGGCGACCATCGTGCCGAGCTTGACGGCCTCGTCGATGTCATGGGTGACGAAGACGATGGTCTTACCCAACTCGTCCTGAATACGGAGGAGTTCGTCCTGCAGGCCCTTGCGCACCACGGGGTCGACGGCCGAGAACGGCTCGTCCATCAGCAGCACCGGCGGATCCGCCGCGAGCGCCCGCGCCACGCCGACGCGCTGCTGCTGGCCGCCGGAGAGCTGGTACGGGTACCGCTTGGCGAGCGCCCCGTCGAGCCCCACCCGCTCCATCAGCTCCCGCGCCCGTGCCCGGGACTTCTCCTTGCCCCAGCCGAGCATGCGGGGCACGGTGGCGATGTTGTCGAGGATCGTGCGGTGCTGGAAGAGACCGGCGTTCTGGATGACGTAACCCATGGACCGGCGCAGCGTGTTGACCGGCTGCTGCTGGATGTCCTTGCCGTCGAGGAGGATGGTGCCCTCACTGGGTTCGACCATCCGGTTGATCATGCGCAGGGTGGTGGTCTTGCCGCACCCGGAGGGTCCGACCAGGACGGTGATCGAGCGGTCGGGTATGTCCAGAGAGAGCCGGTCGACCGCCACCGTGCCGTCCGGGTATCGCTTGGTGACTGAATCCATCCGTATCAAAACGCCGAACACCCTTCGGGTCTGGGACCGTCCGGCAGAGTCTAGACCTCTTGTGTTCCGGGCCTTCGCGGGCTACATGACGCCCCCGGCATGCTCGACGCCGGGGGGCGTCATTCGGGTACCGCGTCCAGGAGTTCCGCCAGCCGCGGGGAGACCTCGGTGCTCGTCGCCACCTGCACCGCCTCCCCGTCCTTCCACCAGTGCACGCCGGTGATGGTGGTGAAGGAGGTGTCGTTCTCGTTGTCCGCGCACATCTTCCGCATCCCCGCCACCACGGCCTGGGCCCCTACGCGCCGAACGATCCGGTGATACATGAACAGGCCGGGGTCTCCGAGGATCCCCACCAGCACCCCGTGCTGGGCCGGCCCTCCGGCCCGCTCGGCGAGCCGGTGGAGCGACCACCGGGTCAGTTCGTCGATCCGCAGCAGGTGGCCCAGCCCGAAGCGGTCCTCCCCGCCGGCATGGGTGAGTTCCGGTACGCCGTCCGCCGCCGCGCTGGTGGTGAGGTGGATGGGTTCTTCACGCACGTTACGCAGGGCGGCCTCCCACCACACGTCGGGATCCGCGCCGACCGCACTCGCCTCGCCGGCCGCGACCGCTCGCGTGCCTTCCGGTGCCCGTACGCAGAGAACGGCGACCACCCCGTCCGACCACCTCCGCACGAGGCCGTTGCTGAGGTCCCTGTCCTCCTCGACGGGTATGAGGAGCGGCATCAGGAGCGGGCGCAGCCGCTCCTCCTCCGTCCTGGCGCGCAGGACCTCGGGCGCGCGCCGGGCCTGGAACTCGAATTCCCGCCTGATGCCCTTGACCCAGGTCTTGTACTCCCAGGTGCAGGTGTCACGCAGCAAGGGGCCGATGTGGATGTCGATCCGAGGCCGGGTGAAGGTCCCGGTCACCGGGATGCGGCCGCTGCGGTGCCAGAGGGCGTACTCGCCGCGGCCGTACTCCCGCAGCACCCGTTCCAGACAGCGGACGCCGAGTTGGAACTCCTCGCTGGTCATGCTGCCCAACTCCGCGTACCACTCGGGTACGCGCCGCCCCCGCCCGAACCACTTCATGTACCGCTCCCCCAGCTGCGCGGCCCCACATGAGGCCGGCGACGGCACTCGCATGTCCCTTGGACATGATGCCGTCGCCGCTCGAGCCTCGTCAGCCGGTGAACCGGCCCCTTTTACGCCGTTTTACGCCGCCCGTGCCTCCGCCCGAGCCACCGGAAAGCCCTCGGTGCGGAAGACCCGCCGCTCGGCGTCCACCGCGAACACCTCGCAGCCCTCCCGCGAGGCGGCCCACTCGACGCCGTCCGCGCCCATGGCGAAGGCCGCCGTGGCCACCGTGTCCGCCACGGTCAGGGAGGACGCGGCGACGGTGAGGGACAGCAGCCCCGTCGCCGGACGTCCGGTGCGGCCGTCGATGATGTGGTCGCCGCGCTCGTAGCGGGCGGACGTCGCGATCGCCCCGTCGGTGAGTTCGGCCACCGTGCACACCTTGTCGGCCTGCTCGGGGTGGCGTACCCCCACCCGCCAGGGCCCGCCGGAGGCGACCACGTCACCACCGGCGTTGAGGACGAAGCGCCGCGCTCCCGCCGCCTTCAGCAGCTCGGCGGCCCGCTGCACGGACCAGCCCTTCACCACCGCGCACGGGTCGAGACCGCGCCCCGGCAGCCGTACGTCGAAGGCGCCGCCGGTGGCGAGCCGGTACTCCTCGCACAGCGCCAGCACCTCGTCGAGGTCCGCGCTGACGTCACTCCGCGCGATCTCGTCCCGGTCCAGGCGGCACACCTCACTGTCGGTCTTGAACGGGCTGAACCGGGCGTCGACCTCGCGCAGCCAGGCGAACACGGCGTCGGCCGCCTCCTCGGCGACGTGCTCGTCGTCGACCCGCAGCGAGACCGGGAACCCCATGACGTGTTCGACTCGGTGCATGATCAGCCCTTCGCGTCGATCGCGGCCTGGAGGGACTCCATGTAGCCGCCGCTGGTGATCGTGGCGCCGGACACCGTGTCGATGTCCGCGCTCTGCGCCTCCAACGTCTCCGCGATCAGCTTCGGCACCGCCGCCGTCGTCTGCGGGTGATTCGGCTGCTGGAGCATCTTCACAGCCGTGATCTTCTCGCCCTCGAAGGTCACCTGGACCTGCACGGGGCCCTTGACGGTCTGCAGGGTCGGGCCGTCGACCGTCTGCGAGGCGGCGGCCGCCGAGGGCGAGGCGGAGGACGAGGACGCCGACTCCGCGTTCGCGTCGATGGCGGCCTGCAGCGACTCCTTGTAGCCGCCGCTGGTGATCGTGGCGCCGGACACCGTGTCGATGTCCGCGCTCTGCGCCTCCAACGTCTCCGCGATCAGCTTCGGCACCGCCGCCGTGGTCTGCGGATGGTTCGGCTGCTGGAGCATCCTCACGGCCGTGATCCTGGTGCCCTGGAAGGTCACCTGGACCTGCACGGGGCCCTTTTCGGTCTGCAGGGTCGAGCCCTTGACGACCGTGCCGCCGGAGCCCGAACCCGACGCGGCGGAGGACGACACCGAGGGCGTCGAGGCTTCCGTGGAGGCGGTGCCGAGGGACGGCTCGTAGAGCCAGACCGGGACCAGGCCCGCGACGCTCAGGACCAGGACAGGTATTGCTCGCTTCACGTGTCTTTCCCGTCCTTCTCAGCCGGCCAGGCTGAAACGCTCGAAGTGGACCTGCTGCTTGGGCACGCCCAGCTCGCGCAGGCTGCCGATCACCGCGTTCATCATGGGCGGCGGGCCGCACAGGAAGACGTCCCGGTCGGTGATGTCCGGAACCAGTCGCGTCAGCTCGGCGGGGGCCAGCTTGTCGGGGACGGGCGGGCCGGTCACCAAGTGCAGCTCGGCGCCCTTGGCGTGGGCGAGCTCGACCAGCTCGCCGTACAGGACCGCGTCCCGGTCCGTGGCGACCCGGTAGATCACGACCGCGTGGCCGTGCAGCTCCTCCAGCAGCGCCCGGATGGGGGTGACGCCGACGCCGCCCGCGATGAGGACGGCCTCCGGCCGGGTGCGGTGCATCGTGGTGAAGGCGCCGTAGGGGCCCTCGGCGAAGACACGCGTGCCGACCTTGAGGTGCCTGAGGCCCGCCGAGCCGTCGCCGGCCGCCTTGGCGGTCAGGCGCAGCGTGCGGCCGTCGGGGGCGGCGGACAGGGAGAACGGGTTGGCCTGCCACCAGCGGTCCTTGGTCAGGAAGCGCCACAGGAAGAACTGGCCGGCGCGGGCCGGGAGCTTGTCCAGGTCGCGACCGGTGACGTAGACGGAGACCACGTTGTCGGACTCGGCGACGACCGCGGAGACGCGCAGTTGGTGGCGCCAGTTCCGCCACAGCGGCAGGACCAGCCGGCCCACGAACACCGAGGCGAGGGCGACGCCCCACACCGCGTACCAGTACGTCGTGGCGGCGGAGGACGAGGTGAAGGACGTACCGACCGCGACCTGGTGCGTGAACGCCAGGACGACGGCGACGTAGGTGTACAGGTGGATGAAGTGCCACGTCTCGTACGCCAGCCTGCGGCGCGCGAACCGGGCCGACACCACGCCGATCACGATGATGATGCCCAGCGCGACGACGGCGCGCAGCACGCCCTCGACCGTCTCGGCGAGGTCGATCAGCTGGTTCACCGGGTCCAGGGAGGACGACTCGGCGTAGCCGAAGGTGATGAACACGGCGTGCGCGAGGAGGGCCCACAGCACGCTGAAGCCGTTCCAGCGGTGCCAGGACGTCAGCCGGTCCATGCCGATCCGGCGGTCGAGCCAGGGCAGCCGGGCCACCAGCAGCAACTGGAACGCCATGAGCAGGGCGCCGAGCAGACCGGTCAGCCGGCCGAGCACGATGAGCGTGTTCGAGGCGAACCCTGCGGCGAAGAAGAAGTAGAGCACCACGGCCACGTTCGCGGCCAGCAGGGCGTACAGGCCCGTGCGGGCGACCACCCTGGGGCGTATCGCCGTGGGGGGCGCAGGGGGCGATTGGACGGTCGTCACGGGCGACAGCTCCTTGATCTCGTCTGTGGATATCGAGCTTGTCCGGCGGGTGCTGTCCAAAAGCTGTCGTACTTCTTTCAACTGGTTATCGATGTGGTCGCGGTCCCACCCCGCCCCCGGGAATCGCCGCCGGGTGCCGCACTATGAACGGGTGGAAAAAGTACGCCTTCTGGTCGTGGACGACGACCCGCCCATCGCCGACCTCGTCGCGACGGTCGCCCGCTACGAGGGCTGGCAGGCGGTCACCGCGAACTCCGGTGAGGAGGCGCTGCGGCTGGCCGCCGAGTTCCACCCGGACATCGTGGTGCTGGACCTGATGCTGCCCGACCTGGACGGCTTCGGCGTCCTGGACCGGCTGCGCGGCGCCGGGACGATGGTGCCCGTGGTGTTCCTCACCGCCCGCGACGGGGTCGCCGACCGGGTGGCCGGGCTGACCCGGGGCGGCGACGACTACCTGGTCAAACCGTTCGCGGTGGAGGAGCTGATGGCCCGGCTGCGGACCGTGCTGCGGCGCAGCGCGGGACCCGGCTTCCAGCGTTCCGTCCTTCGGGTGGCGGACCTGATGATGGACGAGGACACCCGCGAGGTGCGCCGCGGCGACAAGCTGCTCACGCTCACGCCGACCGAGTACGAGGTGCTGCGCTATCTGATGCGCAAGTCACCGACCGTGCTGACCAAGGCGCAGATCCTCGATCATGTGTGGGAGTACGGCTTCGGCGGCCGCTCGAACGTCGTCGAGCTGGTCGTCAGCCGGCTGCGCCGCAAGCTCGACGACACCGGCACGCCGCTGATCCACACCGTGCGGGGCTTCGGGTACGTGATCCGGCAGGCAGCCGAGTGATCGGGCGGCTGCGGCGGGCGTACCGCAGGATGCGGCTCGGGACCCGGCTGGCACTGGGCCTCGGCGTGCTGTCCCTGGTGGTGTTCGGCGTCGTCGGCACGGCCCTGACGACGTACATGCGGGACTACCTGTCGGCCCAGTTGGACACGCAGCTGGCGCAGGGGCAGATCGCCCAGTCCAAGAGCATCGCGGACTACGGCACGCTGTCGGGCAAGAAGTACTACAGCTGGTTCTACGCCGTGTACGACGTGGCGGACGGCACTCCGGAGCTGCGCAAGCCCGAGGATCCCGCCGACGTGCCGAAGGATGTCGACGACTTCACCTCCCTCGCCCGGGCGCAGACCGCCGCTCACACGGAGCTGCTGCGCACCGAGCACCTGCGGGGCGAGGGCGAGTACCGGCTGCGCGCCTGTGAGGTCGAGCCCGGGGTGGTGCTGGTCAGCGCCGCGCCCATGGAGGACATCGAGGACACCGTGGGCCAGCTGATCACCATCCAGGTGGTCACCTTCGGGCTGGCGCTGCTGGCCCTGGTCGTCCTGGGGCGGGGGATGCTGCGGCGGGGCCTGAAGCCGCTGAGCGACATGGCGCACACCGCCCGCGGCATCACCTCGCACGACCTGACGGACTCGGCACGGCTGCCGGTGCGGCACGACGGGCGCAGTGGCGGGCCCGAGGTCGAGGAACTGCGCACCGCGTTCAACACGATGCTGGAGCACATCGACGACTCCCTCGCGGTGCGGGCGGAGGCGGAGCAGCGCCTGCGGCGCTTCGTGGCGGACGCCTCGCACGAGCTGCGCACGCCGCTGATGTCGGTGCGGGGCTATGCCGACCTCTTCCAGTACGCGGCCGCCAACGCCCCCGAGGAACGGGACAGGCACCTGGCCCGGCTGCGCGCGGAGGCCGCCCGCATGGGCTTCCTCCTCGACGACCTGCTGCTGCTCGCCCGCCTGGACGCCGCTGAGGTCGAGACGCCACTGCGCCCGCAGGAGGCGGACCTGGTGGAGCTGGTCGAGCATGCGGCGGACGCGTTCCGGGTCACCCACGCCGACCACCCGCTGGCGGTGGCGCCCGGCCCCGGTTCCCTGAAGCTCCGCCTGGACCCCCAGCGCGTCCGCCAGGTCCTGGACAACCTGCTCACCAACGCGGCGATGCACACCCCGCCCGGCACGCAGGTCTCCGTGGCGGTGTCGATGGCGAACGGCTCGGCGCAGGTCCGGATCGCCGACGCCGGCCCCGGCATCCCGCCCGCCGACCGGGAACGCGTCTTCGACCGCTTCTACCGGGTCGACAAGGCCCGCAGCCGTGACCGGGGAGGCAGCGGGCTGGGTCTGGCGGTCGCGCAGTCACTGGTGCGCGCGCACGGCGGCCGGATCGACCTGACCAGCGAGCCGGGGGCGACGGTGTTCACGGTGACGATCCCGCTTACGCCCGGACGTCTTACGGACCCGTGACATGACCGGCGCCGACCGGCCGAGACGCCCGTCGCGCCCCTAGCGTGAGCGCATGCGTGTACTGGTCACCGGCGGTGCCGGGTTCATCGGGTCCCATGTCGTCGAGGCGCTCACCGAGCACGGGCACGAGCCCGTGGTGTACGACGTCCGCGCCGACCCGGAAGCGGACGTACGGAACCCGTACACCGTCCGCGCCGCCCTGACCGGCGTCGACGCGGTGTGCCACCAGGCCGCGATGGTCGGCCTCGGCGCCGGGTTCTCGGATGCCGCGGAGTACGTCTCCCGCAACGACCTCGGCACGGCCGTACTGCTCACCGCCATGGCCGACGCGGATGTGCGGCGGCTGGTGCTGGCGGGGTCGATGGTGGTGTACGGGGAGGGGCGGTACGCGTGCGCACGGCACGGGGTCGTACGCCCGGGCCCGCGTGCCGTCGCCGACCTGGACGCGGGGCGCTTCGAGCCGCCCTGCCCGGTGTGCGGCGCCGACCTCGCGCCCGGCCTGGTCGCGGAGGACGCCCCGGTCGATCCGCGCAACGTGTACGCGACGACGAAGCTCGCCCAGGAACACCTGGCGGCGGCGTGGGCGCGCGCGACGGGCGGTACGGCGGTGTCGCTGCGCTACCACAACGTCTACGGCCCGGGCATGCCCCGCGACACCCCCTACGCCGGGGTCGCCTCCTTCTTCCGCTCGGCGCTCGCACGGGGTGAGGCGCCGCGGGTGTTCGAGGACGGCCGCCAGCGCCGGGACTTCGTCCATGTACGGGACGTGACCGCCGCCAACGTGGCCGCGCTGGAGGCGAGTTCGGTGCTTCCGCAGGGCGCGCTCACGGCGTACAACACCGGCAGCGGCGACCCGCACACCGTCGGCGAGATGGCCCGGGCGCTCGCGGCGGCGTACGGCGGGCCCGAACCGGTGGTGACCGGGGAGTACCGGCTGGGCGATGTCCGGCACATCACGGCGGACTCCTCGCGGCTGCGGGCGGAGCTGGGCTGGCAGGCCGAGGTGGGGTTCGCGCAGGGGATGCGGGAGTTCGCGGCAGCCGGGATGCGGGGGGCGTAGCCTCACTCGGACCGGTGGTGCTGCCCGCCTTCAGGAAGCGGCAGCGGGCAGCACCACCTCGAAGCGGCAGCCGCCGGGGACGTTGCGTACCGTGGCCCGACCGTCGTGCGCCTCCACGATGCCCCGCACGATGGCGAGGCCGAGCCCCGCGCCGGCCGGGGGTGTGCGGGCGTGGGTGCCGCGCCAGCCGGTGTCGAAGACGCGGGGCAGGTCCTCCTCGGGGATCCCGCCGCAGCTGTCGGTGACGGACAGCACCACGCCCTCGGGGACGCGCTCGGCGGCGACGGCGACCGTGCCGTCGGCCGGGGTGCGCCGGATGGCGTTGACCAGCAGGTTGCCCAGGACGCGGCTCATCTCCTTGCCGTCCACCCGCACCGGCACCGGTTCGACCCGCTTGCCGACGAGCCGGACCCCGTGTTCGCGGGCCAGCGCGTCCGCGCCCGAGAGGGCGTCGCCGACGAGGTCGTACAGGGACATCCGGGCGAGCGAGAGCGTCAGGGCGCCGGCGTGGATACGGGACAGCTCGAAGAGGTCGCCCACCATGCCGTTGAGGCGCTCGACCTCCATACGGATCTGCTTGAGGTAGCGGTCGGGGTCGGCGGCCACCCCGTCCTCCAGGGCCTCCGCCATCGCGCGCAGGCCGGCCAGCGGGGTGCGCAGGTCGTGGGAGATCCAGGCGACGAGTTCGCGCCGGGAGGACTCCAGGGCCCGCTCGCGCTCGCGGGACTCGGCGAGTTTCGCGCTGGTCGCCTCCAGCTCGCGGCTCAGCGCGGCGAGTTCGGCGGTGGCGGGGCCGTCGGGCGAGGTGAAGTCGCCGCCGTCGCCGAAGGAGCGGGCGGCGAGCGTGAGGGCGTGGCTGCGGGCGGCGACCCAGCGGCCGAGCAGCAGGGCGGTGGCCAGGGAGACCACGGCGGCCATGGCGACGACGGTCGTGACGACGCTCAGGTCGTGCGGGGACAGGAACATCGCCTGCGCGACGGCGAGCGTGCCGGCCAGCATGGCGGTGATACCGACGCCGGCGACCACGGCGAGGTGGGCGATGAGCGAGCGGCGCCGGATCAGCAGGAGTACGCAGGCGCCGAGCAGGCCGGCCGCGGCGGCGCCGAGGAAGGCGAAGAGGGCGATGAGCAGGGTGTCGCGCACGGTCACGCCTCCCCGTCGGGAGAGGATTCGGTGGTGCCGGTCGCGTCGAAGCGGTAGCCGACGCCCCACACGGTCTGGATGAGCCGGGGCCTGGCCGGATCGTCCTCCACCTTGCCGCGCAGGCGGCGGACGTGGACGGTGACGGTCGACAGGTCTCCGAAGTCCCAGCCCCACACCTCGCGCATCAGGTCCTCACGGCTGTAGACCCGGCCGGGGTGGCGCAGGAAGAAGGCGAGGAGGTCGAACTCGCGGATGGTGAGGGCGAGTTCGCTGCCGTCCTTGACGGCGCGGCGGGCCGCCGGGTCGACCGAGAGGCCCGCGGCGCGCAAGGCCACGGACGCCTCGGCGGGCCGGGTGCGGCGGAGCACGGACTCGACGCGCAGGACGAGTTCGCGGGGGCTGAAGGGCTTGGTGACGTAGTCGTCGGCGCCGACCTCCAGGCCGAGGATGCGGTCGTCCTCGTCGCCGCGTGCGGTGAGCATGATGACCGGCACGGGCCCCTGGCCGCGCATCCGGCGGCACACCTCCAGGCCGTCCATGCCCGGCAGCATCAGGTCGAGGACGACGAGGTCGGGCCAGTGCGCGGCGGCCCGGGCGAGGGCGTCGGGGCCGTCGCCGGCGCGGTCCACGACGTAGCCGGCGCGGTCGAGGTATCCGGAGACGATCTCGGCGACGGTGGGGTCGTCGTCGACCACGAGAACCCTGGCCCCGGCCTGCGCGTTCGGTTGTTGCTGCTCCATGCCGCCAGCGTCGCACCCGATGCGCGCGGGCGGAGCCGGGCCGGCTCCGACGTCCGTGTTTCGTAAGGAGCAGTAGTCCGATATGCACCTTTTGCGCTCGTAGGGTGAAAGCCGTGACGACTTCATCACCACGAGCGAGTGGCCCTCATCCGGCGTCCGTGGACGTCGTGCTCCCCTGTCTCGACGAGGCCGAGGCGCTGCCCTGGGTCCTGGAGCGCATCCCGCCCGGCTGGCGGGCCCTGGTCGTGGACAACGGCTCCACCGACGGCTCGGCCCGCGTCGCCCGCGAGCTCGGCGCGACCGTCGTGCACGAGGAGCGCCGCGGTTTCGGCGCCGCCTGCCACGCCGGGCTGACCGCCGCCACGGCCGACATCGTCTGCTTCTGCGACTGCGACGCCTCCCTCGACCCGGGCGACCTGGTGCCCCTCGTACGGCGGATCGCGGCGGGCGAGGCCGACCTCGTCCTGGGGCGGCGCCGCCCCCGGGCCCGCGGGGCCTGGCCGCCGCACGCCCGCGTCGGCAACCTCGCGCTCACCCGCCTGCTCCGCCGCCGCACCGGCCTGCGCCTGCACGACCTGGGACCCCTGCGCGCCGCCCGCCGCGAGCGGTTGCTCTCCCTCGAACTGACGGACCGGCGCAGCGGCTACCCGCTCCAGATGGTCGTCCGCGCCGCCGACGCGGGCTGGCGGATCACCGAGTACGACGTGCCGTACCTGCCGCGTACGGGTGCGTCGAAGGTGACGGGGACCTGGCGGGGGACATGGCAGGCGGTGCGGGACATGAGCCGGGTGCTGGCGGAGGACGACGGAGGGCGTGCCGGGGCCGGCGCCGAGCCGGCCGCGCACGCAGAGCCCGCCCCCGTACAGAAGGGAACCCGCCCGTGACCACGCTCCTCGTCATCGCCAAGGAGCCCCGGCCGGGCCGGGTGAAGACCAGGCTGACGCCGCCCTTCACGCCCGAGGAGGCGGCCGTGCTCGCCGAGGCGGCCCTGGCGGACACGCTGGACGCCGTGGCGCGCACGCCCGCCCGGCGCCGGGTGCTGGTCCTGGACGGGGCGCCGGGCCCCTGGCTGCCGCCCGGCTTCGAGGTCGTACGGCAGTGCGCGGGCGGTCTCGACGAACGGCTGGCCGCCGCCTTCGCGGGCTGCGACGGCCCGACGCTGCTCATCGGCATGGACACCCCACAGGTGACGCCGGAGCTGCTGACGGTGGACTGGGCCGACTGCGAGGCGTACTTCGGCCCCGCCGAGGACGGCGGCTTCTGGGCACTGGGCCTGGCCGCACCGGACCCGGCGCGGCTGCGGGGCGTACCGATGTCGACGCCGCGGACCGGCGCCGTACAGCGCGCCCGCCTCGCGGACCTGCGGGTGCGCGACCTGCCGTGCATACGGGACGTCGACACGGCGTACGACGCCGATCTGGTCGCCGAGGCGGCGCCGGGCAGCCGGTTCGCGACGACGCTGGCGCGCCTCGCCCCGGCGGCGGACCGATGAGCGGCGCACGGGACATGACCGCGGGGCGCATCACACGCCAGGCGAGCCCCGGCGCGCTCGGCAGTCCGGTGGACAACGCTCCCTGGTCCGCCGACCCGTACTCGCACGCCCTCCGCACCGGCCGGGGCCCCCTCTTCCTGCGCCGCCCCGACGGCTGGCTGCTGCCGCTCGAAGTGGAGCGGTGGTGCGCGGACGCCGACGCGGCGGATCTGGAGGTGCTGCGGCGCTGTGAGGGTGCGGTGCTGGACGTGGGGTGCGGGCCGGGGAGGCTGGTGGCGGCGTTGGCCCGGCAGGGGCGCCGCGTGCTCGGCATCGACGTCAGCGAGGCCGCCGTCTCCCGCACCGTACGGCTCGGGGGCCCGGCGTTGCGCCGCTCCGTCTTCGACCCGCTCCCGGGCGAGGGCCGCTGGGGCACCGCCCTCCTCGTCGACGGCAACGTCGGCATCGGCGGAGACCCGGCCGCCCTGCTCGACCGGATGGCACAACTCCTCGCCCCGGGCGGCCTGTTGGTCGCCGAGACCGTGCCGGAGATGGACCTCGACGAACGGGTCCGGGTCCGCGTCACCGACGCCCGGGGCGCCACCGGCACCGCCTTCCCGTGGGCCCGGCTCGGCACGCCCGCCCTGCTGCGGCATGCGGAGCGCGCCGGCTGGCGTGCCGTCGATCAGTGGACGGCCGGCGGGCGTTCCTTCGCCGCCCTGCGCAGCCGTCGCCGCCGCAGCACGAGCAGCACCGCGGAGCCGCCGAAGAGCACGGCGGTGATCAGCAGCCAACGGGCCGGGAAGCCGTCGGCGGACAGGCCGGTGCCGGAGGCGTAGCGGTCCGCGACCCGGCCGCTGATCAGCGGGAACCAGACCAGCAGGAGCAGCAGGGACAGCGCGGCGGGGACGCGGACGTACGCCGCCCACCGTCGGTGTCCGGCCGCCTGGAACCCTCGTAGCAGCACCTGGTCCGCCGCCCCGTACAGCGGCAGCAACACGAGGTCGTGGAGGACCGCCGCCGCCACGAACCACAGCGCGACCTCGAACCAGTCCCGCTCCAGCAGCCGCACCCCCGCATATCCGGTGAGCGCGAACGAGCTGACGAGCAGGAGGAGTTGGAGAGGGCTGCCCAGAGCGGGCCGCAGTCGTCGCATCACAGGTCTCCGAACGTCATCCGCGCCACCCACTTGGTGTTCAGCACACCGGGCGCGGCGGGCACGATGATCCGCGCCGGGTAGCCGTGGTCGGGGGTCAGGTCCTCGCCGTTGACGAACAGGGCGAGCAGGGAACGGGGATCGGCGACCTGGTTGGCGCGCAGGGCGGCCCGCCGGAAGGCGCCGCGCCGTTGGAGCGACTCCACGAGGACGTCGGGTGGGTCGCCGTCGTGGCCGGCGAGCGCCGCGAGGTCCCGCAGCCGCACCCCGCGCCACCACTGGTCGGAGGTCGACCAGCCCTCCACGCAGGCGATGGGCAACGCCGCGCTGTGCAACGGAAGGTCGAGCAGGTCGGCCCGGCCGAGGCGGACGGTCCGGCCGTTGCGCCCCTCGACGACGAGCCGCCAGGCCTCCTCGTTCGTGTCGGCGGCGCGGATCCCCGCGTACGCGGCCGTCTTGTTGATCTGGAAACCGCCCGGCCCGCTGCCCGGTTCGGCGCCGCCGTGCGGGGCGAGGAGGGCGGTCCGGCGCAGGACCCCGTCGAAGTTCTGCCCGACGGTCGTGCCGAAGAGCAGCAGCGAGCCGCCACCGACGAACCACAGCGCACCGCGCCGGGAGACGGTCGGCTCGGCGGGAGCCGGAGAGGTCAACTCGCTGTCTTCTTCGTTCAGTCGACGCAGGTTCCGCAGCGCCATGGGTGTCTTCAGCACCGCGTGCACGACGAACGCGGCGAAGAAGACCCACGCCCCGTAGAAGTGCAGGGTGTAGAAGGAGCCGGGGAAGACGTAGTCCAGCTGGACGTTGAGCACGCCCGTCACGAACTCGAACAGGGCGCCCCCGACCAGGAGCAGCAGCGAGATCCGCTCCAGGGCGTGCGCGAGCGACCGCGCCGGCGGCAGCGTGAAGAGCTTCGGTACGACCGACCACAGCTTGGCCAGGAGCACGGGGATCAGCGTGATGCCGAGCGTGACGTGGACGCCCTGGTTGAGCCGGTACAGCCAGTGCGGGTCGGTCGGCCAGGAGAAGAGGTAGAAGCCCAGGATCCCCTTGTCCGGGGTCTTGTCGTTCACCGGCGCCAGGTTCGGGTTGTAGGCGGCGTAGGACACCAGTCCCGTCACGAACAGCACCGTGATGCCGCCGAGCAGTACGACACCGAGCACCGAGGTCAGCCAGGGGCCGCGCAGCGGACTGCGCCAGAAGGCGGGAGAGAAAGGAGACAGAGGGGAGGAGGGAGTCCGTGCCATGCCCCGACGGTACGTCCGGTCCACCCCGGGAAAGCGTGCGCGAACCATGACGAATCTCTGACGTCCGCGCCTGTCAGCCGTCCGGAGGAAGGTGTCCGTCCTAGCGTTCTGGCGTGAACCGCGACCTCCGCCCTGACCTGTCCGCCGCAGCGGCCGCCGCGCTCCTCGTCGTGACCGCCGCCGTCGTCGGCACCGTGATCCAGCACCGGGACGGCACACTCCGGGTCAACTGGCCGCCGCTGTTGGCCGACTGGGGTCCCCATGCCGGTCCCGGCACCCCGGCCGCGCTCGCCGTCGCGGCGGCGGTCGTTGCGTACGGCCCCGCGGTGGCGGCCCGACTGCGCTGGCAGGTCCTGCTCCTGGCCACCTGGGTCACCGGCATGGCCTGGACCTGGTCGCTCGCCCTGGTCGACGGCTGGCACCGGGGCGTCGCGGAGCAGCTGACGACCGCGCACGAGTACCTCCGGGCCGTCGACCGCTTCCAGGACATCCCCGCCACCCTGCGGGGCTTCTCCGACCACATCCTGCTCCAGTCGCCGGACCACTGGCCCGCCCATGTCGCCGGGCATCCCCCGGGCGCCACCCTCACCTTCGTCCTCCTCGACCGGATCGGCCTGGGCGGTGGCGGCTGGGCGGGAGCCTGGTGCATCACCGTGGGGACGACGGCGGCGGTCGCGGTCCTCGTCGCCGTACGCGCTCTGGCCGACGAACGGCTCGCCCGCCGCGCCGCACCCTTCCTCGTCCTCGTCCCGGCCGCGGTCTGGGTGGGCACCTCGGCCGACGGGTACTTCGCGGCGGTCGCCGCGTGGGCGGTCGCGTTCCTGGCGCTGGCGGTGACGGGTCACCGGCCGGGGTGGACGGGTCTGGCCTCGGGCCTCCTCTTCGGCTGGACGGCCTACCTCTCCTACGGCCTGACCCTCTTCGCCGCGATCGCGGCCGTCGTCCTGCTGTTGGGCACACGCCGCGTCCGCCCCCTGCCCTTCCTGCTGGCCGGATTCCTGGTCGCCCCCGTCGCCTTCACGATCGCGGGCTTCCACTGGTGGGAGGCGTACCGCCTGCTGGTCACCCGCTACTACCAGGGCGTCGGTGGTCTGCGGCCGTACGGCTACTGGGTGTGGGCCAACTTGGCGTGCACGGTGGTCGTCGTGGGTCCGGCGACGGCGGCGGGGCTGCGGCGGGCAGGCGCGGCGCTGATCCGGCGTACGGAAGGAACCCAGGTCCGGCTGGCACTCCTCGTGTGCGGCGCGCTGGTCGCGGTGCTGGTCGCCGACCTGTCCGGGATGAGCAAGGCGGAGACGGAGCGGATCTGGCTGCCGTTCGCGCTGTGGCTGCTGCCCGCGTGCGCCTTGCTGACGGGGGCGCGGGGCTGGCTCGTGGCGCAGGCGGTGCTCGCGCTGCTCGTCAATCACCTGCTGTGGACGGGTTGGTGACGTGACCACAGAACACGTCAACGTAGGTTAGGCTTACCTAAGTCGACCTCGCAGGATCGAAAGGTTCCCATGTCTGCTGCCACCCGCCCCGAGCCGACGCCCGCCGAGCGCGCACGCTCGGTGCTGGCGGCGGCCGGCTCGCTGACCGTCACCACGCACGGCCATCGCATCGAACTGATCGGCCTGCACACCGTCGACGCCGCCGCACGGCTGCTCCTGCACAACCCGCCGGACGGCCACCTGGCCGCCGAGTTGACCGTGGCACCGCACGGCGAGCTGACCGCCCTCGTGGAGTTCACCGACATCGCCCCCGTCGCCGTACGCGAGCGGGTGCGCGCCCGGCTGACGCTGGGCGGCCGGCTCAGCGCCCTCGGCCCGAAGACCCTGGTGTTCCACCCGACCCGGGCCGTGCTCACCGAGGACGACGGGACGACCGTCGTCGGCCTCGACGAGCTGAGCCTCGCCTCCCCCGACCCGTTGGCCACCCACGAGGCGGAGATGCTGGCCCGGCTGGACGCGGCCCACGCCGAAACCGTCACCCCGCTCGCCCGCCTGCTGTCGACCCGGGAGCAACTCGGCGCAACCGCCGTACGGCCGCTGCGCCTCGACCGCCACGGCCTGGTGCTGCGCGTGGAGACAGCGGACTCCCACCACGACACCCGCCTGCCCTTCGCCGCCCCGGCCACCCACCCGGGAGCCGCGGTGCGGGGGATCCACGCCCTGCTCGCCGAGGCCACCGCCCGTCCGCGCCGCCGGCGCCTGCCGACCACGCCGTAGGCGAGGCGCACGACCACGAGCCGCCGGCCTCCGGGCCACTCGCGGAGGCCTTCCCGTCTCCTCCGCGAAGGCGCCCGGAGGTCGGCTCATCCGCTGATCCCCGCCCCGGTCCCCGTCTCCAGGCGCTGCGTCGTCTCCATGAGCGAGATCGTGAACGGATGCCGGGGTTGCGTCAGGATCCGCCGCGCCGCCCCCTGTTCGACCAGTTCGCCCGCTTCCAGTACGGCGATGCGGTGGGCCAGACGTGCCGTGTCCAGGTCGTGGGTGATGAGCACGAGGGACAGGTCGTCGCCCTCGCCCACCAGCCCCGCGAGGACGTCGAGGATGCCGCGCCGGGTGACCGTGTCCAGACCGGAGGTGACCTCGTCGCAGATCAGCACCCGGGGGCGGGCGAGCAGGGCCCGGGCGAGGGCGGCGCGCTGGAGTTCGCCGCCGGAGAGTTCGCCGGGGCGGCGGGTCAGGTCCGCTGCCAGGCCCAGGCGATCGAGAGTGGCCGACGCCTCGTCCGTGGCCGCCCGTTCACCGGTGCCGCGCAGACGTACCGCCGTACGGGCCACCTGCTGCAGCACGGGCCGGTGCTCGTCGAAGGCGGCGCGGGCGTCCTGGAAGACGTACTGCACGGCGGCCAGTCGGTCGCGGTTACGGTGGCGCAGGCTGCGCGGGAGCGGTGTGCCGTCGAGCAGGATCTCACCGTCGTGGTCACGGTGCAGGCCCGCGAGGCAGCGGGCGAGCGTGGTCTTCCCGCTACCGGAGCGGCCGACCACGGCCAGGCACTCGCCGGGGCGGAGAGCGAGACGCGCAACGCGCAGGACGGTGGTCCGGCGATCGTGTACGGCGGTCAGGTCCCGTACTTCGAGGACCGGTTGGCCCGAGCTCGCACTCTCCGTGCCCTGCGGTACCGCGCGCTGTTCGTCGAGGAGTCGGCGCGTCCACTCGTGCCGGGGCGCCGACCACAGCCGCTCCACCGGGCCCGACTCGACGACCCGGCCCGCGCGCATGACGAGGACCTCGTCGGCGAGGGCGCGTACCACGTCCAGGTCGTGACTGAGCAGCACGACCGCGATGCCGCGTGCCGCCACGGCCGCCAACTGCTCGACGATACGGCTCTTGGTCAACGCGTCCTGGCCGGTGGTCGGTTCGTCGGCGACGATGACGCGGGCCCCGAGCAGCAGGGCCTGGGCGAGGACGACGCGTTGCTGCTGACCGCCGGAGAGCTGGTGGGGATGGCGACGCAACAGGACCTCGCCGTCCGGGAGTTGGGCGTCGGACAGCGCGCGCAGGACCAGCTCGCGGGCCGCCGTACGGCGTTCGGCGCGGGGCAGGTGGCGGACCTGGGGGCGGGCGATGTCGTCGAGGAGGGCACTGACGCGGCGAGCCGGGTTGAGGACGGCCGCCGGATGCTGGGGCACATAGCCCACCAGACGGTCGGCGGGCGGGCTCACCTCGCCCGTGACCCGGGCGCCCGGCGGGTACTCCCCCAGCAGCGCCAGGCCGGTGGTGGTCTTTCCGCTGCCGGACGCACCCACCAGCGCGGTCACCTTGCCCGGCAGCACCCGCAGGTCCACTCCGTCCACGATCGCACGACCGTCGATCTCCACGCGCAGGCCGCGGATCTCGGCGACGGCCTCGTCCGTTGCCCCGCTCACGAACGTCGTCCCTTCTTCTCCAGCGCGGCGTCGAAGAGCAGGTTGGTGCCCATCGTCAGCGCCACGATCAACAGCGCGGGCACCACCACGGCCCAGGGCTGCACGAACAGGCCGGTGCGGTTGCGGTCCACCATGACCGCCCAGTCGGCGGCGTCCGGCGCGACACCGACGCCCAGGAACGCGGCCGTCGACACCAGGTACAGCACGCCGGTCAGCCGGATACCGGCGTCGGCGGCGAGGGTGCGCAGCGCCGACCGTCCGACGTAGCCGACGGCGATCCGCCACCAGCTCTCGCCCTGCATGCGCAGCGCCTCGACGGCGGGGCGGGCGGCGGCCTCCCCCGCCGCCGCCCGCACGATCCGGGCCGCGTCGGGCACGTTCACCAGCGCCACCAGCAGCGCGAGCCCGGCGGCGCCCGGCGACAGCACGGAGGCCACGAGCAGGATCAGCAGCAGCGACGGTACGGCGAGCAGCACATCCAACGGCCGCATCAGCAGCTCCTCCAGCCACCGCAGGCGGGTCAGCGCGCTGATGAGCGCGACCGGGACGGCGACGAGGTAGGCGAGCGCGGTCGCGGCCAGGGCGGTGAGGACGACCGTACGGCCGCCCAGGAGGACTTGCTGCCAGACGTCGCGGCCCACGAAGTCGGTGCCGAGCCAGTGGTCGCCGCCGAGGGTGAAGGACGTCGCCCGGGGTCCGGGGTCACCGGTGAACAGCGGTCCGAGGAGGGCGAGGGCGAGAGGCACGGCGACGACGGCGGCGCCGAGCGCGAAACGGCGACGCGTCATGCGGCCACCCCCGCTCGGGGAGTGAGCCGGTGGGCGACCAGATCGGCCCCGAGGTTGAGTACGACCGTCAGCACGCCGAACACCACGGCCAGCCCCTGCACCACGGGTACGTCACGTTCGGCCACGGCGTTGAGGAGGACCGTGCCCAGGCCCGGGATCACGAAGAGGGCCTCGACCACGATCACCCCGCACAGCAACCAGTCGACGGTACGGGCGAGTTGCTGCGCGGCCGGGGCGAGGGCGTTCGGCAGGGCGTGGGTGTAGCGGACCCGGGCGCCGGGGACGCCGTAGCGGCGGGCGTGGGCCGCGTAGGGGGAGGCGAGGGCGTCGACCATGCCGGCCCGCACCAGGCGGGACAGGGAGCAGACCGGGCGGGACAGCAGGACCAGCACCGGCAGGACCAGCGCCGCCGGATGGGAGAGCAGATCGGTGCCGTAGCCGACCGCGGTCGGCGGCAGCCAGGCCAGCTTCAGGGCGAGGACCGTCACCAGCAGCACCCCGAGGGCGAACTCGGGGACGGCGTACACGGCCAGCGTCACCGAGCTGACCAGCCGGTCGGCGAGGCCTCCCTCGTGACGGGCGGCGAGCACGCCGAGGCCGAAGCCGAGGGGGACGAGGAGCGCCAGCGTGAGCGTGGCCAGCAGCAGGGTCGGTCCGAAACCGTCGGCGATGTACTGGGTGACCGGGCGGCCGGAGGCCAGGGAGGTGCCGAAGTCACCGTGCAGCAGGCCCACCGCCCAGTCGGCCAGCCGCTCGTACGCCGGCCGGTCCAGGTCCATCGCCTCGCGGATCGCGGCGATGCGCGCGGGGTCCGGCTGGTCGCCCGCGAGGGCCACGGCGGCGTCGCCGGGCAGCGCCTCGGTGAGCGCGAAGACCAGCAGCACGACGGCCATGGTCTGCGCGACACCGAGGCACAGCCGCCGGGCCGTGAACGAGCGCATGGGGCTCACTCTCACGCGAGCCAGACCTTGTCGAAGCGGGCCCAGTCGAGGGTGTTGGCGGGTGCCTTGGTCTCAACCCCCTTCACCGTGCGGGCCGTTCCGATGATCCAGTCGGCGAAGCCCCAGATGAGGAAGCCGCCCTCGGCGTACAGGCGGCGCTGCATGCGCTCGTAGACGGCGGCCCGTTCGGTCTTGTCGCGGGTGGACTGGGCCTGCTGGTAGAGGGCGTCGAAGTCCTTGTGCTGCCACTTGGTGGCGTTGGTGGTGGAGTCGGTGAGCAGGCGCTGGGAGATGTGGGCCTCGATCGGCATGGCGCCGGAGCGGTAGCAGCACAGGGTGCCGCCGTCGAGGATGTCGCTCCAGTAGGAGTCCTTGCTGCCCATCTTGACGTCGATCGTGACGCCCGCCTTGGCGGCCTGGTCGCGGAAGATGCCGGCCGCCTCGGTGAACCCGGCGGCGACGGCCGACGTGTCCAGGGTGACCTTGAGCTTCTCGGCACCGGCCTGCTTCAGCAGGGCACGCGCCTTGTCGAGGTCCTGCTCGCGCTGGGGCAGGTCGGCGGCGTAGTACTCGTAGCCCTTGCCGAACAGATCGTTGCCGACCTCGCCCGCGCCGGAGAGGGCGCCGTCGACGAGTTCCTGCCGATCGGCGATGAGGAAGAAGGCCTCGCGGACCCGCTTGTCGTCGAAGGGGGCCCGGTCGGTCTTCATGCAGAAGGCCTGCATGGCGCTGTTGCGCAGCCGCACGATCTCGATCTGGCCCCCGCTCTCGTGGGCCCGTGCCGTGGTCGGGTTGAGCTCGTGCGCGTACTCGACCTGGCCGCCGAGGAGGGCGTTGACGCGGGCGGACTCCTCGTTGGCGACGACGAACTCGATCTCGTCGAGGAGCGGGGCGCCGTCCCAGTGGTCGTCGTAGCGGCGGAAGACGGCGGAGCGGCCGGGGGCGAACGACACGAAGCGGAAGGGGCCGGAGCCGATGGGCTTCTTGTCGAACTCGGTGGCGTTCTCGGGGACGATGTACGCGCCGAACGCGGCCAGGATGTTGGGGAATTCGGCGGTCGGCCGCTTCAGCACGAACTCGATGCTCCGCTCGCCGGTGGCGCGGCTGGCGTCGAGGTCGAGGGGTTCCAGGGACGCCTTGGCCCGGAACGCCTGCTTGGGGTCGGCGATACGGCGGTAGCTGTAGAGGACGTCCTTGGCGGTGACCGGCTTCCCGTCGTGGAAGGTGGCCTGACGCAGCGTCACCTGCCAGCGGTCCAGCGCCTTGTTGGACTCCCACTTCTCGGCGAGGCGGGGCTGGGCGGAGAGGTCGGCTCCGTAGTCGGCGAGCTTGTCGAAGAGCGCCTTGGCGCGGGCGACGTCGGCGAAGAGGTTCGCCAGATGCGGATCGAGGGTCTCGCTCGCGCCGCCGCCGGCGAAGGCGGCGCGCAGCCGGCCGCCGCGCTTGGGGGTGCCGGACGCGCTGTCCGCCTTGTCGTCCGTGCCGCTGCCGCAGCCGACGAGGGCGAGGGCGGCGGCGCCCGAGGTGGCGGCGAGGAAGCCGCGGCGGCGCAGGCCGGGGAAGCGTTCGTTCATGACTGTCCCTTGAGATCTTGGTGTGTCAGTGGGAAGAGGTGCGGCGGGCGACGACGTGCAGCCGGTCCGCGTCGGTCGTACGGCCCGGGAGGTCGCCCTCGGACCAGACGGGCTCGGTGCGCGGGCCGGGGCCGTCGTGCAGTTCGAGCACCTCGAAGCCGTGGGCGGCGAGGAAGTGCCGTAGCTCCTGCGGGAACAGCAGCCGCCAGGCGGAGCGCTGTTCGACGGGCGCCGAGCCGTCGTCGGCCGTCCATACGCGGGTACGGCGCAGGAGTTGGGCGGTGCGGTCGACGGTCAGCGTGGTGGTGGACCGATAGGCGGTGCCCTGCCAGGTGAACGCGTTGGCGGACGGGGTGTCGAGGAGGTCCGTACGGCCCAGGAAGTACGCCCCGTTGCGCATCTCCGCGACCAGCAGGCCGCCCGGTGAGAGGGCGTGCCGGCAGGAGGCGAGGAAGCCGTCGAGCTGGTCGTTGGTGTGGCAGTACAGCAGGGAGCTGTCCAGGCAGACGACCGCGTCGAAGGCGGCCCCGCCCCGGTCCCGCAGGTCGAAGCCGTGCAGGTCGGCCCGGACGTACGCCGGTCCCGGGTGATGGACGCGGGCGTGCGCCAGCATCGCCTCGGAGAGGTCGGCGCCGGTCACCGTACGGCCGACGGAGTGCAGGTGGGCGGCGTCGCGGCCGGTGCCGCAGCCCATGTCGAGGACCCGCGGGCCGGCGTCGTGACGGCGCAGGCAGTCTTCGGCCCAGCGTCCGGCGAGCCGGTCCGGGTCGGGGAACCGGGCCTCGTAGAGGGCGGGGTTGTCGGTGAGGAGATTGCGCCGCTCATCGGCTTTGCGGTGCTCATCGGTGTCAGGGCTCGCATCCACCCGGGTACCGGTCATGCGTTGCTCCTCTGCTGAGAGGCCTGTGCCGCTGCCGGGACCGGATCCGCGGGCAGCGCCCCTTGCCGGTGCAGCCAGGCCACTCCGCCCGCCGACGCCAGCCCGAACACGGCGCAGCACACCCACGGCAGCCACGCATGGCCTCCGCTCTCGCCCGCGTCCATGGCCCACCCGACGACGGTGTTGCCCACGGCCGCGGCGACTCCGGAGACGACGTAGAAGATCCCGAAGTAGGTGCCGGTCAGCTCGGGTCGCCCGAAGCGCGGGATCAGCTCCATCACGAACGGCGAGGCGGCCATGACGCCGAGGTAGAGCAGCAGCGCGCCGAGCAGCACGGGCCCGGCGTCGAGCCACCCGGGAGACCCCGCCCCCGCCACCAGGGCCGGCGGCAGGAAGGCCAGCCCCATCACCGCCAGGCCGACGGCGATCCACCGCGCCCTGTCACCACGGGCCTTGAGACTCCTCGTGATTCTCAGCTGAAGCGCCAGGTTGGCCACCGTACCGACGAGGAAGACGATCCCCGCCGCCCCGTCCCAGCCGGTGGCCTCGCGGGCCCCGGCGGGCAGCAGCAGGTACAGCTGGTTCTCCAGGGTGAACATGCCGACCATGGCGAGCGCGAAGGCCAGGAAGGCCCGGTTGCCGAGCACCTCCCGCCAGTCCCCGAGGACACCGCTGTTGCCGCTGGGCTCGACCTTCCGCGCGGGCAGGACGAGGGCCTGCGCCACGGTGAGCACCGCGAAGATCCCGGCGGCGGTCAGCGCGGAGGTACGGAAGTCGACGAGGAGCAGCGCGCTGCCCAGCAGCGGCCCGATCAGCGCGCCGGTCGTGGCGAACACGTTGAACAGCGCGAACGCCTCCGCCTTGCGCTCCCCCGACTCCTGCGCGAGGTACGCCCGCACGGCCGGGTTGAACAACGCCCCGGCGAGTCCGCTGAGCACGGACGCGGCGAGCAGCACCGGCAGCCCGTCGCCGAGTGCGAACAACCCGAAGCCGACGGTCCGCAGCGCGCACCCGGCGATGATGACGCCGCGCGCCCCGAGTCGGTCGGACGCCGAGCCGCCGATGATGAACAGGCCCTGCTGGCTCAGATTCCGCACGCCGAGGACGATCCCGACGACCGCCGCCGACATGCCCAGGTTCTCGCCGAGGTGGGTGGCGAGGTACGGGATGAGGAGGTAGAAGCCGGTGTTGACGCCGAGCTGGTTGACGAGGAGCAGTTGGACGGCGAGCGGGAATCCGCGCATCTCACGCCACGTCTTCATGCGCCGTCACCTCCTCGACTCCCAGTCCCGGCAGGCCACTTGTGCGTACGGTGCCGTCCGCGCCGCCGATCCCCGTCCACGGGTCGTGCGCGAGCAGCAGATGCCCGTCCAGATCGGCCCAGCGGGCACGGTCGGCCAGGTGGACGGCGGGTGCCAGGCCGAGGGTGCTGGCGGTGAGGCAGCCGAGCATCAGCTCGGTCCCGCTGCCCTCGATCAACTCCGCGATCCTCAGGGCCGCTCGGACTCCCCCGCACTTGGCGAGCTTGACGTTGACGCCGTGGACGCGCCCGGCCAGCCGCCGTACGTCCTCGACGCTCACCGCGTCCTCGTCGGCGATGACAGGCAGCGGTGACTTCTCGGCGAGGGCGCCCAGCGCGTCCGGGTCGCCGGGCGGCAGCGGCTGTTCGACGGCCTCGACCCCGAGCGCGGCGAACCGCGGCAGCAGCCGCTCGGCCTCCGCCACGCTCCAGGCGCCGTTCGGGTCCAGCAGCAGCCGCACCCGAGGGGCCGCGTCACGGATGACCCGGGTGCGCTCGATGTCGTCCTCGGGGTCGGGGGTGCCCGCCTTCACCTTGATGACCTGGAAGCCGTTGGCAGCCAGGCGCCGGGCCTCGGCGGCCGCGTGCGCGAGCGAGGTGATGCCGATGGTGCGTGCGGTGGCGACGCCGAGCGGTGTATCGGTTCCCAGGAGCCGGTGGACGGGCACACCGTCCCGCTTGCCGACGAGGTCCAGCAGCGCGGACTCGACGGCGGCGATGACGGCGGGCGGAACGGCATCCGAGGGCAGGGCCTCCAGGGCGCTCTCGGGATCGGCGAACCGTTCCAGACCGACCGACGAGATCAGCCGTACGAGCGTGTCGGCGTCCAGCCCGTAGTACACGCTGCTGACGGCCTCGCCGTATCCGGTCGCTCCGTCATGCTCGACGGCCAGCCACACGGCGTCGCGGGCGGTCATGGTGGAGCGGGAGATGCGCAGCGGCTCGGCGAGTTCGAGACGTACGGTGCGCAGGCGGGCCTTCATCGCGTCCTTCCGGAAGAGAGCGGATCGGCGACCCGGGCGCACCGCGCCCACCCGCTCGCCTCGGCGGCATACGGATGCGGTATCTCCACGGGCCGGGTGGCGGCGCCGGCGAGGTCGAGGCCGTGGGCGGCGAGGAAGTCGTCGTCGTAGACGGTGCCGAGGTAGCGGTGCGGCCCGTCGGGGAACACGGTGGCGACGACCGCCCCCGGGTGCACGCAGGCCGCCCAGGCGGCGACCCGCCCGACCGCGCCCGTGCTCCAGCCGCCGCTGACGAAGCTGCCCCGGGCGAGTCGTCGGCAGCTGTCCACGGCCTCGGCGGGGCCGATCCAGTGGACCTCGTCGAAGGCGTCGTAGGCGACGTTGCGCGGGTGGATGCTGCTGCCGAGGCCGCGCATCAGGCGGGGGCGGGCGGGCTGGCCGAAGATCGTGGAGCCGGTGGCGTCGACGCCGATGAGCCGGAGCGCGGGCCAGTGCCGGCGCAGCGGGGCGATGACGCCGGCGCTGTGACCGCCGGTGCCGACGCTGCACACCAGGATGTCCAAGTGGTCGAGCTGGGCGCCGAGTTCGGCGGCCAGGGAGGCATAGCCGGCCGTGTTGTCGGGGTTGTTGTACTGGTCGGGCCAGTAGGCGCCGGGCAGTTCGGCGAGCAGCTCACGCAGTCGGCCCAGGCGGGCCGCCTGCCAGCCGCCCTGGGGTGCCGGGCGGTCGACTAGCTCCAGTCGGACGCCGTGCGCGCGCAGCAACTGGCGCATGGACGGCTCCAGTTCGCTGTCGCCGACCAGCACGACGGGGTGGCCGAGCGCCTGCCCGGCGAAGGCGAGCCCGATGCCGAGCGTGCCGGAGGTGGATTCCACCACCGGGGCGCCGGGTTGCAGTTCACCGCGCTCGCGCGCACCGAGCAGCATCGACACGGCGGCCCGCGCCTTCATCCCGCCCGCCGCGAGGCCTTCGAGTTTGGCCCAGAAACCGGGGTGGGCGTGGGGCAGGTCGGTGGTGATACGGACGACGGGGGTACGGCCGAGCAGGGCGAGCAACTCCGGGCGCGCGGTGGGAAGTACGGCGGTCGTGGTCATCGCACATCCCCGGGACAGCGGTATCGGTGGACGACGCCGGGCCCGCCGTCGAGCCAGAAGAAGGGGTAGGGCTCCGCGCACACCGCGCTCACTCCGTGCCCGAGGAAACGGGGCAGGACCGCGCTGCCGGTCTGCGCGAACATCACCAGCTGCTTGCCGTGCCGCAGCGCGTGCTCGCGCAGCGGCTCGAAGGTGCCGTTGCCCAGGGTCATCCCGGACACCAGCAGGGCGTCACAGCGCCGGGCGGCGGTGAGCGCGTCGGTGACAACCGGCTCGTCCCACTCGGTCACGCCACCCTTGAGGTCGCACGGCACGTAGCCGATCCCGCGCGAACGCAGCGCTTCCAGCAGGGAGTTGACGACGCCGACGACCAGCACCGTGCCCCCGGCCGGAAGGTCCAGCAGCTCGACGACCGCCCTCGCCCTGGTCTTGGACTTCTCCAGCGACGACCCGGCGGGCAGGTCGACGGGCAGTGCCCCGTGGTCCGGCGTGTGCGGGGTGACGTGCATCAGGTAGGCGTCGAGGGCGGCCACCCGCACCGCCGGCAGCGGATGCTCCAGCAGCCGTGCCACGTCGGCGCCCACGCAGTCGTCGAGCGCGCTGTCGGGCAGTTCGCCGGGCTCGACCGCGCAGGACCCGACGGCCTCGGCGAGGCGCAGGCTGAGGACCTCGTTGCGGTAGCCGGTGCCGCGACCGTCGTGCCGTACGGCCTGCCGGGTGGTGAAGGCGACGGCGATGCGCTGGGTGCTCGGGTCGGGGCCGAGGGCGCCGGCGCGGACGCGGGCGACCAGGTCGTCGTACGTCCGACAGGGCGCCGTCGGCGTCGCGCTGACGGCGGTCATCGGATCACCAGCCCCGCGCGCAGTCCGGCCAGCAGGTCCGCCACGCGGTCACGGGCGCCGAGGCCTTCCGCGTCGCCCGCCATGACGTGGCCCAGGTACTCGTTGTTGCTGCCCGCCGCCTTCACGGCCTTGCCGGGCTCGGCGAGTTGCACCTCCAACACGTCGGGATGGTCGGCCAGTTGGCGGCCGTCGAGTGCTTCGAGCGTCCCGGCGCGGTCCGGCACGAGGAAGCCGATGGCGGCGCTGCGCAGCCCCGTGTCCGTGCGCCGGAGGTCGGGCTCGCGGCCGAGGGCGACGTCCACGCAGGCGGCGGCGAGGTCGATGCCGGTGACATGGCGGACGAGTTCGGTGATGCGGTTGCCGGCGGGCCGGGGATTGACCTCGACGACGCGCGGCCCGGCGGAGGTCAGCTTGATCTCGGTGTGCGCCACGACGCCGTCCGTCAGCCCGAGCGCCTTGAGCGCGCCGAGCGTGGTCTGCTCGGCGGCGTCGATGTCGGCGAGCGGCAGGGCGGCGGGGAACATGTGGCCGGTCTCGATGAAGGCGGGCGCTCCGCCGATGCTCTTGTCGGTGACGCCGATCAGGTGCACCGCACCCCCGTACGACACGGTCTCGACGCTCACTTCAGGGCCGTCGAGAAGCTCCTCCAGGAGCACGGCGGAGGTGCGCCGCTGGCCACGGGCGTTGACCGGGAAGTCGGCCAGGGCCCTGAAGGCATCGGCGAGTTGGGACTCGTCATCGACGCGTCGCACATACATGCCCGCGCACAGGTCGACCGGCTTGACGACCAGCGGGTAGCCGATCTCCTTCGCGGCCCGCGCGAGGTCGGCCCACTCCTCGTGGACGGCGAAGCGCGGTCCGGGCAGGCCCGCGTCGGCGAGGACGCGGCGGGTGGTGTCCTTGCGGCAGGCGTTCTCCACCGCCTCGGGGCCGGGGCCGGGCAGGCCGAGGTGCCCGGCGATCCGGGCCACCGTCGGCAGGTAGTAGTCGCAGGAGGTGACCACCCCGTCGAAGCCCAGCACGGAGTGCAGCCGCTCCACCTCGGGCAGCAGCGCGTCGAGGTCATTGGTCTCTGTCGTGATCACATTGCGGGCGCCGAGCAGCGGGTGTGCCGTCCCCTCGGGCGCCGAGCGCAGGTAGTGATGCAGGTCCCGGGTGAGGAAGGTGAACTCGTGTCCGCCCTCCCGGATCGCCCGTGGCAGCAGCCTGCTCATCGACCCGACCCAGCTCTCTACCACCAGCAGATGAGCCACAACTCCCCTTTTCGTGCCGTGAGTTCAGACGTCAAGGCAGCCCCGTGCACCCCTCGGTCGGAGGGGTGACGGACTTGACGCCCACACGTTAGCGATAATCATTTTCAATTACTACCCCGTCCTTACTCCGCTTCTCGGGAGAGACCTTGTCCGTCCCACCCCGCCCCGCCGCCCTGCTGTGCGCCCTCGTGGCCGCGACCGCCCTGCTCCCCACCGCCGCCCCCGCCCGGGCGTCGGCCTCCCTCACCTTCGGCGCCTGCCCGGACTCCGTACCGGCCCCGCCCGCACCCGAGCGGGTGGAATGCGGGCGCCTGACCGTCCCGCTCGACTGGAAGCACCCGTCCGGCCGGCACATCGAGATCGCCGTCTCCCGCGTCCCCGCCTCCGGCACCCCGGCCGAGCGGCGCGGCATCCTGCTGGTGAACCCGGGCGGGCCGGGTGGCTCCGGGCTCCCCTACGCGGTGACCAAGCGCGCCAAACTCCCCGCGGACGTACGGCGTTCGCACGACGTCATCGGCTTCGACCCGCGGGGCGTCGGCCGCAGCACGCCGGTGTACTGCGGTGCGATGGGCGGCCTGTTCGCCGCGCCGGGAGCGGACCCGGTGCCCACGACTCCGCGCGCCGAGCGGACGTACCTCGCGTCACAGCGGCACCTGGCCGACGACTGCGCGGCGGGCGCGGGCAAGGAGGTGATGCCGTATCTGTCCACCGAGCAGACGGCGCACGACATGGACGCGATCCGCGCCGCGCTGGGCGAGCCGCGCACGAGCTTTCTCGGTGTCTCGTACGGCAGTTACCTGGGCGCCGCCTACGCCGCGCGCTTTCCGCACCGGGTCGGCCGCATGGTCCTGGACAGCGTGGTCGGGCCCTGGGACTGGCACGACTTCGACGTGATCCAGGGCCGGGCGATGCTGCGCGCCCGTGACACCTTCTTCGCCTGGACCGCCGAACACCCGGTGCGCTTCGGGCTGGGCTCCGGCGCGGATGCCGTACGGCGGTCGTATCTGCGTGTACGCCACGGACTCGCCGCCCACCCGGTGAACGGCTTCGGCCCGGCGGAGTTCGACCGCGCCGTCTACCGCGCCCTCGGCCGCACCGAGCGCTGGGCGGGCCTGGCCGACGGGCTGCGCGCCTATCTGACCGACGGCAGCCCGGACGGCCTGCGCCCCGCGTCCGCCTTCGACAGCCCGGAATCGCGCAACTACGAGGCGGCCAACCGGATCGTGAAGTGCGCGGACGGCCCGGGACCGACGCCCCGGGAGGTCGTGGCGGACATCCGGCGCATACGCCGGCTCGACCCGCAGCCGGTCCTGACCGGACTGGAGGCGTCGGCCTGCGCGTACTGGCAGCACCGCCCGCACCACCGCACGCCGCTCGGCAGTCCGGCCGCTCCGCCGGTGGTGTTGGTCGCGTCCGCGCACGACCCGGTGACCCCGATCGAAGGCGCCCGCAGGCTGCGGGAGGTGCTGCCCGGCTCCCGCCTGGTCACCCTCGACGACGACTACTCGCACGGCGTGTTCGCCAGCCGCGGCAACGCGTGCGTGGACGGGACGGTCGCCGCCTATCTCGTCGACGGGACGGTACCCGCGGAAGATGTGCGCTGCTCAGGTCCCGGACTACCGGTCACGGCAACGGCTGCTCCGTCCAAATGATCTTGCCGTTGGGGGTGTACCGCGTCCCCCAGCGCTCGGTGAGCTGGGCGACGAGGAACAGGCCGCGCCCGCCCTCGTCCGTACTGCGGGCCCGGCGCAGCCGCGGCGAGGTGCTGCTGCCGTCGGAGACCTCGCAGATCAGGGCGCGGTCGCGGAGCAGGCGGAGCTGGACGGAGCCGTGGGCGTGGCGGATGGCGTTGGTGACCAGTTCGCTGGCGATCAGTTCGGTGGTGAAGGCCAGGTCGTCCAGGCCCCAGGCGGCGAGCCGGTCGGTGACCGCGACACGCGCGCGGGAGACGACCGCCGGGTCACTGGGCAGCTCCCACTGGGCCACCCGGTCGGCGCCCAGCGTGTGGGTGCGGGCGATGAGCAGGGCGACGTCGTCGCCGGGGCGGGCCGGGAGCAGGGCGTCGAGAACGGCCTCGCAGGTCTCCTCCGGCGGGCGGCCCACGTCGGCCAGGACGGTACGCAGCTTGGCCAGGCCGGCGTCGATGTCGCGATGCCGGTCCTCGACGAGACCGTCGGTGTAGAGCACGAGTTGACTGCCCTCGGCCAGCTCCAGTTCGACCGTCTCGAAGGGCATGCCACCGAGGCCCAGGGGCGGGCAGGAGGGCAGGTCGACGAACTCGACCGTGCCGTCCGGGGAGACGACCGCGGGCAGGGGGTGCCCGGCGCGGGTGAGGGTGCAGCGCCGGGACACCGGGTCGTAGACGGCGTACAGACAGGTGGCGCCGACGATGCCGGAGTCGGGCGTGTTCTCCGCCGCCCAGCCCTCGCCGCGGTCGAGCCGGCCGACCAGGTCGTCGAGGTGGGTGAGGAGGTCGTCGGGCGGCATGTCGAGGGCGCAGAAGTTGTGCACCGCCGTGCGCAGGCGGCCCATCGTGGCGGCGGCGTGCAGACCGTGGCCGACGACGTCGCCGACGACCAGGGCTACGCGGGCGCCGGACAGCGGGATGACGTCGAACCAGTCGCCGCCCACGCCGGCCTGCGCGGGCAGGTAGCGGTAGGCCACCTCGACGGCGCTCTGCTCGGAACGCCCGCGGGGCAGCAGGCTGCGCTGCAGGGTGAGGGCGGTGTTGTGCTCGCGGGTGTAGCGGCGGGCGTTGTCGATGCAGATCGCCGCGCGCCCGGAGAGCTCCTGGGCCAGGGACAGGTCGTCGTCCTCGAAGGGGGCGGGCTGCACGGAGCGGTAGAAGCTGACCACGCCGAGGGTCGTGCCCCGCGCCCGCAAAGGCACGGTGATCAGCGAGTGGATGCCGGCCGCCAGCACCCGTGCCAGCCGTGCCGGGTCCTGCGCGATCCAGCCGCCCGCGTCCGCCAGGACGGGTTCGAGCACGGACTGCCTGGTCTCCAGGCAGCGGGCCTGCGGCGTGGACGGGACGTACTCGACCAGGTCGCCGACGTCGTACAGGTTGTGGGGATCCTTGCGTACGGCGCGGATGGCCACCCGGCGCAGCGCGGTGGCGCCGCCGAGGGCTTCCGGTTCCTCGCCGCGCAGCACGGAGTCGGGGAGGTCCACGGCGACGAAGTCGGCGAACCGGGGGACGGTCACCTCGGCGAGTTCCTCCGCGGTGCGACTGACATCCAGGGTGGTGCCGATCCGGACGCTCGCGTCGTGCAGCAGCTCCAGCCGCCGCCGCGCCAGCACGGCCAGCCGGCCGACCCCGGGCTCCCCGACGAGAAGCAGCCACCCTTCGGCGCCGCCGCCGTCACTCTCGCCGTCCGGCGCGGACCGGGTGGGCGGTGGCGGCGTGGGGACGACGGTGGGGGCGCGCGGAGACTGTCCGGCGGGGGTGGGGAGGACGGTGCGCGTCGTGGCGGGCGGTGCGATGGCCGGCTCCGGCACGGGCGGTGCCTTGGTGGACTCCGGCCCGTGCCGGCGGCGGGGCGGGGCGGGCCCGTCGGAGGTGGGCGGCGCGACCGGCGCGACCGGCACTGCGTGGAACGCCTGGACGGCCCGGGCGGCCGGCCCGAGCGTGGTCTGCACGGCCGATGCGGCCAGAGCCTGCGCGGCCGACGGTGCCGGGCGGAGGTGACGCAGCCGTGGGCCGCCGAGGACGCGGGCCTCGACGGCGACACCGGTCTCCCCCGCCGCTCCCCGGACCTGTCGGCGCAACAGGGTGGCGGTCCGGCCGCTGGGCAGGGTGACCTCGGCGAAGGTGCGGTGCGGTGAGGCGATGAGTTCCTCGGCCCTCTCGCGCAGCATCGCCAGGTCGATCCGGCCGAGAGCATCGGCGGCGTGGCCGTACCGCAGTTCCTCGGGCTGCCTCGGCCAGCCGCGCGCGTGACCGTCGGCGCGCCGGTACGCGGCGAGGAGGGCGCGTTCGCGCTGGGAGGCCTGTTCCAGCAGCCGGCCCTCGATGTCCCGGGCGGCATCGCGCACCAGCCGCACCATCGCGGGGTCGCCCTGGTCGCGCAGGCAGGTGAGGTCCAGGACGGCCTCGATGCGCCCGCTGAGCGGGTCCCGGACGGGCGCGCCCGCACAGGCGAAGGGCTGCAGGCAGTCGGCGAAGTGCTCCCGGCCGGCGACATAGACCGGGCCGCGCTCGGCGAGGGCGGTGCCGACGCCGTTGGTGCCCACGGCCGCCTCCGAGGCGTCGAACCCGGGCGCGAACTGCACCTCGTCGAGACGCTCGCACAACTGCCGGCCACCGCCGAGCCGCTGGACCATCCGGCCCTGCCCGTCGCACACGGCGATGGTCATCCCCACGTCGACGAGCGAGGCGGCCAGGCCCTTCAGAACCGGGTCGGCAGCGCGCAGCAACCGGTCGTCCAGCGCCACGTCCTCGGTGTAGCGGACCAGCAGCCGGTGCGGCTCGAGCCCGACGGAGCGGCACCGCTTCCACGAATCGAGCACCGAGTCCCGGACATCCGACTCGACCAGTGAGCCGGCGAGGAAACGTTCGTGGGCATCGACGAGTCCGCCGATGTCGTCCCAGGCGACGGTCAAAGGGATCACTTCCCTCACCTGAAGCCGCCCGGTCACGCGCCGCCGCTCGACCCGCGGCCCAGTCGGCTTCTCCAGGCGATAATCACCCTAGTCCTTTTGTGACGTGCATCACAACGGAGCCCTTGGGTGGAGCGCGCCCTGAAGGGGCAGTCGGCGGAGCACGCGGCGCCACCTGCGCCGAGACCCTCGATGTGACGTACGACGCACAAGCGGCCCAAATTTTTTGCCTGCGGCGGTGATTGTTTCTCGATCGCCCTACGTACTTCCTGGGGACCGAGCAGCTCACCTCAGGAGGCTAGGCACGATGCCCATCTCGCGCCGCATGGTAGGAACCGTCTTCGTGGGAGGCGCCCTCGTCCTGACCCTCTCCGCCCTCGCGTACCCCGCCATGCTGGGCGTGGAGACCACCTCCGCCTCGCAGGACCGGATCATCGCCAACACGCAGTACGGGCCGCTGACCGAGGCGGACCGGGACTTCGTGGTCAAGGTCCGCGCGGCCGGACTGTGGGAGCACCCGCTGGGCCTGATGGCGATGGAGCGGGGCACGACCCCGGAGATGAAGGAGGCCGGCGAGCACCTGGTCGTCGGACACGCCCGGCTCGACCTCGCCTGCCGCAAGATCGCGTCCGAACTGAACATCACGCTGCCCAACCAGGCCAGCCCGCAGCAGCAGCAGTTCGTGGCGACCGTGGACTCCAAGACGGGCAAGGAGTTCGACGCCACCGGTGTCGCCATCATGCGGGTGACACACGGGCAGATCTTCCCGGTCATCGCGAAGATCCGGGGCACCACGCAGAACAGCATGGTCCGTCAGCTGGCCGACCTGGCCAACGACACCGTGCTCGACCACATGACGGTCCTGGAGAAGACCGGCATGGTGAACTTCGACGCGAACAACTTCCAGCAGACCACCCCGCCGAAGCTCCCCAAGGACCAGCTCACCCCGCCCGCGCCCCAGCCGGGCGCCCCGGTCCTCACGCTCGCCATCCCCAAGGGGCTCGAGGACCTGAACACCGCGTCGCCGTCGGCGCTGCCGAGCGCGGACGTCAAGTGACAGCAGCAGCGCCCCGGATGCCCTCCGGGGCGCTGCGACTCGTCGTGCCACGCCGTGTCAGCCGGTCTTCCACCCCACGCCGTGTCAGCCCGTCTTCCACCCCCACGGCGTGTCCATCCGCTCCCACTCCGCGGCCCACTCCTCCAGCCGCCGCCGCTCCAGCGCCAGCCGTACCACCCAGGTGGACCCCAGCACGATGCCGGCGGTGCCCGCTCCGGCCAGGACGCCGCCGGCGATCGAGTGCAGGACCAGCTCGCTCTCGGACAGCGGCTCGTGGGCGATGGCGCCGTTGCGGTCGGTCCACACCTCGACCTTGCTGCCCGCCTGCGCCTTCGGCGGTACCCGCGCCTCGTCCGTGCGGGTCGAGCCGTCCGGTTCGGTCCAGCGGACGGTGGCCCACACCAGATGGTCGGTGGTGACCCGCGAGGGCCCCGGATCCGCGGCGTCCTTCACGAGTACGGCCGTCACCTTGCGACTCTCGGCCCGTTGCGTCTGCGCCGACTGCACGACCGCGTCCGCCGCCGCCAGGCCCACGAACAGGGCCCCGACCAGCGCGAGCACCCATCCGCACAGCACGACCCAGGCCTCGATGACGTCACTGCGCCGCCGCAGCGGACTGCGCCGCCACCGCCACAGCCGCACCCTCGTGCACTCCGACGCAGCCATGCCGACACCCCCTTGAGCACCGACAGCACTCTTCCAGTGTGCGCCCATCCGCGGCGGCCCGTACGTTTCGTGTCAATGTCCCTGGCTCGGCCCACGCCCCCGTCCCCGTCGGCTCAGCTCGCGGTGCGCCGGATCCGTCCGGCATAACGCCTCTCCAGCTCCAGGTTGCCCTCGAAGCCGCCCGGCACATTGGCCGAGACGTACACCGGCGGGCGCTCCCCGGCGGCCAGGAGCTGGGCGGAGGCCTCGGCCACGGCCATCTGGACGAGCATCACGCCGGTCAGCGTGGACAGGGCGCACACCGCGCCGCCGCCCGGGAGGTCCAGCAGCGCGTCGCCGCGCGGGGCCGCGTTGTCCAGGACCACATCGGCGAGGTCGGCGAGCTTCTTGCCGCTGGGGTGGCCGGCGGGGACGGCGCGGGTGTGGGTGAGGGAGGTGAGGGCGAGGACGCGATGGCCGCGCTCCTTGGCCCGCAGGGCCATCTCCACGATGACGTTGTTGACGCCGGAGTTGGAGATCACGACGAAGAGGTCCTGGGGGTGCGGTGCGGCGAGGTCGTAGATCCGGCCCGCCACCCCGGCCTGACGCTCCAGGAGCGGGTCGTCGAGGACGCTCGGCGAGTCGCCGCCGTACAGGACGAGGTCGGCGATGCTCAGCCGGTTCGTCGGCACCAACCCGCCCGCGCGTCCGGCGAGTTCCAGGACGATGGCCTGGGAGTGGCCGGTGCCGAAGGCCTGGATCACGCCGTCCGCGCGGACGCAGTCGGCGATCAGCCGGGCGGCGCGCACCACGTCGTCGCGGGCGGAATCGGCGATGCGGTCGAGGACGGCCATGCTCTCGCGCGCGAAGCGCCGGGCGCTCAGGGACTCGTCGGACACGCGTCACTCCCCACCGGTGGATTGAACCACCCCATACGACTCCATTGGTGAATCAATAAATCACACACTGGATGGCAGGAGCAATGAGCGCACGGGGCAGGAGCCGACGAGCCGCACGCCCCTGTCTCGGTCCTGGTATTCAACCTGCGGAGCAAACGGTGGCTGGTACCTTCTCCCCATGCCCCCGACGGACGTCACCACACTGATCCGCACCGAGCTGCCGCGGCTGGCCGGTTCCCTGCGGAAGGTCGGCGAGCTGATCCTGGAGGATCCGGCCGCCGTCACCCACTGCTCGGCCGCCGAGCTGGGCCGCCGCACCGGCACCTCCCAGGCGACGGTGACCCGCTTCTGCCGGGCCATCGGCCTCGACTCCTACCAGCATCTGCTGATCGAGCTGGCCCAGGAGCGCGGCCGCGGCGAGGTCTCCGACTGGGGCACCGCCGAGATCGGGCCCGACATCTCCCCCGACGACAGCCTCGAACGGGTCGTGCAGGTCGTCGGGACCGCGGATCTGCGGGCCATCCAGCAGACCATCGACCGGATCGACCTCGACGCGATCGAGCGCGCCGCCCAGGCCCTGGCCCGCGCCCGGCGCATCGACGTGTACGGCGTCGGCGGCAGCGGCGCCGTGACGCAGGAGACGGAGACGCGCCTGTTCCGCATCGGCTGCTCGGTCCGCGGCTGGACGGAGGTGCACGCGGCGGCCACCTCCGCGGCCCTGCTCACCCCGGCCGACGTGGCCATCGGCATCTCGCACTCCGGGGCGACCCGCGAGACCCTCGAACCGTTCGAGATGGCCAAGGAGCGCGGCGCCACCACCGTCGCCCTCACCACCGACCCGCGCTCACCGCTGTCCCGGGCCGCCGACATCCGGCTCATCTCGTCGTCCTCGGAGACCAGCTTCCGCGCCGAGAGCATCAGCAGCCGCCACTCCGTCCTGATGCTCGTCGACTGCCTGTACGTCCGGGTCGCCCAGCTCACCTACCAGCGCGCGAGCGCCTCACTGGCGCTGACCGACCACATCACCCCGCAGCACGCGGTGAAGTCACGCCGGGCACGCTGACCCTCGCGTCCAGGACTGCATGGATGAACCACCGAAAAGGCATCCGCATGGTTGTTTGAACCAACCCCTCGGTGCCAGGATGTGGCTCCCCACGAGCACTCGTAGGAGCCCCATGCGCGTCATCTCTGTCGAGTCGACCGAGCTCTTCGTCGGCACCGAGGACCACCCGCAGCAGGTACTGGCCGTCGAGATCGGGCACCTCCCCGGCCGGAGGGTCCGCCTCACCGTCGAGGGGCCGGGTGTCCACGGCACCGCCGAGGCGACCGCGGGGGACGACGGCACCGTACGGGCCGAGATACCGGTGACGACCGACCTGGCCCCCGGCGACCGTACGCACATCAGGGTCACGGCCGAGGACGCCGACGACCCGGCCCGCAGCGCGGAGCACTCCGCCGCGTTCACGGCCACCGAGCCCGGCTGGACCATGTTCATGGTCAGCCACTTCCACTACGACCCCGTCTGGTGGAACACCCAGGGCGCCTACACCGAGACCTGGGACGTCGCCGACGACCCCGCCACCACCGGCCTGCCCGCCCGCACCTTCGACTCGCGCGGCCAGTCCGGCATGAGCCTCGTCCGCGCCCACTGCGATCTGGCGCGCCGCGACCCGGCCTACACCTTCGTGCTCGCCGAGGTCGACTACCTCAAGCCCTACTGGGACGCCTTCCCGGAGGAGCGCGCCTTCCTGCGCCAGCTGATCCGCACCGGCCGCGTCGAGATCATGGGCGGCACCTACAACGAGCCGAACACCAACCTCACCGGCGCCGAGGCGACCGTACGCAACGCCCTGTACGGCGATGGCTTCCAGCGCGGGATCATCGGGGCCTCGCCGGAGACGGCCTGGCAGCTGGACGCGTTCGGGCACGACCCGCAGTTCCCCGGGCTGATGGCGGACGCGGGCGTCACGTCGAGTTCGTGGGCGCGCGGCCCCTTCCACCAGTGGGGCCCCACCCTGTCCGTCTTCGGCGAGGAGCCGCGGGATCCGCAGCGGATGCAGTTCCCGGCGGAGTTCGACTGGATCGCCCCCTCGGGGCGCGGCATCCTCACCGCGTACATGGTCAACCACTACGGCGCCGGCTGGGCGATCGACAACGCGCCCACCCTGCCGGAGGCGGAGGCGGCCGCGCTCAAGCTGTTCAAGGGGCTGAAGAAGGTCGCGCTCACCCGCAACGTGCTGCTCCCGGTCGGCGGTGACTACGCGCCGCCGTGCCGCTGGGTGATGGACATCCACCGGGACTGGAACGCCCGCTACGTCTGGCCGCGTTTCGTCAGCGGCATCCCGCGGGACTTCTTCGCGGCCGTCCGCGCGGAGCTGGAGTCGCAGGGCCGCAAGGCCTCCCCGCAGACGCGGGACATGAACCCGATCTACACCGGCAAGGACGTCTCCTACATCGACACCAAGCAGGCCCAGCGGTACGGCGAGACGCTGCTCGCCGACGCGGAGGCCTGGGCGACGCTCGCCTCGCTGGTGACCGGGCACCCCTATCCGGACGCGGCCCTCGACAAGGCCTGGCGGCAGCTGATCTACGGCGCCCACCACGACGCCATCACCGGTTCCGAGTCCGACCAGGTCTACATCGACCTGCTCACCGGCTGGCGGGAGCTGTACGACCTGGCCGAGACCGTCCACGCCGACGCGACCGACGCCCTGGCGAGAAGGGTCGCCCGACTACCGGGCGGCACCCCGGACTTGGTCGTCTTCAACGCGGCGACCTGGGAGCGACGGGACGTACTGGAGGTCGAGGACCCCGGACTCGTCCCGCTGGACGACACCGGCCTGCCCCTGCCCGCCGTACGGGAGGACGGCGCACTCCGCGTCGTCGTACCGGAGGTGCCGGGCATGGGCCTCAAGGCGCTCGCGCTCGCCGAGGGCACCGTCCCCGAGTGGACGCCCGGCGACGGCACCACCATCCGCAACGAGTTCTACGAAGTGACGGTCGATCCCGCGCGCGGCGGCGCCGTCAGCAGCCTGCGGGCGCTGACGGAGGCCGGCCGGGAACTGCTGCGCCCCGGCGACATCGGCAACGAGCTGGTCGTACAGGAGGAGTACTCCAGACACCCGCGCTTCGGCGAGGGCCCCTGGCACCTCACCCCGACCGGCACCACGGCCGCCCGCAGCCGGGACGTCACGGCCGACATCGATGTCGAGCACTCCCCCGCCGGATCACGCATCACCGTCCGCGCCGACCTCGGCCTCTTCCGCTACACGCAGCGGCTCACGCTCTGGAAGGGCGTCGACCGCCTCGACCTCACCACCACCCTCGACGGCTACGACGGTGCCGACCGCCTCATCCGGGTCCGCTGGCCGTCCGACGTGCGGGGCGGGCTGCCGGTGCACGAGGTGGCCGACGCGGTGATCGGGCGCGGGTTCGGGTTCGTGGAGGTGGACAGCGAGCGGTTCCCGTGGACGCTGGACAATCCGGCCAACACGTGGTTCGGGCTGGGGTCCACCGCGCGGATCGCGGTGGCCGACGACTCCGGACGTCCCCTCGGCGAACGGTCCATCGGAGTCGCCGAGTTGGTGTACCCCTCCTGGGACGACGCCGGTGAACTGGGCACCACGCTCGCGGCGGCCTTGGTGCGGGTGGGCGTGACGGCGACCTCGACGATCGCCGGGGGCCCGCGCTACGGCGACCTGGAGGTCGACTCCAACCTGCCCGACATCCGGATCGCGGTCGGCACCCCCGAGCGCAACTCCGTGGTCGCCGAGGCCCTCGGCTGGGACCCGGCGGCCGGCCGCGAACTGCGCCGACAGCTCGCCGAACGAGGGGTGGCGGCCATCTGGGTCGCGCCGCGCGCCTCGCTGCGGGAGGAGTGGGTGCCCGGCGCCGACCTGCGCGACCTGGAGCGGCTGCCGCTGCTCGTGGTGGCGGGCGTCCGCCCCGAGGACGACGCCAAGGCCGTCGACGCGCTGATCGCCGACCTGGAGGACGCGGTCCTGCGGGCCACGGCGGCGGGCGGCGGGGAGGCCCTGCCACCGGGGGACGCGTGGGACGGCCGCAGCTTCGCGGTCCTGAACCGCGGCACGCCGGGCTGTGTGGTGACCTCGTCGGGCGACCTCTACATGTCGCTGATGCGCTCCTGCACGGGCTGGCCCTCCGGCATCTGGGTGGACCCGCCCCGGCGCACGGCGCCCGACGGCTCGGCCTTCCAACTCCAGCGCTGGTCCCACACGTTCGAGTACGCCGTCGTCGCCGGCGCGGGCGACTGGCGGGAGCTGCGGCTGCCGCAGGCCGGGCATGCGTTCAACCATCCGCTGACGGGACGGGTACGGCGGACGGCCGCCGAGGATGCGGCACTCCCCAGGAAGGCTGTGCTGCTGGGGCTCGAACCGGCCGGGGAGGTGCTGCTCGACGCGCTCAAGGCGGCCGGGTCGCCGCTCGCGCGGGGCAGCGCGGCGCCGGCCGATCCGGGGCGCGGGGTCGTCGTGCGGGTGCATGAGGTGAACGGGCGGCCGGTGCGGGCGCGGGTGCGCGGGCCGCGGGAGTGGACGGACGGTGCGCGGGCGGACGTGCTGGAGAGGCGGGGGGAGCCGCTGACGCCCGACGGTCAGGGGGCGCTCGCGGTCGGCCTGACCGGCTTCGAGGTGGCCACGGTTCTCGCCACCGCCGACGCGGAGAGTTCCTCCGGCCCCGGCATCGCCGCCCACGAACCGGCCCAGCCCGTCCCCACCCGGTACTGGCTGCACAACTCCGGCCCCGCCCCACGCGGCAACATGCCGGTCGCGGTGTACGTCTCCCCGACCACCCTCACCGTCGCCGACGGTCCGGTCACGGCGACGGTCCGGGTGAGCTCGGAGCTGACCGACGCGCCGGTGTCGGGCACGGCGAGCCTGCACGCCCCGCCCGGCTGGTCCGTCGAGCCGGCCGAGCTGCCGTACGCCCTGGGCCCCGGCGGGTTCACGATCGCCGAGGTCACGGTGACACCACCGCCCACCGCCGAGCCGGGGCGGCACTGGCTCGCCGCCCGGCTGTCGTACGGCGGGCAGACGTACGAGGACGTCGTGGCGCTGGATGTGCCGGACGGGCACATGGGGCCAACGCTGGTGACGGGCCTGGGAGTCGACCGGGTCAGCGTGCGCCGGGGTGAACGGGTCCGGGTCCCCGTGACCCTGCGCAACAGAACCCGGGGGCCGATCAGCGGCACCCTGTGGGCCGTCTCCTCGTGGGGAACCTGGGCGGCCGTGACCCCCGGTTGCCAGGGCTTCACGGTGGCGGGCGGGGAGCAACTGGAGTGCGCGATCGAGGTGGACGGAGGGGCGATGCCGCCGGGGTCGTACTGGCTGATGGCGAAGGTGGGCCGGCACGGCTGCGTCGCCTATACGGAGGCCGTGGAGCTGGAGGTGACGCCATGACGCGGGAATACGCGGCTCACGTGCATGGTGAAGCGGTCCGCACGGAACGCGTGGACGCCTTCCTGAACGCCGGTTCGACCGCGCCCCTCAGGGGCGCGGGGCTGCATCGATATGCGGCTCCGCCGCGGGGCGCGACCAACCACAACGGACCCGCGGACGAACGACGACACATCCCGCCACTGCCCTCGGAGCGCGCCGCCAGGGCCGAACGCCAACGGCGCCGCTGGGCCACCCAAGTAGTCCTGATAGACGAACTGGCCCGACGAACCTGCGTGGAGCGCGGCCTGCCGGCCTCGGCGGAAGTGTCACCGGCCGCCATGCTCACCGTGGCCGAAGCCGACGTCGCGAACCTCGGCAGCATCGTCGCGGCAGCGCTGGCCCACTCCCCCGCCGCACGCACCCTGCTCGCCGAGCTGGAGAGCGAGCAACACGTCCCGGAAGCAGCCGTACGCGACTACTACGACCGCAACCCCGACCGCTTCCTCACCCCAGCCGCGCTCAGGCGCGGCGTGGACCCCTTCGGCACCACCACCCCCGCGGACTTCCTGCCGTACGAGCACGCCCGCGAGGGCATCGCACACGAACTGCGGCGGGCGGCCGGGCGGCGAGCCTTCTTCGACTGGCTGGACCAGGCGCGCACCGGCGTGGAGTACGCCCCGGGCCACGAGCACCCGGGCGACCCCTCCCACCCGGACCACGAGCACCGCCACTGAGCGACCGGAACGTAAAAGCAACCCGGCAACCCATTGACCTCCGATGAATTCTGGTCCACCTTTTCATCAATCAGCGTCCAAGTTGGTGATTTGAACCAGCGAAACCCAGCCGTCTCGGTCGGCCGCAGGAGGGCACCCATGCGCGCAAGCAGACTTCCCGGATCCCTGGCATGTTTCCTCGCCCTGGCACTCGCGGCCGCAGGCTGCGGCCTCTCCGGCGGCTCCGACGACGGTGAGGCCACGGCCGGCGGCTGCAAGGTCGACAAGGCGAACGTCGGATCCGGGGCGCTCTCCGGGGACGTCAAGGGCGACATCACCTTCCAGACGACCAACCTGAAGAAAGACTTCGGCGACTACTTCAACGGCGTCATCTCCGCCTTCGAGAAGGAGCACCCGGGCACGAAGGTCAAGTGGATCGACGACCCCGGCGACGCCACCTTCACCCAGCGCCTGGTCGCCGACGCACAGGGCTGCACCCTGCCGGACGTGGTGAACATCAACGTCAACACGGCGGTGGCGCTGACCAAGAACGGCTACCTGCTCAACCTCGACGAGAAGGCGCCGGACGCCGGCGAGCCGTTCACCGAGTCGATGTGGAAGTCGAGCACCTACGCCGCGGCCGACGGCACCGAGGTGCACAGCGTGCTGCCCTGGTACTCCGGCGGCATCGTGCAGACCTTCAACGACGACCTGCTGAAGAAGGCGGGCCTGGACCCGGCCAAACCTCCGACGTCCATCCTCGGTCTGTTCGCCGACGCCGAGAAGATAGCCAAGGCCTCCGACGGCAAGTACTTCGCCTTCCTCGCCAACCCGCAGCTGCGCATCCCCGCCGACTGGCAGCAGATGGGCATCGAGGTGCTCTCGGCGGACGGCAAGAAGTTCACCTTCGCCGACGACCCGAGGACCGTGCAGTGGGTCGAGGGCATGACCAAGCTCTACAAGGCGGGGGCGATGCCGAAGGACTCCCTCTCCTCCACCCAGGATCCGTCCAACGTCTACGGGCAGGGCAAACTGGCCTACGGCCCGACCAACCCCAACTTCCTGCGCTTCATCCAGCAGAACAACCCGAGCGTCTACAAGAAGACCGGCGTCGCCCGCTACCCGCTGGACGACCTCGGTCACACCGTCGGTGCCCCGCAGTACATCGGTGTGGCGTCCACCAGCAAGAACGCGGTGACCGCGCTGGCCTTCGCGCGGTTCCTGACCAACGCGAAGAACCAGCTCCAGTGGGCGAAGGACCCGAACGTCGTCATCTTCCCCTCCACGACCGAGTCGCTGAAGGACCCGTTCTTCCAGAAGGTCGAGGGCACCGACCCGTTCGCCGAGGCCCGCAAGATCGTCGCGAGTGACCGGCAGACCGCCACGGCCGACGAGATCGCCCTCACACCGGGCGAGCTGAACGCCATCTCGGCCCAGATCCAGCTGGCCATGCAGGGCAAGAAGAGCGCGCAGGATGCCCTCGACGAGGCCCAGTCCAAGGCCAACGCGCTGATCGAGCAGGCCGGCTGACGTGACTCGCCGCACCGCACTGGACAAGGCGCCCGTCCCCGCTCCCCCGGGGGCGGGCGCCCAGCGCCCCGGCGCCTCCCCCGCGCCCGCTGCGCCGGGGCTGCCGCGCCGCCTCCTGCGCTCCCTCAGGCCCGGCCCGACGGCGGACGCCGGGGGCGCGGCGCTCTACCGCCGCTGGTGGCTGCCGTGGCTGTGGATGCTCCCGGCGATCGTCGGCACGACCGTGTTCGGGGTGTTCCCGTTCCTCAACACGATCCTGGTGTCCTTCACCGACGCCAAGCCGCTGGGCGGCGCGTACAACCTGGTCGGCCTGGACAACTACCGGCGGATGCTGTCCGACTCCGACTTCTGGCTGGCCACCCGCAACAGCCTGCTGTACGCGCTGATCGTGGTCCCGCTGATGGTGCTGCTGCCCCTGCTGCTCGCCATCCTGGTGGAGAAGAACCTCCCCGGCATCGGCTTCTTCCGCTCCGCCTTCTACACCCCCGTCCTCGCCTCCAGCGTGGTCGTGGGCCTGAGCTGGCAGTGGCTGCTGAGCGACCAGGGCCTGGTCAACACCTGGCTGCAGAAGGCGCATCTCATCCGCGAGGCCATCCCGTTCCTGTCCGACTCCTGGCTGATCCTGCTGTCGGCGATGGGCCTGACGCTGTGGAAGGGCCTCGGCTGGTACATGATCTTCTACCTGGCCGCGCTCGGGAACGTGCCCAGGGAACTGCACGAGGCGGCAGCCGTGGACGGCGCCGGTGCGGTCCGCCGCTTCTGGCACGTCACCGTGCCCGGCGTCCGCACGTCGATGATGCTGGTCGGCACCCTGACGGGCATCGGCTCGCTCCGCGTCTTCACGGAGATCTACATGCTGGGCGGCTCCACCGGCGGCCCCGGCGGCGCCGACCGCACGCTCCCCTTCTACATCCGGGACGTCGGACTCGACCCGCTCACCGGCAACGCCGGTTACGGCGCGGCGGTCAGCGTGGCCCTGTTCGCACTCACCCTGGGCCTCACGCTGCTCGCCCAGCGCCTGACGAAGGAGGACGAGGCATGACGACCGCGCCGCTCGACGCCAAGCGCCGACGCCTGCTGCCCCGCTGGCGCGACTACGGCCGCCCCCGCGAACTGGCCCTGCGCTACCTGCTGTTGGTCTTCGTCCTCTTCATCACCGTCGGCCCCCTGGTCTGGCAGGTGCTGTCGTCGCTCAAGGGCACGGGCGAGGACGTCTTCGGCGCGGGCGCCTCCCTGATCCCGCACCACCCGACGCTGCGCGCCTACGAGCAGGTCTTCGACCAGGTCCCGGTGTGGACGTACATCAGGAACAGCCTGTTCGTCGCGGTCATCTCGATCGCCAGCCAGCTCGTCTTCTCCACCATGGCCGGATACATGCTCTCCAAGCCCGGCTGGAAGGGCCGGGGGCTGGTCTGGGTGCTGCTGATGGCGTCCATGATGTTCCCCTTCGAATCGATCATGGTGTCGCTGTTCCTCAGCATCCGGGACATGGGCCTGGTCGACCACCTCGTCGGCGTCTGGCTGCCCGGCTTCGTCGCCGCGATCAACGTCCTCATCATGCGGGCCGCGTTCCTCGCCGTCCCGCGCGAGATCGAGGACGCGGCGATGCTGGACGGGGCGGGCGAGTGGAAGCGGTTCCGCCACCTGTATCTGCCCTCCGCGTACGGCGCGATCCTGGTCGTCACCATCAACACCTTCATCAGCGCCTGGGACGACTTCCTGTGGCCGCTGATCGTGCTGCGCTCCGAGGAGCACTTCACGCTGACGCTGGGTCTGGCCCGGCTGCAGACGTCGTCGTTCGGGTACGACCAGCGGCTGGTGATGGCGGGGTCGGTGATCTCGGTGATTCCGGTGCTGGTGCTGTTCGTGATCACGCAGCGGTGGTTCTACAAGGGCGTCTCGTCCGGTGCCGTGAAGCTCTGAGTCGGTACGGCGGTCAGTGCGGCCCGCGCCGACTCGGCGACGCGGGCCTCCACCGTGGTCCCGGCGTCGGTGGCGGGCCGGGGGAAGACGACCGTGCGGGTCTCGCCCGGCGCGAGCTCGACGGCCCGGAACCCCCTCAGTTCCAGGGCGCGGGGCCAGACGGGGGTCCGCAACCGCCGGATGTACAGCTGCGCGACGGTCCGGCCGTACCGCTGCCCGGTGTTGGTGACGTCGACGCGGACGGTGTCCCCGTCCAGCCGCGGCGGTCCGTACGTGAAGCTCGTGTACGACAGCCCGTGCCCGAATCCGTACAGCGGCTCGGCGCTGCCGTCGACATAGCCGCCGTACTCGGTCTCCTTGTGGTTGTAGTACACCGGGAGTCGGTCCGCCGAGCGGGGGATGGAGACGGGGAGGCGGCCGGTCGGCTCGGTGTGCCCGAGGAGGACCTCGGCGATGGCCTCGCCGCCCCAGGGCCCCGGGTACCAGGCGGTGAGCAGCGCGCCCGCGCGGTCCGCGGCCTCGGGGACGGCGTGCGGGCGGCCCTGGATCAGGACGACCGCCGTGGGCGTGCCGGTCGCGGTGACGGCGTCCAGCAGGGCGTACTGGGCCCTGCCGAGCCGCAGTCCGGCCAGGTCGGCGCCCTCGCCGCAGGTCATGTGCGAAACGGCGGTCCGCGCGGCCCCGTTGGCGTCGAACTCCGTGTCGTGCGTACGGGCGCTGGATCCGCCCAGCACGAGCACCGCCAGGTCGGACGCGGCGGCCACGGCGACCGCCTCGGGGATGCCGGAGAGGTCCTCGCCGGTGAGCGCGCAGCCGCGAGCGTGCCGGATGTCGACACCGGGCGGGGCGAGGCGCCGTAGCCCGTCGAGCACGCTCGTCCCCATGCCGGGGCGCTGCGGGGCCGTGTAGTCGCCCAACTGGTGGGCGGTGGTGGCGGACTGGGGCCCGAGGACGGCGACACGGGAGACGGCCGCCTGTACGGGCAGGACACCGCCGTCGTTGTGGAGCAGGGTGACCGCCCCCCGGGCGACGCGGCTGCTCAGCTTCCTGCCCCCGGCCGGGAAGGGCGGCGGCGGCGCGCCCTGCCGGTCGAACAGCCCCAGCCGGAACTTCAGCCGCAGGACCCGGGCCACGGCGGTGTCGAGAGCCTCCTCGGCCACCAGCCCCCGCTCGACCGCCTCCTCCAGGTGGGTGAAGCCCTCGTCCCACAGGCTCAGATCGACGCCGGCGTCGAGCGCGAGAGCGCCCGCGGTCACCTTGTCGCCGGTGATACGGGCCAGCCGGTCCACGGCGAGGCCGTCGGCCATGACGAGGCCCTCGAAGCCCCAGCGGCCCCTGAGCAGCTCGGTGAGCAGGGCCCTGTTGCCGGAGCAGGGCGTCCCGTCGACCTCGTTGTAGGCGGCCATGACGGCGGCGGCGCCGGCCCGGACGCCGGCCCGGGCGGCGGGCAGATGGATCTCGTGCAGTTCGCGGAGCCCGAGCTCGGACTCGGCGGAGTTGCGGCCGCCGACGGTGGTGCCCTGGCCGGCGAAGTGCTTGAGGACGACGGGGGCCTTGTCGGCGGCGAAGTACTCGGCGGGCTCGCCCTGCATGCCGCGTACGACGGCCTCCGTAAAGCGGGCGGCGAGGTACGGGTCCTCTCCGAAGCACTCCTCGGTGCGGCCCCAGCGTGGGTCGCGGGCGATGTCGAGGGCGGAGACGAGGGCGACATGACCGCCGCGGGCCCGCAGTTCGGCGGCGGCGTGGGCGGCGGCGCGTTCGTACAGCTCGGGGTCCCAGGTGGCACCGACCGCCAGATTGACCGGCAGGACCGTGCCGTCCAGCGCCATGTGGCCGTGCGGCACCTCCTCGACGAACAGCGCCGGTATGCCGAGCCGGCTGCGCTCGACGACATGCCGCTGCACCAGCTCGGCGAGGGCCGCGCCGTCCTCGGCGCCGGGCCCGTCGGTGTGGTCGACGCCGGACCAGGCGTCGGCGCGCTGGAGTCCGTACAGGGCGCCGAGTCCCTCGAAGCGGTCGGTCTCGGCGTACAGGGCCTCGGTGAGTTCGAAGCCGCCGTCGGGGGCGCGGCGGTAGGCGTTCCAGCCGTACATCCGCTGGTTGAGCTGGCCCACCTTCTCGCGCAGGGTCATACGGGCGAGAAGGTCGCCGACCCGGGCGTCCACGGGGGCGCTGGGGTCGCGGTAGAGCGGGGTGGGCGGGAGGTCTGCGGGGTGCCGCCGGGCGGTGAGGCCGCTCATCCGGCGTACCCCAGTCGGGCGAGGGCGACGGCGCCCTGAGAGCCGTCGGCCACCCAGTCGAGGGTGAGGCCGAGGGGGTGCAGCCGTGCGGTGAGGGGCGCGGTCAGCGGTCCGTCCGGACCGAGCAGACCGCCGGTCGCGACGATCCGCTCGCCCGGCCGGGGTTCGAGGGCGCGGACGGTGCCGGTGAGGTGCTCGGCGGCCGTTTCGAGGATTCCGGTGGCAACGACGTCCTTGTGCCGGGCGGCGGCCTCCGTGACGAGCGGGGCGAGCCGGGCCAGCCGGACCGGCGGCCGGTCCATCACGGCGGGCAGCAGGTGCATGCGGTACGCCTCGCGCCGGGCCCGAGTCCAGGCTCCGGCGTCGTACGGACCCGGAGTCTCACCCGGCAGCACGTCCTCCGGCACCCCCAGCGCCCGCCCGACCGACGCGGCCAGCGCAGTCGGCCCGCCTCTCCCGTCCGCCATGCGCAGCGCCACCCGTACCGCCTCGCGTCCGATCCAGAAGCCGCCGCCGTCGTCGCCGAGCAGCCAGCCGTCGCCCCCGGCGGTGGTCGTGCACGCGCGTGAGGTGATGCGCGCCGCGACCGCGCCGGTGCCGGCCACCAGGGCGAGGCCGTCGGCGGGGTTGCCGGGCGCGGAGGCGAACGCGGCCTCGATGTCGCTGTGGACCTCGACCGAGGCGTCACCGAAGCCCAGCCGGCTCAGCGCGACGGTGAGAGCGGCGTGCGCCTTGACCCGGCCCGGCTCGTCCGGGGCGGTGCGCGAGGCGCCCGCGAACCCGCCCGCCACGGCCACGACACGGCCGCGCAGCCCCTCCGGCACGGCGTGCGCGAGGGCCTCGGCGAGATGCTCGGTGAGCTGCGCACCGGGGACGGTCAGGGCGTTGCCCGGCCCGCCGACGCCCTCGCCCTCGGGGGCGCCGGCACGCAGGGGTGCCAGGACGGCACGGGTACGGGTGCCTCCGGCGTCCAGGCCGACGACGTACGCCGTGGGTGCCGAACCGGCCGAGGTTTGGTTCAAATCACTATTCATTGCCGACCATGGTGGTTGATACATTCGCCACGAGCAAGAGCCGAGCCTCGGGCAAGAGGCAGGCTCAGACCGGGCCCGGACCCGAGGAGGATCCCATCCACACGCTCCGCTTCGGCGTCAACTACACGCCCCGCCACGGCTGGTTCCACTCCTGGCACGACTTCGACCCGGCACGCGCGCGTGACGACCTGGACCGGATCGCCGGTCTCGGCCTCGACCACGTCCGCGTCTTCCACCTCTGGCCGCTGCTCCAGCCCAACCGCACCCTCGTCCGCACCGCCGCCGTGGACCAGCTCGCGCACCTCGTCGACCTGGCCGGCGAGGCCGGTCTCGACGTCATGGTGGACGGCGTCCAGGGCCATCTGTCGAGCTTCGACTTCTACCCGGAGTGGACGCGCAGCTGGCACCACCGCAACGTGTTCACGGACCCGGAGGCCATCGACGCCCAGGCCACCCTCCTGCGCACCCTCGGCCGCGCGCTCGCCGGCCGCCCGCACCTCATCGGCCTCCAGCTCGGCAACGAGCTCAACAACCTGGTCGAGCACAACCCGGTGACGGCGGACGAGGTCGACCACTACCTCGACACCCTGCTGGCCGCCGCCCGGGACGGGCTCGGCGCGAGCGGCGGCCTGGTCACGCACTCCGCGTACGACGCCGCCTGGTACGGCGACGACCACCCCTTCACCCCGGAGGCCTCCGCCCGCAAGGGCGACCTGACCACCGTCCACCCCTGGGTGTTCTCCGGCGACTGCGCCCGCCGCTACGGCCCCCGCTCCCCACAGGTCCGGCACCTCGCCGAGTACGGCACCGAACTGGCCAAGGCGTACGCCACCGACCCCGCGCGCCCCGTCTGGGTGCAGGAGACGGGCGCGCCCGAACCGCACATCCCGGCCGCCGACGCCCCGGAGTTCGCGCGGGCGACCGTACGGAACGCGGCCGGGTGCGCGGGGCTGTGGGGGGTGACCTGGTGGTGCTCCCACGACGTCGACCGCTCACTGGCCGACTTCCCGGAACTGGAGTACACCCTGGGCCTGTTCGACTCCTCCGGCCGCCCCAAGCCGATCGCCGAGGCACTCGCCGAGACCATCACCGCACTGCGCGAGGACCCCCACCCCGCACAGCCACGTGCCACCGCCCTCGTCCTGGACTGCACGCCGGGCACGCGGTCGGTGTCCGGGCCGGGCGGCGCGTACTTCGAGGCGTGGATGCGGATGCGGACGGAAGGCGTTCGCCCGGCGGTGGTCCTGGCCGCGCGGGCGCAGGACGCCGACTACCTGGCGGCGCGGGGGATCAAGGAGGTCGTACGGCCGTCCTGAGCGGCGTATGACCGGCGGGCGCGCCTCAGGGCCCTTCCGATCAGAAGGGCCCTAGTCGTCGGCGACGCCCGCCAGCACCTCCGCGACCGCCCTCAGATTCGCCCGCCCGCGCCCGTACGAGCACAGCGCGCCGCCCTCCGGCAGCCCCGTGTCCACCCGTACCGCATCCGGCCGCCGGGCCAACAGGGCGTCCCGCAAGTGCAGTTGCCAGGGATGCAGCCGGGCGTCGCACGTGGCGACGACGAGGGGCGCGCCCCCGCAGCAGCGCAGCATCCCGTCGACGAGCTCGGCCGGATCCGCCGGTTCGCCGGTGACGGAGGTGCCCGTCGCCGTGGGGTCGGCGGCGAGCATCTCGGTCAGCAGGTCCTCGCCGCCCCAGTTGAGGGCGGGGTGCGGCGGCGGGAAGAGGTCGACGACATGGGCCCCGCACACGGCGGGCGGTACGCCCCGGCCGCGTACGGCCCGGCGTGCGGCCACGAGACCGGCCTCCGCGTCCCAGCGGGCGACCTCCAGGGGCGGGGTCGCATAGCGCGCGGCGAGGCGCCGTACCCGCCCCGCGGCCTCCTCGACGCGCTCCTGGGCCAGCACACCGGTGCGCAGCGCGTCGAGCACGGCGTCCCGGCAGGCCAGGGTGACATCCAGGTCGCCCACGGCGACGATGACCTGGTCCGCACCCGCCGCGAGCGCGATGCGCGCGCCGGCCGCCTCGCCGTACGCGTCGGCGATCGCCTTCATCTCCAGGGCGTCGCTGACGAGGACGCCGTCGAAGCCGAGGTCGTGGCGGAGCAGATCGCCCAGGATGCGGCGGCTGAGCGTGGCGGGGCGGTTGGGGTCCAGCGCCGGGAAGACGACATGGGCACTCATCAGCATCGGCACGCCCGCGGCGACGGCCGCGCGGAACGGTTCGAGGTCGGCGCGGAGTTCGTCGTACGGCCGCGGGTCCACCGCCATGCCGTGGTGGCTGTCGGTGACGGTGCCGCCGTGGCCGGGGAAGTGCTTGGCGCAGGAGGCTATGCCGCGCGCCTCGGTGGCGGTGATCCAGGCGCGCAGGTGGCGGGCGGCGAGCTCGGGGTCGGCGCCGAAGGAGCGGGTGCGCACGATCGGGTTGTCCGGCCGGTGCTGGAGGTCGGCGACGGGGGCATAGGAGGCGGTGATGCCGAGGGTGGCCAGGTGTCCGGCCAGCGCGTCGGCGCAGCGGGCGGTGAGGTTCGGGTCGTCGGCGACGCCGAGGGCGTAGGAGCCGGGGACGTCGGGGGCGCCGGCGCTCACCAGGTGGCCGATGCCGCCGCCCTCGTTGTCGATGGCGACGAGGAGGTCGGGGCGGATGGCCCGCAGCTCGTCCGTGAGGCGGCGCACCTGCTGCGCGTCGCGGATGTTGCGGGTGAAGAGGATGACCCCGCCGAGGCCCCGGTCGATGAGCTCCTTGAGCGTGCCCGGCACGCTCGTGGCCCCGTCGAACCCGGCGACGAGACAGCGGTGGGCGGCTTCGTCCAGATCGGCGGGGAGCGCGCTCGACCTGGACGATATGTGCTCGAAGTGGCTCACCCCGGCAATGCTCTGGCTCGATCAGCCGAAAGTCAACCTGCCGGTGGCTGGCTGATTCAACAGCACGGCAGGGTCCCCCGGAAAACGCGGTTGTACGGCGCTCATCCCGGCGCCTGACGTCGACCTCCCTCGGCGTGCAGCTCAGTAGCAGAGCACCGGGATGGATGCGGGGGGACCCGGAGGCGGCGCGGGCGATGGGGTGAGCGGGGCGGCAACGCCGTAGCCGGGGCATTCGCGGGGGTCACCGCCACCGACGTAGCCGGCACCGCCACCGACGTGGGCGGGCCCCTCGCAGGCGCCCGTGCCAGTCGCAGGCGCAGCCGGGGCGCCCCGCCGGACGGCGGGCCGCCTCGCCCCGACGCCCACCGAGCGGACCTCGATCCACGCCCACCCCGGCGGCGCCCTCTCCGCTGTCGCCCGGCCGGGGCCGCGAAGCACAGCTCGCCCCACGGCTGCCCCTCGGCACCCGGCCACACCTCCGCCCGCGCCCGATCAGCGCCCGAAGGTTCGCCCCGCAAGGCACCGCCCCGTCAGCGCGCGCAACCTCCCCGTCCGCCCCTTCGGCCCGTCCCACCACGGCGGCACGCCGGTCGCGTCGCCCGCTCGCCGACGATCCTTCGGGTGCCGGACACCGGGACGTCACGCCGGGCGGGCACGTTTTCGTCGTCCCCTCCTGCCTCGCCCTGTGTCCGTCCGCCCCGTGCCGCGCGGGCGTGACGTGGAAGGACGACCCCCGCCGTGTCCCTGCTCCCGCTCGGCGGTCTCCCCGGACCGCTCCCCGCCGCTCCCGCACCTTTCCCCGTTCCGTCCGCGACGACCTCGGAGCCCTCCCCGGCTCCGTCCGCCGCCACCCCTGCGATCGCGCCTCCCCCCACCCCCGACCGCTCCCCCTTCTCCCCCTTCTCCCCCGCAAGCCTGGCCCGTCATGCGCTGACCCTGCTCCCGCTCGTGCTGGTCGGAGTGTGGGCGGCGGCCGACTGGCGTGCCTTCCGGGACGGAGTCACGCGGCTCACCGCCGCCGACCCCTGGTGGCTGCTGGCCGGTCTCTTCTTCACCTGCATGGGCTGGGTGGCCGCCGCCTGCGTCCGCCAAGGGGCCGTACCGGAGCGGCTTCCGCCGGGCCTGTTGCTCGCGTCGCAGTTCGCGGCCGGCGCCGCGAACCAGGTACTGCCGGCGAGTCTCGGTGCCCATGCCGTCACCCTTCGCTTCCTGCAGGGCCGCGGCATCCCCCTGGCCCGGGCCACGGCCTCACTCGCCCTGTACTCGCTGGTCAAACCGATCGCGAAGACGGCGGTCCTCCTCGGCTTCCTCGTGGCCTTTCCCGAGCTGCTGCACCTGCGCGAACTGGCCCCGGACGGGCGGACGTTGCTTCTCATGGCCGGAGGGGCGGCGACCGCCCTCGCCGCGGCGGGCATCCTCGCGGCAGCCGTACGGCCCGTGCGCCGGCCCCTCGTCGGCTTCGTACGCACCGCCCTGACCGACGTACGCCGGCTGCACGCCATGCCCGCCCGCGTCCTCGCCCTCTGGGGCGGGGCCGCCGCCACTCCGCTGCTCCAGGCGAGCGTGATCGCCTCGGTCGGCTTCGCGCTCGGTCTGCCGCTGTCCTGGACCCAGGTGACCCTCGCCCTCCTCCTCGCCAGCACGGCGGCAGGGGCGGTGCCCGCGCCGGGCGGCATCGGCCCCGTGGACGCGGCACTGGTGTTCACGATGGTCACCTTCGGCGCACCCATGGGCCTCGCCGCGGCCACCGTCATCGGCTATCGCGTCCTGACGGTCTGGCTCCCCCTGCTGCCGGGCGCGCTCGTGCTGTCGATCCTCGTCCAGCGGAAGGTCCTCTGACCCGACGGCGGCCCCCGCCTCTCCCCGGTCACGCTTCACGGCTGACCGCACACACACCGCATTGAATAGACGCGACGACTAGTCTAGTCTCTTGATTAGACGCAACGGTAAGTCTCGATCTGATCGTGCGTCCTGTGTCCGCAACCGCTCATGAGAGGCCACACCCGTGGGGAACCCGACCGTCCGCGCCATGGACCGGACCAGCGCACCAGAGAAGGTGAAGAGCGGCGGGCTCGCCGTGTTCAGCGTCGCCTTCGCCTTATGGATCACCATGGCGGGCACCACGGCGCCGACGCCGCTCTATCCGCTCTACGGCGAGGAGTTCGGCTTCACACCCTTCACCGTGACCGTGGTCTTCGCCGTCTACGCGCTCGGCGTCGTCCTCGGGCTGCTGGCCTTCGGCCGGCTCTCGGACCAAGTGGGCCGCCGCCCGGTACTGATCGCGGCCACGCTGCTGTCCGTGGGCGCCGCGGTCGTCTTCCTGTTCGCCCAGAACGTCGGGGCCATGCTCGTCGCCCGCGTCATCTCCGGCTTCTCGGCGGCTCTGGTGACCGGCGCGGCCACCGCCTCCCTCGCCGAACGACTCGGACCGAACGCCCGCGTGAAGCCCGCCACCGTCGCGCTGTTCGCGAACATGGGCGGCCTGGCGTGCGGCACGCTGCTGGCCGGCATCCTGGCCGACGTCGCCCCCTCCCCGCTGCGCACACCCTGGGTCGTCATGCTCGCCCTGGCCGCCATCGGCGCGCTCGGCGTCATGGTGAACGGGGAGAGCTCCGCGCACCGGTCCGGCTTCTCGCTGCAGTTCCAACCGCTGCACGTGCCGAGCGAGATCCGGTCGGACTTCCTGCGCTCCGCCATGGCGGCGGGTTCGGGCTTCGCGGTGCTCGGCGTGCTGACCGCCGTGACCGGTCTGTTCCTGGGCACGGTGCTGAACGAGTCCAGCCATGCGCTGACCGGCCTCGTGGTCTTCATCGCCTTCGCCTGCACCGCCTTCGGCCAGCTCCTGGTCCGCACCCTCAAGCCCGCCACCGCCCTGCCCGCGGCCTGCGTGGGGCTGATCGTCGCCGCCGGCCTGATCGCCACATCGATGGCCACGAGCACCCTGGCACCGCTGCTCATCGGCGCCGCCGTCAACGGCCTGGCGACCGGCATCGCCGTGGGGCACGGCATCGGCAGCATCACCACGCGCAGCGCTCCCCAGCACCGCGGCGCTTCGGTGTCCACCTTCTTCGCGATCCTCTACTCGATGCTCGCGGTGCCCGCGATCGGCGTGGGCGTCCTGATCCGCGAGACCAGCCTGCGCCCCGCCGGCGAGACGTTCAGTGCGGTGGTCGCCGCGCTCTCCCTCGGCGTATTGCTCAGCCTGGTGCGAACCGGCAGGAAGTCCGCCTGATTCCGGTCCGCCGCACATCGGTTCGCGGCGATCCCCTGTGCCAGAATCTCAGAAACGCACGATGTGAAAGGTTGACGGGACCATCAGCGCCACGCGGAAGCCACGACCGGACTGCGAACAGAGCACGGTCATCAGCCGAACCGGCCCACGCCGCAGCGAGAGTGTCCGGCTGGCGGTGCTGCACGCCGCGGACGATCTCCTCGTCGAGCGGGGGTTCACCGGCCTGACCATCGAGGGCATCGCCCAGCGCGCGGGTGTGGCCAAGCAGACGATCTACCGCTGGTGGAAGTCGAAGGTCGACATCCTCCTGGACACCCTCATCGACGACGCGCGTGAGGCCCTGGAGTGGCGGACGGACGAGGCCGCGGGTGCTGAGGAGAACCTCGCGTCCCATCTGCGGCGGGTGGCCGACTTCTTCGCGGAGCCGGCCGGCCAGGTGCTGCAGGCACTGCTCGGCCACGCCCAGCTGGAGAGCGACACGGCCGCATCCCTGCGCGAGGGGTTCCTGCGGGAACAGCGCGAACGCGACATGGCCGGCCTGCGCGAACTCCTCGGCCGCGACGCCGAGATCACCGTGGACGAGCGGACCCTCGACCACCTCGTGGATCTCCTGCTCGGCCCGCTGTACTACCGGGTGCTCGTGTTCGGTGCGCCCATCGACGAGGAGCTCGTGGAGTCCACGACCCGGCTGGTGCTCACGCTCGCCCGCGAGTCGTCGCCCCGGGCCTCCTGACGGACCGTTGGCATATGAGTGGCCCCCGACGCTCTTGCCGGGGGCCACTCACATACCAACGGTCAGTGCAGGCTGATGCAACCGCTCCTGATTCCCTCGATGACTGCCTCGGTACGCGAAGCGGCACCCAGCTTGATGAAGATCGAGTGCAGATGCACCTTCACGGTACGCTCGGAAATTCCCAGCGCCCTCCCTACCATCCTGTTGGAGTATCCCTCCTTGATGCCGTTGAGGACCTGGCACTCGCGTGGCGTGAGCATCGAAGCCGACCTCGGCGCTAACTCCTCTGGTGCCGGACGGGATACGCGAGACATGTGTTCCCCCTGTCATGCAATGGTCACCACTCGCAACGATTACGCGCTGCGCAATAATTATATGGCCAAGATTCAATCCCGCCATTAAACGTGGGTTACCTCACAAGTTTAAGTTGCAGCTTAAAATTCTTACGATTCCACTGTGCGTCATCTGTGAAGGTTCCCAGTCCGCGGCAATTCCTTTCAGGGAAAGTGTAGGTTGCACACAACGCACTGGATTAATTAACCGAGGGTCAATAGAGTGAAGCTCGGAGGTGAGCCGATGCTCATTGACCACGAACGGCGCAACAATCTCTTACTCTATCTGGCGGGCTGCCTCGTCTTCTCCGGTGGCGCCTATCTCTTCATTCACTCGGATCTGGGAACCGACCCTCTCGACGTGTTCGCGCTCGGCCTGCTGGAACACGTGCCCGTCACCGTGGGCGTATCCCAGGCCACGGTGGCCGCGATCTGCCTGGCCGTGGTGGCCGCCTGGACCCGGACAAGGCCCCTGCTGTCACCCTTTTTCACCTTCTTCTTCTGCGGCAGCCTGATCGACCTTCTCCGCTGGTCCGACCCGGCCCGCGGCCTTCCGATTCCCTCCCCCGGAATCCTCGTGTGCGCGGTCCTGATGTGCGCGTACGGTTCGGCCCTCATCATCATGAGCGGCTTCGGCATCAGGGCCATCGATCTGCTCGCCCTCACGATGACCAGCAAATGGCGTTGGCCGTTCTGGGCGTCCAAAGGAATCATCGAGGCCTCTCTCATGACCTTCGGATTCCTTATGGGCGGACCACTCGGAATCGGCACGATCTGTTTTCTCGTGGGCGTCGACCTGCTGATCCAGCCGCTTATCAGGGCGAATTCCAGGGTTTTTCGGATTCCGAATCTCGGGCTCCCCGAACGCTCCGTCCACCCTGCCCGCTGAACATCCGAAGCAGCCCACCATGAGGCACCCGGAAGCCACCAAAAAGCCACCCAAGGAAGTACGGAAATGACCTCCTCGCTTTTCTCCCCCAAGGTACGTGACGTACTGGACCACATCGCGTCCGAGCAACGGCGAGTGGACGAGAAAGAGCAGCCGAAACTGCTCGAGAAGATCAGGCAGCGCAAGGATCCGTGGACCCCGGAGGAACTCGTTTCGGCGTGCGCCGGCGGCTACTACGCGGCTCCGGCGGCCATCGGCCGGATGCTGTACATGTGTGTCCGCGCCATACGCCCGCGCACGGTCTTCGAGTTCGGCACCTCGTACGGATTCACCGCCATCCATATCGCGGCGGCCCTGCGAGACAACGGCTCCGGAAAGCTCTGCACGGTGGACCTGCACGGCGGAAAATGCGCCGCAGCCCGGGACAATCTGAAATCGGCCGGACTCGACGAATACGCCGAAGTCGTCACCGGTGAGGCGGTGGACGTGGTGTCCTCGTTCTCCCCGCCGATCGATTTCCTCTATCTGGACGGCTGGGTGGATTTCTATCTCGACGTCCTCCGGGCCGCCGAACCCCGGCTTCGCTCGGGTGCGTTCGTGCACGCGGACGACACCGAGAAGTTCGCGGCCGGTGCCCGCCCCTATCTCGACTACGTCCGCGATCCCGCCAACGGCTATGTCTCCCTCGGCATCACCGACGGGCAGGGCCTCGAACTCTCCACGTACACCGGACGGTCCGAACGGGTCGTGTCGTGACCGCCACCCCGTCGGCCGGCCCCGCGCGGCGCACAGCCGCGCGGGGCGGTGCCCGTTCCGGCTCGCGCACCGCCACCGCCGCGCTCGGGATGTGCGTCATGCTGGTGTTCGGCTTGGGCGCCGGTGTGAACCTGGCGGTCGGCCGACTGGCCACCAGCACGCTCCATCCGACCCCGACCCAGGTCCTGTGGATCGTCGACAGCTATCTCATCGTCTTCGGCTGTCTGCTGATCCCCAGTGGCGCCCTGGGAGACCGCTACGGCCGCAAGGGAGCCCTGCTCGTCGGCCTGGCCCTGATGATCGTGGGGTCCCTCGGATCCGCCGTCTCCCCCACCGTGCCCCTCCTGCTCGCGGCACGGGCGGTGACCGGTGCCGGCGCCGCCCTGATCCTGCCCAACAGCCTTCCGTTGATGATCAGTTGCTATCCGGCCGACAAGCGTGGCCATGCCGTCGCGCAGTGGACCGCGCTGAGCGGAGGCGGCGGCGTGGCGGGCAACGTCGTGGGCGGTGCCGTTCTGCAGTTCTTCGACTGGCAGGCCCTGTTCGCGGTCGCCGCTCCCCTGGCCGCGCTCGGTCTCGTGGCGGCCGCGAGGTCCCTGCCCCGCGTCGAGCGCCATCACCACACCGTCGACACGGGCGGAGTCCTGCTCCTGGTCGCCCTGGTGTTCTGTGTGCTGTTCGGCATCATCGAGGGATCCGAGCTCGGCTGGACCTCGCCCGCCGTACTGCTGGCCTTCGCCACCGGCGCGCTGTTCCTGGCGGCCTTCTGCCGCTACGAACTACGCCGGGAGGAGCCACTGTTGGACCCCCGGCTGTTCCTCCGTCCCGGTATGCGCGCCGGCGCCCTCGGCATCGTCGTCTCGTTCGTCGCGATGTACTCGGTGTTCTACCTCAACGGCCAGTACCTGATGAACGTCAAGGACTACCCGGCCGTGCTGGCCGGACTGGGGACGGCACCCCTGGCCGTGGTGATCTTCCTCGTCTCGCCGCGTGCCGCCCGGCTCGCCGACCGCTACGGCTCCCGCCCCGTCGTCGCCTGCGGACTGCTGCTGGTGGTCGCCGGTCTGGGGCTGTTCTCCCTGTGCGGGCCCGGGACCGCCTACCTTCTCTACGCCGGGTGCATCGTCGTGGTCGGCATCGGGTCGGGGCTGTCCAACCCGCCGCTGTCCAACGCCCTGGTGACCTCCGTACCCGCGCACCGGGCGGGGGTCGGCTCGGGCGTCAACAGCTTCAGTCGTGAGATCGGCGGGGCGCTCGGTTTCGCCGTGTTCGGCACGCTGCTCAACGCCCGGTTCACCGACGCCCTTCCGGCCGAGTCGCGGCATCTGAAGGACGGTTCGGCAGGCGGGCAGGCCCTGGGGACCGCCCTGCGCGGTGCGCAGGACCTCGGCTCCGACACGGCCGTACGGCTCGCCGCGCAGGTGCGGGAGGCGTTCACCACCGGTATGGCCGAGTCGTTGCGGGTGATCGGTATCGCCGTGCTCATGGCGGCACTCCTGGTCATCACGTGGCTTCGCCCGCACGACGCGGAGCGGAACACTTCTCGGGAGACGCCTTGAGCGGAACTGATGTCGAAGACCCCGGTCACCACCACGACTGGACCGACGGGCTGTCAGGCCCCTGTGTGCCGCACGTGGACATGCGTCTGCTGCCGGCCCTGGACGCCCTGCTGCAGGAGGGGAGCGTCACCGGAGCCGCGGAGCGTCTGGCGCTGTCTCCGCCCGCCATGAGCCGCGCCCTGTCCAAGATCCGCCGCGCCCTCGGCGACCCCGTCCTGGTCCGCGCCGGACGCGGTCTGGTGCCCACTCCGAGGGCGCTGGAACTCCAGCCGAAGGTACGGGCCTTGATGCGGGAGGCGGAGTCCCTCCTCACGCCGAGCAGGCAGGAGGATCTCACCCAGGTCGACCGGACGCTGACCATCGTCGCGGACGAGGCCTACGCGGCAGTCCTGGCGCCGGTGCTGCTGAACCGGGCAAGCAAGGAGGTGCCGCTCGCCCGGTTCACCTTCACCGTGGAGAACTCCCACGGCAGCGCGCCGCTGCGGGAGGGCGCCGTGGACATCGAGGTCGGCATCATCGACGAACCCAGCCCCGAGCTGCGGATCGAGCCGCTCTTCGAGGACCGGTTCGTGGGAGTGGCGCGAGCCGGTCATCCGCTCCTCGGCACCGAGGTCACCGCGGAGGCGTTCGCCTCGGAACGGCACATCAGCGTCTCCCGCAAGGGCCGTATGACGGGTCCGATCGATGTGGCACTGCACACCCGCGGTCTGCGCCGGGACGTCATCGCCTCCGTGCCGAACTACGGCGAGGCGCTGCTGATGATCCCCGCCGGCGACTTCGTGACCGCGATGCCCGGCTCGCTCGCCGACAGCGCGTGCCGGGCCGTGGACATCGAGGTGTTCGACCTCCCGGTCGAGACGGCCCCCATCAGCATCTGCCAGGCGTGGCATCCGCGGCATGACACCGAGCCGGTGCATGTGTGGCTGCGGCACGCCGTACGGTCCGCGCTCACCCGGCGGCCGCCCCAGGGCGACCCCGTCCGGCGCCCCTCAGGAGAGCCCGGCGAGCCGGCCCCGGACCGGCCCGTCGAGCAGCAGGCCGACGACTGAGTCCGGCGGCACCCTCGGTCCGTCCGGGAGGCCGCCGGCGACGACGGCGCCGAGGAGCAGCCGGGCCGCGAGCCGGGGTTCGACGTCGGCCCGGACGTCGCCCTGGGCGATCGCGCGCTCCAGCAGTTCCACCAGTCGCCGCACCACCGCCTCACGGCAGACGGCGTCCGGACCGTCCTGGCTCCGCATGCCGTGCGCTCCCCAGAAGAGGGCGTGTCGGGGCGGGTCTTCTGCCGCCGCGCCGGCCAGCCCGCGCAGCAGTGCGGCGAGGGTGTCGACGTGCCGGCCGTCCGTCGTCACGCTCGCCGGGAGCAGCGCCAGCACGGTCGTGCGTACCGGTGCCGTCACCGCGTGCAGCAACTCCGCCTTGCTCGTCACATGGCGGTACAGCGCGGCCTTGGTGACGCCGAGGCGGTCGGCGATGTCGCTCATGCTCGTAGCGTCGTAGCCGCGCTCGTGGAACAGAGCTGTCGCGGCCGTGAGGACGAGCTCACGACCGCGACGCGGACGGGACGAGGGCGGTGCCGTCCTCGCAGGCGCGCTCACCGCGACGACTGCCCCCGGCACAACTCGAGCAGGGCCTCGGCGAGCCCGGCTCCGCCCTCCCCCAACTCCTCGGCGTACCGGCCGCGTATGGTGTGCTCCCGCCCGGAGTCCACGTGCGAGCCACCGCGGCCCGTTCGCAGGCGCTGAATCTCCCGTGACGTCCGCAACCGTTGCTTCAGGGTGCCGATGAGGGAGCGGTCCAGGTCGTCGATCTGCTCTCGCAGCCGCGCGATGTCCTCGGGCGCGGGTTCCGCGGGGCCGGTCGCCCCGGTGGTGGCCATGGTGTCCATCGTCTTGCTCCGTTCGTACAAGTGGCACAAGTCGTACGGGCTGAACGGGTCGGGCGGGGCGTACCGGTCGTAGGGGTCGGCCGCCGAGGGGTACGACCCCAGGGATCTCAGCCCCGGTACGCGCAGTCGCAGCAGGCCGACGGCGCGTGCCGTGGGCGGCTGGTCCAGGCGGCCCGGGCAGTCGGCGAGGAGGAGCGAGCCGCTCCTGCCGTCGGGCACGACGTGCGGGGACACGGCCCGCAGAATGGGGTGCCGCCGCAGGCCGTCCAGCAGTTCGTCGATGTCCTCCGGCCGCGCGTCGAGCCGCCCGATCAGCGAAGTGCGGTCGGCGGGGCCGGGGGCGGGCCCGCTCTGCCTGCCGGAGCGGGCGCACAGCAGGAACCGGGTGGTGGCGCCCGCGGTGTCCTGTATCCCCGTGGCGGCGGGCTGCAGGCCGTAGTGGGCGGCGGTGAACTCACCGGCCACGGCGGCGTCGCACTCCCCGTCCCGAACCCGGCGCGCGGCCTCGGCGTTGGAAGACGCGGACGCCCAACGCGCCTGTGGCACATGGCGGTCGAGCCAGCCGCCGACCTGCCGCCGCGCATGCGGATGCCCGCTCACGGTACGGATGCGGGCGAGTCGCGTGCCGGGGCGCACCAGCAGGGCGAACTCGATGCCGAGCACGACTTCCCGCAGCACGGTCAGCGCGGGTGACTCCGCGATCGCGCGCAGCGTGTCCGGGACCGTCCCGGCCACCGTGTTGTGCACGGGGAGCATGGCGGCGTCGACGTCTGCGCGGCACACCAGCGCCAGGGCCTCCCGCGCCGTTGCGGCCGGCGTCAGCAGGGAGCCCGCGGCCTCGGGGACCGAGCGCAGCGCCCGCTCGGTGAAGGTTCCCTCCGGTCCCAGATAGGCGAACCGCCGCCCCGGGCGCAGGAGTCGGTCCACGGCGCGACGCGCTCGTGTGTCCTGTACCGGCGGCTTCATGTCACACGGCCGCCAGAGCCGCGTCCATCGTGCTCGCCACCGCGCTCTTGGCGCGCCGCAGCTCCTTCTCCTCCAGCAGCCCCGGAGCGAAGGCGGCGGCGTCGATGGTCACACCGGCGGCGACCCGTCCGGCCTGCTCCACCTCCACCGTCGTACGGAGCATGAGCCTGCTGGGCTCCGACAGGTCGGACTCGTCCACCGTCAGACGCAGCGTGGCGCCCACCGGGAAGAGGAAGTTGGAGAACGTGGTGTTCATGGAGTTGAGGACGATGTAGTAGCGCTGCTGCGGCCAGCGCGAAGTGAAGTAGTGCTCGACCACCGAGAGGAACATCTGGCGGGCCGCCTCGATCGCCACCATGCCCTGTACGTGGACCCGGTCCTGCACATCGACGAGGAGCTCGTTGTGGTCGTGCAGCCGCAGCCCGGCCTCGTACGTGCTGTCGTCGACCTGAGTGAGGCCGGCGACCAGCACGTTGTCCTCGCGGGCCTTGTGCAGTTCCTGGCGGCGGGCCGGCCGCTCGGCGGAGTGCACCAGGACGATCCGGTCGTCCAGCTGCCGACGGGTGATCGCGTCCTTGAGGTAGGAGATCTCGAACTCGCCGATCCCCTGGCCGGTGACCACATGCACCGGCCCCTCCACGGTGTCCAGGTCACCGGCGTCGAGAGAGCGGGCCAGGGCCGAGAGCGTCTCGGCTCCGACGGCCTCGGCGAAGTCGCGGAAGCGGTCGCCGACGACGAGACGGGAAGTGGGGGTGCTGCTCATGGGCATGCCTCCTGGCTGGGGAAACCGCGATCGGTGAGCCGCGGGAGTGCATTCAGCGTGAAGTCCCCGAAAAGCCGCCGGTAGTCGCCTGTTGGGCGTAGGCCCGGGCGTCTAGTTCCAGGGTGTTAGCCCGGTCGGATCCCGCGTTCGCGCCCGGCGCCGGGAGCCGCCGGACGCGAGGGTTAGAGCGGAGGTACTAGCCGTATCGGCCGACTGCCGTTCCCTCGCCCCGTCACGAATCCTGGTGACAGGCCCGGTCCCCGGCCCTCGCCCACAAGGCGCATCGCATTCCGGGGTCCTGGTCGCGGTGTCCTGATCGACGGGGCACCGGGCGGCGCGCCGGATCAGGAGAGGGTCGTCTCGTCCGGGGCCCACCCGGCGGCTCGAGTCGCCGGATCCGCCACCGGCCTCAGCGGATGATGAGGTCGCACAGGCACGAGGTCACGTTGCGGCGGGTCTCGGCCACTGAGTCGCCGCCGCGACGCCCCCCCCCGGCCGGGACGGCATGGCGATCGGCTGATGCCCTCGGGCGTGTCGACGATCGCGTCGTGCGCCTTCGAGCCCTGCCCCCGCGCGAAGCCGTACCGACCTCGACGCCCTTGATGGCCTGGCCGCCCATCAGCGCGGCCGCCGGCCGGGCCCGGTGTCTTCGGCGACGCCAGTTCGACGACAGGGCTGACGGTCTCGATCCCGGCCGTCTCCTTCAGGTACGACCGGGCCACCGCCCCCAGAGCGACAGGGGCGGCGGTCTCACGGGTCTCACGGGCCGAGGCCCGCTCCAGGATCGGGCGGGGGCCTCGTCGAAACCGTACTTCCGCAGGCCGGCCAGGTCAGCATGGCCGGGACGCGACCGGGTCAGCCGCGCGTCGCGCGCCAGGCCCGGCGGCACCTCCGGGTCGACGGGTCGGCCGCCATGGCCCGCACCCACTTCGGCGGGGTCGGCCCGTGTCGGACCCCGCCGACGAAGGCCACCTCGTCGCGCTCGAACTTCACCCGGGCACCACGCCCATGGCCGAGCCGCCGCCTGCCCAGATGGCCCGCCGCCATCTCCGTGGTGATCGGAGCCCCCATCGAGAGCCTTCAGCGGGCCCGGAACTCGTGCAGGGTGACGTGCTCGGGTTCGTCGGAGTGCGCGGGGGCCGTGCCGTGGGCCCGCTCGGTGGCGGGCTCGGCCGGGTGGAGGGCGGTGAGGCAGCGCTGGGCCAGCTTCTGGTACTGCAGGGTCCCGTTGCCCTTCCAGGCGATCTCGTCGGCCGTCAGCTCACGCACGACCTTCGCCGGGCTGCCTGCCACCAGGTGCCGTTCCGGCACGTGGAAGCGGGACTTGACGAAGCTGCCGGCGCCGACGAACGCCTGCCGCCCCACGACCACGCCGTCCATCAGGACGGACTTCATGCCGATGAGGCTGTCGCGGCCGACCCGGCAGCCGTGCAGCACACTGCCGTGGCCGACGTGGCCGTCCTCCTCGACGACCGTGTCGGCTCCGGGGAAGCAGTGCAGGACGCAGCCGTCCTGCACATTGGAGCCCGCGCGCAGTTCTATGTGCCCGAAGTCGCCGCGCAGGCTGGCGAGGGGGCCGACGTAGCACCCGGGTCCGACGTCGACCGAGCCGATCAGTACGGCGTCGGGGTGCACGAACGCCGTGGGGTGCACAACGGGCACACTGCCTTCGAAGGAGTAGATCCTTGCCATGGTTTCTCTCACCGTTCGTCGATGTCGAGGGCCGGGTCGGGTCGAGCCGGGTCGGGTGGCACGGTCGGCGGGGTCACACCGGCGCCGTCGCCGAACGCAGCGGGCCGAGGGCGTCATGTCCGTGGATCCAGGCGAGGTCGTCGGGCAGGCCGGCCAGCCGCACGTTGCGGGCCTCCGCCTCCGGGCCGTCCGGCAGTTGGAAGCAGGCGGCGTTCTTGCGGGAGCCCGCCTGGAGCAGTCGGGTGCGCGGCCGGCGCAGCTGCTCGTAGGCGCGCAGGGCCGCCGCGACCTCGTCGGCGCCGGCGCCGGCGAGGAGGTGGGCCAGCACCACCGCGTCCTCCAGCGACTGGTTCGCGCCCTGCCCGTGGTGCGGCAGCATCGCGTGGGCCGCGTCGCCGAGCAGCGTGACCCGGCCCGCGCTCCAGGTCCGCTGCGGTTCGCGGTCGTACAGCGCCCAGCGGCCGGGCCGTTCGCACGCGGCGAGGATCTCGGTGACGAACGGGTGCCAGCCGTCGAAGGCGGCGAGCAGTTCGGCGCCGTCGCCCTCGGTGGACCAGGACTCGATCGTCCACTCGGCATCGGGGACGACGGCGAGGAAGTTCAGCGCGCCGCCGCCGGCCACCGGGTAGGCGATGAAGTGCCGGCCGGGGCCCAGCCACAGCCACAGCACCTGCTCGGCGAGTTCGGGGAGGTGCCCGAGCCGGCCCATGGGGACCAGGGCGCGGTAGCCGCTGGTACCGGAGAACACGGCCTCGTCCGGGCCGAAGACGCTGTGGCGTACGGCGGAGTGGATGCCGTCGGCCCCGATGACCGCGTCGGCCTCCGTCTCGGTGCCGTCGGCGAAGCGGAGCACGGCGCCGGAGCCGGTCTGCTCCACCTCCGTGCAGCGCGCGCCGAGCCGGACCCGGCCGGTCCCCAGCTCGGCGAGCAGGGCCTGCTGCACGGCCGCCCGCTCCACGGTCCAGAAGGGGGCCTTGAACCTCTCCTGGTACATGCCGGTCAGGGTGTGCGTCACCATCGACCGGCCGGTGCGCCAGTGCCGGAAGTCGGCGCGCACGGGCTCGACGGCCGTTCCCGTCAGGCGCCCTGCGACACCGAGGTCTCGCAGGGCGCGGTGGCCGTTGGCGCCGACGGCGATGCCGGCGCCCTGGTGGGCCAGTTCGCGGGCCTGTTCGTGAACGACGACCTCGACGCCCTGCCGTCGTAGTCCGATGGCGACGGCGAGGCCGCCGATACCGCCGCCGACGACGGCCACGTACGGGCGTTTGCGCGCCATGGCTGTCTCCTCCTGTTCTGTGTGGGGCCCGTGCGGTCAGCGCGCCGGCGAGAGCCCGGTGAAGGCGCCCCGGTGGAAGACCAGGGGCTCGTGGTCGCGGCCGACGGCGCCCAGCACCCGCCCGACGACGAGCACGTGGTCGCCGAGGGGCTGGGTGAGGTGCAGGGCGCATTCGAGCGTTCCGGGACCGTCCGGCAGGACCAGACAGCCGGTGTGCGGCCCGACGGCCCAGTCCGCGGCGTCCTCCACGGCGGGGCGCTGCTCGGCGGGCGTGGTGAGGACACCGACCAGGGAGCGCGCCCGGTTGCCGAGGAACGACACGGCCCACTGCCCGGAGGTGCGCACGCGCTGGAGGAAGGTGGAGTCGGCGCGCAGGTACATGGACACCAGCGGGGGGTCGAGGGAGACCGAGGTGAACGAGTTCACCGCGATGGCGTCGTGCCGGACCCCGGACGGGGTGTCGAACCGGGTCGACACCGCGCATACGCCGGTCACGAACCGCCCGAGGACGCCGCGGAGTTGATCCTCGTCCGGCAGGGCGCGGCTGTTCACCGCGCGGCCTCGGTGAGGGCTCCGCCGCCGATGACGGTCGTGTCCTTGGGGTTGACGAGGTCGGGGGCCTTCCAGCCGTTCTCGTCGTACTCCGACAGGCACTGCTCGACGAACTGCTTGTAGTCGTCGAACTTCCCGGAGGCCTGCTGGTTGTGCAGCACCTCGTAGCGGATCTGCTCGTGGTTGCCCGCGTAGTTCATCTCGTACAGCTCCCAGCGGGCGCCGAACTCGGTGCCCACGGCGTCCCAGGCCAGCTTCATGAGCTTCACCCGGTCGACGGCCTCCACGCCCAGGCCGCGGACGTACTTGTCCAGGTAGGGCCGGACCTCGGGGTTGGACCAGTCGGCGGCGTGGGAGTTGTTGTAGATCAGGGCGCTGCCCAGGTCGCGCAGGAAGATCTCGCGGACCTTGGGGAAGATCGAGGAGGACAGGACGCGGAAGGCCATGGCGGACTCGCCGTTGGGCGTGACCGTGCCGTCGGGCCACTTGACCGGGTTCTCCACCATGGAGTCGACCAGGGCCCAGAACATGTTGCGGTAGGCGAGGACCTCACCGAGGCGGCTCTGCACCCCACGGAACTCCGAAGTGCCCGTGGTCTCCAGGCACTTGGCGAGGAGCCCGGTCAGGAAGTCCATCTTCACCGCGAAGCGGACGCAGGCGTGGAACATGGCCCGGTAGAAGAAGCCGGAGCCGTAGAAGAAGTTGTTCGCCTTGTCGACGTCGTAGCAGAAGACGTTCTCCCACGGAATGAGCACCTTGTCGAAGACGAGGATTCCGTCGTTCTCGTCCAGCCGGCTGCTCAGCGGCTGGTCGAACGGGCTGGAGACGGTCGCCGCGGAGAATTCGTACGACGGCCGCGAGATTATCTTCAGGCCCGGGCTGTTGGTGGGCATGACGAAAAACGTCGAGAATTCCTTTGCGCCCTTCGGGATGACGCCGTAGTTGCCGATGAAGATGTGCTGGGTGAGCGCGGCGCCGGTGCCGACCACCTTGGCGCCGGAGACGACCAGGCCGGCGTCGGTCTCCTTGTCCACCGTCAGCATCACGTCCTTGAGCTCGGTGAGCCCCCGGTTGCGGTCGATCGGCGGGTTGACGATGCCGTGGCCGATGAACAGCACGTTCTCCTGGGCCTTGCGGTACCACGCGGCGGCGTTGTCCTCGAACGGCGCGTAGTGCTCCCGGTTCGACCCCAGGGTGGACAGGAAGGCGGCCTTGAAGTCCGGGGTGCGGCCCAGCCAGCCGTAGGTCATGCGGGCCCACTCCTCCATGGCCCGCGCCGCCGCGCGCAGGTCGCCGGTGGTGTACGGGGCCTTGAAGTAGGGGTGGGTGAAACCGCCGTTGCCGGTGTCGGTGGGGACGACCAGTTTGCTGTTGCGCTCGGGGTCGTGCAGCGCGTCGTACAGCCGGGCCACCATGCGGGAGTTGTTGCGGAAGGCCGGGTGGCTGGTGACGTCCTCCACCCGCTCGCCGTAGATCCGCACCTCGCGGCCGTCACGGAGGCTCTCGAGGTATTCGTCCCCGGTCTGCGGGCGGGAGACGGATCCGGACGGGTTGACGGTGTTGCTCATGCGGGATCACCTTTCGAGCGGACTTTTGCGCCTGCCGAAATGCTCCAGGAGTGCGACTGGCCCCGACAGTCGGCCACTGGGGCTAGTACTCGCGTAGTAGATCCGCCCTTCTAGCCACAACGACGCACTGCACATCCCCGGTGGGCGCGTGACAGGCTGCGCCCACCACCTGCCCCACCATGCCGTCGTCAGCAGAAGGCGTTGAGGTTGTCGCCGTGAAATCCGTGGAAGCCATAGAGAATCGCGTACAGAATTCAGCCGACGCAGAGAATTCACATCCCGAGCCCGCCTCCGAAGCGTGGCGTGCCCTCCCCGCCGCCCAGCAGCCCGACTGGCCCGATCCCGCCGTGCTGCACGCCACCGTGTCGTCCCTTTCCGCCGCGCCGCCCCTGGTGTTCGCGCGAGAATGCGACGCCCTGCTCGACCGTCTCGGCGAGGTGGCCCGCGGCAGGGCCTTTCTGCTGCAGGGCGGTGACTGCGCGGAGACCCTTGACTCGGTGAGCGCGGAGTCCGTGCGGGGCAAGCTGGAGGTCCTGCTCCAGATGGCCGCCGTGCTGACGTACGCGGCCGGTGTGCCCGTGGTGAAGGTCGGTCGCATCGCCGGCCAGTACGCCAAGCCGCGTTCGCAGCCGACCGAGACCCGGGACGGCGTGACGCTGCCCTCGTACCGGGGCGATGCCGTCAACGGGCCGGCGTTCACCGCCGAGGCCCGCACCCCCGATCCGGCCCGGCTGCGGCGCGTGTACGACGCGTCTGCCGCGACGCTGAATCTCTTGCGCGCCCTGACCGCCGGTGGGCACGCGGATCTCGACCGGGTGCACGAGTGGAACCGTGACTTCGTGGCCCTGTCCGCCGCGGGACGCCGTTACGAGCGGCTGGCGGACGAGATCGACGGGGCACTCGCCTTCATCCGGGCGTGCGGCATGAGCACCTCGACGCTGCGCACCACGGAAGTGTTCGCCAGCCACGAGGCGCTGCTCCTCGACTACGAGTCCGCCCTCGTGCGCACGGACCCCGACACGGGGCGGCGCTACGCCCTTTCGGGGCACATGCTGTGGATCGGGGAGCGCACCCGCCAACTCGACGGCGCGCACGTGGCGTTCGCCGCCGGCGTCGGCAACCCCCTCGGCGTCAAGCTGGGTCCGGACGCCGGCGCCGACGACGTACTGCGGCTGCTGGACCGGCTGGATCCGCACCGCACGCCCGGCCGGCTGACGTTCGTCGCCCGGATGGGGCGGGCTCTGGTGCGCGACCGGCTGCCCGCGCTGGTCGAGGCGGTACGCGCGGAGGGCGCCCGGGTGGTCTGGGCGTGCGACCCCATGCACGGCAACACCTACACCGCGCCGAGCGGCCACAAGACGCGTCGCTTCGACGACGTCCTGGACGAGGTCACCGGTTTCTTCGAGGTCCACCGGGCGCTGGGCACGCATCCCGGCGGTGTCCATGTGGAGTTGACGGGCGAGGACGTCACCGAGTGCCTGGGAGGCAGCAGCGCGGTCCTCTCCGACGACCTGCATCTGCGGTACGAGACGGCGTGCGATCCGCGGCTGAACCGTGCGCAGTCGATGGATCTCGCCTTCCGGATCGCCGAGTGGTACTGCGCCGAGAAGCGCCGCCTCGGCCGCCCCCGCCCGGAGCCCGTCCCCGCCCGCCCGTCGGGCATGTCCCTGCACGCCGACTACGCGGCATCCCTCGGCTGAGCCCGGATCCGCGACCACGGAGGACAGTCACTGTGCGGCACTTCGAGCACTTCCCCGCCGGCAGCACCTACGAGCTGGGGGTCACGCGGCTGACCAGCGAGGACATCATCGGCTACGCGCGCGCCTGGGACCCCATGCCCTTCCACCTGGATCCCGAGGCGGCCCGCCGCTCTCCTTTCGGGGGTCTGGTGGCCAGCGGCTGGCACACCGGTGCCGTGGTGATGGGGCAGTTCGTGCGCACCCTGCTCGCGGACTCCGCCTGCCAGGGCTCCTACGGCATGGACGAGGTCCGGTTCCTCAGTCCGGTGCGCCCCGGCGACGAACTGCGCGGCCGGGCCATCGTGGAGGAGGCCTCACCGCATCCCCGGCGGCCGGGTACGGGCACGGTCCGCTTCGTCGTCGAGGCAGTCAACCAGGAGGGCACGACGGTGTACCGGATGCGCACCCGGCTGCTGTTCGCCTGCGCACAGCCGGCCGGCACCGGTCACGAGGCCGCGGCCGTACGGCGCTGAGGTCCACCCGTCGGCAGACTCCCCGTTCCTCCTCGGGCCTCCCCCTGCCCGAGGAGGAACGGGTTCCCGTTCCCTGCCGACCCTTTGACTACACGCACCGTTGCGTCTAGTCTAGCTGGCATCGATCGACGATCGAGGAGGGCCGCCATAGACGCACCGCACGACACCCCGCAGCCGGCCGGCGCGACACAAGGGCGACGCATCAGAAACGGACCGAGGCGCAGCGAGGCCGCACGCGTCGCCGTTCTGCGAGCCGCCGACGACCTGCTGGTCGACACCGGGTTCCAGGCCCTGACGGTCGGTTCGATCGCCGACCGGGCGGGTGTCTCCAAACAGACGATCTACCGCTGGTGGAGATCGAAGATCGACATCCTGCTCGACGTCCTGGAGGAGGACCTGCGGGACACGGCGTCCTGGCCGGCCCGGACGGAGTCCGCACCGGCCGCCCTGGAGGAGCATGTGACCCGGCTGAGCGGGGTCTTCACCCGGTCCTCCACGGGCCGTGTCCTGTTCGTGCTCATCGGCCACGCCCTGCAGGACGCCATGACCGCGGCCGCACTCCGAAAGCACGTGCTGGACCCGCAGCGCGGCCAGGACCGCGCACGGCTGCGCGACGCCCTGGCCTCCGACTCGCTCGGCGCCCTGCCCCGGCAGGAGGCCGACCAGCTCCTCGACCTGCTGGCGGGCCCGGTGTTCTACCGGGCCTTCATGACGGGACGGCCGACGGATCCACGGTTCGCCAGGCGCCTGGTCTCCACCGTCCTGACCTGCCGGCAGGGCACCCCGCCCGACCCGGCACCGACCGCCGACCCCACCCCCTGAAAGGCTGTTCCCGCATGTTCCGCGCACGCCGACCCCGTTACACCGCCACGGTGGAGGCGGTCTCCCTGATCGCCCCGCGGATGGCGCGCATCACCCTGGGAGGGCCCGGCATGTCGGCCTTCCGGTGCGACGAACCCACGCAGTGGGTGAAGCTGTTCGTGACCGACCCGCTCGACGGCCGGACGGTCGGCCGCGCCTACACGGTCCGCCGCCACTCACCGTCGAAGCCCAGCATCGACGTCGACGTCGTTCTGCACGGGAAGGGCCCGGCCGCACGCTGGGCCGAGTCCGCGCGCCCCGGCCAGGAGGTCTCCTTCGGCGGCCCCAAGGGGTCCTTCCGCCCCGTCCCGGACGCCGGCTTCTACCTCCTGGCGGGCGACGAGAGCGCCCAGCCCGCGGTCCTCACCATCGCCGAGAGCCTGCCGTCCGGAGTGTGCGGCACCGTCTACCTGGAGGTCGCGGGCCCCGAGGCCGAGGTCGCCGTGGACCGGCGACCGGATCTGGACGTCGTCTGGGTCCACCGGACCGCCGGCCGGCCCAAGGGTGAGGCACTGCGGGACGCCGTGCTGAAGGCCACCGTTCCCCCGCAGGACGTCGCCGCGTGGGTGGCCGGCGAGTCCGGCTCGGTGAGGGACATCCGCCGCCACCTCGCGGATCGTCTCGGCCTGGACCGTCAGCACGCCTATGCGAAGGGTTACTGGAAGCTGGACGAGGCGGACCACCGCGACCCACTGGCCTCGGACTGACCCCACACCGCCCGTCCGCACGGACGGGGCCGTTTCAAGGCCACCGGGATCCGGACGAGCAGCTGCTCGGAGCCGTACGGACAACGCCGAGGCACGGTTCGCACCGGCCGCTCGGATCGCCGACACCCACCGCGGCGTGCCGGACGGGCGCCGGGCGACGCGGTCGTCGTGTCCGCCGCGTTCCCCGAAGGTGCCCGCCCCACTGGTCACGCAGGTACGCCGGTCCGGCCGCCTGGTGCGGCCGGTCGGCCCGGGCGTGCGGCTGCACGGACGTCATGGATCTCCGTAGGAAGAAGACGAACTCCCATGGGAGACAGGCCGCTTGAGGGGCAACGGGTCACTCGTCGATGACGCGTACCACCGCCACCGTGATGTTGTCGGGCCCGCCCGCCTCGATCGCGGCCTTCCACAGCTCGAAGGCCGCCCGGCCGTCGCCGTGCTCCCGCAGGACCTCGTCCAGTACGTCCTCCTTCACCGGGTCCGTCAGCCCGTCCGAGCAGACGAGGTAGCGAACGCCGGGCTCGAGGGACTCGGCCATGACATGGGGCTGGACGGCACGGTACGTGGGCGAGCCGCCCAGGCACTGGGTGACGAGGGAGGTGGTGCTCCCGGCCGGGTGCGGTGGGCTGTCGTCGACGCTCACCTGGCGCAGCCCGTCGCGGGAGAACGCGAAGACCCGGCTGTCGCCCACGTTGAACGCCAGCAGCGAGCCGGGCTGTACGACCACTCCGGCGACCGTCGTCCCCATGGCGGCCAGCGCGCCTCCCGCGTCGCCCCCGGCTGCCTGGTACACGGCGCGGTTGCAGGCGTTCAGGGCGTCACGGACGGCGACCTCGCTGCTCAGGGCGGGACCGAGAGAGGCGATCCGGCGGACGACCAGGGCGCTGGCCACATCGCCGCCGGGATGCCCGCCGAGCCCGTCGGCGACGGCCACGACCAGGGGCGTCCCGAGTGGGAAGACCAGGGTCTGCGGATTCTCGGTCACCGTCGCGCACAGCGTCCACGGCCCGACGACCAGGCTGTCCTCGTTCCGCTCGCGCAGCAGTCCGGGGTGGCTGATCGCACTCACAGCGATGTACGGCATGCAGCGCCACCGCCTTCCCGCACCGGACTGGTCACCGGGCCGGATGTCGACGTCCCTTACGAGTCTAGGAACACCGGCTTCCGGCGTGCCAGCGCAGCCGGAAGCGGCACCCCTCCCGCATCGGCTCCCGCGTCAGCCCTCGTCCGGCGTCAGCCGCAGCGAGATGCTGTTGATGCAGTACCGCTGGTCGGTCGGGGTCGGATACCCCTCGCCCTCGAAGACATGCCCGAGATGCGACCCGCACCGGGCGCACCGGACCTCGGTCCGCACCATCCCGTGCGAACGGTCCTCGATGAGCTCCACCGCGTCGGTGTCCTTCGGGTCGTAGAAGGACGGCCAGCCGCAGTGCGACTCGAACTTCGTGGTCGAGGTGAACAGTTCGGCGCCGCAGGCGCGGCAGGAGTAGACGCCCGTCGTCTTGGTGTTGGTGTACTCACCCGTGAAGGCGGGCTCCGTGCCGGCCTGGCGGAGGACGGCGTACTCGGCCGGCGTCAGCTCCGCGCGCCACTGCTCGTCCGGCTTTTCGACGTCGTACGACATGAGTCCGTGCCCCTCACTTCGACAGGCGATCCAGGATGAGCGGGCCGAGGTCTGTGACATCGCCCGCGCCCATGGTGAGAACGAGATCGCCGGGCTTCGCCATTCCCGCGATCAGCGCGGGCACCTCGCCCTTGTCGTGCACCGCGGTCACCTCGGCGCCCGCCGCCCGGGCCGCCTCGATGATCAGGTCGCTGGTGACGCCGGGGATGGGGTCCTCGCGGGCCGGATAGATGTCCAGGACCAGCGAGGAGTCGGCGAGGGCGAGGGCATCGCCCATCTCCTTGCCGAGCTCCTGCGTGCGAGAGAAGAGGTGGGGCTGGTAGACGACCAGGATCCGGGCGTCACCGGCGGCCGAACGCATGGCCTCCAGGTCGGCCGTCATCTCGGTCGGGTGATGGGCGTAGGAGTCGATGACCTGGACGCCGGCGGCCTCGCCCTTCAGCTGAAGACGCCGCTTCACGCCCGTGTAGGCCGCCAGCGCCGGAGCCAGCTCGGCGGCCGGGACACCGAGAGCCGCGCCCGCCGCGAGGGCGGCCACCGCGTTGAGCGCGTAGTGGCGGCCGGGGACCGACACCGTGAAGGTGAGCTCCTGGCCGTCGAGGAGGACAGTGACCTGGCTCTTCAGCCCCTGCGCCACCACCGACAGGACCCGTACGTCGGCGTCCTGCGCCTCGCCGTACGTCACCACCCGCACCTCGCGCGCCGCGACCCGCCGGGTCAGCTCCCGCGCCCCGTCCTGGTCCGCCGAGATCACCAGCGTGCCGCCGTCGGTGATGCGGTCCGCGAACGTCTCGAAGGACTCGTAGATCTCGTCCATCGACGCGTAGTTGGCGTGGTGGTCGAGCTCGACGTTCAGGACGATCGCGACGTCGGGCGCGTACTTGTGGAAGCTGCGGTCCGATTCATCCGCCTCGGCGACGAAGATGTCGCCGTCGCCGTGCAGGGCGTTCGAGCCGGGGGCGTCCAGGTCGCCGCCGATGGCGTACGACGGCTTCAGGCCCAGCTCGCTCAGCGAGACGGCCAGCATCGACGTCGTGGTCGTCTTGCCGTGCGTACCGGCGACGGCGATCGGCCGCAGCCCGTCCATCAGCGACGCGAGCGCGTCGGAGCGGTGCACCACGGGAATGCCCAGCTCGGCGGCGCGGGCCAGTTCGGGGTTGTCCTGCCGGATCGCCGACGACACGACGACACAGCTGGCGTCGTCGGCGAGATGCTCCGCCGCATGCCCGATGTGCACGGTCGCCCCGAGGGCCCGCAGCGCCTCGGCGGTTCCGGACTCCTTGGCATCACTGCCCGCCACCTTGGCCCCACGCTGCGCGAGAATCTTCGCGATCCCCGACATTCCGGCCCCACCGATACCGATGAAGTGCGGTCGGTCCATGGCGGTGGGAATACCGGGTGCCATGCGTGTTCTCCCAAGCTTGCGATACGACGGTGACGCCCCAGCCTATTGGGTGAGGAGGCAGACCTCGCGCCTGGGACGCCGGGAGCTGTGCCTGCCCAAGGGGCGCGGGGAACTGCGCGACAAGCCACCCAGGACCCGCGGCCGGAGACCTCCCGCAACCCCCCGGGCGCTCCCCGTCAGACCCCTAAACCTTGCTGTGCGAGAACAGCTTCAGCACCGGCACCCCCACCTTGTGCCGAGCCCGAGAAGCCCAGTCCCGATGGAAGAACTCCTCCACGTAGTGGGGATCGGTCAACACGATCACCTCGTCCGCGCCGACCTCGTCCACCACCGCCTTGAGCGCGTCGAGCGGATGGTCCTCCAAAAGCCGCCCCTCGGCCTCCGCCCCGGTACCGCGCAGCGCCGTGAGCGACACCTCCAGCGCCCGCTCCCCCGTGCTCAGCGCCTCCTGGCCCTCCGGGGTCTTCCCCTCCCGGACCGCCTCGTCCAGCTCGCCGAGCGCGATGTCGTCGATGGCGCGCAACAATCTGTCGGCCTGCTCACCACGCGGCTGGAGCAGAACGTGGAAGGCGACCTGCTCGTCTCCGTGCAAGGTGGTGACGAACTCCACGTCGGCGGACGTCAGGGCCTTCTCGATCATCAAAACGCTTGTGAACACCGGGCGCCCCATTCTGCGGAAACCATCCTGCCCCGCGCTCGCACGGGGACTGCGACTTTCAGTGTGCCCGGCGGAAGCTAAACGGAACGGTAGATTCCGCCGTTTTCAGGACCACGACACCGATAGAACCCTTTTCCGAGCCACTCAAACCGTCCTCACGTCCGCCGGTACCGGCTGAACAGGAAACCCTCCTCCTCCAGCAGCGACACCAGCTCGAACCGTTTGGGCACCGCCACCGAGGGCCCTCCGGCGATGCGCTGCGCGTCACCGGCGGTGAGCATCGGGGAGATCGTCAGACAGAGCTCGTCGAGCACCCCGGCGGCCACCAGTTGCCCGAGCAGCCGTGGGCCGCCCTCGGTCAGCAGCCGGGTGTGGCCGAGCTCGGCGAGGGCCTGGACGGCACGTACGGGGTCGACGCCGACGCCGTCACCGGCGATCACCACCTGGGCGCCGGCCTTCTCCGCGGCCGCGATCCGGTCCGGGGCCGCGGCGGCACCGGTGAGGACGAGGGTCGGCACCAGGGGCGAGGTGAAGAGCGGCAGGTCGTAGTCGAGGTCGAGGCTCGCGCTCACCACCGCGATGGCCGGCGCGGGCCCTTGCCCGGCCGCCTCGCGCACCGCCGCGAACTCCGCACGCGCGCGTGCCGGACGGTACCCCTCCAGACGTACCGTTTCGGCGCCGACGATCACGACGTCCGCCAGCGCCCGCAGCGTGCCGAAGATCCGCATGTCGGTGGCGGTGGAGATGGGCTGCGAGCGCCCGTCGTGCTGGGCTGCCCCGTCCAACGTGGACACCATGTTGGCCCGCAACCAGGGCTGTGCCTCGCCGGGCCCCGGCTCGGGATAGGCATAGGCGGCGGCGATCTCGGCGAGACTCCACTCGCGCTCGATCAAGTCCCCGGGAAGGCCACCCCCGGCACCACCCCCACGCCGAGCGCCACGTTCCGCACCACCGACCTCATGGGCACCACCGCCGGCAGGGCGCCCGCCCGCGCTCCCCTCACCACCCGCACGTTCATCACCGGCCTCGCCGACGGCACCAGCCCCCTCCTCCCCGGCCGGACCGCCGGAGGCCCTCGCTGCTGTTTCATCGGTCACAGGGAACAGGCGTCGCATGTCAAGGAGTGTGGCACGGCGACTAGCATGGTGAACCGTGTCGTCCTCCTCCGCCGCCTCCGGTCCGCGCCCGATAGCCGAAGCGAGCCCGCTGTCCCTGTGCGCCCGTGAGCCGCACGTCCCCGCGGACCGGCTGGTCGCCGAGATGGTGCCGCCGCCGCGCTTCGACTCGGTCCGGTTCAGCACGTACATACCGGACCCGAACCAGCCCAGCCAGACCGAGGCGGTCGGCATCCTGGAGAACTTCGCGGCCGGGCTCGGCGGTGCGCACGCCAGCGGCGCCGGCAAGGCCAGGCGCGGCTTCCTCGGGTTCGGCAGGCCCAAGGCACCCAAGGCCCCAGCAGGCCCACGCGGCGTCTACCTCGACGGCGGCTACGGCGTCGGCAAGACCCACCTGCTCGCCTCCCTCTGGCACGCCACCCCGGCCGAGCCGTCCCTCAAGGCCTTCGGCACCTTCGTGGAGCTGACGAACCTCGTCGGCGCCCTCGGCTTCCAGCAGACGGTCCAGACCCTCTCCGGCCACCGCCTGCTGTGCATCGACGAGTTCGAGCTCGACGACCCCGGCGACACCGTCCTCGTCTCCACCCTGCTCGGCAAGCTCGTCGACGCGGGTGTCGCCCTCGCCGCCACCTCCAACACCCTTCCCGGCAAGCTCGGCGAGGGCCGCTTCGCGGCGGCCGACTTCCTGCGGGAGATCCAGGGTCTGTCGGCCCACTTCCGCGCGCTGCGCATCGACGGCGAGGACTACCGTCACCGCGGTCTGCCCGAGGCGCCGGCGCCGTATTCCGAGGAGCAGGTGACGAAGGCGGCGTACGCCACCGAGGGCGCCTCGCTCGACGACTTCCCGCATCTACTGGAGCACCTCGCCCGCGTCCACCCCAGCCGTTACGGCGCGTTGACCGATGGCCTGAAGGCCGTGTGTCTCACCGACGTCCAGCCGATCCCGGACCAGTCCACCGCGCTGCGGCTCGTCGTGCTCGCGGACCGGCTCTACGACCGTGAGGTCCCGGTCCTGGCCTCCGGGCTGCCGTTCGACCAGCTGTTCAGCGAGGACATGCTCAAGGGCGGCTACCGCAAGAAGTACTTCCGCGCCATCTCGCGCCTCACCGCCCTGGCGCGCGACGCGCAGGGCCTCGTCACCGCCTGACGCCTTCTAACCGGCCAACTCCCCCACGTCAAGGGGGAGTTTCAGCCATGCCACCCTCGCATTTCAGGCTCTCTTCAGCTCGAAACGTTAAGTTAACCCTGCAAACAACTTTGCCGGGCTAATGTGTTTCTTGACCAACGGTTGACCAAGTGTTGGCGCGGTCAAGAGGTGTGGAGAGAGTAGAGGGGGGCTCATGTTTCGAGGTACGACGGCTCGGACCGCGATTTCGCTCCTCGCCGCCATCCTGCTCGCCCTCCAGTTCTTCGCACCCGCGGCATCCTTCGCACACGCGCACACAGTCAGTCAAGCAAAGGCCAAAGCCCAGCCCGGAATCAAGCTCTCCGGGAAGGCGCTGCGCGACGAAACCCTCACGTCCCGCCACTGCTTGCCGTCGGGTGATGGGGACCCGACCGGCCCGCTGCGCACTCGTGACCATCTGCGCTTCGCCGAATCCGGGTCCCAGGCGCCCGACCGACCGTTGCTCACCCGGGACCCCGCGTCCGCGCACCAGCCGGCCAGAGCCGGCGCCGCGCACCAGCGCACGTCGAGATCCTCGACATCCCACACTCCGGCGGGACTTCAGGTCTTCCGCTGCTGAGAAGCAGAGCAGTCCCCCCACCTCTGTCATGTAAACCACACCGACGCGCTAGTGCAGCGCGCCAGGAGGAGTCACCACATATGCAGCCCCTCATCGACAACGCCCGTACGTTCGGACAGCGCCCTGAGGAGTTCGCCAAGCTGGCCGAAGGGCAGTCCCCGCAGGTCCTCTTCATCACCTGCTCCGACTCCCGCGTCGTACCCGCCCTCATCACGGGCGCCCGCCCCGGCGAGCTCTTCGAGCTGCGCACCGCGGGCAACATCGTCCCGCCGTACGTCTCCGAGCACCCCACCAGCGAGGCGGCCACCATCGAGTACGCCGTGGAGGTCCTCGGCGTCAGCGACATCGTGGTCTGCGGCCACTCCCACTGCGGTGCCGTCGGCGCGCTGGTGCGCGGCGACGACCTGGACGCCGTACCGGCCGTGCGCGACTGGCTCACGCACGCTACCCCGCGCCCGTCCGGTGCCGTCGAGGACCCGGAGGTCGCCGAGGGCGTCCAGTCCCATGTGCTGACGCAGCTGCTGCGGCTGCGCTCGTACCCGTTCATCGAGAAGAAGCTGAAGGAGCGTCAACTGACCCTGCACGGCTGGTACTACGAGGTACACAAGGGCGCCGTGCGCGCCCACAACGCCGAGACCGACGCGTTCGAGGCGCTGTGATGACCATGCTGACCAAGTTCCCCCATCTGCGGCAGGACTTCGCCGCATCCATCGTCGTCTTCCTCGTCGCCGTGCCGCTGTGCGTCGGTGTGGCGGTCGCCTCCGGCGTTCCCGCGGAACTGGGCCTTGTCACCGGCATCGTGGGCGGCCTCGTCACCGGGCTCATGCGCGGCAGTAGCCTGCAGGTGTCCGGGCCCGCCGCCGGCCTGACCGTGCTGGTCTTCGAGGCCGTCAGCGAGTTCGGTGTGGCCACGCTCGGCGTGATCGTGCTGATGGCCGGACTGCTCCAGCTCGCCATGGGCTTCCTCAAGATCGGCCGCTGGTTCAGGGCCATATCCGTCTCCGTCGTCGAGGGCATGCTCTGCGGCATCGGGCTGGTGATCATCGCCGGCCAGATCTACGCGGCGGCGGGCCTGAAGGCCCCCGAGACCGGGATCGGCAAGATCGCGGGACTGCCCGGGGCGTTCGTCGATGCCGTCAGCGACACCGAGGCCCTGACCTCGCTCCTGATCGGCGCGGGCACCATCGCCGTCATCGTGCTGTGGAAGAAGCTGCCCAAGGCGGCGCAGGCCGTGCCCGGCGCCCTCGCGGCGGTGATGCTGGCCACGGTCGCCACCCTCGCCTTCAGCCTGCCGGTCGCCACGGTCGAGGTGAAGGGTCTGCTCGGCGCCATCCAGCCGCCCGGCTCCGGGGCCTTCGGTGAGCTGGCCAACCCGGCCATCTGGGGCACGATCGTCGCCTTCGCGCTGATCGCGTCGGCCGAGTCGCTGTTCAGCGCGGCGGCCGTGGACCGGCTGCACGACGGTCCGCGCACCGAGTACAACAAGGAAATGATCGCCCAGGGCGCGGGCAACACGGTGTGCGGTCTGCTCGGCGCGCTGCCGATGACCGCGGTGATCGTGCGCAGCTCCGCGAACGTCCAGGCGGGTGCGAAGACCAAGGCCTCGCGTGTGCTGCACGGCGTGTGGCTCCTGCTGTTCGCCGCCGCGCTGCCGTCCGCCCTGGCGCTCATCCCGATTCCCGCCCTGGCCGGCATCCTGGTCCATGCCGGCTGGAAGCTGATCCCGTTCCGCCAGGTCGCGGCGCTGTGGCGGGGCCACAAGGGAGAGGCGCTGATCCTCGTCGTCACCGCCGTGTCGATCGTCGCGGTCAACATGTTCGAGGGCGTGCTGATCGGTCTGGCCCTGTCCGTCGCCAAGACCGCCTGGGAGGCCTCGCATCTGAAGATGGAGGTCATAGACAAGGGCGCCGGACCGATCCAGGCGTACCTGTCGGGCAACGCGACCTTCCTCAGGCTGCCGAAGATACTCGACAGCCTGGAGGCCCTGCCGCAGGACCGTCCGGTGGAGCTGGACCTGTCCGGACTGCACCATCTCGACCACGCCTGCCGTACGGCCCTGGAGTCCTGGGCCGAGCGACACAGCGCGGTGGGCACGGAACCGGTGCGGGTCACCTCGCCCTGACCGGCGTATGACCCCTGGCGCGATATGACCCCTGGTCCGGGGCCGTCCATGGCCCCGGACCAGACACCGGGCATATCGTTACAGGAGCACACGGAACAGGCCTCTCGGCGAGGAGGTCGTCATGGTCGAGGAGCTGCTGGGCGCGGCTGTGGGCGTCGGCGTGGCGGGAATCGTGTATCTCGCGGCAGCCGCGCGGGTCGTCAAGCAGTACGAACGCGGGGTGATCCTGCGGCTCGGACGCCTGCGGGGCACCGTACGCCAGCCGGGATTCACGCTGATCGTCCCCGCCGTTGACCGGCTCCACAAGGTCAACATGCAGATCGTGACGATGCCCGTGCCCGCCCAGGAGGGCATCACCCGTGACAACGTGACCGTGCGGGTCGACGCGGTCGTGTACTTCAAGGTCGTGGACGCGGCATCCGCGATCATCAACGTCGAGGACTACCGCTTCGCCGTCTCCCAGATGGCGCAGACGTCGCTGCGCTCGATCATCGGCAAGAGCGATCTGGACGATCTGCTGTCCAACCGCGAGAAGCTCAACCAGGGACTGGAGCTGATGATCGACAGTCCGGCGATCGGCTGGGGCGTCCAGATCGATCGCGTCGAGATCAAGGACGTGTCCCTGCCGGAGTCGATGAAGCGCTCCATGGCCCGGCAGGCCGAGGCCGACCGTGAGCGGCGGGCCCGGGTCATCAACGCCGACGCCGAACTCCAGGCCTCCAAGAAGCTGGCCGAGGCCGCGCACCAGATGGCCGACGCGCCCTCCGCCCTCCAACTGCGGCTGCTGCAGACGGTGATGGCGGTGGCGGCGGAGAAGAACTCCACGCTGGTGCTGCCGATCCCGGTGGAGTTGCTGCGGTTCCTGGAGCGGGGCGCGCAACCACCGCCGGACCACGCGGTCGAGCACGCCTCCGAGCACGCCGCCGTGGCAAAGTCCGCCGAGGAAGCCATCGCGGAGCCCGCCCCGGAATCCATCCCGGAGTCCGCTCCGCAAGCCATCCCGGAATTCGCCCAGGCGTCCGTTCCGGATCCCGTGCAAGGCTCCGCCCCGGAGCCCATCGAGGAACCCACACCGGGCACCCCCGGTCAGCCCCTTCAGAAGTGACACACGCTACGCGCGTGGTTCCCGCGACCCGCACCAGGTGATAGACACGGCGGGGTCACAGTTCCTGTCCGCCAGCAGGAAGGTTTCCCCATGTCCGAGAACACGACCACCGACCGTACGTCACGCCGTCAACTCCTCGCCGGTACCGGCGCGTTGGGCGTCTCGATCGCCTTCGCCGGAAACCTCACCGAACTCTTCGCGGGCACCGCCGCCGCGCAGAACCTCGGCCACACCGGATACGGCCCGCTGGTCCCCGACCCCAAGGGCCTGCTCGATCTGCCGGAAGGTTTCTCCTACCGCGTCCTCTCCCGCGAGGGCGACAAGCTCCGCTCCGGCGAGGGCCCGGTCCCCTCCAACCACGACGGCATGACGGCCCTGCCCGGCCGACACGGCCGCGTCCACCTGGTCCGCAACCACGAGAACCGCGCCGACGGCAGGGTTCCCGTCCCGACGGTCGAGGGCCTCACCTACGACCCCGCCGGCAAGGGCGGCTGTACGGCCCTGACGCTGGACTCCCGCAACCGGGTGCTGTCCGAGCGGGTCGCCATCGCCGGCACGGCCGTCAACTGCGCGGGTGGGCCCACGCCTTGGGGCACCTGGCTGACCTGCGAGGAGACCGAGGACAGGGCGGGCACCAACGGCTACACCAAGGACCACGGCTTCATCTTCGAGGTCGACCCGGCGAACCCTTACCGCTCCGGCGCGGTCCCGCTGACCGCGATGGGCCGCTTCCAGCACGAGGCGATCGCGGTGGACCCACGGCGCGGCATCGTCTACGAGACCGAGGACGCCTTTGAGAAACCCTTCGGCCTCTTCTACCGCTTCCTGCCCCACCAGCCGCACGGCAGCCTGGGCACCCTGCGCGCAGGCGGCCGCCTCCAGGCGATGCGCGTGCCGGGCGTACCCGACCTCTCCTCGATCCAGGAGACGGGCGCGAGCTTCGAGAACATCGAGTGGGTCGACGTACCGGACCCCCTGGCCGCCCGAACTCCCATCCGCTTCCAGGACTTCGGCCCGAAGGGCATCACGCACGCGCAGAAGCTGGAGGGCTGCTACTGGGGTGGCCGCAGTGTGTACTTCGTCTCCTCCTTCGCCCGCAGAGCGGAGGGCTCGGCGGCGGACCACTACGGCCAGATCTGGCGCTACGACCCCTCCGCGCGCCGCCTGACCCTCGTGATCGTCTTCGGCCCCGACACGAACCTGCAGCTTCCCGGCGAGTCCCCGGACAACATCTGCCTCGCTCCCAGCGGCGGCCTCATGGTGTGCGAGGACGGCAACGGCGCCCAGCACGTCTACGGCGTGACACGACGCGGGGAGGTGTACGCGATGGCGCGCAACGCCCAGAACATCGGGACTCCCGAAGAGCCGGAGTGGGGCGAGTTCGCCGGCGTGACCTTCTCGCCCGACGGCGGGACGATGTACGTCAACTGCTACACGCCGGGTACGACGTTCGCGGTGACGGGGCCCTGGCGCGGGTAACCGCCCCGTCACGCCCCCGGAGGGGAGGGCTCCCCTCTGCGGGACGTCCTCTAGCCTGTGCGGCATGAACGTTCCGGGGGATGTCGTCGATGGCCGGTTCGAGCTGGTGGAGCGGCTCGGCAGCGGGGGTATGGGCACCGTGTGGCGGGCTCGTGACACGGTGCTGCACCGCGAGGTCGCGCTCAAGGCGGTCCGGTCCGACCCGGACACGGTCGGCGTGGTGCGCGAGAGGGTGCTGCGGGAGGCGCGGGCGCTGGCCCGGCTCAGCCATCCATATGTGGTGACGGTCCATCAGATCATCGACGCCGACCCGCATCCGTGGATCGTGATGGAACTCGTGCCGGGCGTCTCGCTCCAACGGCGCCTGGGCGACGGCCCGTTGACCCCGCTGGAGGCGGCCCGCCTCGGCCGTCAGGTGCTCGCCGCGCTGCGGGCCGCGCACGCGGCGGGCATCCAGCACCGGGACGTCAAACCCGCCAACATCCTCCTGCGCCCCGACGGGGACGCCGTTCTCACCGACTTCGGCATCGCCGCCCTGCAGGGCACGACATCGCTCACCGCGACCGGCGAGCTCGTCGGTTCGCCCGAGTACATGGCGCCGGAGCGGATCCGGGGCCACGACGGCGACCCCGCTGCCGACCTCTGGTCACTGGGCGTGGTCCTGTACGTGTGCGTGGAGGGCGTCAGCCCGCTGCGCCGCCCCACCACCCTCGCCACCCTGGCCGCCGTACTCGACGCCCCGCTCCCGGCACCGACCCGCTCGGGCCCGCTGACGCCGGTGCTCGACGCCCTGCTGGTGCGCGACCCGGCGGCCCGCCCGGACGCCGCCCGGCTGGACGCGATGCTGGCGCAGGTGGAGGCGGGGGCGACACCGCACTGGGATGGGCCGACCCTGACCGCCGGCGCACCGCACCACCCGACGCCGGCCCCGCCACCGATCCCCACCCAGCTGGACACCCCACGCCCGACGGCACCGCAGCGGTCAGGGGGCCCGCGACGCCGTACCCCGATCGTGGTGGCGGCGAGCGCGGCACTGGTGATCGCCGCGGCGACGGCTCTTGTCTTCGCGCTGCGCCCCGACGGCACCGACGGCGGCGCCAAGGCCGACGACAAGGCCGGTGGCACCACGACCCCGGCGGTCACGAGATCCACCGCCGGCCCTGCACCCCAGCAGCGGTCCCCCTCACCGACTCCCAGCTCGACGCCCCCCGCTCCCACCGGCACCCCCATCGGGGCGTCGGAGGGCCGCTGGATCGCCCAACTCCACTCCGAACCCATCGCCTCGGGCACCGCCGCCCGCGACCGGCGACTCGCCACCGTCCGCCTATCCGTGCCGGATGCGGCCGTCCTGCGCAGCGACGACTACGCCTCCCTGCGCCCCGGCTACTGGGTGATCTACGCCCCCGGCCCCTTCACCGACGGCCGCGCCGCCCTGACCTTCTGCGCCGAGCACGGCCGAACCGCGGTGAACACCTGCCTCGGCCGCTACCTGAGCACAGACCCGACCGACTCCACCCTCCAGTGCCGCCCTCCGGCCACCGCACCGACGGGAACCTGCACACGCACCGACTGAAGACCGGCCCCGCCGGGCGGGTGACACCGTCCCGGCACACCTGTCGACGTACCGATATGGCTATTTGATCCTCATATCGTCATGCGGTGATCACTCTTGTACGGCGCGTCACCGCCCTCTGCGCCCTGAGCGCGGCGCTCAGCGCGCTCGCCTCCTGTGCCCCCGAGGCAACCCGCGCTCCCCTCCCGGCACCCAGCGCCACCGCCGCCTCCTCCCCCGCCGCCAAGCCTCCGACCCTCGCGCCGGGTCCCGCCGGCCTGACCCCCGTCTTCGAGCACGGCCCCCGCACCCGGGACAAGACCGTCGCGCTCACCTTCGATGCGGACATGACCTCCGATCAGGGGCCGCGGGCGGCGAGCGGGGAGCGGTTCGACAATCCGGGGCTTGTCGCGGCCCTGCGGGAACTGAAGGTGCCTGCGACCGTGTTCATGACGGGCCGGTGGGCCGAGGAGTATCCGGGGCAGGCCCGGGCCATCGGGCGGGACCCGCTCTTCGAAGTCGCCAACCACTCGTACAGCCACCACGCCTTCACCGACGACTGCTACGGGCTGCCGAGGGTCGACGAGGAGCGGATGCGCGCGGACGTGGAGCGGGCGTACGCCGCGTTCCGGAGGGTGGGGATCCGTGACCCGATGCCGTACTTCCGGTTTCCCGGCGGCTGTTACGACCGGCGTGCTCTGAAGGCGCTGATCCCGGTCGGTGTCACCGCCGTGCAGTGGGACGTGGTGAGCGGGGACGCGTTCGCGACGGACGCCCGCGCGGTCGCCCAGGAGGTGCTGGACGGGGTGCGGCCCGGCTCCGTGGTCGTCCTGCACTGCACGCTCAGTGCCGCTCCGACGACCGAGCGGGTGGTCCGCAGCGTGGTGCCGGAGCTGCGCGGGAAGGGGTTCCGGTTCGTGAAGGTGTCCGAGCTGATCGGGGCTGCCGGCGGGCGGGGCTGATGCTCGTACGCTGGACGTATGAGCAAGGACCAGCCCACGACCGACTACTGCCTGATCGACGCGACCAGGCCGCCCAAGGCGGACGGGCCGCCCTACGCGGAGTGCGTGCTGTGCCGGGAGCCGACGGAGTACCCGGAGTCGTACAAGGGGATCACGCTCTGCCCGGTGTGCGAGTGGCAGGAGGCGCAGCGCACGGCCTGTTCGGGATGACCTGTTGTGCAGATGACCTGCCGTTCAGGGTGATCTGCGGGAGGTGAGCGCGCAAGCCACGGCGGTCGCCGCCGCCGTGAGCAGGGCCGCCGCGGCCAACGGCAGCAGGGGCAGCGGGACCGTGCCCGAGCGGGAGCCGGTGACCAGGCCACTGACCGCCGCCTGGGCCGGGGAGCCGGTCACCACCACCGACAGCAGGGCCGCGAGCAGCATCGTGGGCACCGCGCGGCCGGTCGAGCGCAGCAGGGGCCAACTGGTGAGGGCGCCGACGGCGGTGCCGAGGAGGGCGCAGGCCAGCGCGGCGAGCAGCCCGGCGGTGCCGGCGGGCAGCCGTGGCACACGGGTCTGGAGGTCGGAGCTGACCGGGTTGCTGATCAGGGTGATGACGACGGTCGCCACCGTACCGAGGGCCGCCGCCGCGGCCAGCGCCACCAGCAGCGCGGCGAGGTGCGCCCGCCCCGGGCCGACGGCCGCGGAGACACAACTGCGGGCGGCCGGCGGCTCGTTGGTGACGCAGATCCGCACCAGCCAGGCGGCGACGGGCAGCAGGGCCGCGGCCGCGTAGCCGAGCGAGTCGAGCACGGGCTGCCCGCTCTGCACACCGACGCCGAGGAACACGGCGTACAGGATGAACGGCGGCAGCCAGCGCTGCGAGCGGGCCAGCAGGGCGGCCTGGTAGCGGAGGAGGGCGTTCATCGACGTCATCGGCGGCTCTCGGTCTCGGGGTGGGCGGGTCTCTCCTGGCTCACGCTCACCACATGCCATGGCGGCCGGGCGGTGAGCAGGGTGCGCAGGAGGACGTCCGAGTGGGACGCGGGGACGGTGAGGCGGTGGGTGCCGGGCGTGGGTTCCTCGACCGATGTGACGACGCGGGGCACGTCGGTGGGGAGTTGTCCGCCGCGCGGGCCCTGGACGACGACGATCACGTGCGGGCCGGTTCCCTCCGACGGCACCTGTTCCGTACGGCGCTCCAGGCCCGCGTCCCGCACGGTGTAGGTCGCGTCGGGCACCCCCGCCAGGCGGCGCGGGTCGTGGTCCACGAAGACCACGGCGGTGCCGCCCGCCGTGCGTTCGGCGACGGCGCGCTCCAGCTCCGCGCGGGCGTCGGCGTCCAGGCCCGTCCACGCCTCGTCCAGGACGAGCAGCTCCGGTTCGGCGAGGAGGGCCTGTACGACGGCGACCTTCTGGCTGCTGCCCTTCGACAGCTGGGCCATCGGCGTACGGGCGTACGCGGCGGCGCCGAAGCGGTCGAGCCACTCCAGGGCGGCACGGGTGGCCGCCGGCCGGGACAGGCCGTGGACCGTGCCGAGGTGGGTCAGGTAGCCGAGGGCGGTGAAGGGGAGGGCTGTGGGGAAGCGTTCGGGGACGTATGCGGTGCGCGGGCGTCCGGTGACACGGCCTTCGGAGGGGGCGTCCATACGGGCCAGGAGGCGCAGGAGGGTGGACTTGCCGGTGCCGTTGGGTCCGTCGATGCGGATGAGCGTGCCGGGGGGCACCGTGAGATGGACGCCGCGTAAGACCCATGGGCCGCGTATGCCGTAGCGGCGGCCTACGTTGTCCAGACGAAGATCGCGTTGCATGGGGCCCATCCTCTCGCGCCGCAGAACGGATCTTCCGCCTGGCAGACTGGAGGACGTGACCAGTGATCCATCCGTTCCCGGCGACAGCCCCTTTCGCACCGAGCCCTCGACGCGCGACGAGGCACCTCAGTTCGTCCTGCCCCTCGTCGTCCGCATCGAGCGGGCCGCTCCCCCGCCGCGCACGGACGCCCTGGAGACCGCCGCCCGCGCGGTGCTGGTCATGCTGAGCGACGAGCGGTCCCTCGGCGAAGGCGAGTGGGCCGAGGCCATGCGGGACTGGCAGGACGCCCGTATCCGCAAGGTGGTGCGGCGGGCTCGCGGCGCCGAGTGGCGGCGCGCGGAAGGGCTGCCGGGCATCACGGTCACCGGCAAGTCGGCCGAGGTGCGGGTGTTCCCGCCCGTGCCGTTGGACGGGTGGCCCAAGGAGCTGGCGAAGCTCCAGGTGTCCGGGACCGACCTCGACGATCCGGAGCCGCCCGTGGACGCCGACCCGTCGGCGCCCGTGCTCTGGCTGAACCCCGACCTCGACATGTCGGCCGGCAAGGCGATGGCGCAGGCGGGGCACGCGGCGCAGCTCGCCTGGTGGGAGCTGTCGGACGAGGAGCGGGACGCCTGGCGCGACGCGGGGTTCCCGCTCGCCGTACGGCCCGCGCGGACGGAGCGCTGGGCCGGACTGACGGCCAGTGGGCTGCCGTTGGTGCGTGACGCGGGGTTCACGGAGATCGCGCCCGGGTCGTGCACGGTCGTCGCCGATCATCCGGCGCTGCGGTAGGCCTCCGGCTTGTTTGAACATCCCCGGCGGCCCGCGCGTACGACCTCGTAGTGACCGTACGCGGGGCGCGGGGCGTGAGTCCCAACCTCAAATGTTGCTCTGAAGGTGCCGCCCGCGGGGTTCGGGCGGGACCTGCGGGGCCATACCCCCGGCACGTCCGGCACGTCCGAGGAGACAGGACAGCGGGGTACGGAAGCGGCCGAGGAGGGGACGATGGAGCGACTGGGCAAGCGACTGGGCACGGGAATCGGATGGCGTCCGGAGATCGCGGACGCCGTGGAGCGCATGCCGGGCATCGACTGGGTCGAGACGGTCGCCGAGAACGTCTGCCCCGGACACCTCCCGGAGTCCCTGGTACGGCTGCGGAAGCGCGGGGTGACCGTGATCCCGCACGGCGTCTCACTGGGCCTCGGCGGCGCGGACCGACCCGACGCCGAGCGGCTCGCCGCGCTCGCCGAGCGGGTGGAGGCGCTGGGATCGCCGCTGGTCACCGAGCACATCGCGTTCGTACGGGCGGGCGGTCCGCTGACGGCGTCCCCGCGCCTGGAGGCGGGGCATCTCCTGCCGGTCCCCCGCACCCGGGACGCCCTCGACGTACTGTGCGAGAACGTCCGTATCGCACAGGACGCCCTGCCCGTGCCGCTCGCCGTGGAGAACATCGCCGCGCTGATCTCGTGGCCGGGCGAGGAGATGACCGAGGGGCAGTTCCTGTACGAGCTCGCCGACCGCACCGGGGTACGGCTCCTCATCGACGTGGCCAACCTGCACACCAACCACGTCAACCGGGGCGAGGATCCGGCCAAGGCGCTCGCCGAGTTGCCACTGGAAGCCATCGCGTACGTCCATGTCGCCGGCGGCTTCGAACGCGACGGCGTCTGGCACGACAGCCACGCCCACCCGGTCCCCCAGCCGGTCCTCGACATCCTGACCGACCTCGCCTCCCGCGTATCCCCACCGGGGGTCCTGCTGGAACGCGACGAGAACTTCCCCGAACCGGCCGAGCTGGAGCGGGAGTTGGGGGCGATTCGGGGGGCTATGGAGAAGGGGGACGCTGAGAGGGGGGTGTCTGCGGGGGTGGGCGCCGAGAGCGGGGCGTCTGCGGAGGGGGCGATTGGGGGTGGGCCGACTGCGGGTGGGCCGACTGCGGGAGGGCTGACCGCGGGTGAGCCGACTGTGGGAGCGTCGACCGCGGGTGAGCCGACCGCGGGAGCGTCGACTGCGGGCGAACCGACCGCGGGTGAGCCGACCGCGGGTGAGCCGACCGCAGGCGAGCCGACCGCGGGCGAGCCGACCGCGGGTGAGCCGACTGCGGGAGCGTCGACTGCGGGTGGGCCGACCGCAGGTGAGCCGACAGCCGGAGCGTCGACTGCGGGAGGGCGGACCGCGGGCGGGCCGTCCGGGGGGAGGTCAGCCGCGGAGGTGGTTCGCTCGGGAGAGGCTTCCGGGGAGGGGGCGTTCGCGGGCGGGGGGTCGTCGGCGGAGGCCTTTGGGGGGTCGGCGCCTGCAGAGGGGGCCTCGCGGGAGGCGGCGCGGGAGCAGAAGCAGGCTCGCTCGGAAGGAGCGCCCAGGGAGAAGGCACTCATGGGCGGGGCGTCGGCGACGGAAACGGCCGAGGGCTCGGCGCCCGCGGAGGGCGCCCCGCCCGAGGCAGCGCGGCAGCAGGAGACGGCTCGCTCGGAAGGAGCGCCCAGGAAGAGGGAATTCGCGGGCGGGGCGTCGGCGACGAAGACGGCCGAAGGCTCGGCGCCCACGGAGGGTGCCTCAGAGGAAGCCGCGCGCGAGCAGGAGTCGGCACGTAAGGCGGACGCCGTGCGCGAGCCGGCGGGGGCCGCGGCCGGGGCATCCGTCGACCCCGCCCGGCAGCGCCTCGCCCTCGCGCAGGCCGCGCTGCTGTCCGCGCTCGTCGCCGGTACGCCCGTGCCGGAGGGGTTCGACCGGGTGCGGCTCGGCGTGCAGGCGCGGGCGCTCGCCGGGAAGCGGGCGGACGTCGTGGCGAAGGTCGCGCCGGAGTTGCCGGTGATCCTCGGGGCCGGGTATCGGCGGGCGTTCCTCGCGTACAGCCACGGGCACCCGATGACCGACGGTTATCGGCGTGACGCGCTGGACTTCGCCGGGTATCTGCTGGCCGAGGGTCGACTCGGGGACCCGCGGGTACGGGCGGAGGTACGGGAGTGGTGGCTGGAGCGGTCGGGACCGAGGCCACGGTCACGGCGGCCGGGGGTGCGGCTGGCCCGGGCCACGCGGCGAGTGCTGTTGCGGCGGTGAGCGGGCTACGGCCGGCGCGACGGACGTGACCGGGGCCGGGGGCCGAGGGCCGGGGGCGGGGGCCGAGGGCGGGGGCCGGGCCGAGGGCCGGGGGTGCGGCTGGCCCGGGCCACGCGGCGAGTGCTGCTGCGGCGGTGAGCGGGCTACGGCCGGCGCGGGACGGACGTGACCGGGGCCGGGGCCCGGGGGCCGGGCCGGGGGCCGAGGGCCGGGCTGGCGATCCACGGAGCTGGGGGCTCGACGGGAGCCCGACGGGATCGGGGAACTGAGGCGGCCGGGCCACCGACGAGGCCAGGAGCTCGGGGCAGCCGGGAAATTGAGGCGGCCGAGAAACTGGGCTGGGGACGCACCGAGTCGGGGAACCACCGAGCCGGGGGCCCGACGGGGCGAGGGAACCACCGAGCCGGGGCCCGACGGGGCGGAGGCCCGACAGGACCGGGCTACTGAGGCGGCCGGGCCACCGACGAGCCAGGAGATTGAGGCGGCCCGGTGGCCGGGAAACGGGGCTGGGGGACCCACCGAGCGGGGGCCCGACGAGACGGGGGAGACGAGGCAGCCGGGAAATTTAGGCAGCCTGGCGACCCGGCGGCGCGGAGGTGTCGCCGTAGCGGCGCGCAGCGGGCGGCGGAAGGCGTGCAGTTGGAGTCGAAGCGGCGCGCAGAGGGAGCCCGGCACGGCGCGCAGTGGGTCGCCCGGCACGGCGCGTGAGCTGTGCGCGGCGCAGCGGATCCCGTTGCTGAGCGGCCCCCACGCGATCCGCCCCGCACCCACAACCTGGCGACCCCGCCTACGCCAACTCCCGCTCCCCCGCTGGACGCCCCCGTCCCTCCCAGTGTGCCGGGGTTAACACCTCAGCCCGCGAGATGGCCGGCACACCCGTTTCATCCGGCTTTACCACCGTACGCCTCCCCCCTCTCCTCCCCCATTCGCCCGTAACCACCCCCGTTGCAACCATTCGCTCCGGTACGGCAGTTGGCGTAGACCCCGACGTACCCCGAAGTAATATGCCAATCCCATCCCCGAAGCGCACTAACGTGCGGTGCCGCAACAGGAGGCACCATGCGACCGCGACCGCGACCCCCCATCAACGGCCGAGGCATCTTCAGCGGCACCGGACTCATCATCACGGGCCTGACGGCGACACTGCTGGCGATGATCTTCCCGATCTGGTCGTACGAGGACCGGTCCGGGACCGGACTGGACGTATTCAACGCCGAGACCGTCTCGACCGGATACGGGCCGCTGTCCGCCCTCGACCGCGACTTCATCACGAAGGTCCGGCTGGCCGGACTGTGGGAGCTGCCGGCCGGCCGGCAGGCCCAGCAGAAGGGCGTCACACCGGCCGTACGGACCGCGGGGCAGCACCTGATCGAGGGGCACGCGTTCCTGGACGAGCGGGTGCGTGACGTCGCCGCCAAGCTCAGCCTGCAGTTGCCCAACGAGCCCACCGAGCAGCAACGGGAGTGGCTGGCTGCCCTGGACTCGGCCCAAGGCGTCGAGTACGACCGGCAGTTCGCCAACATCCTGCGGCTGGCGCACGGCAAGGTGTTCTCCGTCGTCGCCCAAGTGCGGGCCAGTACGCGCAACTCCCTCGTCCGCGAGCTCGCCGACGACGCCAACTCCACGGTGCTGGACCACATCACGGTCCTGGAGGCCACCGGTTACGTCGACTTCGACGCCCTGGTCCGGGACATGGTCGCCGACAGCACGCCTCCCCTGACCCCCTCCCCCGGCCCGCCCGGCCCCACCGCCGACCCCGCTCCGGCCGTCCCGATGACCCCGCCCCCGTCGCCGACGTACACCCTGCCGCCGGCCGCCACCAGCCCACGAGCGCCCGGCTCCTGAAATCCGGAACGTCACATCCCGGCAACTCTCCGTCCGCATTCTGAACAAGGCATGGCGTTCCACAGAGCCTTTGGCATAGAAACGCGGCATGTTCTGGGTCCTTCTCCTGCTGCTGGCCTGGGCCGTCGCCGGCACGGCGTGCACGCGGCTGTGTCTGGCCGCCGTACACGCCGCGGCCGCGGAAACGAAAGAGGCGACCGCAGGTCGGGGACACGATCTGACGCTGTACGAGGCCGCGTTCCTGTCCGGGGGCCCCCGGCGGGTCGCCGATCTGACCCTCGTCTCCATGGCGCGGCAACGGCGGCTGCTGCTCGCGCGCACCGGCTGGGCGACGGTCGTCGATCCGCGGGGCCGGGACGAGATGGAACGCTCGGTGATAGGGGCCATCGGGCCTCAGGGCCAGTCCCGGATCGAGCCGGTGCGGGACGCCGCGGCCGCCGCCGACGCGGTCGGCAGCCTCGCCGACCGGCTGGTCAGCGCGGGCCTCGCCGTGCCGGACGGGACGCGCAACGGGATCGCCGCCGCGATCCGGCAGGTGCAGCTCGCCGCGGTGGTCGTGCCGGCGCTGGGGGCGGTCGCCCTGCTGGCGCCGGCCCAGTCGGACATGCCGGCGCATCTGGTCGCCCTCTGGTTCGCGCTCCCCTTCGTGCTCACCCTGAGCTGCCTCGCCATCGCCCGCATCGAGATCCACCCCTACGCGCAATGGGCCTCCCCGGCGGGGCAGCGCCTGCTGAGCGGCCTGGTCCGGCGCTCCCGGGGCGGGGGCGACCGTACGTTCCTCACCTCCGTCGCCGTACGGGGCGTGCGTGCGATCGGCGAGCCGGACCTGCGTGCGGCCTTCACGCACCGCGAGCCGCACCATGAGGCATCGCGCTGGAGCGACTGACAGTTCGCGGCCTCGGTGACGCATAGGGGGCATTGACGCCGACACCGGCAGGGTGGTGCTTGCCTTCACCAACAGACAAACGAAATATCCCTTTTGTTGCTGCCGTGCTGCGAAGGGATACGCGATGAGAGCTGCCGCCCTCTACTCGGCCGCCGGGGCCATGCTCCTGACGGCCCTCTCCGCCGCCCCGGCCGGCAGCACCGGGGCCGCCGTCCCGGGCGCGGACGAGCGGCGCGGCACGGCGGTGGCCGTGGCGCGCGCCAAGGCGGCAGGCCTCACCTTCGGAAGCTGCCCGAAGAAGCAGGAGCTGCCGGGCCACGTGAAGTGCGGCACGGTGTCCGTCCCGCTCGACTACGCGCATCCCGATGGCAAGCAGATCAAGCTCACCGTCAGCCGGGTGCGGGCCACCCACAAGGACCCGCACAACAGCAAGCGCCGCGTGCCGAGCCAGGGTGCCCTGGTCTACAACCCAGGCGGACCGGGCGCCTCCAGCCTGCACTTCCCGCTGATCGGCGTCCTGCCCGCGTGGAAGCGACTGGCGGGCGCGTACGACCTCGTCGGCTACGCCCCGCGCGGAGTGGGACCTTCCGCACCGCTGTCCTGCCAGGACCCCAAGCACTCCCTCAAGGGGCCCACGCAGGCGCCGACGTACCCCTCGGAGGCGTACAAGAAGGAGCGCATCGCCCGCGCGAAGGCCTACGCCCGCGGCTGCGCCCAGCGCACGGGCAGCGCACTCAGGCACTACAACTCCCTCAACAACGCCCGTGACCTGGACGTCCTGCGCGCCGCGCTGGGCCAGGAGAAGCTGACGTTCATGGGCGCGTCGTACGGCACCTACTTCGGCGCGGTGTACGCGACCCTGTTCCCGTCGCACGTACGGCGGATGGTGTTCGACTCGGCTGTGAACCCCGACCCCGCGCAGGTCTGGTACCGCAACAACCTCGCCCAGTCGGCCGCGTTCGAAGGGCGGTGGGAGGACTTCCGGGAGTGGGTCGCCAAGCACCACGACGTCTACGGGCTCGGTGACACCGCCGAGGAGGTGATGCGCAATTACGACAAGGTGCGGGCGCGGCTGGCCGTGGAGCCGGCGGGCGGGAAGATCGGGACGGGACAGTTGCAGGAGGCGTTCCTGCAGGCCGGGTACTACGACGACTACTGGCCCGCGCGGGCGCAGGCGCTGTCGGCGTATCTGAAGGGCGACCCGAAGCCGCTGGTCGAGCTGGCCGCACCGGTGACGGAGGCGGCGGCAGAGGACGAGAACTCGAGCGCGGTGTACACGGCCGTGGAGTGCAACGACGCGCCTTGGCCGACGGACTGGGCGGTCTGGGACCGGGACAACACGCGGCTCGCGCGCGTGGCACCGTTCGAGACCTGGGACAACGTGTGGATGAACCTGCCGTGCGCCTACTGGCAGGCGCCCCGGCAGGAGCCCCTCGATGTGCGGACCGGGCCGGGTGAGGTGCCGCCGATTCTGATCCTGGCCGCCGAGCGGGACGCGGCCACGCCGTACGAGGGGGCGGTGGAGATGCACCGGCGCCTGGCGGGCTCGGTCCTGGTGACCGAACGGGACGCCGGCACGCACGGCATCGCGTACGGCCCGAACGCCTGCGTCAACGGCCACCTCGACGCCTACCTGCTGGAGGGCCGCCTCCCGGCTCGACGGGCGGCGTGCGAGGGGCACCCCGAGCCGAAGCCGGAGCGCCCGGGCGACCCCGAGGCCAAGAAGCTGCGCCGGCAGACCGACACGAACCCGGGCGGCCGGCCCCAGCATGCCGCGGCCGCCCGGCTACCGCACTGATCAGGCGAGTCCGGCCACCGGCTCCGCCACCGACCTCCGGCGCCGGTGCTGCATCTTCCGGGGGGGGCGTCTGATTGCCGCTGCGCGGCGGGCCGGACCCCGGCCGCCCCCGCCTCACCGCACCAGGTCAGGCGAGCCCCGCCACCAACTCCGCCACCGACTTCCTGCGCCCGGTGAAGAACGGCACCTCTTCGCGGACGTGCATCCGGGCCTCGGAAGCCCGCAGGTGGCGCATGAGGTCGACGATGCGGTAGAGCTCGTCGGCCTCGAAGGCCAGGAGCCACTCGTAGTCGCCCAGCGAGAACGAGGCGACCGTGTTGGCGCGCACGTCCGGGTAGCCGCGGGCCATCTTGCCGTGGTCGGCGAGCATGCGGCGGCGGTCCTCGTCGGGCAGCAGGTACCAGTCGTAGGAGCGCACGAAGGGGTACACGCTGACGTAGTTGCGCGGCGTCTCGTCGGCGAGGAACGCCGGGATGTGCGAGCGGTTGAACTCGGCGGGACGGTGCAGCGCCATGTTCGACCAGACCGGCTCCAGGGCGCGGCCCAGCTTGGTGCGGCGGAAGAGGTTGTACGCCTCCTGCAGCTGGTCGCTGGTCTCGGCGTGCCACCAGATCATGAGATCGGCGTCGGCGCGCAGACCGGACACGTCGTAGGTGCCGCGGATCGTCACGTCCTTGGCGGCGAGCTGGTCGAACAGCTCCTGGACCTCGTCGGCGTAGCCCGCGCGGTCCTCGGGGAGCACGTCCTTCAGCTTGAAGACGGACCAGAGGGTGTAGCGGATGACCTCGTTGAGGTCCTTGGCCAGCTTGCCCTTGTTCGGGATCCTGCCGGACTCGGTGGTGGGGGCGTCGTCACTCATGTCCCCTATTCTCCCGCTCCGCCGTGCAGACTCTGCACCGGGTTCGCGGTGAGCTCCTCCACACCGCTCAGGTCACCATGGATCTGGTCCACCGCGGCATACGCGCTCGCGATGCACGCCGGGATGCCCACGCCGTCGTACTGCGCGCCGCACACGGCGAGGCCCGGCACCTTGGCGACGTGCTCCCGGATGCGGGCCACGCGCGCGTGGTGCCCGACCGGGTACTGGGGCAGACCGTCGGTCCAGCGGGTGACGCGGGTTTCGAGGGGGGTGGCGGCGAGGCCCGTCGCCGCCTCGAGGTCGCGGAGCGAGACGTCGACGAGACGGTCGTCGTCGCGCTCGAGGATCTCCGTCTCGCCGTACCGCCCGACGGAGGTGCGCAGGACGACCACGTCCGGGTTCTCGTCGGCGATCCAGCCCCACTTCTGGGAGGCGAACGTGGAGGCCTTGATGGTGCGCCCGTCGACCGGCGGCACGAGGAAGCCGCTGCCGGCGGGGAGGTCGGTGTCGGCGCGGCGGTAGGCGAGGGTGACCAGGGCCATGGAGGCGTACTCGATGCCGGCCAGCTCGGCGGCGGCCTCGGGGGCCTCGGCGCGCAGGAGGGCGGCGGCGGCCGGAGCGGGTACGGCGACCACGACCGCGTCGGCGTGCAGCACCCGGTCACCGGCGACGACACGCCACCCGGCGGCCGCCTCGCGACTCAGCTCCGTCACCGGCGCCCCGGTCACGATCTCGCCGCCCCGGGCGCGCACCGACTCCGCGACGGCGAGCGGGAGTTGGCCCACGCCGCCCTCGATGCCCATGAACACCGGCCCGGTCTGCTGGTTGGCCGCGGCCTTGGCCTGGATCTCGCGGACCGCCTCGGTCAGGGAGTCGTGCGTCCGCGCGGCCTGGTAGAGCTGCGGGACCGCCGAGCGCATCGAGATGCGGTACGCGTCGCCCGCGTAGACGCCGCCCAGCAGGGGTTCGACCAGGCGGTCGACGACCTCGCGGCCGAGGCGTGCCGCCACGTACTCACCGACCGCCACGTCGTCCCCGACCTCGGTGCGCGGTAGGTCGGCGTCGCGCTCGATGCGGGCCAGGCCCTCGTCGGACAGGACCCCGGAGAGGGCGGACGCGGTGCCGGGGACGCCCATCACATGCCCCTTGGGCATGGGGCGCAGGGCGCCGCGGGTCCAGATCGAGGCCGTTGAGGTGGCGGGCGGCTGGAGGCGGTCGGCGAGGCCCACCTCGCGGGCGAGGGCGACGGCCTCGGGGCGGCGGGCCAGCATCGACTCGGCACCGAGGTCCACGCGCACGCCCGCGATCTCGCCGGGCAGGAGCTTGCCGCCGACCCGGTCCGACGCCTCCAGGACGGTCACCTGCCGGCCGGCGTCCAGCAGCCGGTGGGCTGCGGCGAGCCCGGCGATTCCGCCTCCGATGACGACGACCCGGCCCGTACCCGTACGAGTCTCCACTTCGCGCATGTCCACAGCCTCTCAGACCCCACTGACAGTCCGTCCCGGCCCCGGTGTCCTTCACGAGTCCCGACCGTGACCGCATCGGGACCGTTCCCCGCCAACGTCCCGCCCCCTCCGGGCGTCGAAGAAGCGTCAGTCGTCACGACGACCCTCGGGGGTACGCCCACATGCGCGCACGACGATCCACACGATCGGTACGACCCGTTCAGGCCCTCGCCGGCCTCTTGCTGGCGACGGCCCTGGCGCTCACCGGCTGCAGCGCCTCGGACGACTCGGGCGGCAGCACCGCCGCCGGGGACGAGGCCGCGCAGGCGGAGTCCCAGGGGGACGCGAAGTCGGGCGCCAAGGAGGGCGCCCCGGGCGGCTACGGCTCCGACGCCGACAAGGCCACCGCGCCGCCCAAGGTCACCGCGAGCCACATCATCCGTACCGCCTCGCTGACCGTGCAGGTCAAGGACGTACCGAAGGCCCTGGACGAGGCCCGCACCACCACCGAGAACGCGGGCGGCTACGTCGGCAACGAGACCACCACCCGGGACGAGGAGGGCCACGAGCACACCCGCGTCGTCCTGCGCGTGCCCGTCGACCGGTACGCCGAGGTCCTCGCGGAACTGGAGGGCGCGGGCAAGCTGATCGAGCGCAGCGCCAAGGCGCAGGACGTCACCGACCAAGTCGTCGACGTGGAGAGCCGCATCAAGTCGCAGCGCGCCAGCGTGGCCCGGATCCGTGAGCTGATGGACCAGGCGACGAAGCTCAGCGACGTGGTGACGCTGGAGGGCGAGCTGAGCACCCGCCAGGCCGACCTGGAGGCGCTGCTCGCCCAGCAGGCGTCCCTGAAGGACCGCACCAGCCTGGCCACCATCACCCTGTCGCTGTCCGAGACGCCGGTGAAGAAGGTCGCGAAGGACGACGATCCCGGCTTCCTGGACGCGCTCGCGGGCGGCTGGAACGCGTTCGTGACGATGCTGCGCTGGCTCGCGGTGGCGGTCGGCGCCGTGCTGCCCTTCGCCGCGGTGGCGGCGCTGATCGTCCTGCTGTGGCTGAAGGTCCTGCGGCCCCGGCTGCCGCGCCGCCCGGCCACGGCGCCCGCGACGACGGCCCTGGGCCCGCTGCCGACGGCCTACCCGGCACCCGGGCCCACGCGCGCGGGGGACGAGCGCGGCGAACAGGGCGGCGAGCAGGACTGAAATGCCCGGCCCTCGTAGCGTGTTCGCATGAACATGAGCGCTGCGAGGGGTGTGCGGGGTACACGAGAGCGACTGGTCGTGATCGGAGGCGATGCCGCGGGGATGTCCGCGGCATCGCAGGCGCGGCGCCTGAGGAGCGCCGAGGAGCTGGAGATCGTGGCGTTCGAACGCGGCCACTTCACCTCCTACTCGGCCTGCGGCATCCCGTACTGGGTGGGCGGCGACGTCCCCGACCGCGACCAGCTGATCGCCCGTGCACCCGAGGAGCACCGCGCGCGGGACATCGACCTGCGCATGCGGACGGAGGTCGTAGAGATCGACGTGGCCGGCGGCCGGGTACGCGCGCGTGACGTCGATTCCGGCGCCGAGTCCTGGACGTCGTACGACAAACTCGTCATCGCGACCGGCGCCCGCCCGATCCGCCCGGACATGCCGGGCGTCGACGCCCCCGGCGTGCACGGTGTGCAGACCCTCGACGACGGCCAGGCCCTCATCGACACGCTGGCACGCACGCGTGGCCGACGCGCGGTCGTGGTCGGCGCCGGCTACATCGGCGTCGAGATGGCCGAGGCCCTCATCAACCGCGGCTACGAGGTGACCGTCGTCAACCGCGGCAGCGAGCCCATGTCCACGCTCGACCCGGACATGGGCCGCCTGGTGCACGAGGCCATGGAGGGCCTGGGCATCACCATGGTCAACGACGCCGAGGTCACCAAGATCCTCACGGGCGAGGACGGCCGCGTCCGCGCAGTGGCCACGGAGGAGGCCGAATACCCGGCGGACGTGGTCGTCCTGGGCATCGGCGTACGCCCGGAGACGACGCTCGCGCGAGCGGCCGGCCTCCCCCTCGGCAACCACGACGGCCTGCTCACCGACCTGGCGATGCGCGTGCGCGGTCACGAGAACATCTGGGCGGGCGGCGACTGCGTGGAGGTCCTCGACCTGGTCTCCGGCCAGGAGCGCCACATCGCCCTCGGCACCCACGCCAACAAACACGGCCAGGTCATCGGCACGAACGCCGCCGGCGGCTACGCCACGTTCCCCGGCGTGGTCGGCACGGCCGTCAGCAAGGTCTGCGACCTGGAGATCGCCCGCACGGGCCTGCGCGAGAAGGACGCGCGCAGGGCGGGCCTGCAGTTCGTGACGGCGACGATCGAGTCCACGAGCCGCGCCGGCTACTACCCGAGCGCGTCGGCGATGACGGTCAAGATGCTCGCCGAACGCCGAACGGGCCGCCTGCTCGGCGTACAGATCGTCGGGAGGGAGGGCGCGGGCAAGAGGGTGGACATCGCGGCGGTGGCGTTGACGGCGGGGATGACGGTGGAGCAGATGGTGTCCCTGGACCTGGGATACGCGCCCCCGTTCTCGCCGGTGTGGGACCCGGTGCTGGTGGCGGCCAGGAAGGCGACAAAGGCGGTAAACGCCGGACACTCATGACGAGGGGCGCGGCCAACGCCCTCAGGGGCGCGGGGAACCGCGCGACCAGCCACAGACGGCCTGGAGTCGCCGAAGTACCCGCACCCCTACGGCGTTCAGGCGGATCCGTTGATCCTCTCAATGGCCTGCCGAGCCTGCTCAGTCGGCGGCCGAGAGGGCAACGACGACACGGACGCACTCACACTCGGCGGCATCGCGGCAGCGGGCTGCTCCCCCGCCGGCTTCGCATGCGCAGCCCCCCGCACGGAGCGCAACCGATGACTCACCGCCTCATCGAGGGTCACCGGCCGCTGCATCTGCGAAGCAAGCCGCCCGGCCTCCTGACCCAGCCGGGCCACGTCTTCCCAAGGCAGCCGCACCACCACGGAGATCTCGGCCTCCCCGTCGGGCAACGCGTGCATCGGAGGAGTAACTCGGTCGTTCATCGCCTGTTCCTCACGTAGTCCCCGCGACCCGCCTTCCCCGTGCCGCGGGCGGTTGAGAACAGATACGCGCGCCCGAGCGACGGCGTTCACCGATTCGCCGGACGTATCCCGGGCAGAAAACCCTCGTGGTCATACCCGTCCATGACGTGAACCCGGTGCGCCGCACGCCCTGGGTGACATACGCGCTGATCGCCGCCAATGTCTACGTGTTTCTGTCCACGCCCGGCATCGCCGGCTCCGTGGCCGGTGAGAGCAGCCTGGCGCAGCTGTGCCATCTGCACGCGTTCCTGGACCACTACGCGGCGGTGCCGAGGGAATTGATCCACGACCAGCTGCCGAGAATGGTTCCCACGGGCGAGGTCGCCGTGGGCGCCCAGGGCCCCGGCTGTGTGATCGGCGCGCCGGAGTACGACAAGTCCCCGGTGCTGTCCGTCTTCACCGCGATGTTCCTGCACGGCAGCTGGCTGCATCTGCTGGGCAACATGCTCTTCCTGCTGATCTTCGGCAACAACATCGAGGACCGCATGGGCCATGTGCGGTACCTGCTCTTCTACGTCGCCTGCGGCTACGCGGCGTCGTACGGCTTCGCGCTCCTCAACGACGACTCCGCCGACCCGCTGATCGGCGCGTCCGGGGCCATCGCGGGCGTACTGGGCGCCTATCTGGTGCTGTATCCGAAGGCCAGGGTGTGGGTCCTCGTCCCGTTCCTGATCTTCCTGCCGCTGCGGCTGCCGGCCTGGCTGGTGCTGGGCTTCTGGTTCGTGCTGCAGGCGGTGTACTCGAACGGCGAGGGCGTCTCCGACGCGGGCACGGTGGCGTACGCGGCGCACATCGTGGGCTTCCTGGCCGGCATGGCGCTCGCCTATCCGCTCAAGCCGGGGACGCCGCCGCCACCGGAGCCGCGCGGTCTGCTGTTCGGCAGGAGGGCGCGGCCCCACACGTGGTGAGCGCTGCTACCGGGCCGTCTGCGTGTGGACGTACTCGACGAGCCGGGTCAGCGCGTCCGGGTCGGTGGACGGCATGACGCCGTGGCCGAGGTTGAAGACATGGCCTTCCAGGCCCGCCGCGGCGTCGAGGACCTCGCGGGTCTTGGCTTCGACCGCCTCGGGGGTGGTGAACAGGACGGTCGGGTCGAGGTTGCCCTGGAGCGCCTTGCCGGGGCCGACCCGGCGGGCGGCCTCGTCCAGCGGGACGCGCCAGTCGACGCCGACGACGTCCGCGCCGGCCTCGCCCATGAGCTTCAGCAACTCACCGGTGCCGACGCCGAAGTGGATGCGCGGGACGCCGTACCCGGCTACCGCCTGGAAGACCTTGGCCGAGTGGGGCATCACCGAGCGCCGGTAGTCGGCGGGGGCGAGGGAGCCGACCCAGGAGTCGAAGAGCTGGACCGCGGAGGCGCCGGCCTCGATCTGGACCTTGAGGAAGGCGGCCGTGATGTCGGCGAGGCGGTCGAGCAGGTCGGCCCAGAGCTCGGGGTCGCCGTACATCATCGCCTTGGCGTTCTCGTACGTGCGGGACGGGCCGCCCTCTACGAGGTAGCTCGCAAGGGTGAAAGGTGCCCCCGCGAAACCGATGAGGGGGGTCGAGCCCAGCTCGCGCGTCAGCAGGCCGATGGCCTCGGTGACGTACGAGACGTCCTCGGGGGTGAGATCGCGCAGCTGGGCGAGGTCGGCGCGGGTGCGGATCGGCTTCTCGACGACCGGGCCGACGCCGGGCTTGATGTCGAGGTCGATACCGATGGCCTTGAGCGGGACGACGATGTCGCTGAAGTAGATCGCCGCGTCCACGCCGTGCCGGCGCACGGGCTGCAGGGTGATCTCGGTGACCAGCTCGGGCCGCATGCACGACTCGAGCATCGGGATGCCCTCGCGCACCTTGCGGTACTCCGGCAGGGAGCGCCCGGCCTGCCGCATGAACCACACGGGCGTGTGCGGCACGGGTTCACGCCTGCACGCCTTGAGGAAGGCTGAATCCTTGACTGCGTCGGGCGTGGCTGGCGGCGGCGTCTGGTTGGCACTCACGGGGGCAAGTCTCGCACGGCCGCGCAGGGCCCGGCGTCGGGGTTGCCGTGTTGTCCGGGTGTCTCTCCCTGCACGAAGCCCCCGTTCCCCTTAATCTTCCCGGCATGGCTGCGGCTCAGGAACGACTGTCGGACGGCGCTGGCGGAATGGACGCAAAGGACGCCAAGGAGGGCGACTTGGACGGGAGCAGTACGGCTCCGACGCCCTTCCGGGCCGCCGTCGACGCGCTCAGGGCCGCGCGGCTGCGGCCGCAGATCGAGGTCGAGCAGACGAAGGCGCCCCAGCGCCTGGCTCCGTACGCGTACGCGCTGGAGGCCGCCGTCGTCGACGGTGACCAGGACCTGGCCGACGGCCGCCTGGTGCTGCTGCACGATCCCGCGGGGCACGACGCCTGGCGGGGTGCCTTCCGGCTGGTGACCCTGGTGCGGGCGGAGCTGGAGCCGGAGATGGCCGCCGACCCGCTGCTGCCCGACGTGTGCTGGTCCTGGCTGACCGGTGCGCTCCAGGCGCGCGGGCTGTCGTACGGCGAACCGAGCGGCACCGTCACGCGCGCGAGTTCCCACTACTTCGGTGGCCTGGCCGAGCGCCCGGCGGCCTCACAGATCGAGATCCGTGCCTCCTGGACGCCCCGCGAGGGCCTGGGCGGGGTTCCGGACACCGCGGCCCACCTGGCGTCCTGGTGCGACCTGCTGGCCCAGGTCGCGGGTCTGCCCCCGGCGGGCCCGGGCGACGCGTCGGTGGTGACGCTGCCGCAGCGTCGCGATCCGCAGTCCCGCTGACCGCCACCTGCTCGAACCGTGCGGCGGCCGAACCGCCACACACTTGACCATCACTTTGTCGATACGGCCACTTTCGGTCAGGAATCGACCTTGATCGAACCGATTCAATCGCCGAACGATCGACCATGTGTCTGAATTGCCCCGATTGTTACTCACTAAATCGTGATCTTTCCCTAAAGGGCCATGGGTTTGGTGCCGAAGACGACTGTGACCTTGAAAGCCGTCCCCGCACCCAGGAGGCCTGGTGTCCGTTCTCCTCGAGCAGCCCGCAAGCCTGGTCGCCTACCGCCCGAACAAGCCGACCGCCATGGTGGTCGTGGCCGATCCACGCGTCCGCTCCACCGTCACCCGCCACCTCTGGGCGCTCGGTGTGCGCGATGTCATCGAGGCCTCGTCCATCGCGGAGGCTCGTCCCCGCATCGGCAACCCCCGCGACATCTGTGTCGCCGACGTCCACCTGCCCGACGGCTCCGGCCTCACCCTCCTGTCGGAGACCCGCGCCGCGGGCTGGCCCAACGGCCTCGCCCTGTCCGCCGCCGACGACATCGGAGCCGTCCGCAACGCCCTCGCCGGCGGTGTGAAGGGTTACGTCGTCACCGGCACCCGCACCAACGTCGGGCTCCCCACCCGGCCTGGTGCCGCCCCCATCGGCGCCGCCGCCGCCCGTATGCACCGTCGCCACCCGGGTGCCCCGAGCCACCCGGGCGGCTACCGCGAGCTGTCCGGTCGCGAGGTCGAGGTGCTGCGGCTGGTGGCGGAGGGCCAGTCGAACAAGGCGATCGGCGTCTCGATGGGCCTGTCCGCCCTGACCGTCAAGAGCCACCTCGCCCGGATCGCCCGCAAGCTGGGCACCGGTGACCGCGCCGGCATGGTCGCCGTGGCCCTGCGAACCGGCATCATCCACTGACATCCGCCCACGACATCCACCGCCACCGACTGAGCCTCGCCGCACCCCATTCGAACACTTGATCATTCCCTGACGTGAACGGGATCGGCCGCTGATCCCGCCCGCGTCCCCCATCTGTCGTGGACCGGACCTTTCAGCCGACCGACTGGTTTACGACCCTCAGGCGCCCGCCGACGGAACGTTCCGTCGGCGGGCGCTGTCCATGCGGTGCCGTTCCAAGTGAAGATCACTAGCGGGGGCTCCTACTTCCCCCCGTACACGAGCCAGAGCACGCCGGCGAAGAACCCGCCCATTACCAGCAGCACCCCGCCCATGACAGGCAGCGCGACCCGACGCGGATATTCCTTGTCGCCGACGACCAGCGTGAACTTCTTGTCACTCAGCCCGTGTTCGGCGATGCTGCGCCCGCCCGTCCACTTCTCTGCCAAAACGTCCCCTCTCCGGTGATATGGCGCCCCTCACCCGCACAGCCACCTGCGGGCCGGGGGCTCCGGCTCGGTTCAGCCTAGGGACGCCACGGGGCTGCCACCTGGGCGGACGCGTGGGAAGTGTGTGATCACGAGGTGCGGATTGTGATGGAGCGCCAGGGGGGTGAGCCCGGAGAGAGGCCTCGGGGGATGCTGGCACCATGAGTGGATTGGAAGCAGTCCTGTTCCTCCTGTGGTGCGGCGCCCTCACGACGCTCGTCGTGTGGCTGCAACGGCGCAAGGCCCGCAAGAAGCGCGAGGAACAAGAGGCGTACGTGCAGCTGCAGTCGTTCGCCGAGAGCCGCGGGTGGACATTCGAGGAGTTGGCACCGAGCCTCGTCGACGCGTACCAGGGGTCCGAGCCGCTCCCGCTCAAGGCCAGCGGCATCCCGGGGGACAACGTCGTCAGTGGCACGCACCGCGGATTCGGCTTCCGCGCCTTCGAGTACCGCTACTACAACAGCGACATCGACACGAACACGACGAACGTCGTCGTCCACTCCGTCTGGGCCCTGAACCTGGGCGTGGAGGTTCCGGACCTGCGCGTCTACCGAGACGGCTGGCTCGACACCATCCAGCGGGGACGGGCCATGAAGGTGGGAATCCCGCAGCTCGACGAGGACTTCCACATCGTCTCCCGCGACGAGGAGCGCGCCCGGCCCATTGTGCTCGGCGGCCTGGCGGAGTTCCTCACGTCCGACCCTCGCGCCTTGGAGCTGCCGCTCCGCCTCCACGACGGTCAGCTGATCACCTGGCGCGAGGGGACCGCGCTGCGGAGTGAGACGTTCGAAGAGCCCCTTGAGTATCTCGCCGATGCCGTCGGCCACTTGGGAATCATGTCGCCCGTCCGGCCTCCGCAGGCGCCGTAGCACCCGCCCCTCCTGAGGCACACGATTCGATCGCACTATGAAGCTTCCCGGTAGGGATCATGGTGATGGCCAGGGGCGGTGACGCTGCGTCCTTGCTGGTGAGAGACCCTGTCGACGTTCTCAACAATCAGGGTGCGGACGTGCGTTCGCACCCTCTCGGACGTAGAGGGGGGAGCGGATGGGCCAGTTCGATGTCGAGCCATCCGAGCTGCGGTCGGCTGCCAAGAAGATCAAGGACTCCGTGGGCAAGAGCGACAAGGTGAAGCTCGACGAACTCGGGGACTCCAGCGGCGACTTCGGCCACGGCGACGCGGCCAAGGAGTTCGGCCTGCTGATGGCCACCTGGATGGAGGCCATCAAGAGCCCGATGAAGGAGGACGGGGAGAACTCGGCGGAGAAGCTGGACGAGAACGCCGCGTCCTACGAGCGCTCCGAGCGGGAGTCCCAGAACCACTTCGCCGGGCCCGCGGTCGCCGGCCAGAGCTACTGACGGGGAAGCAATGGCGGCACAACTCGGCTCCACCCAGGACCCGCGCGAACTGATCCCGGGAAACCCGTCGAAGCTCACAGACGACGCGGACAAGCTCGACGGCCATGCGAAGACCCTCGACAGCATCGGGGACGAGCTCGGCTCCGTTCGCATTTCCAGCTGGCATGGACAGGCCAGCGACGCCTTCTGGGAGGACTTCTCGGGCCAGAAGCAGAAGTGGTACCGCGGCTCGGATTCCCTCAGCGCGGCCGCCGGGGCACTGCGGGCCTACGCCAGGGCCCTCACGTGGGCCCAGGGGCAGGCGGAAGACGCCATCCGGCTGTACGAAGGGGGCGACGAGAGCGGCGGTGAGCAACTGCTGGAGGCAGCGCGCGCCCACGTCCAGGCGGAGGGCGACACGGCGGCCAACAAGTTCAAGGCGCAGGGTGGCGAGGGTGACAACGCGCCCGACTGGCTCTTCTGGGCCTCCGAAGCGGCGCAGGACAACACAGGCGCGACGTCCAAGCAGGTCTTCGAGCTGGAACGGGCACGCGACCCACGGACCATCGGGGCCTGGGGCGACCACAAGAACATGACGCAGCAGCAGCGGGAAGCGCTGCGCGAGGGCAAGGGACCGGGCGTCACCGTGGCCGGCCCTTCCGTCACCGCCGACGCCAAGGTCTGGGGCGCCGAGGCCAAGGGCCGCGGTGATTTCGCGGGCGGCGAGGTCTCCGGCAAGGCCGGCGTCAACCTCCTCGGCGTCGATGCCTCCGCCGGGGTGGGCCTCGTGGACGGGAACGCCACCGCACAGGCATCCGGCAAGGCCTATCTCGCCCAGGCCGCGGCCGAAGGCAAGTACTCGGCCGGTCTGTTCGAGGCCTCCGGCAAGGGCGAGGCGTACGTGGGCGCCGAGGCCGGCGTCAAGGGCTCCATCGGCACGGACGGCGTCCACGTCGGCGGCGAGGCCTTCGTCGGTGCCAAGGCCGCCAGTGAGGCGCACGCCTCCGTCGCCGGTGTCGGCGTCGGTGGCACGGCGGAGGCGTGGGCCGGCGCCGGTGCCGAGGCCCACTTCGACGCCGGCATGAAGGACGGCAAGTTCGTCATCGGCGGCGACCTGGGCGTCGCCGTCGGCGTCGGCGGCAAGCTCGGCGGCCAGATCGAGATCGACCCGGGCAAGATCACCGACGCGGCCGGCGACGCGGTCGACGCGGTCGGGGACTGGTTCGACTGACCCGCCCCGGGGAGCCCCGCCCGGGGCTCCCCGCCGTCGTCTCTCCCCCACCGCTTCCCGTACCGTCAGAACCCGTACCGCAAGGAGTTGATCCACCATGCCGGGCACACTTCCGGTCCCGCTCACCATCGAGCTCCCGCAGGGCTGGCAGTCGGCACCCCCGGACGAGGTCGGCGCCCCGCACGCCGCCTTCGTCGCCCTGCACATGGCCTCCCGGGGCCAGGGCTTCATGCCGAACATCACGGTCACCGGCCACACCCTCGAGGGCCCGTCGAGCCTGCACGGCCTCGCCGAGGAGTCGGTGCGGCGGCTGCGCGAGAACGTCGGCGCCGTCGACATCGTCAAGCGCACCGAGGTGGGCACCTCGCCGGCGCCGGGCCTCATCGACGCCCCGGGGATCGTGCAGAACCTGCGCATCCAGGCCACCGTCAACGGGCAGCCGATGGAGCTCGCGCAGAGCCAGTTCATCCTGGTGCTGGAGAACGCGCAGCGGCGCAGTGAACGCGCCGAGATCGAGATCGCGCTGACGGCGAGGACGAGCCAGCTCCAAGAAGTCCTCGAGGACTTCCAGGCCTTCCTCTCCACCCTCCGCCCGGCCACCGCCAACCCGGAAGGGTAGGGGCCGTCCGACCAATCCCGTCCGCCCGGAGGGCGGGCGGGGAGGCATCGCGGACGCAGCGTCACGGGAACCTGAGCCACGGCTACCCGGTGGTGGAGATGGGCCGCTTTCGGCGGATTACGGCCATCTGCGGGGCACATCGAGGGCACGCGTGGCCGAGAAGCACCGGTAAGCCGCGAGAAACGACGAGACGTGTTTCCGCAGGTCAGCGCCAACGTGTCCAGAACCCGCAGGTCAGACGCTCATCGTTACGGATACCCTTGACATGTGACCGACGCCCAAGAGACCGCAGCAGACAGTTCACTGCGAACCACCGGAGGCGCCCCTCCGGACGACGGCGGATCTTCTGTTACGGAGGCGCCGATCCCTTTGCTGGAGCCCCGCGAGGGCATCCCGCCCGTGATCGCCGACGAGGCCGCGCTCGTCGAGGTGATCGCCGCCTTCACCGCGGGCTCCGGCCCTGTCGCCGTCGACGCCGAACGCGCGTCCGGCTACCGATACGGCCAGCGCGCCTATCTCGTGCAGCTGCGCCGCGAGGGCGCGGGCTCCGCACTGATCGACCCCGTGGCATGCCCCGATTTGTCCGGGCTCGGCGAGGCGCTCTCCGGCGTGGAGTGGGTGCTGCACGCGGCCACCCAGGACCTGCCCTGTCTGCGCGAGATAGGCATGGTGCCGACCCGGCTCTTCGACACCGAGCTGGCCGGGCGGCTCGCCGGGTTCCCCCGGGTCGGCCTCGGCGCGATGGTCGAGAGCGTGCTCGGGTTCGTCCTGGAGAAGGGGCACTCGGCCGTCGACTGGTCGACCCGCCCGCTGCCCGAGCCGTGGCTGCGGTACGCGACGCTCGACGTCGAGCTCCTCGTCGATCTGCGCGACGCGCTGGAGAAGGAGCTGGACCGGCAGGGGAAGCTGGAATGGGCGCGCCAGGAGTTCGACGCGATTGCGGCTGCGCCGCCTGCCGAGCCGCGTAAGGATCCGTGGCGGCGTACGTCCGGGATGCACAAGGTGCGCAGGCGTCGGCAGCTCGCTGTCGTTCGGGAGCTGTGGCAGACGCGGGACCGGATCGCTCAGAAGCGGGATGTGTCGCCGGGCAAGGTGCTGAGTGACGCGGCCATTGTGGAGGCCGCGCTCTCCTTGCCGGCGAATGTGCATGCCCTGGCCGGGCTCAATGGGTTCGGGCATCGGATGGGGCGGCGGCAGCTGGAGCAGTGGCAGACTGCGGTGGATCGCGCGAAGGCGTTGACCGACGCGCAGTTGCCCGCCCCTGGGCAGCCGGTGACGGGACCTCCGCCGCCGCGGGCCTGGGCCGACAAGGACCCCGCTGCGGCGGCTCGGCTCTCTGCGGCTCGGGCCGCGGTTTCTGCGCTGGCCGAGCAGCTCAACATGCCTCAGGAGAACTTGATTGCGCCGGATACGGTGCGGCGGGTTTGTTGGGAGCCGCCGAAGGTTGTCGACGCGGAGGCTGTTGCGGAGGTGCTGGCTGGTCATGGGGCCCGGCCTTGGCAGGTTGAGCAGGTCACGCCGGTTCTGGTTGCTGCCTTGTCCGCCTAGGCGCTGTCCGAGGGATCATGTGACCGCCCCGTGCCTGGGTCGTTCCTGTGGGCATGGGGCGGGGCGATCTGACTGATGTCGAGTGGGAACGGTTGCGGCCGTTCCTGCCGGTGAGCAATGGACGTTGTGGCCGATGGCGGGATCACCGACAGGTGATCGATGGGATCTTGCATCGGGTGCGAACCGGAGTGCAGTGACGGGATCTCCCCGAGCGGTTCGGCCCCCTGGAAGACCGTCTATGAACGCCACCGACTGCGGTCGGCCGACGGGACGTGGGAGCGTCTGCTGCAGCAGGTCCAAGCCACTGCCGACGTCGCGGGCGAGGTCGACTGGGCCATCTCGGCGGACTCCACCATCGTGCGGGCCCATCAGCACGCGGCCGGTGCCAGGACGGATCCGCCGCCGGTGCCCGCGTCAAAGGGGGCCGAAGCGGCAGAACACCAGGGCGAAACACCGTGGCAATGCCTGCTCGTCCGGCTGGTGGAGGTGGTGCAGGAGGTGAGGGCCTGGGCCGCTCGCGGGGCGGGTTCACCAGCAAACTCCACCTGAGCGCGGACGGCCGTTGCCGCCCGCTGTCCCTGGTCGTCACTGGCGGACAGCGGGCGGACTGCACCCAGTTCCAGACGGTGCCGGCAAAGGCCCGCGTTCCGCGGGTCGGTCCGGGCCGGCCTCGCACGAAGCCCGACAGCGTGGCGGCCGATGAGGGATACAGCAACGGCCCGTGCCGCGAGTACCTGCGGTGCCGGGGCATCCAGCACACGATCCCGGAGAAGTCCGACAGCCAGGCCGCCCGCCTGCGCAAAGGCTCGCGCGGCGGACGGCCACCAGGCTTCGACGAAGAGCGGTACAAGAAGCGCAACACCGTCGAACGAGCGATCAACAGGTTGAAGCAGTCCCGGGCCGTAGCCACGCGCTATGACAAGCGCGGCTACGTCTTCCTTGGCACCGCCACAGCAGCTGCCCTTGTCATCTGGCTCCGAACATGACCGCTCGGACAGGGTTCACGGTGTGCCGCCGCCCTTGCGGTTACCACCGGCGAGCTGACCCACCATCATGATGATGAGGCCGGCAAGGAGAATCGCGGCGCCGATCAGCGTTCCCGACGGCCGAGCACCGGAATCGCTGATCATCAACCCGAAAACCAGCTGCCAGCACAGCGCAAAGGCCACCACCAGCTGACCCCAGCCATAGATCCGCGGTGCGCGAACATGGCGCCGGTTCATGGGAAGCACCCAGCCGCTGGTCACCGCCGCAACACCGGAGGCGGCGATGAGCAGCACCAACAGGACAAGGGGCACGGCGAGGTACAGCTTCACGGTTTCTCCCCTGGGTACCGGGCCCCACGCCCGACGACAGCGTGATCATGACACCCGCTGCATCGCACGTCTATAACTACGCAAACCCGGTGATCGGCCGGACAAGTCCTAGTCGCCGTAGGAGGGGTCTCTCGTACGGGGACTGCGGGTGATCTTTGGCTGGTCGCGTCCCACCCCTCGCCCGGCGGCTGGCCAGGGTGTTCGATGGTTGGCTCGTGGAGCGAGTGGTCATGCCGCGCGGTGGTGGGGCGCCAGGGTGGCGTCGATCTGGTCGCGGATGTCGGCGAGGACGGCTTCGTCACTCCGGTGCAGGTACAGGGTGGCGGTGGTGCTGATGTGGATGATCGCGGTGATCACCCGCGCCAGCGTCGCCGCGTCGGCGGCATCGATGTACTCGTCGCGGGTGAGCAGGCCGGTGATGCCGTCCTCGAGGCGGCCGGCAAGGGCTAGACCCGCTTGCCGGTAGGGCTCGGCCGGGTCGCCGAAGACGAGTTCGTGCAGGTATGTGCGGCCGTTCTCGGTGTGCTCCCTCAGGCACTCCACCACGGGACGGAGGAGAGCGACGACCGGCTCCAGTACGCCCTGACCGACGGCGGCGTTCGCGGCGGCGAGGCCGGAATCGATGGCGGCGGCGAACTTCTCGTTCTGCACCATGATCAGCAACTCGGCCTTCGTGGACGCGTACAGGTAAAGAGTGCCGATCGCGACGTCGGCCCGGTGGGCGATCTGCTGTGTCGTGACCCCGCTGACGCCGTGTTCGGCGAACAGTTCGCGGGCTGCGGTCATGATGCGCTCGCGCTTGGCCTGTTTGGCCCGCTCGCGGCGCCCGATCGGCATGTGGCCGCGTCCCATGGGACCTCCCTTGACAATAATTCTGAGTAGACTCATAGTTGAGTGTACTCGGGTTGTTGGAGTGAGGCGAGGCCCTAGGTGTCACGCCGAATTGGCCGATCTGGCCTCATGCCTGGATAAATAGGACGAAGACAAGGAGTGGCGCCCCATGCGAGCGTTCGTAGTCGCCAAGTACAAGGAGCCGCTGCAGGAGGCGGACGTCCCCGAACCCACCGTGGGGGAGCACGACGTGCTCGTCCGGGTG
>NZ_JBQHCX010000004.1:0-509302 GCF_052068475.1 Streptomyces sp. SD31 | reverse complement strand
CCCGCTCCTCAAACGCCGGAGGGGCTGACGTACTCAGCCCGTCCGGCGTTTGAGGACGAGGCCCGTTCAGGGCCGAAGCGGGGTCTGGGGGCGGAAGCCCCCAGGGGACGGGAATGGGTAGGGGCGGCGGGGGCGAAACCCTCCCCGACGTCACCCGTCCCCGAACCGCTCCCCCTTCCCCGCCTTCTCCACCAGCAACCCCGGCGGAGTGAACCGGTCCCCGTACCGCTCCGCCAGTTCACGCGCGCGTGCCACGAACCCGGGCAGGCCGCCCTCGTAGCCGTTGATGTACTGCAGCACGCCACCCGTCCAACCGGGAAAGCCGATGCCGAAGATGGAGCCGATGTTGGCGTCGGCGACCGACGTCAGGACGCCCTCCTCCAGGAGCCTGACCGTGTCGAGCGCCTCGGAGAAAAGCATGCGTTCCTGCATGTCCCGGAAGGGGATCTCGGCACCCTCGCGCGTGAAGTGCTCGCGCAGGCCCGGCCACAGAGCCGTCCGCTTGCCGTCCGCGTCGTAGTCGTAGAAACCGGCACCCCCACTGCGCCCCGTGCGCTCGAACTCGTCGACCATGCGGTCGATGACGGCCTCGGCGGGGTGGGACACCCAGGTGCCGCCCGCCTCCTCCACGGCCCGCTTGGACTCGCTGCGGATCTTGCGCGGCAGCGTGAGCGTCAGTTCGTCCATCAGGGAGAGGACCTTGGCGGGGTAACCCGCCTGGGCCGCCGCCTGTTCGACCGACGCGGGCTCGATGCCCTCGCCGACCATCGCCACGCCCTCGTTGATGAAGTGGCCGATGACGCGGGAGGTGAAGAAGCCGCGGGAGTCGTTGACGACGATGGGCGTCTTGTTGATCTGGCGGACCAGGTCGAAGGCGCGGGCCAGCGCCTCCTCCCCCGTGCGCTCGCCCTTGATGATCTCGACCAGCGGCATCTTGTCGACGGGCGAGAAGAAGTGCAGGCCGATGAAGTCGGCCTGGCGGTCGACGCCCTCGGCCAGCGCGGTGATCGGCAGTGTGGAGGTGTTGGAGCACAGCAGCGCGTCCGGCTCGACGATGTTCTGGATCTCCTGGAACACCTTGTGCTTGAGCTCGGGGTTCTCGAAGACCGCCTCGATGACCGCGTCACAGCCGGCCACGCCCTGAGGGTCGGCCGTCGGCGTGATGCGCGCCAGCAGCGCGTCGGCCTTCTCCTGCGTCGTACGGCCCCTGGAGACCGCCTTCGCGCACAGCTTCTCCGAGTAGCCCTTGCCCTTGACCGCGGCTTCGAGCGACACGTCCTTGAGGACGACCTCGATGCCCGCGCGGGCGCACGAGTAGGCGATGCCCGCGCCCATCATCCCGGCCCCCAGGACGGCGACCTTGCGGACCCCCCGCGCCTCGACGCCCTTGGGGCGGTTGGCGCCGGAGTTGACGGCCTGGAGGTCGAAGAAGAACGCCTGGATCATGTTCTTGGAGGTCTGGCCCGCCGCCAGCTCCACAAAGTAACGCGCCTCGATGACCTGTGCGGTCTCGAAGTCGACCTGCGAGCCCTCGACGGCGGCCGCCAGGATGTTGCGCGGGGCCGGGTAGGGGGCACCGTTCGTCTGCTTGCGCAGGTTGGCCGGGAAGGCGGGCAGGTTCGCCGCGAACTTGGGGTTGGCGGGTGTGCCGCCGGGGATCCGGTAGCCCGGCTTGTCCCAGGGCTGCTGCGATTCGGGGTTGGCCTCGATGAAGGCGCGGGCCTTGGCGAGCAGTTCCTCCTGGGTGGCGGCCACGTCGTCGATCAGGCCGTGCTGCAGGGCGCGCTGCGGGTTGTACTGGGTGCCCTGGAGGAGGACCTTCAGCAGTGCGTCGGCGATGCCGAGGAGGCGGACGGTGCGCACGACGCCGCCTCCACCCGGGAGCAGGCCGAGGGTGACCTCGGGGCAGCCGATCTTGGAGCCGGGCGCGTCGAGGGCGATGCGGTGGTGGCAGGCGAGGGCGATCTCGTAGCCGCCGCCCAGCGCCGCGCCGTTCATCGCGGCGACGACCGGCTTGCCCAGGGTCTCGATGCGGCGCAGGTGACGCTTGATCTCCATGCCGCCGTCGAACAGTTCCTGCGCGGTCTCGGGGGTGACCCGGATCAGGTCGCGCAGGTCGCCGCCGGCGAAGAAGGTCTTCTTGGCGGAGGTGATGATGACACCGCGGATGGTGTCCTTCTCCGCCTCCAGCCGGTCGGTGATCACGGCGAGGGAGTCGCGGAACGCCTGGTTCATGGTGTTCGCGGACTGGTTGGGGTCGTCGAGGACAAGGGTGACGACGCCGGCGCGGTCCTGTTCCCAGCGGATGGTGGTGCTCTGTGTCATGACAGGGTCTCCGTTGAAGTCTGTTGGTGTACCGCTGAATGCGCCGGGGATCAGATGCGCTCGACGATCGTGGCGATGCCCATGCCGCCGCCGACACAGAGGGTCGCGAGGCCGTACCGCTTGTCCTGGCGCTCCAGTTCGTCGACGAGCGAGCCGAGGATCATCGCGCCGGTCGCGCCGAGCGGGTGGCCTAGGGCGATCGCGCCGCCGTTGACGTTGACCTTGTCCAGCGAGAGGCCCATGTCCTTCACGAAGCGCAGGACGACGGCGGCGAAGGCCTCGTTGATCTCGACGAGGTCGATGTCGTCGATGGTCAGTCCGGCCTTGGCGAGGGCCTTGCGGGTGGCGGGCGCGGGGCCGGTGAGCATGATGGTGGGCTCGGAGCCGGAGACGGCGGCGGAGACGATCCGCGCGCGCGGCGTGAGGCCGTGGCGCTCGCCGACCTCCTTGGTGCCGATGGCGACCAGCGAGGCGCCGTCGACGATGCCGGAGGAGTTGCCCGCGTGGTGGACGTGGTCGATCTTCTCGACCCAGTGGTACTTCTGCAGCGCCACGGCGTCGAAGCCGCCGAGGTCACCGATGTCGGCGAAGGACGGCTTCAGCTTGGCGAGGGAGTCGGCGGTGGTGCCCGGGCGCAGGTGCTCGTCGTGGTCGAGGACGACGAGGCCGCTGCGGTCCTTGACCGGGACGACCGAGCGGTCGAAGCGGCCCTCCTTCCAGGCCGTCGCCGCCCGCTCCTGGGACAGGGCCGCGTACTCGTCGACGTCGCGGCGCGAGAAGCCCTCGATGGTGGCGATCAGGTCGGCGCCGATGCCCTGCGGCACGAAGTTGACGGCGAGGTTGGTCCTCGGGTCGTTGAACCAGGCGCCGCCGTCCGAGGCCATCGGCACCCGGGACATGGACTCCACGCCGCCCGCGAGGACGAGGTCCTCGAAGCCCGAACGGACCTTGGCGGCGGCCATGTTCACCGCCTCCAGACCCGACGCGCAGAAGCGGTTCTCCTGAACGCCCGCGACGGTGTCCGGCAGTCCGGCGGCGATCGCGGCGATGCGGGCGATGTCGGAGCCCTGGTCGCCGACCGGGCCGACGACGCCCAGCACGATGTCGTCGATCGCGGCCGGGTCCAGGCCGGGGAAGCGGCCCTGGAGCTCGTGGATGAGGCCGACGACCAGGTCGATGGGCTTGGTGCCGTGCAGGGCGCCGTTCGCCTTGCCGCGGCCGCGCGGGGTGCGGATCGCGTCGTACACGTACGCTTCGGTGCTCACTGGTAAGCCTTTCGGGGTGAGGGTCAGCCGGGCAACAGGGCTTCAGCCGAGCAGGGAACGGCCGATGATCTCCTTCATGATCTCGGTCGTCCCGCCGTAGATGGTCTGGATGCGGCCGTCGGTGAAGGCCCGGGCGACCGGGAATTCGCTCATATAGCCGTAGCCGCCGTGCAGTTGGAGGCAGCGGTCCGCGACGCGCTTCTGCAGCTCGGTCGCCCACCACTTGGCCATGGAGGCGTGCACGGCGTCGAGCGTGCCGCTGTCGTGGTCCGCTATGCAGCGGTCGAGGAAGGCGCGCGTGACGGCGCACTCGGTGGCCATCTCGGCTATCTCGAACCGGACGTGCTGCTTGGTGGCGAGCGGCCGGCCGAAGGCCTCGCGCTCCTTGACGTACTCCGTGGTGATCTCCAGCAGGTGCTCGGCGGCGGCGATCGCGGAGACGGCGATGCTCAGGCGCTCCTGGGCGAGGTTCGTCATCAGGTGGACGAAGGCGCCGTTGAGTTCGCCGAGGAGGTTCTCCTTGGGCACGCGTACGTCGTGGAAGAACAGCTCGGCCGTGTCCTGGGCCTTCTGACCGATCTTGTCGAGGTTGCGGCCGCGCTCGAAGCCGGCCGTGCCGCGCTCGACGACGAGCAGCGACAGTCCGTGCGCGCCGCCCTCGGGGGTCGTCTTCGCTACGACGATGACGAGGTCGGCGAGGATGCCGTTGGAGATGAACGTCTTGGAGCCGTTCAGCACCCAGTGGTCGCCGCGGTCCTCGGCGTGGGTGCGGATGCCCTGGAGGTCGGAGCCGGCGCCTGGCTCGGTCATGGCGATGGCCGTGATCAGCGAGCCGTCGCAGAAGCCGGGCAGCCAGCGCCGCTTCTGCTCCTCGGTGGCGAGGGAGGTGAGGTACGGGCCGATGATGTCGTTGTGCAGGCCGAGGGCGAGGCCGGGCGCGCCCGCGCGGGTGAACTCCTCCGCGAGAACGGCGCTGTAGCGGAAGTCGGGTGTGCCGCCGCCCCCGAACTCCTCGGGCACGGCGAGTCCGAGCAGGCCCTGCTTGCCTGCGGCCCGCCAGGCGTCGCGGGAGACGATGCCGTCCTTCTCCCACTGTTCGTAGTGCGGCAGCACCTCTTTGGCCAGGAAGGCACGCACGGTCTCGCGGAACGCGTCGTGGTCGGGGGCGAAGATCTGCCGCTTCATTCGAGGCCCTTCATGTCGGTGTCCTCCACTTCGAGGCCCTCCATCAGCTCGGGTACGCCCCAGTCGCGTGCGACCTCCGCCGTGTCGGCACCCGGTTGCGCGGGCCCGGTCCGTACGGCGGTCGGGGTCGCCGAGAAGCGGGGCGCGGGCCCGGGCTGGGTGATACCGCCGTGGTCGGTGAAGGTGCCACGGGCGGCGAGGTGCGGGTGGTGCGGGGCCTCGCGCAGGGACAGGACGGGCGCCACGCAGGCGTCGGAGCCCTCGAAGACGGCCGTCCACTCGTCTCTCGTACGGGACTTGAAGCGGGCCGCGACCGTCTCGCGCAGCTCGTCCCAGCGGGCCCAGTCCTTGCGGGCGGAGGCGAAGTCGGTGACGCCGAGCAGCTCCAGGAACTCGTCGTAGAACTGGGGTTCCAGGGCGCCGACCGCCATGTACCTGCCGTCGGCCGTCTCATAGGTGCCGTAGTACGGGCAGCCGCCGTCCAGGAGGTTGGCGCCGCGCCGGTCCTGCCAGCCGCCGGCGGCGAGCATGCCGTGGATCATCGCGGCGAGGTGGGAGGTGCCGTCGACGATGGCGGCGTCGACGACCTGGCCGGTGCCGCTCGCGCGCGCGTGATGGAGGGCGGCGAGGACGCCGACGACGAGGTAGAGGGAGCCGCCCGCGTAGTCGCCGACCAGGTTGGCGGGGACGGCCGGCGGCTCGTCGGGGCTGCCGATCATGCCGAGGGTGCCGGTGAGCGCGATGTACGCGATGTCGTGGCCGGCGCGGTGGGCGAGCGGCCCTTCCTGGCCCCAGCCGGTCATACGGCCGTAGACGAGCGCCGGGTTGCGGGCGTGGCAGGCCTCGGGCCCGACGCCGAGGCGCTCGGCGACGCCGGGGCGGTAGCCCTCGATGAGGATGTCGGCGCGGGCGGCGAGGTCGAGGACGCGGGCGGGGCCGTCGGGGGACTTCAGGTCGACGATCACCGAGCGCTTGTTGCGGTTGGTGATGTCGTACGCGGTGTCGATGGCGAGTCCCGTGCCGCCGGGCCGGTCCACGCGGACCACGTCGGCGCCCAGGTCGGCGAGGAGCATGGCGGCGAACGGGCCGGGCCCGATGCCGGCCAGCTCGACCACGCGCACGCCGGTGAGCGGGCCCTGTCCTGGCGTCGTTGCCATCCAGCCCCCAGGTATGTGACACAACTGCTGTAACACCAGTGATGCTAAGAAGATGCACCGACGGACACAAGAGCAAGCGCTTAGGAAGTTACCCGCCGGAAGCCCGGCCGCGAACCGCCGCGGCGGAATCAGCGCCCGTCCAGCTCGGCTATCAGCCGCTTCGGCGCGATCGTGCGGTAGCTCTCCTCCACCCAGTCACACAGCAGCTCCGCCGCCGGAGCGCCCTTCTGCTCCAGCGGGATGCTCACCCAGCCCGACTTGCCCAGGCCGTATCCGGCGGGCTCGGCGCCCGGGCACGTCAGGGCGTGGGCGTGGGCCGACTCGTCCTTGAGCTTCACCGTGATGCCCAGCGGATAGCTGCCGTCGTCGACACCCAGGAAGACGAACACCTTCTTGTTGACCTTCGCGACCGTCTCGCCCCAGGGGAACTCCTCGGCGGCGCCCGGCATCCCGAGGGCGAACTCACGCACTTTCTCCCACTTCTTCAGGGCATTCCTGGGCACGGCCACCGCATACCTCCCGGCCTCGTCGTCGGGCTCCGCACTCCTCACGCTAGCCTCGGCCACCGACAACGGCGCGTGCTGCGAGACCGAGGGGTGTCATGACGAGGCTGGACAGGGCGGACCGTCCGTACGACATCGTGCTCTTCGGGGCCACGGGCTTCGTCGGGGCGCTCACCGCGGAGTACCTCGCCGCCCACGCGCCCGAGGGGCTGCGCTGGGCGATCGCCGGCCGCAGCACGGAGAAGCTGGAGCGGCTGCGCGAGCGGCTGCCGCTGCCCGGCGGCGCGGGGATCGGGGTGCTGGAGGCGGACGTCGCCGATCCGGCCTCGATGCGCCGTCTCGCCGAGCACGCGCGCGTGGTGGCCACGACGGTGGGTCCCTATGTGACGTACGGCGAGGATCTCGTCGCCGCCTGCGCGGACGTCGGCACCGACTACCTCGACCTGTCGGGTGAGCCGGAGTTCGTGGACCGGACCTACGTCCGGCACGACGCACGCGCGCGTGAGACGGGCGCGCGGCTGGTGCACGCCTGTGGTTTCGACTCGGTCCCGCACGACCTGGGCGCGTACTTCACCGTCCAGCAGCTGCCGGAGGGCGTACCCCTGGCGGTGGACGGGTTCGTGACGGCCGACGCCACCTTCTCGGGCGGCACGTTCGCGTCGGCGCTCAACCAGTTCTCGCGCGGACGCCAAATGCTGACCGCCGCCCGCGACCGCGCCCGCCACGAGCCGCGGCTGATGGGACGCCGGGCACTCGCGCCGACGGGTGCGCCCCGGTTCGCCAAGGAGGTGGGCGCCTGGGCGGTGCCGCTGCCGACGATCGACCCGCAGATCGTCAAGCGATCCGCGCGGGCCCTGGAGCGCTACGGCCCCGACTTCCGCTACCGCCACTACGCCGCCGTACGGCATCTGCCCATCGCCGTCGGCGGGGTCGCCGCGATGGGCGCCCTCGTCACGGCCGCCCAACTGCCGCCCGCCCGGCGCTGGTTGTCCGACCGGCTGAAGCCCGGCGAGGGGCCGAGCCCCGAGAAGCGCGCGAAGAGCTGGTTCTCGGTCCGCTTCGTCGGCGAGGGCGGCGGCCGACGGGTCTTCACCGAGGTGGCGGGCGGTGACCCCGGGTACGGCGAGACGGCGAAGATGTTCGCCGAGTCGGCCCTGTCCCTCACCTTCGACGACCTGCCGCCCACGGCCGGCCAGGTCACGACGGCGGTCGCGATGGGGGACGCGCTGATCGAGCGGCTGCGGGCGGCGGGGATCACGTTCCGGGTGGCCGCGACCCGCTGACCGGTCCTACAGCGTCCACCCCGCCACGGTGAAGATCATCCCGCCGATCCAGGCGAACCCCGCCACCAGGGCGAGAACCAGCGCGGCCGTCACGGCACGCTCGACGGGGCGGTCGGGGTCGGCAAGGGGCTTCGGGGCGCGGTGCGTCGTCATGCGGCCCAGCCTGCCGATCCAGGCAGGCCGGCCACATCCGTACGGGTACTCAGTCGACGTACTCAGTCCGCCAGGGCAGGGCAGCGAGCTAAAGGACGGGACCGGTCGCCTCCTTCAGCGCCCGTCGGCACAGGGAGTCCGCGCGGCGTGTCGTCTCCGGGAGCCGGTACCCGGGGGTCAGGGCGAGCGTATGGGCGCAGGCGTTGTCGAGGCTCACGCGGTGGCCGACCGAGACGAAGACCGGTTTGACGGCGTTCCGGGTGCGCAGGGCGCGGCCGACCTCCTCGTCGCCCGCCATGAGCGACGCGGACGCTCCGCGTTCGGGGGCGGGGTCGTCGTAGGTGAAGGTGAAGGGGTTCTTGGCCACGCCGATCGTCGGCAGGCCGGTGAGGACGCCGAGGTGGCTCGCGAGGCCGAAGCGGCGGGGGTGGGCGAGGCCATAGCCGTCGCAGACGACCGGGCCGGGCGCGCAGGGCAGGGCGTCGAGGGCGGCCAGCACCGTGGGGAGCTCGCGGAACGCGAGCAGGCCGGGGACGTACGGGAAGGAGATCCGGCCGACGGCCGTGGCCTCGGCGACGACCTCGAGGGTCGCCGCGTCCAGGACGACCGCCGCCGCGGCGACCACGTCCCGCTCGTCGTCGTAGGCCACGTCGACCCCGGTCACGTGCCCGGCTCCGGGCGGCGGCCCCGGCTGGTCGAGCACCACCCGCTCCCGCAGTTCGTCCTGGACGGCGCGGGCCTCTTCCTCGGTCGCGGGCCAGCCCGCCGGAATGCGTACGGTCGTCATGGTGGGGACGAGGGTACGGGGCCCTGGGGCCGCGACGGGCTCGGGGGTACGCTCGTGATCATGTTCGTACTCGAGCTGACCTACACCGCCCCGCTCGATGCCGTCGACGCCGTGCTGGAGGCCCATGTGGCGTGGCTCGACGAGCAGTACGAGAAGGGGACGTTCCTCGCGTCGGGACGCAAGAATCCCCGCGACGGCGGGGTGATCCTCGCCGTCGCGGAGGATCGGGCGCGGATCGAGGCGATCGCCGCGACGGACCCGTTCGTCGGCGCAGGCGTCTGCGCGTATCGCATCACCGAGTTCGCCGCCACGAAGACGGCTCCGGAGCTCGAGCGCCACCGCGAGACGCCCGGCTGAGCCTCACTTGCCCAGCGCCTGCTTGAGCTGGCCCTTGTTCATGTCCGAACGCCCGTGGATGTTGCGCTTCTTGGCCTCCTCGTACAGCTGGTCGTAGGTGGGCCCCTGGGAACCCTTGCCCGACCGCTGGCCGCCCCGCTTGCCCGAGGACATGTCCTGGGTGGACGTACGGCTGGCGGTCTTGGACTCGCCGGACCGTGCGCGCTCCTTGTTCACCGTTCGCGCCGCGATCTCCTTGGCGCGCGAGGTGCTCTCGCCCCGGTCCTGGGCGCTCTTCTTGATGTGCTCGTACTGGCGTTCCCGCTTCGAGCTCGAACCGGCTGGCATATGAGTCACTCCTCTCGCAGTCGGCGACCGAGTACCCACATTCCGGCGTCAGCCCTCCCACCGTGCGACCCGGCCCTTCTCCCCCGCGGCCCAGCAGCCCCGGTCCGGTGTGCAGTCCACGGTGTCGTACGAGCCCGTGTCGACGGTCCGCCAGGTCCGCCCGCCGTCGGTCGTGAGGTCGGTGCCGGTGGGGCCGACCGCGAGGGCGGCGGTACGGCTGTGCGGGAGCCAGGCGACGCCGGAGCGGTAGGCGTTCACCGGCATCCCGGCGGACTGCCAGGTGGCGCCCCCGTCGCCGGTACGGGCGGCAGCTTGCGGGGAGGCCTGGTCGGGGCGGTAGTCGCCGCCGACCGCGAGGCCGTGCGTACGGTCGCGGAAGGCGAGCGCGAAGACACCGCGGGCCGGGTCGCCCGCCGGGACCGGTGTGTCGGCGGCCGTCCAGGTGAGCCCCCGGTCGGTGGAGTGCAGCACGCGCGCGCGTGCGGCCCCGCCGGTGGCCAGCCAGACGTCCTTGCGCCCGGAGGCGACCAGACATTGCCCGCTCGCCGCGAAGCCGGCCTCGCCCTCCAGCGCGGCGGGCATCCCGTCGCCGGGCAGCACCTGCCAGGAGCGGCCGCCGTCGCTGGTCGACAGGATGCGGAACCTGCCGTCGACCGGGTCGCTCATCGCCAGGCCGTGGCGGTGGTCGAAGAAGGTCATGCAGTCGTAGAAGGCCCGCGCGTCGGTGTTGCGGAAGGACTCGGTCCAGGTCGCGCCGCCGTCCTGCGTGCGGTACACGCGGGACGCCTCGCCCTCTCCGATGGCCAGCACCACGGCACGTCGTGCGTCGAACGCCTCGACGTCCCGGAACTGGAGATCGCCGGCCCCGGGCGGCGAGACGTTCCGCCAGGTCGCGCCGCCGTCGGTGGTGCGCAGGACGGTGCCCTGGGTTCCGGCCAGCCAGGCGGTGTTCCGGCTGACCGCGGACAGCCCGCGGAAACGCACCTCGGGCGTGCCGCTGTCCTTGAGTTCCCAGTGCGGAGCCCGGCGCTCCGGCTGGTCCGCCTGCGCGGGTACGGCGGTCAGCGCGGCCAGCGCCGCCCCGCACGCCACCCCCGCGGCCACTGTCCGAAACGTACGCCCCGACCGTCGCGTGCTCCCCGAACGCCTCATGGCGGGCGAAGCTAGCCGACCACCCCGGCATCGTCCAGATGACCCCGAGGACCACATATGACTTTCCGGGGCACCTGGGACGAACGAGCCACTCCCATGCATGACGGCGGTGACAGAGGTCACTCGAATCCACGGTGCACGGATTGGCTGATTCCGTCGTCTCTACCAGTGCCCGGTCTCGTCCGCCCGGAAGTTCGTCCAGCTGTCACAAGGGAGCATGGCGTTGTCCACCGTAATCGAGCAGCCCGTTGAGGCCCGTCTCGTCGCCGCCGCGCCGCGGATGCCGAGCATTCCCGCGACCCTGCACTACGACCGGCGCGACCCGTTCGCCGTCCGCATGACCTTCCCGGCCCCGGCCACCCTGGAGGGCGTGGAGGTCTGCTGGACCTTCAGCCGCGAGTTGCTCGTGGCCGGACTGGAGGGGCCCGAGGGCCGCGGTGACGTGCGGGTGCGGCCGTACGGGTTCGACCGTACGGTCCTGGAGTTCCACGCGCCCGAGGGCACGGCCGTCGTGCACATCCGTACGGGCGAGGTGCAGCGTTTTCTGCAGTCGACGAGTGAGCTGGTGCCGCTCGGGCTGGAGCACCTTCAGCTCGACCTGGACCGTGATCTGGCGGAACTCATGCGGGACGCCTGCTGAGGCGGGTTTCTCGCCCCCGCCACCCCTACCCGTCCCATCCCTGAAGGGGCTCCGCCCCTTCGACGCCGCCAGGGGGCTTCGCCCCCTGGACCCCCGCTTCGCCTGAACGGCCTCGTCCTCGAACTCCCCCAGAGGGGGCACCCCCAGACGGGCTGAGAGCCACGCCTGGGCTCGCTTTAATTCCGTTGACAGGCCATCGCCCCCCTCCTACCGTCTACAACGGTCCTGTTGCCGTCGATTGGAGAAGGACGTTGCTCGTCTGAGGTCCTGAGACACCGCGCCACACCTGAGGTGTGTTTGCGCTGCGTGCGACCTCGGCGTTCGAGCCGTCCTCCGGAGCAGGGCCCTTCTCATGGCCCCGAACCCTCTGAGGCCTCCCCCCGTCGGTCGCCGGTGTCTCGATACGCGTTTGCCCTTGATCGCTTCGAGCATCCGCGGAGGCCCGTATGTCCACTTCCATCACCTGTACCTCCCTCTCCTTCACCTGGCCCGACGGCACCCCCGTCTTCGAGGGCCTCGACGTCGCGTTCGGCCCCGGCCGGACCGGACTCGTCGGCGTCAACGGGTCAGGGAAATCAACCCTGTTGAAGCTCATCGCCGGTGAGCTCACCCCGGTCGACGGCGCCGTGCGCGTCGCGGGCGAGGTCGGCTGTCTCCCGCAGAACGTCACCCTCGACACCGGTCTGAAGGTCGACGAGGCCCTCGGCATCGCGGCACAGCGAGCCGCGCTGCACGCCATCGAGGCGGGTGACGTCACCGAGGAGCACTTCGAGACCGTCGGCGACGACTGGGACGTGGAGGAGCGCGCCCTGGCCACGCTCGGCGAACTGGGGCTCGGGCACATCGAGTTGGACCGTACGATCGGCGAGGTGTCCGGCGGTGAGTCGGTGCTGCTGCGGCTGGCCGCACTGCTGCTGCGCCGCCCGGACGTCCTGCTGCTCGACGAGCCCACCAACAATCTCGACCTGTACGCACGCAGGCGGCTGTACGCGGCCGTCGCCGCCTGGCCGGGGGTGATGGTGGTGGTCAGCCACGACCGCGAACTCCTGGACCTCGTCGACCAGATCGCCGATCTGCGCTCCGGGGAGGTCACCTGGTACGGCGGCAACTACTCGGCGTACGAGGAGGCGCTCGCCACCGAGCAGGAGGCGGCCGAGCGCATGGTGCGGGTCGCCGAGGCCGACCTGAAGAAGCAGAAGCGTGAACTCGTGGATGCTCACACGAAGTTGGCCAAGCGCACGCGTTACGCCAACAAGATGTACGAGAACAAGCGCGAACCCAGGGCAGTGATGAAGCTGAGGAAACGCTCTGCCCAGGTCTCCGCCGGCAAGCACCGCATCATGCACGAGGAGAAGCTCGCCGAGGCCAAGGAGCGGCTCGACGAGGCGGTGGAGGCCGTACGGGACGACGACGAGATCCGCGTCGACCTGCCGTATACGGCCGTACCGCCCGGGCGGACCGTCCTCACCCTCCTGGACCTGGAGTTGGCGTACGGCGCGCGCGTGACGGGCGGCTTCGATCTGCGCGGACCGGAGCGGATCGCGCTGATCGGGCGCAACGGCGCGGGCAAGACGACGCTGCTGCGGACGATCGCCGGGGAGCTGGAGCCGGTGTCGGGTGAGGCGACGGCGCATGTCCCGCTCCGCTTCCTGCCGCAGCGGCTCGACGTGCTCGACGGGGAGCTGTCGGTCGTCGAGAACGTGGCCCGGTTCGCACCGGCCGCCACCAACAACCGGGTCCGGGCGCGGCTGGCCCGCTTCCTGTTCCGGGGCGCCCGCGCCGACCAGCAGGCGGCGACGCTGTCCGGCGGCGAACGCTTCCGGGCGGCCCTGGCCGCGCTGATGCTGGCCGAGCCCGCGCCACAGCTGCTGATGCTGGACGAGCCGACGAACAACCTGGACATGGCGAGCGTACGGCAGCTCACCACGGCCCTGGAGTCGTACGAGGGGGCGCTGATCGTGGCCAGTCACGACCTGCCGTTCCTGGAGTCGATCGGCATCACGCGCTGGCTGATGATGGAGGACGGAGAGCTCAAAGAAATCACGCCAGAGGCTGTCGGGTATCCCGCCTAGCTTCGGCTTCATGGCCGATTTCACGCCCGTATTCACGCACGATTTCATCACCATCACGGGAGCCCGGGAGAACAACCTCAAGGATGTCTCCCTCCGCATCCCGAAAGGCCGGCTGACCGTGTTCACCGGCCTTTCGGGCTCGGGGAAGTCGTCGATCGTCTTCGACACGATCGCGGTCGAGTCGCAGCGCCAGCTGAACGAGACCTTCACGTGGTTCGTGCGCAACCGGCTGCCCAAGTACGAGCGCCCGCACGCGGAGGCGCTGGAGGACCTCTCCCCCGCGATCGTCGTCGACCAGCGGCCGATCGGGGGCCACTCCCGGTCCACGGTCGGCACGATGACCGACATCTACTCGGTGATCCGCGTGCTGTTCTCCAGGCACGGCATCCCGAGCGCCGGCCCGGCGACCGCCTACTCCTTCAACGACCCCTCCGGCATGTGCCCCGAGTGCGACGGCCTGGGGCGGACGGTGGGGCCGGACTGGGACCGCATCCTCGACCCGGACCGGACGCTCGCCGACGGGGCGGTCCGCTTCCCGCCGTTCGCGGCGGGCACCTGGCAGGGGCAGGCGTACACCAACAGCGCCGACCTCGACCCGCACAAGCCCGTCGGGCGGTTCACCGCCGCCGAGCGGGAGTTCCTGATGCGCGGCCGGCCCGGCAGCAAGGTCACCGTCAACGGCACGGGCGGCACCTGGACCACCGACTACGAGGGCCTCGCCACCCGCTTCGAGCGGCTGTACCTGAAGCGGGACCTGTCGGCGATGAGCCAGAAGACCCGCGACCTGGTGCGGGAGTTCCTGGTGGAGGGCACCTGTCCGGCGTGTGACGGGGCCCGCCTGAACGCGGCGGCGCTCGCCACCCGCGTCAACGGCCGGAACATCGCCGACTGCACGCGCATGCAGGTCACGGACCTGATCGCGGTACTGAAGGACATCGCCGACCCTGTCGCCGGACCGATCGCGCGGGCCGCCGTCAACGCCCTCGAACGCATCGACGCCATCGGTCTCGGCTACCTCAGCCTCGACCGTGAGACCTCCACGCTCTCCGGCGGCGAGGGACAGCGTCTGAAGACGGTCCGCCACCTGGGCTCCAGCCTGACCGGCATGACGTACATCTTCGACGAGCCCAGCGTCGGACTCCACCCGCGCGATGTCGGCCGCCTCGGCGACCTGCTGCTGCGGCTGCGCGACAAGGGAAACACCGTGCTCGTGGTCGAGCACGACCCGGATGTCATCGCCCTCGCCGATCACGTCGTCGACATGGGGCCGGGCGCCGGCGCGGGCGGCGGACGGGTCGTGTTCGAGGGGCCGCCGGGCGAGCTGGCGCAGTCCGGCACGGTGACCGGGCGGTGTCTGGGGCGCCGTACGGAGCTGAAGGAGAACGTCCGCGCGGCGACCGGTGGGCTCTGGGTGAAGGGAGCCGACCGGCACAATCTGCGGGACGTGACGGTGGAGTTCCCGACCGGGGTGCTCACCGTCGTCACCGGAGTCGCCGGGTCCGGGAAGAGCACGCTGGTCGCGGAGTTCACGGCCGCGCACCCGGACGCCGTGGTCGTGGACCAGTCGGCGATCGGGATCTCGGCGCGGTCGACTCCGGCGACGTATCTGGGAATCATGGACACGGTACGGAAGATCTTCGCGCGCGAGACGGGCGCCGAGCCGGGGTTCTTCAGCTTCAACTCGTCCGGCGCGTGCGGCACTTGCGAGGGCCGCGGAATTATCTACACCGACCTGGCCTTCATGGATCCGGTCACGACGACGTGCCACGACTGCGAGGGGCGGCGTTTCAGGGACGAGGTGCTGCGGCTGACCGTCGACGGCAACTCCATCGCCGATGTACTGCAGATGACGGCCGATCAGGCCCTGGAGTTCTTCGAGGACGCGGGCGTACGGCGACGCCTGCGCGCCCTGCGGGACGTGGGGCTGACGTATCTGACGCTCGGCCAGCCCCTCTCCACCCTCTCCGGCGGCGAACGGCAGCGCATCAAGCTGGCGACGCGGCTGCACCGCACGGGCGCGGTGTACGTACTCGACGAGCCGACGACCGGACTGCACATGTCGGACGTCGAGGGGCTGCTCAGGCTGCTGGACCGGCTGGTCGACGCGGGCAACACGGTGGTGGTCGTCGAGCACAACCTGGACGTGGTGGCGCACGCCGACCGGATCATCGACCTGGGGCCGGACGGCGGCCGGGACGGAGGCCGGGTGATCTTCGAAGGAACCCCACGACAGCTCCTCGACGCCCACGGCTCCTTCACCGCGGAGCATCTCAGGAGGGCCACAGCCTGACCCGGAGGGTTTTGTACGGGCGGGTAACACCTGCATGATGGCGGGTCGGTGCCCCTGCATCATGGCGCCGACACCTGCCACCGACCCGGAGATCCCTCGTGCCCAGCAAGAAGGCCCTCGTCCGCCGCCCCAGCCCACGCCTCGCCGAAGGGCTGGTGACGCACATCGAGCGCGAGAAGGTCGACGTCGACCTCGCGGTCGAGCAGTGGGAGGCGTATACGGAGGCCCTGCGTACGCACGGCTGGGAGACGATCGAGGTCGACCCGGCCGACGACTGCCCCGACGCGGTGTTCGTCGAGGACACGGTCGTCATGTACAAGAACGTCGCGCTGATCACCCGGCCCGGCGCCGAGTCCCGGCGTGCCGAGACCATCGGCGTCGAGGAGGCGGTGGCCTCGCTCGGCTGCTCCGTGAACTGGATCTGGGAGCCGGGCACGCTGGACGGCGGCGACGTGCTGAAGGTCGGCGACACGATCTACGTCGGCCGGGGAGGCCGTACCAACGCGGCGGGCGTCCAGCAGCTGCGGGCCGCCTTCGAGCCGCTGGGGGCGCGGGTCGTCGCCGTACCGGTGAGCAAGGTGCTGCACCTGAAGTCGGCGATCACGGCGCTGCCCGACGGAACCATTCTCGGGCGCATCCCGCAGCTGGACGTCCCGTCGCTGTTCCCGCGCTTCCTTCCGGTCCCCGAGGAGTCCGGGGCGCATGTGGTGCTGCTCGGCGGCGGCAAGCTGCTCATGGCCGCGAGCGCGCCGAAGACGGCGGAGCTGCTCGCCGACCTCGGTCACGAGCCCGTTCTGGTGGACATCAGCGAGTTCGAGAAGCTCGAGGGCTGTGTGACATGCCTCTCGGTCCGGATGCGGGAGCTGTACACGTGACCGAGTGAGCGGATCGTCCCGGCGACGCCGGGACCTGCGGTTCCAGGGCTGTTCGGTTTGCCCGGGAAATCCCGGTGAAACAGGGGCTGATCAGCGGTCTTTACGCCGTTCTTAACCTACGGCTTCGTAACCTACGGAGACGTAGCCTACGATGCCGTAGGTTACGTCGGCCGCTCGTCGGCTCCTACCGCTCGTGTTACGTCCCCTGGAGTTCCCGTGACGATTACTTCCCCTCACCTCGGCAGCCCCGCCGTCTGGACCGACGCCAAACTGCTGTACGCGCTGGAGGAAGTGGTCGAGAAGGAACTCAACCGGCATCTGAAGGTCACCAAGGACTGGATGCCGCACGAGTACGTGCCGTGGAGCGACGGCCGCAACTTCCCCGGCTTCTTCGAGGACGGCGAGGCCTGGGACAAGGAGCAGTCCAAGGTCACCGAGATCGGCCGCATCGCACTCGTGGTGAACCTCCTGACCGAGGACAACCTCCCCAGCTACCACCACGAGATCGCCTCGCTCTTCGGCCGTGACGGCGCCTGGGGCACGTGGGTGCACCGCTGGACCGCCGAGGAGGGCCGGCACGGCATCGTGATGCGCGACTATCTGCTCGCCTCGCGCGCGGTGGACCCGGACAAGCTGGAGCAGTTCCGCATGGCGCACATGAGTGAGGGCTTCGAGTCGGACAACCGGCACTCGATGCTGCACTCGGTCGCCTACGTCGCCTTCCAGGAGCTCGCGACCCGTATCTCGCACCGCAACACCGGCCACCAGTCCGGCGACCCGGTCTGCGACCGCATGCTGACGCGCATCGCGACCGACGAGAACCTGCACATGGTCTTCTACCGGAACCTCCTGAAGGCCGCCTTCGAACTCGCCCCCGACCTGACCATGCAGGCCGTTCGGGACGTCGTCGTGAACTTCCGCATGCCCGGCCACGGCATGCCCGGCTTCGAGCGTTTCGCCGCGCAGATGGCCATCGGCGAGGTCTACAACATGCGCATCCACCACGACGACGTCCTCCAGCCCGTCCTCCGCTTCCTCAAGATCATGGAGATCGACGGCCTCGGCCCCGAGGGCCAGAAGGCCCAGGAGGAACTCGGCCTGTTCATGGGCGGCCTGGACGCGGAGGCCCTGAAGTTCGACGAGAAGCTGGCAGCCCGAAAGGCCCGGATGGCGGCTCGGGCTGCGGGCTGAGGGACTGACGGGCAGAGCTGGGGCAGAGGCTGAGCGGCGGGAGCTCGGGGCGGGGCTGAGGTCAGGAGCTCCGGACGGGGGATCCGGGCCTGCGGCCTCCAGGGCTCCAGCGCCAGGCAGGGCCGGCCACCCGCAGGCCGCAGGCCCGGGGCTACTCGCCGAGGGCCAGGCAGGGTCGGCCGCGCCGCCGACCGCGAGCCGGGGCTACACGCCAAGGGCCAGAGGGCCGGCCACCCCCCAGGCCGAGGGACGGGGGCACAGGCCGCGGGCCGCAGGCCTAAAGGCTCCCGGCCCAGGTCAGGGCCGGCCAGGCTCCAGGCCGAAGGGCGGGGATACGGGTGGCCGCAGGCCCCAAGGCTCCGGCCCAGGTCCACGCAGGCCGGCCACCCGCAGGCCGCGCAGGCCGGGGCTACACGCCGAGACCCAGGCAGGACCAGCCGCGCTGTAGACCGCCAGCCGGGGCTACACGCCGAAGGCCAGAAGGGCCACCCACACTCCAGGCCAAGGGGCGGGAAGAGGGGCCGCGGTCCCGAAGGCTCCAGGCCAAGGCCCATACCCAGGCCGGGCCAGGGCCGGCCACCTGCACGTCGCAGGCCGGGGGCTACACGCCAAGGCACAACATGACCAGCCACATTCCAAGCCGAGAGCCGAGAGCCGAGGTCTGAGGTCTGTGGTCTGAGGACCGCAAGGGTCCAGAGCCCCCGGACTTGCGGCGCGAAGATCGGGGTCGTCGGCCGGAGGCATACGGCGCGGAGTGCGAGCGGACGGTGGCGGTGGGCATCACGCAGGCGCCTCAGGGCGTGGGGTTCGTGTACCCGTGCCGGTTCGGCCAGGTGCGGTCGCGGGCCGGGACGTGGCGGTTCAGCGTGACGTGCGCCTGAGCTCCAGGCGTTCCTTCTCCGACAGGCCGCCCCAGACGCCGAAGCGTTCGTCGTTGTCGAGCGCGTACTCGAGGCACGCGGAGCGGATCGGGCACAGGCCGCAGATCCGCTTCGCCTCCCGTACGGAGCTGCCCGGCTCGGGGAAGAAGAAGTCCGCCCCGGTCTGCGCGCACAACGCTTCCTGCTGCCAGTCCAGGTCGGGCGAGGTGATCGTTGCGATCGTTTCGATGTGCATACGCAGGATCGTGCCGGTCGCCGAAAAACGTTCGATCAACGCGGGATCAACGCCGCGCCGCAGGGCCTCCGGCCGACTCGATGGTCTCCCTGTCCGCGCCACGGCGCACGGCGGCGCGCGGAAACACGTGAAAGACATCGAGTCCTCGCCGGTCCCCCACAGTGAGCGCGACGATCACCGCAGCCCGCGGCCGCGCTCCGGCAGCGATTGTCAGTGGGCGGTGCAAGACTCGGCAGAGCAGACAGCACAGCAGACAGCACAAGGGACAGACAACGGACGACGGGACCCTTCCGAGGAGGGCGATGATGCTCACCACCCGTTATGTCACCGGCGCGCCGAACTGGATCGACCTCGGCACCCCCGACATCGAGGGCGCCGCTTCCTTCTACGGCGGCCTGTTCGGCTGGCGGTTCCAGCCGGGCGGGCCCGAGACCGGCGGTTACGGCCTCTTCCAGCTCGACGGCAGGACGACGGCCGGCGGTATGCAGACCACCGAGGAGCAGGGGCCGCCCTCCTGGACGGTGTACTTCCAGACACCGGACGTGGACGCCACGGCGAAGGCGGCCGAGCAGGCGCACGGCTCGGTGCTGATGCAGCCGATGGACGTGATGGACCTGGGCCGCATGGCCATCCTCGCCGACAAGGCGGGCGTGTCCTTCGGCCTCTGGCAGCCCGGCACCAACAAGGGCCTCGACGTCGTCCAGGAGCCCGGCTCACTGTGCTGGCTGGAGCTGTACACCACGGACGTACCGGCCGCGGCGGGGTTCTACAACGCGACGCTCGGCCTGGAGACCTTCGCTCTCGACTTCTACGGCGGCACCTACACGACGTTCAGCCCTGCCGGGGAGGGCGAGGACGCCATGTTCGGCGGGGTCGTCGACAAGGCCGACGACCCGGCGGAGGCGCACGGCGCGGCGTACTGGCTGCCGTACTTCGAGGTGACGGACGCGGACGCCACGGTCGCCAAGGCGCAGGAGCTGGGCGGCACGGCCCGTATGCCGGCCACGGACCTGCCGGACGTCGGCCGTATCGCCAAGCTCACCGACCCGTACGGGGCACGCTTCGCGGTGATCAAGAGCGCGCCGCCGCAGAGCTGAGGCAACGGGACGTAAAGCTCCCGTTGGACGACCTATGCGGACGCGCGCCGCACCAGTGTGGTCGGCAGCACCACGCTGGACGGTGCGGCGCCGACGCCCTGTTCGGTGGCGCGCCGGTCGAGCCCGCGGAGCAACAGCCGGGCCATCAACCGGCCCATCTCCTCTATGTCCTGACGGACCGTCGTGAGCGCGGGCTCGGTCTGTTCCGCGACCGGCAGCATGTCGTCGAACCCGACCACCGCGACGTCCTCCGGCACCCGCCGCCCCGACTCGCGCAACACCCGCAGGGCCCCCGCCGCGGTGAGATCGTTGGCGGCGAACACGGCGTCCAGGTCCGGGCAGCGTGCGAGAAGCTCACGCATCGCCCGCTCACCGCCGGCCGGAGTGAAGTCGCCCTCGACGATGAGCCGCGGATCGGCGTCGACCATGACGTCCCGGTAGCCGTCGAGCCGGTCCACCGCCGACGTCTGATCGAGGGCGCCGGTGATGTGCGCGATGCGCGTGCGGCCGAGGCCGGCGAGGTGGCGTACGGCGTCGCGGGCGCCGCCACGGTTGTCGCTGTCGACGTAGACCACGCCACGCCGGTCGCCGCTCCAGTCGGGCCGTCCGCCGAACACGGTGGGGACTCCGGCGTGCTGGATCAGACCGGGCAGCGGGTCGTCGAGGTGCAGGGAGAAGACGAGCGCTCCGTCGACATGCCCGCCGGCGAGGTAGCGGCCGACGCGGGCGTGGTCGTCGCGGCCCTCGGTGAGGAGCAGTACGAGCTGGTTGTCGTGGGCCGTCAACTCCTTGCTGATACCGCGGAGTTGCAGTGCGAAGAAGGGGTCGGCGAAGACGCGGGTCTCCGGCTCGGCGACGACGACGGCGACGGCGTCGTGCCGCCGGGTCACCAGACTGCGGGCGGCCTGGTTGGGCACGTACCCGAGCTCCTCCACCGCCTTGCGGACCCGCTCCACGAGGGGCTCGCGCACCCCGTCCCCGCCGTTGACCACCCGGGACACGGTGGCCCGCGAGACACCGGCCCGTGCGGCCACGGCCTCCAGGGTGGGGCGTGGGGCGGTTTCGGTCACTGCGCGGCTCCTCGGCTGGGGTTGCGGATCAGGATAGTCCTGGCGGGGCACGGGGGTGAGAGCGCTCTCCGCTCGGTGGGAACCGCGCGCCGGGAATGCGGAGAGCGGTGCGGACCGCCGTACGACCGGGTGATCCATTTGGCCGATCTTGCCTGGCAGGACCCTCGACCGCGGCCGAGGCTGCTGCTGATGGCCGCCCGGGGCACGGGGCGGCACGGCCCCGGAACAGGAGATGTGATGCGGACCACTCCCAGGAGAGAGGCAGTCGTACGAGGGCTGCGCCGGGCCGGCATGTCCCGCAGGTGGTGGCTGCTGTTCTCCGTCGGCGCGGCCATGGGCCTCATCGGTTCCAGCAGCGCGGGAGCCGCCGAGGGTGGCGCGCCCGCATCCCCTCGCTGACACCGGCACCGACCGGTGTCGCCGCCCAGGACTACTTCCCCATCGGCGCCGTGAACGGACGCTTCGTCGTGGACGAGAGCCGCGTGGCACACCCAGCCACCGCTGCCCGCGGCCAAGCAGGTCAAGCAGGCCAAGCAGGCCAAGCAGGCCGAGCAGGTCAAGCGCACTGAGCGCGAGTCAGCTCAGCAGATCGACCCGCTGCCCGAGCCCCTGCCGCTCCGCCGCCCGATACGCCATCCACGTCAGCGCCAGGTCCTGCCAGGGCAGGCCGACGGGGGCGTAGACGGTACGGACCGCGGTACTCGTACGGCCCGGGTGTTCGCCGCGCAGTACGGCGCCGAGGGTGGTGTCGGCGGCCTCCGCGGGCAGGTCGGCCGCCCCCAACGCACCCATGAGGGCGGCGAGTTCCCGGTCGTCGACGACGAGCAGCGCTGCCTGCAGCAGGTCGGCCGCCAGTTCCTGCTTGCCGGGCTCGTCGGCGCCCAGGCTCGTGAAGTGCTGCCCTTCCCTGGTGTCGGCCAGGGACAGCAGCGGTGACCGTGACCAGGTGGCCATCAGTACGGTGTCGGCGACCGCGGCGACCTCCCGCGCCGAGCCCACCGGCCGACCGCCGTGGCGTGCGGCGAAGTCGGCGCAACGGTCGCCGTCCGTGTCGTGGACGGCCAGGTCGCCGTAACTCCGCAGCGTGCGGAGCCCCCTCACCATGAGCTCCGCCTGCGCCCCCGCGCCGATGACGCCCAGCCCATCGCCGGGACCGGCGAGCAGGTGGGTTCCCAGGGCCGCCGCCAGGCCCGTACGCCACGCGGTGATCGTCGCCGAGTCCAGCAGGGCGAGCAACTCGCCGTCTTCGCCGCTGTGCAGGCAGATCACCCCGCGCAGGGCGGGCCGGGCGGCCGGGAACTTGGCGTTCACCTTCACCGTGTACGCGTCGATGCCCGGCAGCACTCCGGGGAGCAGCGCCGTCGCCGTACCGGGAAACGGCAGGTCGGCCCGGATCCGCCGCCCCGCGACGAGAGCGGCGTCCGCATCCCGGAATCCCTCCCCCAGCGCGGCCAGACAGGGCTCCGGCTCCAGTACGGCTTCCAGGTCACTGCGCGTCAGAAGAAGGGTCACCGGCCCATGATCGGTCAGTGCTCATGCTCGGCCGACTGATTTTGGTGCTCGTGCGGCTCGTATCCGGGAATCGTCCCGTCCGCCTTCTTCACCAGGAACAGCCCCACCATCCCCATGTCGGAGTGGCTCTGCACATGGCAGTGGTACATCCACGCGCCCGCCCCGACCCCCTCCCCCGCGATCACCTGGAACCCGAACGAGTCCGCGGGGCCCACGATCTTGTTGTCGATGACCTGGCTGGGGTCGTCCGGACCGGTGAGCATGCCCGTGCGGTTGTCGGCCCAGCGATGACCGTGCATGTGGAAGGTGTGGTAGTACTCGCCGTGCGTGATCACCGCGAACTCGACGCGATCGCCCACCGTCGCCTCGAAGTTCGGGCCGCTGTGCGCGGGCTTGTTGTTGATGAGCATGTCGTTGAAGACGATCGTGTGGGTCGCGTCGGGGAGGATGTCGCCTTTCCTGCGGACGATCACCGGACCGTACAGGCCCTTGCGGATGCCACCCGTGCCGTGTTCCGTGCCGACGACGTGGTCGTGGTAGTGCCAGTACCCGGCGCTGCCCGCCCGCCAGGTACCGTCCTTGCGACGGCCGGGGGCGTGGGTGCGCCAGGTGTAGGTGCGGGTGCCGCCGGGTTCGACGTCGCTCTTGTTCAACTTCGTGCCGTCGCTGGTGATTTCGTAGTCGAGGCCGTGGACATGCAGGCTCACCGGTAGGTCCATCGTGTTCTCGAACTCGATGTGCAGGGTGTCGCCCTCGTTGAGCTCGATCAGCGGACCGGGGATCGTCGCCTTGCCCTTCTCCAGGCCGTAGCCCATCTGCCCGTCGGCCAGCTTCTCGGCGTACAGCTTGAGGTGCCTGACCTCGCCGCCGGCCGGCGCGGTCCGCGGCGGCGTGTCGGCGCTCACGGCCTGCGGCACCGACGCCAGGGACAACGATGTCGCGACGGTCGCGCCGCCCAGCAGCACGCGTCTGTTGAAGGCGCGCCTGTCGAAGCTGTCTCTGTTCATGCCGAACTCCCCACGGCGGTACGGAAATTACCGGGATGAACCGGTGAGACGGTACCGGCCACTCCCCCGTTTATCCACACTCAGGACAAAGTTGGTCCCAGTACGGCCATAGGTATTGGCGAGTCGTTCAAAGGGGTCTAGCTTCCTTGTCGCTGTTGCTGTGACCGTGGAGGTGCCCATGCACTTACGAGGGTTGAGCACGAGAAGACAGACCTGGGTGGCCACCGTGACCACCGGGATCGTCGCCGCCGGGCTGATGTCGGCTCCGGCGGCCGACGCGCGCCCGGTCCCGGAACCACCCCTGACAACGATGTCCGTCAAGTCGCCCCCGGGCGGCGCGAATGTACGGGTGCTCATCTTCCACGGCTCCGCGGCCGCGGGCGACGAGTCGCCGCTGGTGAACGCCGGTATCGAGGCGATCGAGAAGATCGGCCTGTCGGGCCCGGCCGACCAGCGTTTCAAGGTCGAGGCCACGAAGGACGCCTCGGTCTTCACCGATGAGGCCAGGCTGGGCCGTTTCAACGCGATCGTCTTCCTCACCGGCGGCGGCGATGTCCTCGACCCCGAGCAGGAGGCGGGCCTGGAGGCCTACATGGAGGCGGGCGGCGGTTTCGTCGGCGTCCATGACGCGGCCCGTGCCGAACCGTACTCGGACTGGTTCACCGGGCTCGTCGGCGCCCGCCCGGCGCCCGGCGGCCCGACGAACGTTCAGCGGGCCGTCGTGGAGGTCGGTGACCGGCGGCATCCGGCCACCAAGGAGCTTCCGGTGCAGTGGAAACGGCCGGACAAGTGGCTGAACTGGGCGAAGAACCCGTCGGGTGCGGTGCACACCGTCGCCCGGATACGGGAGTCGAGCTACCAGCCCGGGACGAGCGCCAACGGCTGGGACCATCCGGTGAGTTGGTGCCGTGACTACGACGGCGGCCGCTCCTTCTACACGGGTATGGGCGGCACGGTGTCGTCGTACGACGAGACCGACTTCCGTACGCATCTGCGTGGCGCCCTGCTCTGGACCACCCGGCTGGTGCGGGCCGACTGCAAGGCGACGATCACCGGCAACTACAAGGCCGAGCGACTCACCCAACCCAACCAGCCCGGCCAGAACGACCAGATCGGCGAGCCGCACGGCCTGGTCACCGCGCCCGACGGCCGGGTGCTCTACATCGGACGGGGCGGTGCCGACTCCTCCCAGCCGGTGATCACCGACTGGAACAACCCGGACATCGGCAAGGGCAAGGGCGAGATCCACGTCTATGACCCGAAGAGCAAGAAGGTCACACAGGCAGGCGCATTGACCGTCTTCGGCAACAAGGGCGGCGGTGACGAGCTGATCAAGGTCGAGGAGGGGCTCCTCGGCATCGAACTCGACCCGCGCTTCGAGGAGAACGGCTGGGTCTATCTGCACTACACCCCGCATTCCCGGATCAACCGCGACACGCGGATGGCCGAGCGGCGCGTCTCCCGCTTCACTCTGGACCTCGCCACCAACAAGCTGGACCTGAGCAGTGAGAAGGTGCTGCTCAAGTGGCCCGTGCAGATCCACAGTTGCTGTCACGCGGGCGGCGGGATGGCCTGGGACTCCAAGGGCAACCTGTACATCGCGACCGGCGACAACAACTCCAGCCGCTTCAGCGACGGTTACTCGGGAAACAACCCCGAGCCGAACTACAAGGGCGTGTCCTTCGCCGACGCGCGCCGCACCTCCGGCAACACCAACAACCTCAACGGCAAGATCCTGCGCATCCACCCGGAGCCTGACGGCACCTACACACTGCCGGAAGGCAACCTCTTCACCGGCCGGGAGACCGACGAGGGCGGCGGCAAAACGCGTGGCGAGATCTATGTGATGGGGGTCAGGAACCCCGCACGCATCTTCGTCGACAAGCAGACCGACATCCTGTACGCGGGCTGGGTCGGCCCGGACGCCTCGGCGCCCTCCACCACGTGGGGACCGGCGAAGTACGACACGTTCGCCGTCATCACCAAGGCGGGCAACCGGGGTTGGCCGTACTGCATGGGCAACAAGCAGCCCTACCGGGACCGCAATCTGCCCGACCCGACCAAGCCGCTGGGCTGGTACGACTGCGACCACCCGAAGAACGAGTCACCGAACAACGACGGCCTCGTCAACCTCCCGCCGGTCACCGGCAACAACATCTGGTACTCACCCCAGGGCGGCGCCCCGGACTTCCCGCGCGACGCGAACGGCGTGCCGTCGTACAAGCAGGAGGAGGCCGGCTATCTGCTGCCGTGGCTCAAGGGCGGCGGGCAGGCCGCGATGAACGGGCCGGTCTACCGGTACGACACCGTCTCGGCGACCAGTGACGTCAAGTGGCCGGCGTACTGGGACGGCAAGTGGTTCGTCGGCGACTTCTACGACGCCGACCAGCCGCGCAACGCGGTGATCACCGACCCGAAGACCCACGGTGACGGCGGTCTACCGGTCCACTCGGAGTCGCTGAAGAAGATCGTGCCGATCGGCAACGACGGCATCAAGAACCTCATGGACTGGAAGTTCGGGCCGGACGGCGCGCTGTACGTACTCGACTACGGCCGTGGCTTCTTCACCTCGGACGCCAAGTCGGCGCTGTGGCGGGTCACTTACACGGGCGGCGCGCCGACTCCGGCCGCCGACCAGCTGGCGAGGGGGACGCGGTGACACGACAACGAAGAATGTGGGCGGCCCTGTTGGCGGCGCTGCTCGTGGTGCTCGGACTGCAGGCGTTGCCCGCGACCGGACAGCCACAGCCCCAGCCTGAAGCAGCCGCCGAACAGGTGCTCACCTGGACCGCCGGTGACGACATCACCAAGTACACGACGGCACCGGCGACGGCCGTCGCCGGTGGGACGACGATCGTCTTCGAGAACAGCACGGCGACCGGCAACACCACCGGGATGCCGCACACGTTGACGTTCGACACCTCCGACCCGGAGTTCAACAACGACGTCCAGCTGAACATCCTCGCCAACCCGAACGACGACCAGGGCGGCCGCCACACCGCCGAGGTCACACTCACCCCGGGTCGCTACCGCTACTACTGCACGATCCCCGGCCACGGGCAGATGCAGGGCATCCTCGTGGTGACCGAGGGCAGCGGCGAGGACACGACGGCGCCCGAGGCGACGGCCCACGTCAGCGGGGTGCAGAACGGGCAGGGGCAGTACGTCGGTTCGGCGAGCGTGGCGATCCACGCCACCGACGAGGCGGGCGGCTCCGGCGTCGACCGCGTCGAGTACGCGGTCGGTGACGCGGGCGCCTGGCAGCCGTACACCTCCCCGATCGTCGTCGATCAGGTCGGTGACCACAGGATCCGCTACCGCGCCTTGGACAAGGCGGGGAACGTCTCTGCGGAGAAGAGCGTCGCGTTCACGGTGGTGCCACCGCCGACCGACGACACCACCGCACCGGAGACCTCGGCGACGGTCAGCGGCGAGCAGAACCCCGACGGCACGTACGTCGACATGGCGACCGTCACCGTCTCCGCCTCCGACACCGGTTCCGGCGTCAACACCATCGAGTACGCGATCGGCTCCGGCGCCTGGCAGCCGTACACCGCGCCCGTGATGGTGCACGAGGTCGGCAGCCACACGGTGCGCTACCGGGCCACCGACAAGGCGGGGAACGTCGCGGCCGAGAAGAACGTGCAGTTCACGGTCGTGGCGGCGCCCCAGCCGGACACGACCCCGCCGGTGACCGGCGTGAGTGTCGAGGGCACGAAGAACTCCGACGGGGCGTACATCGGCAACGCCAAGGTGACCGTCACGGCGACCGACGAGCACCACGGCTCGGGTGTCGACCGGATCGAGTACTCGATCGACGGCGGGCCGTACCTCGCGTACGGCGCCCCGGTGGTCGTCGACCGCGCGGGCACGCACACCCTCGCCTACCGGGCGACGGACAAGGCCGGCAACACGTCCGCGGCCCGCACGGTGACCTTCACGGTGGTGTCGAGCCAGGTCCCCGCACCCAACTGCCCTGAGTTCGACGAGCGGTTGACGGTGATCGTCGGCACCGTCGACTCGGGTGTCCCGAACCGGATCACCAACAACCGGTGCCGGATCAACGAGTTGATCGAGGACGAGAAGGAGTGGACGTCCCACGCGCTGTTCCTCAAGCACGTGACGACCGTCCTCGACCAGCTCCTGAAGGACGGGGTCGTCGACCAGCGCGAGTACGACGCCATCCGCAAGGCCGCCCGTCAGTCCGGGATCGGCACGCCAGGGCAGACCGAGGGCTACCGCACGATCCTCGACGGCAGCGCGGAATCGTTCGCCAAGTGGCAGCAGGTGGGCGGCGGTTCGTTCGCGCCGAACGGCGACGGGACGATCACCAGTGGGACCACCAAGCCCGGCCTTGGCATGCTGTGGTTCCCGGAGCGCAAGTACGGCGACTTCTCGCTCCGGCTCCAGTGGCGTGACGACGCCCCGGGCACCGGCAACGCCAACTCCGGCGTCTTCGTCCGCTTCCCGTGGGTCCACGACCACCCCGAGGAGTCACGTCCCGAGTGGGTCGCCATCAAGTACGGGCACGAGGTGCAGGTGCTCGACCGGCCGGACGGCGACATGTACAAGACGGGGTCGATCTACGGCTTCGACCGGGTGGGCCTCGCCGGTGCCGGCGTCACCCAGAAGGGCACTTGGAACGACTACGAGATCCGCGTGGTCGACCAGCACTACTCGGTCTACCGCAACGGCGTGCTGATCAACGAGTTCGACAACATCGGCGGCCAGGACTTCGTCCCGCCCCGCTCGGACGACCCGGGCACGGACGGGCGACGGTTCGCCTCCGGGTACATCGGGCTCCAGGTGCACGGCACGACGGATGTGGTCTCGTACCGGGACATCCGGATCAAGGAACTGTAGGTTCCGGCGGCGTCTCCTCGGCAGGCGCCGCCTTCTTGGCCCGGCTCGGCTGTACCCGCTTGGGCTCCCCCGGCATCTTCGGATACTCGGGCGGGTACGGCAGATCGCCGAGTCCATGGTCGTGTTCGTCCTTGTTGGCCAGCTCCAGCAGCGCGTCCAGCGAGAAGCGGTGGTCGTCCATGTCCGCGTGCACGTCGCCGAGTTCGGCGAAGCGCGCGGGCATGGTGGCGATGTCGAAGTCCTGGGGGCGGGCCTCGCCGACCTCCTCCCAGCGCAGGGGGGCCGAGACCGGGGCGTGCGGGCGTGGCCGTACGGAATAGGCCGAGGCGATCGTGCGGTCGCGTGCCGTCTGGTTGTAGTCGATGAAGATGCGCTCGCCCCGTTCCTCCTTCCACCACTTGATCGTCACCTGCTCCGGCATCCGGCGTTCCAGCTCCCGCCCCACCGCGATGGCGGCGCGCCGGACCTGGGTGAAGGTCCAGCGCGGCTCGATGGGCACGAAGACGTGCAGGCCGCGGCCGCCGGAGGTCTTGGGCCAGCCGCGCAGGCCGCCGAACTCGTCGAGGATGGCGCGCAGTTCGTGGGCGGCGCGGACGGCGTCGTCGTAGTCGGTGCCGGGCTGGGGGTCCAGGTCGATGCGGAGTTCGTCGGGGCTGTCCACGTCGTCGCGGCGGACCGGCCAGGGGTGGAAGGTGAGCGTGCCGTACTGGGCGGCCCACAGGACGGCGGCCTCCTCGGTGGGGCACATCTCGTCGGCGCTGCGGCCGCTGGGGAAGGTGATGTGGGCGGTGGGGATCCAGTCGGGCATGTTCTTCGGTGCCCGCTTCTGGAAGAACCACTCGCCGGTGACGCCGTCCGGGTAGCGCTCCAGGGTGGTGGGACGGTCGCGCAGGGCGCGCAGGATGCCGGGGCCGACGGCGATGTAGTAGCGGGCGAGGTCCAGCTTGGTGAAGCCGCGCTCGGGGAAGAAGACCTTGCCCGGGTTGGACAGGCGAACGGTCCGGCCGCCCGCTTCCAGTTCCACCGCTTCGCCCATGCGAGCCACGGTAGGCGGACCGGGCACACCTCGCACACCGGGCGGCAGCAGTCGTATGCGAGCAGAATCGACAGCATGGACCTGCCGGTGATGCCGCCCGTGAAGCCGATGCTCGCCAAGTCGGTGGCGAAGATCCCGCCGGGCATGCAGTACGAGGCGAAGTGGGACGGGTTCCGGGCGATCGTGTTCCGCGACCGGGACGAGGTCGAGCTGGGCAGCCGTACCGGAAAGCCGTTGACCAGGTACTTTCCCGAGCTGGCGGCGGGGCTGAAGGAGCGGTTGCCCGAGCGGTGTGTGCTGGACGGGGAGATCGTGATCGCGCGGGAGGGGCGGCTGGACTTCGACGCGCTCACCGAGCGCATCCACCCGGCCGACTCCCGGGTGCGGATGCTGGCCGAGAAGACCCCGGCGTCGTTCGTGGCCTTCGACCTGCTGGCGCTGGCGGACGAGTCGCTGCTGCAGGTTCCGCTCGCGGACCGGCGGGCGATGCTCACCACGGCGCTGTCCGGGGTGACGGCACCGGTGCATGTGGCGCCGGCGACGACCGACATCGAGACGGCTCAGGGCTGGTTCGAGCAGTACGAGGGTGCCGGGCTGGACGGTGTCATCGCCAAGCCGCTCACCCTGCGCTACCTCCAGGACGAGCGGGCCATGTTCAAGATCAAGCACGAGCGGACCGCGGACGTCGTCGTCGCGGGGTACCGCCTCCACAAGAGCGGCCCGGTCGTGGGCTCCCTGCTGCTCGGGCTCTACGACGACCGGGGCGCCCTCCAGCACGTGGGCGTGTCGGCGGCGTTCCCCATGAAGCGGCGCGCCGAACTGGTCGAGGAGCTGGAGCCGCTGCGCATGGCGGACGTCGCGGGGCATCCCTGGGCGGCCTGGGCCGACGAGGCGGCTCACGAGTCGGCCCGGCTGCCGGGCGCGCCGAGCCGCTGGTCGGGCAAGAAGGACCTGTCCTGGGTACCGCTCCGACCGGAGTGGGTGGCCGAGGTGGCGTACGACCACATGGAGAACGGCGCGCGTTTCCGGCACACGGCCCGCTTCCGCCGCTGGCGGCCGGACCGCACCCCCGAGAGCTGCACCTACGCCCAGTTGGAGGAGCCGGTCCGCTACGACCTGGCGGAGATCTTCGCGCCACCGGCCTGACGTGAAGCCGACCTGAAGACTTCTGCAGCGGGGAGTCAGGGCTTCATCAGCACCTTGACCGCGCCTTCCTGCTTGCGCTGGAACATGTCGTACGCGTGCGGGGCGTCGCTCAGCGGCACGCGGTGGGTGGCGAAGTCGTCGACGCCGAGGGGATCCTCGTCCGTCAGATACGGCAGGATGTCGTCGCTCCAGCGGCGCACATTGGCCTGCCCCATCCGGATCTGGATCTGCTTGTCGAACAGGGTGAGCAGCGGTATCGGGTCCGCCATGCCGCCGTACACGCCGGACAGGGAGATCGTGCCGCCGCGCCGCACCAGGTCGATGGCGGTGTAGAGGGCGGCGAGCCGGTCGACGCTGAAGCGTTCGGCGAGCGGACCGCTCAGCTTGCGTGGCAGCATCGCCGAGGCCTGCTGGACCAACCGCGCGGCGGCGCTGCCATGTGCCTCGGTGCCGACCGCGTCGATGACGGCGTCGGGGCCGCGGCCGTCGGTCTGGTCGCGGATGGCGGTGACGAGTTCCTTCTCGTCGTCGAAGCTCCTCAGGTCGTACGTCTCGACACCCCGCTCACGTGCCCGCCGCAGCCGCTCGGGGACCAGGTCCACGCCGAACACCCGTCCGGCGCCCTGCACCTGGGCGACCCGGCAGGCCATGTCGCCAATGGGGCCGAGGCCGAGCACGGCGAGGCTGCCGCCCTCGGGGATCTCGGCGTAGCGAACCGCCTGCCAGGCGGTGGGCAGGACGTCGGAGAGATAGACGAACCGGTCGTCGGGCGGCCCTTCCGGGATCTTGATCGGGCCGAACTGCGCCTGCGGGACGCGCAGGTACTCGGCCTGGGCGCCCGGCACCGCGCCGTACAGCCGGGTGTAGCCGAACAGGGCGGCACCCATGCCCTCGCCGCTGACCTGGGTGGTCTCGCACTGGGTCGGCAGGCCGGTCAGGCACATCCAGCAGTTGCCGCAGGCGATCTGGAAGGGCACCACGACCCGGTCGCCGGCCTGCAGGTCCGGCACCCCGGCGCCGACTTCCTCGACGATGCCCATCGGCTCGTGACCGAGGATGTCCCCCGGGGTCATGAATGGCGTCAGTACCTCGTACAAGTGCAGGTCGGAGCCGCACAGCCCGGTGGACGTGATGCGGATGACCGCGTCCGTCGGCTCCTGGATCGTCGGATCGGGCACGTTCTCCACGCGCACGTCCCGCTTGCCCTGCCAGGTCACTGCCCTCATCGCCCCGCGCTCCCTCCGTCACGTGTGCGCGTCCGCTCGTGCGGTGGCCGCCCGGGTACCCCTGCGCTCCCGCACCGAACCGCTCGGACGGACCGGCGACATGCCCAACTGGCCGACCGGGCTGCCGGAACCGGTCAGATATGGCCTCGCACGGACGGACAGGAATGGCATCCCATGAACGGATAAGTACACAATCTGACTACACGGACTGGCCGGACAGGGCGGGTGGCTGCGGGTGACGAAGGTGAGCAGGCGACGAGGGGCGCACAAGAGACGCGCCACGACCATGGCGGGGCTGCTGGCCGCCGCACTGACCGCTTCCCTGGCGGTCGGCTGCACGACGTCCGACGGTCCACGCGACGACGGCCGCGGCCGGGAGCGCCCGCCGTCGCCAGGGGCGAGCGAGAGCCGCGTGAACGGCGCGTCGGTGCTCGCCGTGAAGATCGACAACGTCCGCGCCGCCCGGCCCCACACGGGCCTGAACGCCGCTGACATCGTGTACGTCGAACAGGTCGAGGCCGGGCTGAGCCGCCTGCTGGCGGTCTACGCGCAGAAACTGCCGGAGGTCATCGGACCGGTGCGCAGCGCACGCGAGAGCGATCTGGAGCTACTGGGCCAGTTCAACCGGCCGACGCTCGCCTTCTCCGGTGCGCAGGGCAAGCTGCTGCCGCTGATCGACAAGGCTCCGCTGCAGGCGAAGCCGCCCGAGAAGGCGGCCGGTGCGTACTTCCGCGGCACGGACAGGCCCTCGCCGCACAACCTCTATCTGCGACCCGGCCGGCTGATGTCCTCCGCCCCGGGCACCTCCGTCCTGACGACCGGCTTCCGCTTCGGTGCAGCCCCCGCGGGCGGCATTCCGGAGACCTCGCGGACGGTGCGCTTCCCGGCGGCCCGGTTCACCTTCACCTGGTCCGGCAGCCAGGACCGCTGGCTGGTCGCCATGGACGGCAAGGCCGCCAGGACGACGGACGGGCAGCGGGTGACGGCCGGCACGGTCGTCGTGCAGTACGTGAAGGTACGCAGGTCCGCCTTCCACGACTCGGCCGGCAACTACACGCCGTACACCGAGACCGTGGGCGCCGGGAGGGCGGCGGTGCTGCGCGACGGGCACGTGTACCACGTCAACTGGAAGCGCCCGCAGGCCACGGACGGCACCACGTTCACGACCGACGACGGCAAGCCGATGAACTTCCAGCACGGCCAGGTGTGGGTGGTGTTCGCGAAGGCGTCCTGAGCATTCCGTCAGCGTTGTGCGGCGAGGGGCTCCGCCGGGTTGCGGAGGCCCTCGGCCGCGTCCGCGACCCGGCGGATCAGGTCGAAGAACAGCGTCTGCTCCCCGGCGGAGAGGGGGGCCAGGAAGACCTGGTTCATCCGGGCGGTGCGGACGGTCAGCTTCTTGTGCGTGCGCAGCCCGTCGTCCGTCAGGCGCAGCAGGGAGCGGCGGCCGTCCTGGGGGTCGCGGACCTTGTCGAGCAGCCCGCGGCGGCCGAGCCGGCTGATCACCTCGGCGATCGTGGACCGGTCGAGCCCCACCCGTTCCCCCACCGTGCGCTGGTCCAGGCCCGGCTCGGCGACGAGCACGTTGAGGACGGCGAACTGCGGTGAGGTGATCTCCTCGGAGACCATCGTGTTCCACAGCAGGTAGTGCGCCTGCTGGAGCCGCCGGGCGAGGTGCCCGGGGTGGGTGGTGAGGTCCACCGCGGCCATGTGCGCTCCCGAGGTCGAATTCGTTGGTGTACTGAACGATAACCGCACCCACCCACCCCTGTCTCCATCACTAACCTTCACGTGACCTGCATCAACTCCGAGGCCTTGACGCCCGGCCGCTCCAGTGGCAGCGTGAGGGAAACCTCGCTGAAATACTCAGTGCCCTGAGTAATTGGAGAGATGGGGCTTACGGATGGACAAGGTGGTCGCCACCGCCGCTGAGGCAGTGGCCGATGTGCCCGAGGGCGCTTCGCTCGCGGTGGGCGGTTTCGGGCTGAGTGGTGTGCCGAACGTGCTCATCCAGGCCCTGTACGACAAGGGCACCGGCTCACTGTCGGTGGTCTCCAACAACTGCGGGGCGATGGACTCCGGCCTCGCGGTCCTGCTCGCGGCCGGGCGGATCGCCCGCGTGACCGGCTCCTACATCGGCGCCAACAAGGAGTTCGCCCGCCAGTACCTGGCCGGTGAGCTGGAGGTGGAGATGATCCCGCAGGGCACGCTCGCCGAGCGGCTGCGGGCGGGCGGCGCCGGGATCCCCGCGTTCTTCACGCCGGCCGGGGTGGGTACCCAGGTCGCGGACGGCGGGCTTCCCTGGCGCTACGACGGCCAGGGCGGCGTCGCGCTCGCCTCGCCGCCGAAGGAGGTGCGGGAGTTCGACGGCGTGGAGTACGTGCTGGAGCGGGGCATCCGTACCGACTTCGCGCTCGTGCGGGCGGCGAAGGGCGACCGGCACGGGAACCTGGTGTTCAACAAGTCCACCCGGAACTTCAACCCCCTCGCCGCCATGGCGGGGCGGGTGACGATCGCCGAGGTGGAGGAACTGGTGGAGCCCGGCGACCTCGACCCGGACGCGGTGCATCTGCCGGGCATCTTCGTGCAGCGGGTCATCGCGCTCACCCCGGAGCAGGCGGCGGACAAGCGGATCGAACGGCGCACGATTTCCGCGCCCGCAGCACAAGGGACGGTGGGCCAGTAATGGCGTGGACGCGGGAAGAGATGGCCGCGCGGGCCGCACACGAGCTCGAGGACGGGCAGTACGTCAACCTCGGCATCGGGCTGCCCACGCTGATCCCGAACTATCTGCCCGAGGGCGTGGAGGTGATCCTGGAGTCCGAGAACGGCATCCTCGGCACCGGCCCCTACCCCACCGACGACCAGGTCGACCCCGATCTGATCAACGCGGGCAAGGAGACCGTCACGGTGCTGCCGGGGGCGTCCTTCTTCGACTCGGCCCTGTCGTTCTCGATGATCCGGGGCGGGCACATCGATGTCGCCGTGCTGGGCGCGATGCAGGTGTCCGAGGCCGGTGATCTGGCGAACTGGGCCATCCCCGGCAAGATGATCACCGGGATCGGCGGGGCGATGGACCTGGTCCACGGGGCCCGCACGGTCATCGTGGTGATGACCCACACCGCCAAGGACGGCAGCCCGAAGATCCTCACCGAGTGCGCGCTGCCGCTCACCGGCAAGGCCTGCGTGAACCGGATCATCACCGACCTGGGCGTGATCGACGTGACACCGGACGGGCTGCTGCTCGTCGAGACCGCGCCCGGCGTGGCCGTCGACGAGATCGTCGCCAAGACCGACGCCAAGCTGACGATCGCGGAGGGCCTGCTGTGAACCGGAACCCGGTGTACATCGTCGACGCGGTCCGCACCCCGGTCGGCCGCTACAACGGCGCCCTCGCCTCCGTCCGCCCGGACGACCTCGGCGCCCACGCCATCCGTGAACTCCTCGCCCGCACCCCGGAGTTGGATCCGTCCCGGATCGAGGACGTCTACTTCGGCAACGCCAACGGCGCCGGCGAGGAGAACCGCAACGTCGGCCGCATGGCAGCCCTCCTCGCCGGGCTCCCCACGTCCGTGCCCGGCGTGACCGTCAACCGCCTGTGCGCCTCCGGCCTCGAAGCGGTCATCCAGGCGGCCCGCGCCATCGCGGTCGGGGACGCCTCCATCGCCGTGGCCGGCGGGGTCGAGTCGATGACGAGGGCGCCGTATGTGCTGCCCAAGTCGGACCGGCCGTTCCCGGCCGGGCACGCCGAGCTGTACTCCACCACCCTGGGCTGGCGCATGGTCAACCCGAGGATGGAACCGCAGTGGACCGTCCCGCTCGGCGAGAGCGCGGAGCTCATCGCGGAGAAGCACAAGATCAGCCGGGAGCAGCAGGACGAGTTCGCGCTCGCCTCGCACCAGAAGGCCGCGCGGGCCCAGCAGGCGGGCCTGTTCGACGCCGAACTCGCCCCCGTCCCGATCCCGCAGCGCAAGGGCGACCCGGTCCTCTTCGCCGCCGACGAGTCCGTCCGCGCCGACGCCTCCCTCGCGGCGATGGCCAAGCTCAAGCCCTCTTTCCGCACCTTGGAGGGGACCGTCACGGCGGGCAACGCCTCCCCCCTCAACGACGGCGCCGCCGCCCTGCTGCTGGTCGACGAGGAGGGCCTGAGGGCCACCGGCCGCGAACCCCTCGCCCGGGTCAGTGCCACCGGCGTGCACGCCCTCGACCCGCACTACTTCGGCCTCGCCCCCGTCGAGGCCGTCAACCGCGCCCTCACCAAGGCCGGCCGGACCTTCGCCGACCTGGACGTCCTCGAACTCAACGAAGCCTTCGCCGCCCAGGTCCTGGGCTGCGTCGCCGAATGGCCCGAGTTCGACCCGCAGCTCCTCAACCCGCAGGGCGGCGCCATCGCCCTCGGCCACCCACTCGGCGCCTCCGGCGCCCGCCTCGCCGGCACCGTCGCCCACCAACTCGCCCGCAAGGGCAGCGGAACCGGCGTCGCCACCCTCTGCATCGGCGTCGGCCAGGGCCTCGCCCTCGTCCTGGAGCGCTAAGAACCCCCGAGGAACCCTCATGACTCTCACGCAACACGACATCGACCAGGAGATCGCGGCCGAGCACGCCGCGTACGAGAAGCGGGTCGCCGACGGGGCCCCCGTCGAGCACCAGCCGCGGCGCGACTACGCGCCCTACCGCTCCTCGGTCCTGCGCCACCCCAAGCAGCCGCCGATCGCGATCGACGTCACCAAGGACCCGGAGCTGGTGGAGCTGTCCTCCCCCGCCTTCGGTGAGCGGGACATCACCGAGATCGACAACGACCTCACCCGGCAGCACAACGGCGAGCCGATCGGTGAGCGCATCACCGTCTCCGGCCGCCTCCTGGACCGCGACGGCCGCCCGATCCGCGGCCAGCTCATCGAGATCTGGCAGGCGAACTCGGCCGGCCGCTACGCCCACCAGCGCGAGCAGCACGACGCCCCGCTCGACCCGAACTTCACCGGTGTCGGCCGCACGCTGACCGACGACAGCGGCTTCTACGAGTTCACCACCATCCAGCCGGGCCCGTACCCGTGGAGCCAGCACGTCAACGCCTGGCGGCCGGCGCACATCCACTTCTCGCTCTTCGGCACGGCGTTCACCCAGCGGCTCGTGACGCAGATGTACTTCCCGAACGACCCGCTGTTCCCGTACGACCCGATCATCCAGTCGGTGACGGACGACGCGGCCCGGCAGCGGCTGGTCGCGACCTACGACCACAGCCTGTCGGTGCCGGAGTTCTCGATGGGCTACCACTGGGACATCGTGCTCGACGGCCCGAACGCCACCTGGATCGAAGAAGGACGCTGACCTGCCATGACGAAGATCGACACGAGCCGTCCGGAGACCGTGCTCCCCACCCCGTCGCACACGGTCGGCCCCTTCTACGGCCATGCCCTGCCCTTCCCCGGCGGCGGCGACATCGCCCCGATCGGCCACCCCGACACGATCGCGCTCCAGGGGTACGTCCACGACGGCGAGGGCAACCCGCTGCCGGACGCGTTCGTGGAGCTGTGGGGTCCCGACCCGGACGGCAACCTGTCGCGGGTCGACGGCTCGATGCGGCGCGACCCGGCGAGCGGTGGCTTCCTGGGCCGCAACGGCGTGGAGTTCACCGGCTGGGGCCGGATCCAGACGGACGCGGGCGGCCACTGGAGCGCGCGGACGCTGCGTCCCGGGGCGCGCGGGCAGAGCGCGCCGTACATCAGCGTGTGCGTCTTCGCGCGCGGGCTGCTGGTGCATCTGTTCACCCGGATCTACCTGCCGGGCGACGAGGCGGCGCTCGCCGCGGATCCCCTGCTCTCCCGGGTGGATCCGGCGCGACGCGGCACGCTGATCGCCGAGGAGCAGGGCAACGGCACCTACCGTTTCGACATCCGCCTTCAGGGCGAGGGCGAGACGGTCTTCCTGGAGTTCCAGTGACTTCTGCCGATTCCGACGCCGGCCTGCTCGCCCCCGGGTGGGCCTGCTCCCCCGCCGCCTCCGCGACCACCGACGGCGCCTACCTCCAGGCGCTGCTCGACGCGGAGGCCGCACTGACCCGGGTTCAGGCCCGTCTGGGTCTCGCCCCGGACGGGGCAGCCGACGCGGTGACCGAGGCGGCCCACGTGGACCGCTTCGACGTACGGTCCCTCGCCGAGCGTGCGCGTGGCGGCGGCAACCCCGTCATCCCCCTGGTCGCCGACCTCACCGAGGCGGTCGGCGAGGAGTACGGCCCGTACGTGCACCGGGGCGCGACCAGCCAGGACATCCTGGACACGGCGACGATGCTGGTGGCGACCCGCACGCTCGACCTCATGCTGGCGGACCTCCACCGCGTCCAGCGGGCACTGGCCCGGCTGGCCTCCGAGCACCGGGACACCGCGCTGCCGGGACGGACGCTGACCCAACATGCCGTGCCGACGACGTTCGGGCTGAAGGCGGCCGGGTGGCGCTCGCTGGTGCTGGACGCGCGGGACCGGCTCATCGAGGTACGAGACGACCTCCCTGCCCAACTCGGCGGTGCGGCCGGGACATTGGCGGCTTTCACTGCGTACGGCGCCCAGAACACCGTCGCCCTCTCGACGGCCTTCGCCCGGGAGCTGGGCCTCGATGCGCCGCTCCTCCCCTGGCACACCCTGCGCACACCGATCGCCGATCTCGCCGGCTGCCTGGCCTTCACGGCCGGGGCACTCGGCAAGATCGCCACCGATGTCCTCACCCTCGCCCGTACCGAGATCGCCGAGCTGGCGGAGGGCAGCGGGGGCGGTTCGTCGGCCATGCCGCACAAGGCCAACCCGGTACGGTCCACGCTGGTCGCGGCCGCCGCCCGGCGGGCGCCGCAGCTCGCGGCCACGCTGTACGGCTCGATGGTCGCAGAGGACGAGCGGCCGGCCGGGGCCTGGCACGCCGAGTGGGAGCCGCTCAGGGACCTGCTCCGGCTGGTCGGCGGCGCGGCCCACGACGCCGCCGAACTGGTCGAAGGGCTGCGGGTGAACGCGGAGGCCATGCGGGAACACCTTGACCTCACCCACGGGTTGGTGGTCTCCGAGCGGTTGTCCGCCGAGCTGGCGCCGGTGCTGGGTCGGGCCCGCGCCAAGGCGCTGCTCACGAAGCTCGCGAAACGCGCGTACTCCGAGGGGCTGTCCTTGGCCGAACTGCTCGCCGAGGAGCCGGAGTTGAAGGACGTGGACCTCGACCGGCTCACCGACCCCGCCCGTTACACCGGCTCCGCCGGAGCCCTCACCGACCGTGCTCTGGAGCGACGTTGACGAACCAAGTCCTCAACCACCGCGCCGAAGGGCCCACTTCCGCACCCCCGTTGCTGCTCGGACCCTCGCTCGGCACCTCGTACGCCCTGTGGGACAAGGTCGCGCCCGAGCTGTCGATCACCCATCGGGTGGTCCGCTGGGACCTGCCGGGGCACGGCGGCTCGGCGGCCGGTCTGATCGGGGCGGGCGCGACGGTGGGTGACCTCGCCGACCTGGTTCTCGCGCTCGCCGACTCGCTCGGCGTCGAACGGTTCGCGTACGCGGGGGTGTCGCTGGGCGGTGCGGTGGGGCTGCACCTCGCCGTGCACCATCCGCAGCGGGTCTCCTCGCTGGCCGTGATCTGTTCGTCGGCGCACTTCAACGGCTCGAAGCCGTGGGAGGAGCGAGCCGCGCTGGTACGGCGGGAAGGCCTGGCCGGGTTGGCGGAGAGCGCGAACGCGCGATGGTTCACACCCGGGTTCACCGTGCCGGAGCTGGTCGCCGACCATCAAAACGCCGATCCGGACGCGTACGCCGCCTGCTGTGACGCGCTGGCCGCGTTCGATCTGCGGGACGAGCTGCCGTCCATCACCGCACCCTCGCTGCTGATCGCCGGGCGCGACGATCCGGCGACCCCGCCCGCGCACCTGCGGGAGATCGCCGACGCCGTGCCCGGTGCCGCGCTCGTCGAGATCCCGGGGGCCTCGCACCTGGCGCCCGCCCAGTGTCCGGAGGCTGTGCTGACGGCGCTGCGGGCGCACTTCGACGGAGCGGCCGGGGGCGCCAAGCGGGGCATGGAGGTGCGGCGCGAGGTGCTCGGCGACGCCCATGTCGACCGGGCACAGGCCCGGCAGACCGCGTTCACCGCGCGCTTCCAGGACTTCATCTCGCGCTACGCCTGGGGCGAGATCTGGACCGACCCGACGCTCACCCGACGCGAGCGCAGCATGATCACCCTGACGGCGCTGGTCGCGCACGGCCACTACGACGAGCTGGCCATGCATGTGCGGGCGGCCCGGCGCAATGGGCTGACGCCGGAGGAGATCGGGGCCGTACTGCTGCAGACGGCCGTGTACTGCGGGGTTCCGGCGGCGAACTCGGCGTTCGCGGCGGCCCAGCGGGTGCTGGCGGAGGAGGAGCCCGGCGGCTGAGGGTGACCCTGGTGGTTGTAGCTTCAGCAGCACCTCGCACATGCCTCCACCGCGGGCCTACGGTGGAGGCATGTCGACCGTTCTGATCACCGGCGCCACCTCCGGGCTCGGCCGCCACCTCGCCTTCGAGCTGGTCCGTGCCGGGCATGTCGTGCTGGCACACGGGCGCGACGCCGGCCGTACGGAGAAGCTCGTCGAGGAGCTGCGGGCCGAAGGCGACGCCGAGGGGTTCGTCGCGGACCTGGCCTCGCTGGACCAGGTGCGGGAGCTGGGCGCGCATGTCGCCGACGCGCGTCCCGAGCTCGACGTGCTGGTCAACAACGCGGGCGTGGGCAGCGGACCACGCGGCGCCGGGCGGGAACTGAGCGCCGACGGACACGAACTCCGCCTGGCCGTCAACTACTTGGCGCCGGTCGCGCTGACCCGCGCCCTGCTGCCCGTGCTGCGCGCGAACGCGCCCGCGCGGGTCGTGAACGTCGGCTCGGCCGGCCAGGAGCCGCTCGACTTCGACGACCCCGAGCTGACCCGCGGCTACAGCGGTGTCTCGGCGTACTGCCGCAGCAAGTTCGCCCTCGCCGCCCATACCTTCACCCTCGCCGAGGAGCTGGCCGGCACCGGCATCTCGGTGAACGTCCTGCACCCGGCGACCTACATGGACACCACCATGGTCCGCGAGGCGGGCGTCACCCCCTGGAACACGGTCGCCGACGGCGCGACCGGTGTGCTGGCGCTGGCCACACAGGACGTCGGCACGGGCGGCTACTACGACGGAACCTCGCGGGCGCGGGCGCACGAGGAAACGTACGACCCGCAGGTACGAGCACGGCTGGCAACGGTCACCGAGCAGCTGCTCAAGATCTGACCGATCTTTCGTCGTTCGTCTGCGGGTGCATCGTGGCTGGTCGCGCCCACGCGGCGGAGCCGCAGATCGACACAGCCCCGCGCCCCTAGGGCACTGCGGCCAACGCCACCTCCGCCTGTGCCACCAACCCGTCCGCGCCGCACGACCTCGCCAGCGTCAATCCCCGCTGCAGCTCAGCCGACGAGCGGGCAGCAATGCCGTACTCGACGCGCGCGGCGGCGTGTTCGTACTGGCAGGGCGAAGCCTCGAGATACGCGACGGCCTGTTCCGCGAGGCGTACCGCACGCTGCCCGGTCTCCAACGCGGCGGCGCACCGCAGGGCCTCGCCGATCGCGGTGTCGGTGCCGAAGCGCTCGGCATGCCGGCGGGCGTCGGTGGCGAGCCGGACGGCGCGCGCCGGGTCCACGCTCGCGAGGGCACGGGCCAGGTCAACGGCCCAGGGGGCCAGCACCGGGTTGTGGTGGCCGCGGACGGCTGCCGCCTTCCCCGCCTCCTCCAGTGCGTTGATGCCCTCCTGGGTGCGGCCGACCGCGAGGAGCAGGCGGCCGCGGACCGAGGGCGGGTCCGGCAGCAGGATGGTGGACGGGTAGGGCGGGGCGAAGCCGTACTGCTCGGCGATCTCCCAGGCCTCGTCCACATGACCGCGGGCGAGCAGCGTGTCGACGAGGTTGCATGTGGTGGACCAGTGCAGGGGCAGCCGTCGGCCGACCCGCTCGGCGAACTCCAGCGACTGACGCAGCGACGCCTCGGCCTCGCGCAGCCGGCCGCGCCTGCGGTGGCCGAGTCCGACATAGGCATGGCCGAGGGCGAGGTGACCGCCGCGCCAGCCGGCCGACTGCCACGTGCGCAGGGCGTCCATGTACAGGGCCTCGGCCCGGTCGAGCCGGTCCGTGTAGGCGTACGCGTTGGCCAGCATCATGATGATCTCGGGACCCCACTCGGTGTCGGTCCAGCCGAGTCCCGGTGCGAGGCGGCCGTTGACGAGCGCGCGGTCGCACACCTCGACGACCTCCTCGGCGTTCTCGCCGCGGGCCATGGCATCGAAGCCGCGCAGCATGAGCAGGGCACGCTCGGAGTTGTCCCGGCCGGTGCAGGCACGGGCGAGTTCGGCGAGTCGTTCCCGGAGGTTCGGCGATGTCGTCTCGCCCGCGTGGACGCTCTCCCACATGTACTGCACGGCCTGGAGCCGCATTTTGGCGGGGCCCGGCTGGTGCCGGGCGGCCTCCGCCTCGACCGTGCGGACCGCCTCCGCCAACTGGTCGTTGTGCAGCAGTGCTTGGGAGAGGCGGCAGACGGCGTCGACGCGCTCGCCGCCGTCCAGGCCGGGCATGGCGAGCGCGGTCTGGAGGTGGTCGACGGTGGTGGCCGGCGCGGTGAGCAGGGTGGCGCAGCCGAGTTCGTACAGCACGCGCGCGTGGACGTCGGGTACGGGCGGTTCCAGCAGGGCGCGCTCCAGGCAGCGGCGGGCCGCGTCGGGGGCGCCGACGGCGAGGTGTTCACGGGCCGCCTCGCGCAGCTGCTCGACGAGTTCCTCGTCGTTGTCCGGGTGGACCTCCAGGAGGTGGCGGGCGGCGACCGCGGCTCCGCGTCCGTTGTCGGTGACGACGCGGGCGGCGATGCCGTGCATGGCGGTGCGCAGGGCGTCGGGGATGGAGTCGTAGACGGCGGAGGCGATCAGTGGGTGGACGAACTGCAGGTCGCCGTCGTCCGCCTGCGGGTTGGCGGCGTCGGGCACGGTGAGGATGCGGGCGGTGCGCAGCAGTTCGGCGCACCGCCCGGCTTCCTCGGTGCTCATCTGGGCCAGCTCCGCCACCAGGTCCACGGTGATCTCGGTGCCGAGGATGACGGCCGCCCAGGCGAACCGGGTGGCCTCGACGCCGAGGCCCTTGAGCCTGGTGACGAGGCCGCCGCCGCGCGCCGCGCGGTTCAGGGCGCGCAGTTCACCGGCCGCGGACTCGGTCGGCTCGAACTCGCTGTCCTGCACCTTGGCGAGGAGTTCGACGGTCTCGTACGGGTTGCCGCCGGTGACGGCCCAGACCTCGCGGCAGAACGGGTCGTCGGCATGCGCACCCAGGGTGGCACGGGTGAGACCGGCGGTCGCGTCCGGGGTGAGGGCGCTCAGGTTGGCGACGGAGCAGCCCGCTGCGGCGATCGCGTCGAGGGGGCGAGCGCTGTCGCCGCTGACCTCGCCGGGGCGGCGGGCGACCACGACCAGGACGTTCTGTTCGCCGAGGCGTTCGGCGAACGCGGCGAGCCAGCGCAGGGTCTCCTGGTCGGCCCAGTGGGCGTCGTCGATCAGCAGCACGAGCGGCCAGTCGCGTCGGGCCAGCCTGCGCACGGCGGCCACCAGACCGTCGCACACGCCCTGCGGGTCGGCCTGGCGTTCGCCTGGATCCGCTATGCCGAGGGCGGGCCCGGCGATGTCGTACCAGTCGCCGAGGTACTCGCGCGCCTCTTCCGGCATCAGCGACATCAGGGCGGGCTGCAGCAACTGCCGTACCACGTTGAAGGGAACGGAACTCAGGGTCTCGCTGCCGCGGGCGGACCACACCGTGCAGCCGCGTGCCTCGGCGATACGGCGCGTCCACGCCAGCAGTGCGGTCTTGCCGAGTCCGGCCTCGCCCCGCAGTACCAGGAGGCTGCCCGAGGAGGACTGGTCGGCGCACAGGGTGTCGAGCGCCCGCTCGACGGCGGCGAGTTCCTGGTCGCGCTCCCACAGGGAAGCCGAGGCGGCCTGGGTGGGCCGGACCTGCGTCATCCCGCTACCTCCCCGAGTCGCCCGAACGACGTACCGACGTCGAGCGTAGCTTTCCTGCTGCCCAAGTGGAGGCCGCTCGGGGCACCTGTTGCCGTGACGGGTGACGGCGGATGCGGGCAGGCGACGCGCGGGGCCCGCGACCTGCGCTTGCGGACGTCGAAACCGTCAACAGGCCACGGATCTCGCCAACTCCATCGATTGGGCCCCCGGGCACGCCGTACGACGACGTGCTGCGGGAGGTGCTCGCGGCGGCCGTCCGGGCGGACCGTGAACTGTGCGACGGGTGGGCCGAGTTGGTCGCCGACTTCCGACCGCGCGACATCGCCGCCGGCGAGCAGGGCGTGCCCGACGCGGCGGCGACGGGTTCAGCGGTGGGCGGCTTGCGTACGACGTGGACGGGGGCGCCGGGCGGTCGCGGCAGTGTCCACGAGCCGCTGGTGCTACGGCTGCTGGAGGAGCCGTACTAGGCGCTGCCGCGCCACGAAGGAGGCGTACGCCTTCGCCGTGCTGGGGTTTCTGTCCGCGCACGGACTGCCCGGCACGGATCCGGCGGCCACCGGCGCCCGGCACGCGCGCGTGCTCGGTTCGATCACCCCGGGCCGGGACGGGCCGCGGCTGCCGCCGCCCGCTCGGGAGCGGCCCGTTCGGCTCGTCCTCGAGTGACTCGGAGTGGATCCTCTCATCCGACTTTCACCGAGGCCTCATACGGTGGACCCATGACGCAGGTGACTCCTCCCGGCTGGTATCCCGACCCGGGCCAGAAAAGTGACGGTCCGCCCACCGAGCGCTGGTGGGACGGCAAGGCATGGACGGACCAGGTCCGGCCCGCGGGAGCGGCCGACATATGGGGTCCTCCGGATCAATTGTCGACCGAGGGAGGCCATCCGATCTATCCGGTGCATCCGGGTTATCCCGGCCAACCGCAGTCGGGCGGGCGGCGCGGCCTGCGCACCGGCATAGCCGTGGGAGTGGCCGCGGTGGTCCTCGCGAGCATAGGCGTCGGCGTGTACGCGCTGACCGCGGACGACGGCTCGGGCAGCGGCACCGCCAACTCCCAGCAGCAGGGCGGTCAGGGGGGCCAGGGCGGGCCCGGCGGCGGTCAGGGCGGGCCCTTCGGGGACTCCGGCGGCGGCAACGGCGGTTCCGGCGGGCAGTCTCCGTCCCCCGACCAGTCCGAGGCGCCCCGGGTGGAGAGCGGTTCGGTGACCGACCCGGTCAGCGGGATCAGCATCGGCATCCCGGACGGCTGGTACGGCCAGCAGATCAACTGGGGCGCGCAGGTGGCGTCGAACGAGACATACAAGTGCCCCTCCGACACCTCCCAGACCTGCATGAAGGGCGGCGCCTACTCGGCGCCCGCGCTCGCGCTCCGCACCAAGGGCGACACGGCCGAGGAGGTCGCCAAGGCGGACATCGCGGCGAATGCCGAGGAGTCGTACGGCAAGGGATACGGGGAGATCACCTCGCACGAGGTGCTGGCCTCCAAGGCAGTGACCGTGGCCGGGCAGAAGGGCTATCTGGTCCGCTGGAAGGCGGTCACGAGCAAGGGCGCCGACGGCTATGTGCAGTCGCTCGCCTTCCCCTCGCCCGTCAGTGAGCAGCAGATCGTCGTGGTCCGCATCGGTGTCGACGCCGGAGAACAGGCGGTCATCGACAAGATCACCAAGGGCATCAAGGTGTCCACCGGGGGTGGCAACGGCCAGGACATCTGAGCCGCTCTTGTTCTCGGATCCTGTTCTCGGATCTTGTTTTCAGATCCTGTTCTCGGATCGGATCTTGTTCTCGGACAAGAAGCGGCCGGGTGGGGCGCCCCTCCGCTCAAGGGGAACCCCACCCGGCCGGGGGGTGCGCGCCGCCCCCGTCCCCACGGTGCGGCGCGGAACAGGTCACCGTCCAGTCATCCCGTGGACGGCGGCCTGAGTCTCAGGTCAGGCCGAGCGCCGGCAGTACGGCGGCCCGCACGAACCGGACGATGTAGTCGGGGTCTGCGTCCTGGCCCTCCAGGACGGGACGTGCCCGCAGCACGCCGAAGATCTGCGCCGGGATGTACTCCAGCGCTGGATGGTCGGCGGCGACCTCCCCCCGCTCGACTCCGCGCCGCAGGATGTCCCGCAGCGCGTCGAGTTCGGGGTCGATGAGCGCCTCGCGCAGGGCCTGCTGGAGTTCCGGGTCCTGCATGACGGCGTGGCCGAGCGCCTGGAAGAGCCGGGTGTCCTTGCCCGACCACGCGCCGGCGGCCCGGGCGGCCTCGCACAGGTCGCCCGCGAGCGTGCCGGTGTCGATGCCGTCGAAGCGGGTCCGTCGGCTGGCGCGCAGGGCGGCCGCCACGAACTGCGGCTTCGTCTTCCACTGCCGGTAGAGCGTGGACTTGCTGCAGCGCGTGCTGGCGGCGACGCCCTCCATGGTGACGGAGTCGTAGCCGCACGCGCGGATCTGTTCGAGCACGGCGTCGAAGAACTCCTGCTCACGCTCGGGCGTGATCTTGGAGCGGCGCGAGGCGGCGACCGTCTCCGGTCCGTCCGCGGCCTGCGACGTCATCGGACTCTTCTCCTCACTCTGTGCGGCGGCCTCGCGGTGTGCGGGAGGCCGCGCTTCCAGTGTGTCGTACGTCTATCGAAACGCCACTGTACCGGAACGCTCCCGTATCGGTACAGTGGCGTATCGGTACAGGGGCGTTTCGGTACGTCGACGTATCGATGAGTGGCACTACAGCACCGCCCCGCACCACCCAGCACCGCCCAGCACCACCCAGCACCGCCCAGCACCACCCAGCACCACCCAGCACCACCCACCGTCAGCGAAAGGGCCGGGGGAATGAATGGCCACACCGAGCCTCCTCGGGCGAAGACCGACGCGACAGCCCGGCCCCCGCTCGTCCGGGAGCTCCTGCTCGTCGTAGGGCTCTTCCTCGTCTACAAGTTCGGCCGGCAGCTCGCCACGGGCCACACCGCCGAGGCCTTCCGCAACGCGGACCGGGTGTGGGACCTGGAACGAGCCGTCCATCTGCCCGGCGAGGGTTCGGTGCAGAACCTGCTGCTGCACGGCGACACGCTCATCCACCTCGCGAACACCTACTACGCGACCGTCCACTTCCCGGCCACCGCGGCCTTCCTGATCTGGCTCTACCTGCGGCGCCCCGCGCACTACGTCTGGACCCGCCGTGTCCTCGCCGCGGTCACCGCCGCCGCCCTGGTGGTGCATCTGACGCTCCCGCTCGCCCCGCCACGCATGCTCGCCGTGACCGGCCTGATCGACACCGGACAGGTCTACGGCCCCTCCGTGTACGGCTCGCCCGAGACCGACCACCTCTCCAACCAGTTCGCGGCGATGCCGTCGCTGCACTTCGGCTGGGCCCTGATGGTGGCGATCGGCCTGATCGTGGCGACCCGGTCGCGATGGCGGTGGCTGTGGCTGCTGCACCCGCTGGTGACGCTGCTGGTCATCGTGGGCACGGCCAACCACTACTGGCTCGACGCGATCGTGGCGACGGCCATGCTCGGCATCGCGCTCGCGGTGATCCCCGTGCCGCAGCGCACAACGACTACGGCCGGACGCGGCGCCGACAAGCTCGTCCCGGCGGCCCGGGACGAGGAAGCCGCACTCGTGGGAGCGGGCCGATGAACGCCACCCTTCTCGCCGTCGTCCTGTCCCTGTTCTCCGCCGCCGCCTACGCCGCCGCGGCCGTCGCCCAGGAGCGACTGGCCTCCCAAGCGCCGGGATCGGGCACGCTGCGGCTGCTGGGCTCCGGCGCCTGGTGGGGATCGGTCCTGCTCAACGGCTCCGGCGCGCTGCTGCACGTGGTGGCCCTCAAGTACGGCCCCTTGACCGTCGTACAGCCGCTCGGCGCGCTCACCCTGGTGGCCGCGGTGCCGCTGGGCGCGCGCATAGCGGGGCGGCGGGTCGGCGCGGTCGAGTGGCGGGGTACCGCGCTGACGCTCGTCGGCCTGGCCGCGATCCTCGTCACGGCGTCGGGGCACGCGCCCGACGAGGTACTGAGCACGTCCGAGGCGCTGGCGGTGGCCGCGGTGACGGTGACGCTGATCGGCATGCTGTCGCGGCCGGGCGCCCGGCCGGGGCTGCGGCACGCGGCCGCGTCCGGCTTCGCCTCCGGGGTGGCCTCGGCGCTGACGCAGACCGTGACGGTGGCCATGACCGACCACTCCGCCCCGCTGCTCAGCCTCCAGGTGGCCGGGGTGGCGCTGCTGGTCGCGGCCCTCGCGGCGAGCGGGCTGCTGCTGTCCCAGACCGCCTACCGGGGCGGCCTCGGCGCCCCGCTCGCGGTGGTGACGCTGGCGAACCCGCTGGCTGCCGCGGTGATCGGGCTCGTCCTCCTCGGCGAGCGGTTGCAGGGCGGCGCGGTCGGTGTCCTGCTGGCGCTGGCCGGGGCGGGGCTGGCGTCCTGGGGCGTGGTGCTGCTCACCCGAGCGACACCCGAACCCGCCCTCCCCACCCCCGACCCGGATGTCGCGTCCTCCCACGAGAGCGACGACGAGCACCCCGTGGCAGCCGTACTGGCCCTGAAGCCCGAGTCGGCGGCGCAGGAACCGGCGTTGATGCCCCGGCAACCGCAGCCGGGGCACCTCACACCGCTCTGATCCGAGCGATCCGTCCGTCGCGGCCGGTCACTCGGTGATGATCGCCGGGTCGCTCACACCCGGCCGCCCGTTCTCCACGTGCCCGGCGAACCGCCGCAGGAATGCCGGGTCGGCGTCGGAGGTGACGGTCAGGTCGTACCAGCGCCGGCTCACCGCCAGGTCGACGGTGCGCCGCACCGTGGCGCCGGGCCGCACCGTCACCGTCGTGGGGCGAGGGCCGTACCCGTTGGCGAGCTTCAGCCGCACCGTGGCGGTGCCCTTGTTGGTGAAGGTCAGCTCGATGTCGTCGCCGGCGTGCCGGGCGGTGACCTCGGGACCGGCCGCCTTGTTCGAGCCCTTGAACCAGCGCACGAAGCCGGCCGGGCCGTGCACGGTCAGGTCGTACGAGCCGTTCGAGTACGTCGAGTTCCAGGTGTCGGCGATGGTCCTGCCGGCCTCGGTGGTGTACGTCCAGGGGCCGTCGGTGCGGTTGCCGGACGTCACGTGGAAAGCGGCCCCGGCCCTGGCGCCCGAGGCGAAGGCCAGTGTGAACTTGCCGGCCGCCGCGTCGACGGAACCGTCCACGTACGGGGCGTACTTGAGCGGCCGGGAGGGGCGCAGGCCGCGCTCCTGTCCGGGCATGTCCGGGTCGGCCGGCGGCGTCGGCTTGTAGTCGGGGTGACGCTCGCGGTCCTGCGGCTCGTACTCGTCGGTCCCCGGCAGCGCGGCCGGGCGGCTGTCCTTGCGGGCGAAGTCGAAGGCCGAGGTCAGGTCGCCGCAGATGGCCCGGCGCCACGGGGAGATGTTCGTCTCCTTGACGCCGAACCGGCGCTCCATGAACTGGAGGATCGAGGTGTGGTCGAGAGTCTCGGAGCAGACGTAACCACCCTTGCTCCACGGCGAGACGACCAGCATCGGCACGCGCGGACCGAGGCCGTAGGGGCCGGCCGGGCGCTTGCTGTCGCCCGGGTAGAGGTCGAGGGAGACGTCGACGGTGGACTTGCCCCGGGAGGCGTCCTTCGGCGGGAGCGGCGGCACCACGTGGTCGAAGAAGCCGTCGTTCTCGTCGTACGTGATGAACAGGGCGGTCTTGGACCAGACCTCCGGGTTGGAGGTCAGCGCGTCCAGGACCTGGGCGATGTACCAGGCGCCGTAGTTCGAAGGCCAGTTGGAGTGCTCGGAGAAGGCCTCGGGGGCGGCGATCCAGGAGATCTGCGGCAGCTTGCCGGCCTTGACGTCGGCCTTCAGCCGGTCGAAGTAGCCGTCGCCGCTCTTGGCGTCCGTGCCGGTGCGGGCCTTGTCGTACCAGGGGTCGCCGGGCTTGGCGTTGCGGTACTTGTTGAAGTACAGCAGCGAGTTGTCGCCGTAGTTGCCCCGGTAGGCGTCCTCGATCCAGCCCCAGGAGCCGGCCGCGTCCAGGCCGTCGCCGATGTCCTGGTAGATCTTCCAGGAGATGCCGGCCTGCTCCAGTCGCTCGGGGTAGGTGGTCCAGCCGTAGCCGAGCTCGTCGTTGCCGAGGACCGGGCCGCCGCCCGTGCCGTCGTTGCCGGTGTAGCCCGTCCACATGTAGTAGCGGTTCGGGTCGGTGGAGCCGATGAACGAGCAGTGGTAGGCGTCGCAGACGGTGAACGCGTCGGCGAGGGCGTAGTGGAAGGGGATGTCCTCACGGGTCAGATACGCCATGGTCGTGGTGCCCTTGGCGGGGATCCACTGGTCGTACTTGCCGCCGTTGTAGGCCTGCTGGCCGTCGGTCCAGCCGTGCGGCAGGCCCTCCAGGAACTGCATGCCGAGGTCGTCGGCGTCCGGGTGGAACGGCAGGATGTCCTTGCTTCCGTTCGACTGATGCCAGATCGACTTGCCGTCGTCGTGCTTCACCGGGCGCGGGTCACCGAAGCCGCGGACGCCCCGCAGCTTGCCGAAGTAGTGGTCGAAGGAACGGTTCTCCTGCATCAGGACGACGATGTGCTCGACGTCCTCGATCGATCCCGTGCGGTGGTTCGCCGGGATCGCGGCCGCCCGCTGGATGCTGCTCGACAGAGCGGTGAAGGCCGTGGTCGCGCCCGCGAGTTGAAGAAATTTGCGGCGATTGACTTCGGGCATGAGTGAGGGACCTCTTCCCATCTAGGGTGGTTTGACCGCCGGCTGGTGACGGAAGCCGCGCGGAAGGAGTGTTCCAGGAGCACCAAACGTCAGGGAAGGGTCCGGTGGCGCTCGTGTGAAAGTCGTCGGTACGGGAGGTGTGCCGGGACCAGGGTGCGGGGATGGTCGCGATCATGACAGAGACGACGCGCACGGATTCCCCGCCGGCTGCACGGCCCGTACGCCAGCTCCTCGCCGCCTCCGTCGGCAACGCCGTGGAGTGGTACGACTGGTACGCCTACACGTTCCTCGCCACCTACATCGCGGCCGAGGTCTTCCCGAAGAGCGCGGACAACTCCCTGGTTCCGCTGCTGTCGACGTTCGCGGTCTTCGCGGTGGGCTTCTTCATGCGTCCGGTGGGCGGACTGCTCATGGGCGCGATCGCGGACCGGCGAGGGCGGCGCTCCGCGCTCACGGTCACCATCCTCCTCATGGGCGGCAGCAGCCTGCTGGTCGGCCTGACCCCGACGTACGAGACGGCCGGTGTCCTCGCTCCGGTGATCCTGGTCCTCGCCCGCCTCCTCCAAGGCCTGTCGGTGGGCGGTGAGTTCGCGGCGTCGACGACGTTCCTGGTCGAGTCGGCGGGGCCGGGCCGGCGCGGGCTGTTCTCCAGCTTCCAGTACGTGTCGACGACCGCCGGGCAGCTCGTGGCGTCCGGTATCGCGACGCTGCTGGTGGACACGTTGAGCGACGCGCAGATGAACGGCTGGGGCTGGCGGCTGCCCTTCGTCCTCGGTGCCGTACTCAGCCTGGTCGGCTTCTGGATCCGGCAGGGCGCGCAGGAGACGAGGAGCGCCGAGCAGCAACAGGGCCCGCGTCCCGGCCTGTTGGAGGCGCTGCGACGCCATCCCCGCCAGTCCCTGCTGATCTGCGGCATCACCGCGGGCGGCACGATCGCGTACTACACGTGGACGTCGTACCTGCCGACGTACGCGGAACTCAACGCGGGCATCGAGAAGTCGGACGCGCTGCTCGCGGGCACGATCTCGCTGGCCTTCTTCGGCCTGCTCCAGCCCCTCGGCGGCCTCCTCTCCGACCGCTTCGGCCGCCGCCCCCTCCTCCTCTTCTTCGGCCTGGGCTTCACCCTCCTCACCGTCCCCCTGCTGCACGCCCTGCACGACTCCTTCGCGGTGTTGCTGCTCGTCCAGTGCGCGGGCATGGTGCTGCTGACCGGGTTCACGTCGATCAGCGCGGCCGTGAACGCCGAGGTGTTTCCGCCGCGGGTGCGGGCGGCGGGCATCGGGTTCCCCTACTCGCTGACGGTCGCGATGTTCGGGGGTACGGCGCCGTACATCGGCACGCTGTTCAAGGAGCTCGGCCACGCGGACCTCTTCCCCTGGTACGTCGCCGCCCTCTGCCTCGGCTCGTCCCTCGTGTATCTACGGCTTCCCGAGACCGCCCACAAACCGCTGGAACGCTGATCCACCGGCGCAACGGCAGCACCGGACCGCCCGTCGACTCCGCAGACATCTGCCGACCTCTCCAGAGTTGGCAGGCCGGCGGTTCAACGAGGCCCGGCGATGGTGCCGCGTGCCACGAGCCGCGGGGTGAGGATCACCTCGCGGGGCTCGGTGCGCTCCTGCGAGCATGCCGGCGGTGCCGTCCACTTGGTAGCCGAGGTCGGCGGCGGCCTCCGACCCGCGCGGCCACGTCCTCCAGCCGGGGGCGCCTGTTTACGCCGTTGCGTCGGCGCCCGACCTCGCCCACCGATCGGGTGCGGGCCGATCGTGTTCCCCCATGGACGCGCCGGAGTCGAGGTACTCCCGCAACCACTGCTCCGTACTGCCCGGCGAGGATGCGGGGGGCGATCGGGGCACCCTGCGGCGGCCACGAACACAGCTGGTTCGGCCGCTTCATGAGCCCGACCACCCCGAGGACTGGGCGAGGTGAAGATGGTTGTCGTCGACGCCGGCCGACAGTCGTCCCGGGCAACCCGCAAGCGACGGGACCCAGTAGTTGAGCTTTCACCCACCCGGGTGAAATGATGGTAAGGCTTGCCTTATATGCTGACGCGGCCTTGCCGCCGAGTCCGGCGTGCGGGGCATGAACGCCTCCCCGTACGACAGGAATCGCCCATGCGCACCGCCCCCCGTCGCCTCCTCTCGGCACTCGCTCTCTCTCCCCTCCTGGTCGGCTGTTTCGCGTCGGGAGAGGCCGACTCGGGCACGAACGCGGGAGCAGGGGCGGCCGAGCGACTGCGGGTCGCGCTCGCGGTGCCGCCCGTGCAGGCTCTGTCGCCGTACAGCAACGACGCCACCGTGCTGAGCAAGCTGTCGGTGGCCGAGGGCCTCACCGCGCTGGACAAGAACGGGGCCGCCGCACCCGCCCTCGCCAAGTCCTGGAAACAGGTCGACGCCACGACCTGGACCTTCGAGCTGCGCAAGGCGACTTTCCAGGACGGCACCGAGGTCACCGCCGAGTCCGTCGTGAACGCGCTCGACCACGCGGACTCCGCCGAGGTCAAGCCGCGTGTCCTCAGCGACGTCACCCTGACCGCGAAGGCCGACGACGCCGACACCGTCACCCTCACCACCAAGGCCGCCGACCCGGTGCTCCCGCTGCGGCTGGCCAGCCCCGCACTCGGCATCCTCTCCGCCAAGGCGTACGCGAAGGACGGCACGGTCAGCCCGGTCGGCACCGGCACCGGCCCCTTCGAGATCACCAAGCTCACCGGCAAGACCAAGGCCGCCCTGGACCGCTACGACGGCTACTGGGGCGGCAAGGCCAAGGCGTCCGGCATCGACGTGACCTGGATCGCCGACGGCACCGCCCGCGCCAACGCCCTGCGTAGCGGAGACGTCGACATCGCCGAGTGGATCCCCACCGCCCAGGCCGAGTTGCTCGCCGCCGACACCCGCCACGAGGTGCCGTCGGTACGCACCGACAGTCTGGTACTCAACACCCGCAGCGGCATCTTCACCGACGCGTCGCTGCGCGCTGCCGCCCGCGAGGCCGTGGACGGGGCCGCCCTCGTCGACTCCGTCTTCGGCGGCTACGCCGATCCCGCGCAGGGGCTGTTCGGGCCCGCCGTCTCCTGGGCGGCCGACGACCGCGTCGAAGTGACCGGCCGCGCGAAGGCCGCGACCGCGGCCCAGCTGAAGGCGAAGACCCAGGGCAAGACCCTGCGCCTGGCCACCTACACCAACCGCGCCGAACTCCCCGAGGCCGCCACCGTCCTCCAGCAGCAACTGGAGAAGGCCGGGTTCACCGTGAAGCAGGACGTGCGCGAGTACACGCAGATGGAGGCCGACCTGCTCGCGGGCAAGTACGACGCGCTCGTCTTCTCCCGGGTGACGCTCCTCGACACCGGCGACGCGGTCGCCTACCTCGCCAGCGACTACACCAGCGACGGCGTCTACAACATCGCCGGGCTGAAGGACAGCAAGGTCGACGCAGCCATCAAGTCCGCCGCCGGGGAAGGCGACACCGACAAGCGCCGGCAGAAGATCATGGCGGCCGAGGCGGAGATCCTGCGCACCGACGCCGTGCTGCCGCTCGTCCACGAGAAGGTCGTCCAGGGCATCGCCACCGATGTCGAGGGCGTACTCCTCGACCCGCGCGAGCGCTCCCTCGTCGACGTCGACACCCACCTGAAGTAGCGGCGGATGAGCGCCACTTCGGCCGAAGTCGGCCCCGAGCCGTCCTGGTGGCGGGCGGGGGCCGGCCGCATCGCCGCCGGGGCCGCGCTGCCGGCGGCCGTCGCCCTGCTGCCGTGGCTGTCCGGCACCGACCCCGCCCTGACCGTCCTGCGCGCCCGCTCCGCGGACCAGGATCCGACCCCGGCGCAGCTGGCCGCCGTACGCGAGGAACTCGGCCTGGACCAGGGGCCGTTGAGCCACCTGCTGCACTGGCTGGGCGGGCTGCCGCACGGTGACGCGGGCACCTCCTGGGTGTCGGGCGAACCGGTCCTGCCCCAGGTGACCTCCGCCTTCGCGGTCTCCTTCACGCTGATGCTCGGCGCGCTCGTGGTGACGGTCGCGGTCGCCGCGCTCATCAGCGCCCGCACCCTGTACCTCGGCTCCCGGCGCCGGTTGCGGCGGCGGTCCGGCACGGCAGCCGCCGTCCTCGCCGCGCTGCCCAAGTTCCTGCTCGCCTCGCTGCTGGCCACGGTGTGCGGGGTGTGGCTGGGCTGGTTCCCCTCCAGCGGCTGGGAGGGACCGGCGTCGATGGTGCTGCCCTCGCTCGCCCTGGGGGTGCCGTCCGGGGCGATGATCGGCGGGCTCGTCGAGCGGTCGCTGCCCGCTGCCTTCCAGGAACCGTGGGCGCGTACCTGGTACGCCTTCGCCTTTCCGCGTGGCCTCGTCGCCCGCACCGCGCTGCGCCGGGCACTGGCCGGGGTGCTGCCGCAGCTCCTGCCCACCGTCGTGGCGCTGGTGGGGGGCGCGGTCGTGGTGGAGAAGATCTTCAACATTCCCGGGCTCGGCCGCCTCGCCCTCGACGCCGCCATCGCGCAGGACCTCCCGCCCCTGCAGACCGCGACGCTCGTCCTGATCCTCCTCGGCGTCGCCGCCGGCCTGCTTCTCCAGGCATCTCGCCGTGCCCTCCTGGGCCCCGCCCTCCGGGCCGGCGGCCTGTCCGCCCCGCCTCCGCGGGCCCTCCCGCGACAGCGCTCCACCCACTGGATCGCCGCATCCTGCGCCGCCGCCCTCCTCGCTCTGGTCGTGGCCGGACTGCTGCGCGACCCCTTGGACGTGGACACGGCGGCTCGCCTGCTACCCCCGTCGCTCACGCATCCGCTGGGCACCGATTCGCTGGGCCGTGATCTGCTGGCCCGGCTGGGCCACGGAGCCCTGCGCACGGCCGGCGTGGCCCTCGCGGTCACGGCGGTCAGTGCGGTCCTCGGGCTACTGCTCGGCATGGCCGGACGGGTGAGCGCGGGCCTGACCGAAGTGGTGTCGACGCTCCCGGCCGTCCTGGCGGGCCTGTTGACCACGGCCGTGACAGGACCCTCGGTGTGGGGTGCGGCATGCGCGGTGTGCCTGGTGGGCTGGACCCCGTACGCCGCCCAGACGGCGGCACTGCTCGAAGAGGAACGAGCCAGCGGCCACATGCTGGCCTCGCTCTCCTTCGGCGCCGGCCCGCGCTATCTGCTGCGCCACCACTACGTGCCCGCCGTCCTGCCCGCCCTCGTGCGCAACGCGCTGCTACGACTGCCCACCGCGGTCCTCGTCCTGGCCTCCCTCGGCTTCCTCGGCCTCGGAGAACAGCCGCCCACCCCGGAGTGGGGCCGCCTGCTCTCGGAGAACCAGCCGTACGTGGAACTGGCCCCCTGGACCGTGCTGGCGCCGGCCGGCGCACTCATCCTGCTGTCCGTCCTCGCCGTGACGGGGACGGCTTCGCGATCCCGCAAGGGGTGACGCGTCAGGTCCAGTACGTCCTACGGGACGACATCCGGCACTTCAGGTGCCGCGCGGAGGTCTGCTGATCCTGTTGCGGGCCACCAGCTCCAGTACGACCGCGACCGCCACGGCCTCCACGGCCAACAGTGCGACCAGGACGAACAGTTGGACCGCTCCGGCCATCAGGGGTGAGGCGCCGCCGAGGAGCATGCCGATGAACGCGCCGGGCAGCGTGACAAGCCCGACCGTTCTGGTCTGGTCGAGTGCCGGGATCAGCGCCCCGGCGGCCGACTGCCGGGCTATCTCCAGCCGTGCCTCCCGGTCCGGGAACCCGAGGGACAACGCGGCCTCGACCTCACCATGTCGTGTCTCCAGCTCCTCCAGCGCACGCCGTCCGGCAAGCACCGTCGCGGTCAGCGCGCCCCCGATGAAGATGCCGGTGACGGGGATCAGGGCGATGCCCTTGACCGGGAGCAGCCCGATGGCCACGAGCAGCAGGACGACCGGGAACACGGCGACACCGATGGGTACGGCGGCCCACCACCAGGCGCGGTTGCCGTTGCCGATGATGCGGCGGCCGGCCGTCCACGTCGCCACCGCGAACATCACGGCGACGAAGGCGAAGAGCAGCGGACGCGAGCCGAACGCCCAGCGGACGACGACCGCGACCGCAGCCAGCTGCACGGTCGCGCGAAGACCGGCGGCGGCAATCGCACGGGCGTGTCCGAGCCGGGCCAGCGCCGCCACCGCGGCCCCCGCGACGAGCAGCACGGCGAGCGCGACGCCCAGGGTCGGGTTCACCGGGAGCAGGGTGGAGGCCGACGTGGTCACGGGCCCTGCCTGGTCCGGTCCGCTCAATGGGCGTCCTTGTCCGTCTCGCAGCCGGCGACGTACGTGGCCGCCACCTCGATGCCACCGATCCGGGAGGGATCGACGCGCCGAGGGTCGTCGCCGAGCACGACCAGGTCGGCGCGCTTGCCCGGGGTGAGACTGCCCGCGTCGTCCTCCCAGTGGCAGGCGAAGGCGCCGTTGACGGTGTAGGCGCGCAGGGCCTCCTCGACGGTGATGCCCTCGTCCGGGCCGATCACCTGGCCGGACTCGGAGGCGCGCTCGACCATGAACTGGACGGCCCGCAGCGGGGATCCGTCCGTGACCGGCCTGTCGGAGCTGCCGACCAGGGTGATGCCGTGGTCCAGGAAGCCCCTTCCCCGGTACAGCCACGGTGCCCGCTCCTCGCCCATGATCGCCGCATAGTCGTCGCCGAAGTAGCGCAGGAAGTTGGGCTGGACGACCGCGCTCACCCCGAGCCGCGCGAAACGCGGGAGCTGGTCCGGGCGGATCAGCCCGGCGTGCTCGATGCGGTGCCGGGCACCGGGGCGCGGCCGAAGGCGCTGGGCCTTCTCCAGTGCGTCCAGCGCCACGTCCGCCGCGCGGTCGCCGATGGCGTGGACAGCGAGCTGCCATCCCGCGAGGTGGCCGTCCACGATCGTGTCGGCGAGCACCTCCGGGTCGTCCTGCAACTGGCCCGTGTGGTCCAGCCCTTCGTACGGGCTGCTGAGCGCGGCGGTGCGGGCCATCATGCCGCCGTCGGTGTAGATCTTCAGGGCGCCCACGGAGAGCCAGTCGTCGCCGAACCCGGTGCGCAGACCGAGGTCGAGGGCCCTGGGGATGCCGTCGGACTCGTGCGCGGCGACCGGGCTCAGTCGGTCGGCGGCCACCATGAGCTGCACGCGCAGCGGCAACAGGCCTTTCTCCCGGGCGAGTTGGTAGGCGCCCAGCTCCACGGGACTGTGGCCGAAGAGGGTGCCGCCGATGCCCGCCTCGGCGCAGGCGGTCACCCCCTCCGACAGGCAGGTCCGGGCGGCGCGCCCGATCGCCTCGGCCAGTTCCTCCTGGGAGTACGGCAGGCGCAGCGCACGGGCAGCGCCCATCGCGCCCTCGGCGAGGAAGCCGTGCTCCTGGGGGATGTCGGCGGGAAGCAGGTCCAGGACGGCGGTGTTGACGACACAGCCGTGCCCGGAGTCGTGCAGCATGAACACCTTGCGTCCGTGGCTGACCTTGTCCAGTTCGGCGGCCGTCACATGGCGGCCCAGAGCCCGCTGGTCGTAGCCGGCGATGCTCACCCACGCGCCGGGCGGGCCCTTCCGGATGACGGCTTCCTCGACGATGGCCAGTACGTCGTCGATCCGCGTGCACCCCGCGATGCTCGGGGTGTTCTGCTTGAAGCCGGTCCAGGCCAGGTGCACGTGGGCGTCGATGAACCCGGGCAGCACGGTGGCGCCCTGAAGGTCGATCACCTCGCGCGCGGGCAGGAAGGTCACGGCCTCGTCGAGGCCCACGATCCGGCCCTCCCAGATCCCCAGGTCGTGGGCGACCGGGTGGTCCGGGTCCATGGTGAGGAAGCGGGCATTGGTAAGCCGGGTGCTGAGCATCAGCGGTGTCCCCCGTGGGTGTCGGCCATCGCGGCGGCGGCCGCGTCTTCACGGACGGGCCGTTTGGGCGCAGCCGGCACCATCAGCGGCGTACCGGTCTCCGGGTCGTCGATGATCCGGCAGGGCAGACCGAAGACGTCCTCGACCAGGTCGGCGGTCATGACGGTCGCCGGATCGCCCTCTGCCGCGACCTCGCCGCCGGCCCGCATCACGATCAGATGAGTGGCGTAGCGGCACGCCTGGTTCAGGTCGTGCAGGACCGCGACGACGGTGTGCCCCTTGCCGGCGTGCAGGGCGGCGCACAGGTCCAGCACCTCGACCTGGTGTGCGATGTCGAGGAATGTGGTGGGTTCGTCGAGCAGCAGCAGGGGGGTCTGCTGGGCGAGCACCATGGCGAGCCAGACGCGCTGGCGCTGACCGCCGGAGAGGTCGTCGACGGGCCGGTCGGCGAGGTCGACCACGCCGGTCCGGCGCATCGCCTCGATGACGGCGGCCTCGTCCTCGGCGGACCACTGCTTCAGCAGCCGCTGGTGCGGGTAGCGCCCGCGGGCCACGAGGTCGCCCACGGTGATGCCGCCCGGCGCGTTGGACGACTGAGGGAGCAGCCCGAGGCGGCGGGCGACCTCGCGGGTGCGGTACGACGCGATGGCGGCGCCGTCGAGGTACACCTGTCCCGCCCGGGGTTTGAGCATCCGTGCCAGCGCCTTGAGCAGGGTGGACTTGCCGCACGCGTTCGGTCCGACGATCACGGTGAAGGAGTGGTCGGGGATGTCGACGCCGAGACCGGTGGCTACGGTCCGCTGGTCGTACGACAGCGTCAGGTTCTCGGCCCTCAAGCGCGGTGCCGGGGTGTTCGTTCCTGTCATGCGCGGCTCTTTCGGGACTCGGTGACCAGCAACCAGATCAGGTACAGCCCGCCGAGCGTGCCGGTGGCCGTACCGACGGGAAGGAGGGTGGGCGCGAACAGACGCTGTACGGCGAGATCGCTCGTGGTCAGCAGTACGGCCCCCATGAGAGCGCTGGGCATCAGGGCGGGGCCGGATGCACCCGTCACCCTGCGGGCGAGTTGGGGCGCGGCCAGGGCGACGAACAGGATGGGACCGGCCACGGCGGTGGCGAACGCGGCCAGGGCGACGCTGATGACGAGCAGGGCGGTGCGGGTGCGGGCCACGTCGACGCCGAGCGCGGTCGCCGTGACGTCGCCCATCTCCACCATGGACAGGCGGCGGGCCAGCAGGAGCGCGGGTGGGAGGAGTACGGCGACGGCGAGGCCGATGGCGCCCGCGTGGGTCCAGCCGCGGCTGTTCAGGCCGCCGATGAGCCACGCCTGGGCCTCGATGGCCTCCTGGAAGGTCGCCCGGGTGACGAGGTACGAGTTGACGGCCAGCAGCAGGGCGCTGACGCCGATGCCGATGACGACCAGCCGGAAGCCCTGCAACCCGCGCCCGAGCATGAGCAGGTACACCGCGGCGGCGGTGGCGAGGCCGCCGATCAGCGCGCCCCACGCGATCTGGGTCATGCTGCCGTGGAGCACGATGATGACGACCAGCGCACCGACGGCCGACCCGTTGGTGAAGCCGATGATGTCGGGGCTGCCGAGCGAGTTGCCGGTCAGGCTCTGCAGGATCGCCCCGCTGACCGCGAGCGCCGCGCCGACGCACACCGCGGTCACCAGGCGCGGCATGCGCAGGGTGTTGACGATGAAGTCGGCGCCGGGATCTCCGTTGCCGGTGAGCGCGCGCACGACCTCGCCGACGGACAACTCGAAGTCCCCGGTGGTCAGGCTGACGCCCATGACGGTGACGAGCACGGCGAGCAGCGCCACCGTCACGACCACGGCGCGCCCCTGGACGCGCAGCGACATGCCGCCTCGCCGGGTGCGGATGACGACCCCGCTGACGACCCGGGCGGGCACGGTGCCGTTGCCGGCCCGGTCCGGGTGCTCGGCGGGGGCGAAGGTCCCTGTCTTGCGGACGGCACTCACAGCATGACCAGCTTTCGACGACGGCACAGCGCGAGGAACAGCGGTGCGCCGAGGAACGCGGTGACGATCCCGACCTGGAGCTCACCGGGGGCACCGAGCAACCGGCCCAGGACGTCCGCGCCGATCAGCAGCACGGGCGCGAGCAGCATGGAATACGCCATCACCCACCTCTGGTCGGGGCCGACGACGAATCTGGCGATGTGCGGAACCACGAGGCCCACGAAACTGATCGGACCCACCGCGGCGGTCGCCGCGCCGCACAGCAGCATCACCGCGATCGCGCCCAGCACCCGTGTCCGGCCGACGTTCACGCCCAGGGCGCGTCCCGTCTGGTCACCCAGGGCGAGGGCGTTGAGCGAAGGGGCGAGCCCCAGGGCAATGAGGAGGCCCACCGCCACGAAGGGCAGGATGACGTACAGGACGTCGAAGTAACGGCCTGTCAACGCCCCCACCGTCCAGAAGCGGAACTCGTCGAAGGCGCGCGGTTTCAGCAGCAACACCGCCGAGTCGAGGGCGTACAGCACGGCCGTCACCGCCGCTCCCGCGACGACCAGCCGGTCGGGCGTGGCCAGCTTCCGTCCGGAGGAGCCCAGCAGATAGACCACCACCGATGTGACGGCCGCTCCGGCGAACGCGAACCACACATGACCCAGGACCGAGCCCACTCCGAGGAACGCGATGGCCGCCACCACCCCGGTGGCGGCCCCCTGGCTCACACCGAGCAGACCGGGGTCGGCCAGCGGGTTGCGGGTCAGTGCCTGCATCAGGGCGCCGGACAGCCCGAGGGCCATACCGACAAGGAGACCGAGAAGGGTGCGGGGGATGCGGTAGTCGTGGATGATGACCGAGGTTTCCGACCCGTCAGGCTGCCACAGCAGACTCCAGGTTGAGGTGAACGGGATGCCCCTGGTACCCACCCACACGCTGACCAGGCCGACCAGGACAAGGGCGCCGCACGCGATGAGGAGTCCCACGCCGCGTAGAGCGGCTACTGTCCGCCGCGTTTCGGGCACGACCGGACCGGCGGCCTGGCTCCCGGACGCCGCCTGGGTTTCGACCGACAACGACAACTCCCCCTGGCGGCGTTCGCGAAGTTCGTACAGGTCACTTGAGAGGGCGACGCACGAACAACAGAGCGTTACTTAGGTGAGCCTAACTGTGAGCGGGTCAACCGGTCAACGGGCCGCCGCAGAACGGGACATGAGGACTGAGCGCCCGGCTCGCCGACCAGCCGGGCTCACAGGCGACACCGAGGAGACTCCTTATTTAGAGTAGCCTTACCTAACCATCTGACCTTCCGCGGAGGTACCGCATGCCGGCTGGAGGACCAACGGGGGGCCACGTCCTCCGGGGAGCGATCAGACGACAGCGCCGCCGTCTCGTCACGGCGTCCCTGCTCGGGATGACCCATCAGACGTGCGAGGCCCTGGTGCCCGTCGTCATCGGCGTGATCATCGACTCGGCGGTGGCCACCGGCTCCACCGGCGCCCTGCTGCGCCGGCTGCTGCTCCTCGCCGCACTCTTCCTCGTCCTGTCCACGTGTTACCGGACCGGAGCCCGGATCACGGAGAGCGCGGGCGAGAAGGCCGCGCACGAGCTCCGGCTCGAACTCGGCACCAGGGTGCTCGACCCGCGCGGCGGCGCCGACGCGGACCGGCTGCCGGGCGAGTTGACCAGCATCGCCACCAACGATGCCAAGCGCGTGGGCGGGGCGGTGACCGTGCTGCCGTACGGCGCCGCGGCCCTCGCCGCCCTCGGGGTCAGCGCGGTGCTGCTGCTGCGCATCTCGGTGCCGCTCGGGCTGCTCGTCCTGCTCGGGATTCCGCCGCTGCTGTGGCTGGGGCATCGCATCAGCCGCCCGCTGGAGCAGCGCAGCGAGACCGAGCAGGAACGCGCCGCGCACGCCTCCGGCGTCGCCGCCGACCTCGTCGCCGGACTACGCGTGCTCAAGGGCATGGGGGCCGAAGCGGCCGCCGTGTCCCGGTACCGGCAGACCAGCCAGAACTCACTGGCCGCCGCACTGCGCGCGGCCCGCAGCCGGGCCGGGCACGAGGGCGCCGTACTCGCCCTGACCGGTGTCTTCATCGCGGCTATCGGCCTGGTGGGCGCTTACCTGGCGATGCGTGGCTCCATCAGCGTCGGCGACCTGGTGGCGGCTGTCGGGCTCGCCCAGTTCCTCCTCGGCCCCTTCCAACTCCTCACCTTCGTCAACGCCGAGTTCGCCCAGGGCCGCGCCTCGGCCCGCCGGATCGCCGAGGTGCTGGCGGCGCCCGCCGCCGTGGAGCCGGGGGGCGCCACGCCTGCCGACCCGGTCGCCGGGGGCATCCGGCTGCGCGGTGTCGTGCTCGGTGCGCTGCGCGGGATCGACCTCGACCTGCCGGCCGGCAGCCTCACCGGCATCGTCACCCGGGACCCGGCAGGGGCGAACGACCTGCTGCACTGCCTGGCCAGGGAAACGGACCCGGCCGCGGGCACGATCGAACTCGACGGCGTGCCCCTGACCGACCTGGACCCCGACGCCCTGCGCCGCTTGATCCTGGTCGCCCCGCACGACGCGGACCTGTTCGAGTCCAGCCTGCTGGACAACGTACGGGCCGGAGCCGACACGGCTGAGGCGGACCTCGAACCGGCCCTTGCCGCGTCGGCGGCCGACGACGTGGCCCGCCTGCTGCCCGAGGGCGTGAACACGGTGCTCGCCGAACGCGGACGGTCCCTGTCCGGCGGCCAGCGGCAACGCGTCGCGCTCGCCCGGGCGCTGGCCGCCGAACGCCCCGTGCTGGTCCTGCACGACCCGACCACCGCGGTGGACACGGTGACCGAGTCGAGGATCGCCGCCCGGCTGCGGGACGTCCGCCGCGGCCGCACCACGGTCCTGGTCACCACCAGCCCCGCGCTGCTCGCGATGACCGACCGGGTGGTGGTACTGGACGAGGGCATGGTCACCGCCGAGGGCAGCCACGCCGAACTCGTCACCGCCGACGACAACTACCGTGCGCTGGTACTGGCATGACGTCTCCGTACGGCGCCGAAGTGACCGCAACCGAACGGACCGACCGAGGACGGACCCAGAAGACGATGAGCGACGCCAGTCCCGTGGACCGCACGCTCCTGCCGACCGCCGGCGGCACCGAAACCCTGGCCGCGCTCCGCACCCTGCTGCACGGCCACCGTCTCCCGGCGGTGACAGCCCTCGGCGTGCTGGTGGCCGGCACCGGCATCGGCCTGCTCACCGCTCCCCTGCTCGGGCACGTCGTCGACCTGGTGGTGGAACAGGAGGGCACGCACGCCCTGGTGCTGCCCACGGTTCTGCTCATCGCGGTCGCCCTGGGGCGGGGGGCGGCCACCGCGGTGGGCAGCGCGCTGGTGGCCCGGCTCGGCGAGACGGTTCTCGCGGCCCTGCGCGAGCGATTCGTCGAGCGGGCCCTCGGACTGCCGTTGGAGCGCGTCGAGGAGGCCGGCTCGGGTGACCTCGTCTCCCGGGTGACGGGCGACGTCTCCGTGATCACGAAGTCGGTGCGCCAGGCGCTGCCGGAGTTCGCCCGCTCCGCGCTCACGATCGTCCTGACGTTCGTCGGACTCGCCGTACTGGACTGGCGGTTCCTGCTCGCCGCCCTGCTCGCGCTGCCCGTCCAGTTCTTCTCGGTGCGCTGGTATCTGCGCCGGGCCGCACCTGTCTACGCGGAGCACCGGGTGGCCACGGGCGCGCTCCACCACCAGCTCCTCGACAGCGTCGGCGGGGTCCGCACGGTACGCGCGTTCCGGCTGAACCGCGTACACGGGGGCCTGCTGGAGCAGCGGTCCCGGACGGCCGTGGACCTTGCCCTGCGCGGCATCCACACGGTGACCGGGTTCTTCTCCCGGCTCAATCTCGCCGAGTTCATCGGTCTGAGCGGGGTGCTGGTCACCGGCTTCCTGCTGGTCGACAGCGGTTCGGTGAGCATCGGTACGGCGACCGCGGCGGCGCTGTACTTCCACAGTCTGTTCAACCCGGTCAACGCCGCGCTGTTCCTCCTCGACGACGCGCAGTCCGCGGGCGCCAGCCTCGCCCGCCTGGTCGGTGTGTCCAACCTGGCCGGGGAACCGGAGTCCGACGGACAGGCGGCGCCGGTGGACGGCTCGGTGAAGGTCTCCTCGCTCGACTACGCCTACGTGTCCGGCCATCCGGTGCTGCGCGAGGTCGACCTGGAGGTGGGCAGCGGAGAACGGATCGCCCTGGTCGGCGCGAGCGGGGCCGGGAAGACCACGCTGGCCAAGCTGATCGCGGGCGTCCACCAGCCGTCCGGCGGCACCATCAGGCTGGGCGGGGTCGACGCCGTGGAGCTGGGCCCGGCGGGCGTGCGCCGCGCGGTGACGCTGATCAGCCAGGAGGTGCACGTCTTCGCCGGACCACTGGCCGAGGACCTGCGGCTGGCCCGCCCGCAGGCCACCGACGAGGACCTGCGAACGGCCCTGGCGAAGGTGGGGGCGTTGGAGTGGGCGGAGGCGTTGCCGGAAGGGCTGGCCACGGTCGTCGGCGAGGGCGGTCATCGCCTGACGGTGACTCAGGCCCAGCACCTGGCCCTGGCCCGCCTCGTCCTCGCCGACCCGCCGATAGCCATCCTGGACGAGGCCACCGCCGACGCGGGCAGCGCCGGCGCCCGAGTCCTGGAGACCGCCGCCCTCCGGGCGCTGGAGGGCCGTACGGGCCTGATGGTGGCGCACCGCCTGCCCCAGGCCGCGACTGCGGACCGGATCGTCGTCCTCGATGAGGGCCGGGTCGTCGAGACCGGCACCCACGAGGACCTCGTCGCGGCGGGCGGCCGGTACGCGGCGCTGTGGGCGGCGTGGTCGGCCGGCCGGGAGGACGGGCAGACCGTGGCGGAACAGACGGCCCCGGGGAGCTGAGCGGCTCGGTCTCCCTCCGCGGGCGGCCGCCGCCTGTCAGCCGATTCAGCCCTGCTGCGCGATCAGGCTCGCCGGGCGCAGGTCGGTCCAGTGAGACTCCACGTAGGCGAGGCAGGCTTCGCGCGTGTCCTCGCCGAAGGCGGTCCGCCACCCGGCCGGAACCTCGGCGAAGGACGGCCACAGTGAGTGCTGGTTCTCGTCGTTGACCAGTACCAGGAAGCGGCCCTGCGGGTCCTCGAAGGGGTTGGTCGTCATGCGTTGTCACTCCTGATCGGACGATACGGACGTGGTGGACGTCACGGGGAACAGCTCCGAGAGGGGCTGCTCCGGATCGGCTGCCGCGCTGCGCAGCAGGGCCTGAAGTTCGTCGGCGAGCCGCCGTGCCTTGGCGGTGCCGAGCAGGTCGGTGGCGTGGATCAGCCCGCAGTGCACCGGACCGTCGCCCCGCGGCTCGTAGAAGCTGAGGGTCAGCTCCGCGCGCGCCGAGCCGGTGGGTACGGCCTGGAGCGAGCCCATGCCGCCCTCCAGCCGCTCCAGGTCCGCCTGTTCGTGGTGGATCACCATGACCTGCGGTCCCTGCGCTGGCAGGCCGGTCGCGCGGACGACCGCGTCGAACGGGACGTCCTGCCGGTCCAGGGCGCTGAGCGTCGTCTCCCGTACGCGGGCCAGCAGTTCGGCGAAGGTGGGGTCGCCCGCCGTGTCGGTGCGCAGCACGACCGTGTTGAAGAAGCAGCCGACCAGGTCGGCGAGCCGGTCGTCGGTCCGGCCGGCGACCATGGTGCCGATGGGCAGATCCGTGCCCGAGCCGTGGGCGGTGAGCAGGGCTGCCAGGGCCGAGTGCAGCACCATGAACATGCTGGTGCCGGTCGCCTGGGCGAGCCGGTCCACGGCCGCGTGCAGTTCCTCGTCGAGGACGAAGCCGACGTGGGCGGCGGCCGAGCCCGAGACGTCACGTGCGGCGGGGCGCGGCCGGTCCGCGGGCAGTGCCAGCTCGCGCGGGACGTCCCTGAGGGCCTGCCGCCAGTAGGCGAGTTGCTGTCCGCCCCGGCTGTCGGGGTCGGTGAGGTCGCCGAGCACCTCGCGGGCCCAGTGGACGTAGTCGGTGTACGTCACCGGCAACGGCTCCCACCGGGGTGCGCGGCCCTGCGTACGGGCCGCGTAGGCGGTGGTCAGGTCGCGGAACAGGGGCACCACCGACCATTCGTCCACCGCGAGATAGTGCATGGTCAGCAGGACCGCCTGGGTTCCGTCCTCGGCGGTGAGCAGCCGGGCCCGCACGGGCGCCTCCTGCCCCAGGTCCGGTGCCTGGCAGGCGAGTTCGGCCGGCCGGGCGTCGAGGTCGGCACACCGCTCCACGGCCAGGGCCGGCGGCTGGGCGGCCTGCCGGTACACCGTGCCGTCCCGCTCGATGAACGCCGTCCGCAGCGGCTCATGTCGCGCCACCACATCGGCCAGCGCTGCCGCGAGCGCGTCCGCCTCCAGCCCGCCCGGCGAGCGCAGCACCAGTGCGTGGTCGAAGCCGGGACGGCGCCGGTGCGCCTCCCACTGCCACTGCTGGACCGGTGCGACGGGCGTGACGGTGCCCTCCGTGCGGTCGCCCCCGGCGGGGCGCAGGGCGGGCCGGGCGGCCGCCGCCCCGTCGAGCTTGGCCGCGATGCCGGCGACGGTGAGCGCGTCGAAGACGTCCCGGATGCTCAACTCGGCCCCGAACTCCGCGCGGATACGGCCCAGGAGCCGCATCGCGGCCATGGAGTGGCCGCCGAGCGCGAAGAAGTTGTCGTGTACGCCGACGCCGTCCAACTTCAGGATCTCGCCGAAGAGTTCGGCCAGGCGGGCCTGCGTCCGCGTGGTCGGGTGGGCGTCCCCGGTCATCGCCGACCAGTCCGGTACGGGCAGCGCCTTGCGGTCCAGCTTGCCGTTCGGGGTCAGCGGCAGCGGGCCGTCCAGCGGTACGAGCAGGGCCGGGACCATGTACTCGGGCAGCAGCCCGGCGACATGGGCACGCAGCGTCTGCGGGTCGAGGTCCTCTCCGGCCTCGGGCACGGCATAGCCGACGAGGCGGACGATGTCTCCGTCGCGGTCGGGCACCACGGTGGCCTGGGCGACCGACGGATGTCCGGCCAGCGCCGCCTCGATCTCCCCGAGCTCGATGCGGAAGCCGCGCACCTTCACCTGGGTGTCGACCCGGCCGAGGAAGTCGAGGTTGCCGTCCGTGCGCCAGCAGGCGCGGTCGCCAGTGCGGTACATCCGGCTGCCGGGCGGGCCGTACGGGTCGGCGACGAACCGCTCCGATGTCAGGGCGGCCTTGCCGAGGTAGCCGCGGGCGAGGCCCCGTCCGCAGACGTACAGTTCGCCCGCCACACCGGGCGGCACCGGGCGCAGGTGCTCGTCGAGGACGTAGGCGCGGGTGTTGGGGTCGGGGCGTCCGATGGGTACCCGGCCGGCGGGGCGCCCGCCGTGCTCCCAGGAGGGCCACAGCGTGGAGTTGACCGTCGCCTCGGTGAGCCCGTACGCGCAGATCAGGTGGGCCGTGGCGCCGAAGCGTTCGAACAGGTCCGGCGGCACCGTCTCGGTGCCGACCAGGACGGTCGAGCCCTCGGGCAGTTCACAGCCGGGCGGCAGCGCCGAGACGAGGGAGGGCGGCAGGATCATGTGGGTGATGCGCTGGTCCGCGAGGAAGTCGGTGAGCGCCGGTCCGGCGACCCGTGCCTCGTCGGTGATGAGGACGAGCCGGCCACCGTGGCACAGCGCCATCGACAGTTCGAAGACGAACACGTCGAAGCCGATGGAGGCGAACTGCAGGACCCGGCTGTCGCGTTGCAGGCCCATGCGGTCGACGGCGGTGGCGACCAGGCTGGCGATGCCCTCGTGCGGGACGACGACGCCCTTGGGGCGGCCGGTCGAGCCGGAGGTGTAGATCACGTACGCGGCCTGGTCCAGGGCGACCGGACCGCCGCCCACGGGCACGTCCGGCAGCGCGTCCAGCTCGGTGACCGTCTCCGGGGCGTCGAGCAGCACCACCGGCACGCCCGCCACCTCGGGGATCTTCCCCGCCACCTGCTCGGTGCCGACCACGAGGGCCGCCCCCGAGTCCTCGATCATGTACGCGAGGCGGTCGGCGGGGTGGGCCAGGTCGAGCGGCAAGAAGGCGGCGCCCAGCCTCAGCGCGGCGAGCACGGTGGCCACCATGTCGACCGAGCGCGGGACGGCCACCCCGACCACGCTCTCGGCGCCGACGCCCTGCTCGGCGAGGAGCCGGGCGACACGGTGGGAGCGGGCGTCCAACTGGGCGTACGTGACCGACCTGGAACGCTCGACGACGGCGACCGCGTCGGGGCGTTCGGCCAGCCGCTGGGCGAACAGGTCGGGCAGGGATGCCTCGTCCACGTCCCGTGCGGTGGCGTTGAAACCCTCCAGGACCAGGTGCCGCTCGTCGGCGGCGAGGATCTCCGCCTGTGAGACGGGCCGTTCGGGTGCGGCAACCAGGGCGGCGACGAGCCGGCGGAGCCGATCGCCGATCCGCTCGGCGGTCTCCTGGTCGAACAGCTCGGTGGCGAACTCCAGACGGCAGGCGAGCGAGCCGCTGTCCCCGTCGGCGGCCAGGCGCTCGGTGAAGCTGAACACCAGGTCGAACTTGGCGGAGCCGGTCCGGAACGGCACGTACTCCGCTTGCAGACCGGGCAGTTCCAGTAGGTCGTCAGTGCGGGCGTGGTAGCCGACCATCGCCTGGAACAGCGGGTTGCGGGAGAGTGACCGGGTCGGGTTGAGCTTCTCCACGACCGACTCGAACGGCACGTCGGCGTGGGAGAACGCGGCCAGGTCGGTCTCCCGGACGCGGGCGAGCAGCTCGCTGAAGCTCGGGTCGCCACCGAGGTCGGCGCGCAGCACCAGCGTGTTGACGAAGAAGCCGACCAGGTCGTCCAGCGCCTCGTCACCGCGTCCCGCGATGGGGGCGCCGAGAGGGATGTCCGTACCGGCGCCCATGCGGTGCAGCAGGGCGGCGACGACCGCGTGCACCACCATGAACATGCTGGCGCCGGTCTCCCGGGCGAGCCGCTTGAGTCCGTCGTGCACGTCGGCGTCGAAGGCGATGTCCAGCTCGGCACCGGAGAACGCCGGGCGTGCGGGGCGGGGCCGGTCCGTGGGCAGGTCCAGTTCCTCGGGGGCGCCGTCCAGCGTCGTACGCCAGTACTCCAGCTGCCGGGCGGCCAGGCTGTCCGGGTCGGCGGGGTCGCCGAGCAGCCGCTGCTGCCACAGCGCGTAGTCGGCGTACTGGACGGGCAGCGGCTCCCGGTCGGGGGCCTCGCCGGTGTCGAGGCGCGCGGCGTAGGCGGTGGCCAGGTCGCGCAGGAACGGCCGGTCCGACCACTCGTCGGTCGTGATGTGGTGCAGCAGCAGGACGACGACGTGGTCCTCGGGCGCCAGCTCCACGATCGTGGCGCGCAGCGGCAGTTCGGTGGCCAGGTCGAACGGCCGGTTGACGGCGGCGTCGACGATGCCGGGCACCTCGTCCTCGGTGGCACGGACGCGCTCCACCACCGGGCGGGCCTCCTCGGCCGGCAGGACACGCTGGAACACCTGGCCGTCGCGCTCGACGAAGACCGTGCGCAGCGCCTCGTGACGGGCCGTCACATCGGCCAGCGCCGCGCCCCACGCGTCCACGTGGAGGGCACCGCGCAGCCGCATGACCAACGGGAAGTTGTACGCGGCCGAGGTGCACTCGATCTGCTGGATGACCCACAGCCGCTGCTGGGCGTGGGACAGCGGCAGCTCGTCGGGCCGCTCCCCGGCCGTCAGCGCCGGGCGGGCCGCGCCACCGGAGCGGGCGGCGCGCGCCACCAGCTCCGCGACCGTGGGCGCCTCGAACAGGTCCCGGATCGCCAGCTCGGCGTCCAGCGCAGTGCGGGCCCGGCTGATCAGCCGGGTCGCCAGCAGCGAGTGACCGCCCAGCTCGAAGAAGTCGCTGTCGATGCCGACGCTGCCCTCGGGCAGCCCGAGCGCCTCGGCGAAGAGCGCGCAGAGCGTCTCCTCCTGCGGCGTGCGCGGCGGACGACTGGTGCCCGTGCCGCCGCCCCTTGAATGGGTGAAGAGGGCCGGGTCCGGCAGCGCCTTGACGTCCAGCTTGCCGTTGACGGTGAGCGGCAGCGTCGCCACGGGGACCAGCGCGGACGGCACCATGTAGTCCGGCAGGCCGGCCTTCAGGTGGTCGCGCAGCCGCTGGAGCAGGTCCTCCCCCGCCCCGGGACCGTCCTCCGGCACGACGTACCCCACCAGGCGCTTCGTCCCGGCGGTCTCCGCCACGACGACCGCGGCGTGTGCCACCTCCGGGTGCGTGGACAGGGCGGTGGAGATCTCGCCCAGTTCGATCCGGTAGCCGCGGATCTTGACCTGGTCGTCCGTGCGGCCGAGGAAGTCCAGCAGGCCGTCCGGCCGCTGCCGTACGAGGTCGCCCGTGCGGTACATGCGCTCGCCCGGCTCGCCGAACGGGTCGGCGACGAACCGCTCGGCGGTCAGGCCGGGTCGGTCGTGGTAGCCGCGGGCCAGGCCGGTGCCGGCGATGTACAGCTCGCCGGGGCAGCCCGGCGGGACCGGGCGGAGCATCGTGTCGAGCACGTACGCCCGGGTGTTGCGGATGGGCAGGCCGACGGTCGAGGTCGCGCTGTCGGTGGTGGAACCGCCGAGGGTGTTGATCGTGTACTCGGTCGGTCCGTACAGGTTGTAGCCGTAGACGCCCTCGGTGCGGCGCAGCGTGCTCCACACCGCATCGGACACGGCCTCGCCGCCGAGCAGGACCAGGGCGGGCCGGTGCCTGCCCGCGGTCTCGTCGCGGTCGAGCAGGCCTTCCTCGATGAGCAACTGGGCATACGTGGGCGTCACGTTGACCACGTCGACGCGGTGCCGGTCGCAGTAGGCGACCAGGGCCTCGGCGTCGCGGCGCAGTTCCTCGTCGCAGACGTGCACCTCGTGGCCCTCGACGAGCCAGAGCAGCTCTTCCCAGGACATGTCAAAGGCGAAGGAGACGGTGTGGGCGATGCGCAGCCGCCGTCCGCCCGCCGAGGCGATGGCCGGGTCGAAGATCTCCTTCTGGTGGTTGAGCTGCATGTTCGTCAGACCCCGGTATGGGGTGACGACGCCCTTGGGGCGGCCGGTGGAGCCGGAGGTGTAGATGACGTATGCCGGGTACTCCAGGCGGTCGGGTATGTCGTGCGCGAAGGCCGGGCGCTCGGTGTCGGTGATCTCCCCGCCGGGGAGGGCGGCCAGCTCGGCGGCCACCGACGCGTCGTCCAGGAGGAGTTCGGGCGCGACGGGGCCCGCCTCGCCGCGCAGCGTGGGGGCGACGGCGGTGGTGGACACCAGGCACAGCGGACCGGTGTCCTCGGCCATCAGCCGCAGCCGGTCGGCCGGGTGGTCGAGGTCCAGCGGCAGGTAGGCGGCTCCCGTGCGCAGCACGGCGAACAGCGCGGCCACCATGTCGATGGACCGGGGCAGCGCGAGGGCGACGACCTTCTCCGGGCCGGCGCCTCGGGCGAGCAGCAGCCGGGCCAGCCGGTTGATGTGCGCGTCCAACTCCGCGTAGGTGAGGGCGCGTTCGCCGAAGACCAGGGCCACCGCGTCCGGGGTACGGGCGACCTGGGCGGTGAGCAGGTCGGCGATGGTCTCGTTCGGCACCGGGTCACGGGTGGTCTCCCAGCCCGCGACCAGGGCTGCGCGCTCGCCGGGCAGGAGCAGGTCGACGCCGACCGTGCGGGCGGAGGCGGCGGCCGGGTCGGCCAGGGTCTCGGCCAGGCGCTCCAGGATGGTCGTGAACCGGGTGAGGATCGTGGTCGCGTCCTCGGCGTCGAACAGGTCGGGCCTGGCCGCCAGGGTCACCCGTAGCCGGGTCTCCGGCGTGACGATGAGGGTGAGCGGGAAGTGGGTGCCGTCCACGTTCGACACGTCGGTGATGCCGTGCCGCTGCCGCAGCTCGGCCGCCCGTTCCTCGCCGTCGGCCGAGCGGAGCACGAAGAGGGTGTCGAAGAGGCGACGGTGGCCGGTCTCCTGCTGGAGGGTGCCGAGGCCGACGTACTCGTACGGCATCACGGCGGCGCGCTCGGACTGCATCCGCCGCAGCAGGTCGAGCAGGGGCTCGTCCGGGGCGAAGGCCACGCGGGCCGGGATGGTGTTGAGGAACATGCCGATGATGCCGGCGACGTCCGGCACGTCCGCGGGGCGTCCGGCCACCGCCGTGCCGAAGGCGACGTCACCGCGGCCCGTCATGGCCGAGAGCACCAGGCCCCAGGCGGCGTTCAGCACGGTGTTCAGGGTGATCCCGTGCCGTCGTACGGCGATGCGCAGCCGATCGCTGGTCTCCTGCGTGAGCAGCGCGTCGAAGTCGGCCGGGATCACCGGTCCGGTGTCGCGGCCGGTGGGGGCCACCAGGGTCGGCTCGTCGAAGCCGGAGAGCGTCCGGCGCCACGCGTCGATCGCCGCTTCGGTGTCCTGCTGGTCCAGCCAGGCCAGGTAGTCACGGTAGGAGCCGGGCTGCGGGAGACCGGTGGCGTCGCCGGCCCGCTCGTACAGCGTGAACAGCTCCTCCAGGAACAGCCATGCGGACCAGCCGTCCCACAGGATGAGGTGGTGGGTGACGACCAGCCGGTCGCGGCCGTCGCCGAGCCGGATGAGCAGCAGACGGGCGAGCGGCGGTGCGGTCAGGTCGAAGCGCTGCCGGCGGTCGGCCGCGAGAAGTTCCTCGGTCCGGGTTCGCTGCTCGTCGGCGGGCAGCCCGGACAGGTCCTCCTCCACGAGCGGGATCTCGGCGCCGTCCACGATGAACTGCACCGGACGGGACAGGCCGTCGCTGAGGAATCCGGCGCGCAGGCTGGTGTTGCGGTCCAGCAGCGTTCGGCAGGCGGCCCGCAGCCGGTCGGCGTCGACGCGGTGGTCGAAGTCCAAGGTCTCCTGGGAGAGGTAGACGTCGAGGGCGTCGCCCGTGTCGTAGGTGGCGTGGAAGTACATGCCTTCCTGGAGCGGGGACAGCGGCCAGACGTCCGCGAGCGGCAGCCCGGCGGTGGCCTCGATGCTCCCGGTCTCCTCCGGCGTGAGCTGCAGGCCGCCGAGCGGGGCGGGGGCCGACGGCTCCTCCTGCGGTGTGCCGGCCGCGGCGGTCAGCTGGTCGAGGAGCGCCCGCAGGGCGGGGTCGACCGCCGCGCCGGACTGCTCCTGCTGGGCCAGCATCGCCTGGAGGGCCACCGCGGCCTGCCCTGCGTCGGCGGCCCGGACGGTCACGGCGGAGGCCTGCGGCGCGTCGCTCCGGGTTTCCTCGGAGTCCGCCTGTCCGGCGATGGCCGCGAGTGCGGCGGGCGTCCGGCCTTCGAAAACGTCGCGCGGGCTGATCGTCAGTCCCCTCTCCCGGGCTTGGGTGGCGACGGCGATCGAGGTGAGGCTGTCGCCGCCGAGCACGAAGAAGTCGTCGTCGGCGCCGATCCCCGGCAGGCCGAGGACGGCGGTGAAGATCTCGCACAGGGCGCGCTCCCGCTCGTCGCGCGGCGGGCGTCCGCCGGCCCCAGGGGCTAGGGAGGGCGAGGGCAGGGCGTTCTGGTCGAGCTTGCCGCTGGGCGTGAGCGGCAGCTCGTCGAGGGCCACCACGGCGAACGGCACCATCGTCGCGGGCAGCACGTCGGCGAGCGCCGCGTGCAGGGCGTCGGTGTCCAACGCGTCGGTGCCGGGCTCGGGAACGGCGTAGCCGACGAGGACGCCGTCGCGGACGATCACGGCCGCGCGGGCGACCCCGGGCAGGCCCGACAGGGCCGCCTCGATCTCGCCCAGCTCGATCCGGTTGCCGCGGATCTTGACCTGGCGGTCGGTGCGCCCGAGGTACTCGACGGCCCCGTCGGCGCGGCGCCGGACCAGATCCCCGGTGCGGTACATGCGCTCCCCCGGCGCCCCGAACGGGTCGGCGACGAACCGCTCGGCGGTCAGCCCCGGCCGGTCGTGGTAGGCGCGGGCCAGCTGGACGCCGGCAAGGTAGAGCTCGCCGGGGACGCCGTCGGGGACGGGGCGCAGGAAGGCATCGAGCACGTACAGCCGGGTGTTCCACACGGGCCGGCCGATCGGTACGGCGAGTTCGTCACCGCCCTCGTAGGGGAAGTACGTCACGTCCACGGCCGCCTCGGTGGGGCCGTAGAGGTTGTGCAGGGGCACGGGGGCGCCGCGCCCGGAGCCGGCGGTCAGCTCTCGCCAGCGCCGGGCGTCCGGGCCGGTGAGCGCCTCTCCGCTGCAGAAGACCCGGCGCAGGCTCGCCGCCCAGTCCTGCCTGCCCGTATCGGCCTCCATGACGTGGAGGAACGCGGCCAGCATCGACGGCACGAAGTGCATCGTCGTGATCCGCTCGGCGCGGATCAGCTCGGCCAGGTAGGCCGGGTCCCGGTGGCCGTCGGGGCGGGCGAGGACGACGGTGGCGCCCTCGGCCAAGGCCCAGAAGAACTCCCACACCGACACGTCGAAGCTCGCCGGCGTCTTCTGCAGCACCCGGTCGTCCGAGGCAAGCCCGTATTCGCCCTGCATCCAGGCGAGCCGGTTGACGATGGCCCCGTGCGTGACCACGACGCCCTTGGGGCGGCCCGTGGAGCCGGAGGTGTAGATCAGGTACGCGGGGTGGTCAGGACGGGCCGACTCCCCCGGCGTGTCGGGGACGTTCTCGTCGTGCCCGACCACCAGGCGCTCGAGGCCCGGCACCTCGGGCAGGCGCCCGGCCGCCTCGGCAGTGGTCACGACGGTCCGCGCCCCGCAGTCGCCGAGCATGAACGCGACCCGCTCGGCGGGGTAGTCGAGGTCGACCGGCAGATAGGCGGCGCCCGCCTTCAGGACGCCCAGCAGCGCGACCATCAGCTCCGCCGAGCGCGGCACAGCGACCGCGACGAACTCCTCCGGGCCCGCGCCGCGCGCGCGGAGCCTGCGGGCGAGCACCTCGGCACGCCGGTCGAGCTCGGCGTAGGTCAGCGAGGTGCCCTCGAAGACCACCGCGGTGGCGTGCGGGGACCGCGCCACCCGGTCGGCGATGAGCGAGGCGAGGGTCGCGTCGGGGACCGGTCGCGCGGTGGCGTTCAGCTCGGCGAGACGCTCCCGCTCCCGCTCGGACAGCAGGCCGGTCCGGGCCACCGGGCGGCCGGGCTCGGACACCAGGGTCTCCAGCAGCGCCACGACCCGGTGGGCGAGCACGGCCACGGTCAGCTGGTCGTGGCGTGCCGCGTCGTGCTTGAACCGCAGTCGGATACGGCCGCCTTCGGGCTCGACGACGAGCGCGAGCGGGTAGTGGACGGCGTCGAGCACCTCGGTGCCGGTGATGCGCAGCGCGCCGGAGTCCTGGTCGGCCGACCGGTAGGCGGTCGGGTGGTTCTCGAACACGACCAGGGTGTCGAAGAGTTCGCCGCCGCCCGCGGTCCGCTGGATGTCGGCGAGGCCGAGGTGCTGGTGGTCCAGGAGCGCGGTGTGCTCGTCCTGGACGCGCCGCAGCAGCTCGGTGAGCGACTCGCCGGCCCGCAGCCGTACGCGGGCGGGGATCGTGTTGATGAACAGGCCCACGGCGGAATCGAGCCCGCCGACCTCAGTGGTCCGCCCGGACACCGTGGTGCCGAACACCACGTCCTGACTGCCCGTCAGGCCTCCGATCAGCAGACCCCACAGGCCGTGGACGACGGTGCTGAGGGTGAGGCCGTGGGTCCGGGCCCAAGAGGTCAGGTCGGCGGTGAGCCGCTCCGGCAGCAGCGTGTCCACGTGCTCCGGCCGGGCGGCCTGCTGGTCACCCGCGGCGGTGGAGAGCTCGGGCAGGCGGGTCGGCTCCTCCAGGCCGGACAGGGCCTGCCGCCACGCCTCGCGCGCGCTGTCGCGGTCCCGGCCGGCCAGCCAGGCCAGGTACGGGTGCGGGGTGACCGGCGCCGGCAACTCCTCACCTCGGTACGCGGCGAGGAGTTCGCGCAGCAGGACGGAGACCGACCAGCCGTCGGCGATGATGTGGTGCAGGGTGAGCAGGAGCCGGTGGCGTCGGCCGTCACGGATCAGGGTGGCCCGTAGCAGCGGCGGCCTGGCGAGGTCGAACCGCTCGGCGCGATCTGCCGCCAGCAGCCCGTCCAGCCCGGTCTCGGAGGTGTCGGCCTCCCGCCAGGGCAGGGTCACCTGCTCCGCGAGCCGCTGGACGACCTCGCCGCCGGGCAACTGGCGGAACGAGGCGCGCAGCAACGCGTGCCGGTCGAGCAGCAGTTGCAGGGCCTGGCGCAGCCGGTCCGGGTCCACGGGGCCCGCGAGGTCGAGGAGTTCCCGCACCACGTACAGGTCGGCGGCCTCCTCGTCGAACTGCGCGTGGAAGAAGAAGCCCTCCTGGAGCGGGGAGACCGGCAGGGCGTCCGCGTCGAGGTCCACGGGGGCCACCGGGGCCGTGACGGGCGCGGCTTGGCCGGCGGTTCGGGCGAGCGCCGCCACGGTCCGTTGCCGGAAGACGTCGCGCGGGGTGATCGCCAGTCCGGCCTCGCGGGCCCGGTTCACCAGCTGGATCGCGACGATGCTGTCACCGCCCAGCTCGAAGAAGCTGTCGTGGACGCCCACCGATGGCAGCCCCAGAACCTCCGCGAAGAGCGCGGCGAGCGCGGTCTCGGCCGGGGTGGCCGGCGCGTCGGATCCGCTCATGGCGGCCCACTGGGGTGCGGGCAGGGCCCGGCTGTCGAGCTTTCCGTTGGGCGTCAGCGGGAGCGGCCCGTCGAGGACGACGACGGCGGACGGCACCATGAAGTCCGGCAGGGCGTCCGCGACTTGGGCGCGCGCGGCCGTCACGGCGGCGTCGGCATCCGCGCCGTACGCCTCCGCGACGAGGTAGGCGACGAGGCGCTTGACACCCCGGTGGTCGTCACGCACGAGTACGGCCGCCTGGGCGATGCCCGAGCAGCCCATGAACGCGCTCTCGACCTCGCCCGGTTCGATGCGGTGGCCGCGGATCTTGATCTGGCCGTCCGCCCGGCCCAGGAACTCCAGGTTGCCGTCGGCGTCCCAGCGGACGCGGTCGCCGGTGCGGTACATCCGGTCCCCCGGCGTGCCGAACGGGTCGGCCACGAACCGCTCCGAGGTCAACCCGGCCTTCCCCAGGTAGCCGCGGGCAAGCCCACGCCCGCCCACGTACAACTCGCCCTCGGCACCCACGGGCACGGGGCGCAGGGCCGAGTCGAGCACATAGGCGCGGGTGTTGGGGTCGGGCCGGCCGATGGGCGCCGGCCCTGGCCGGTCCGGATCCGCGCGCCACAGCGTGGAGTTGACCGTCGCCTCGGTGAGGCCGTAGGCAACGACGACCTGCAGCCGCCCGGACCAGCGGGCGATCAGCTCGCTCGGCACCGCCTCGGTACCGACGACGAGGACGGCGCCCTCGGGCAGCTCGCAGTCCTGCGGCAGCGCCGAGACGAGCGACGGCGGCAGGATCATGTGGGTGGCCCGGTGCCGTGCGATGTACTCGGTCAGGGCCGGCCCGGCGACCCGGCGCTCGGCAGGAACGACGATGATCCGGCCGCCCACGCACAGGGACATGATCAGGTCCCAGACGGTCACATCGAAGCCGACGGACGCGAACTGCACAACCCGGCTGGTGGCGTCGATGCCGATCCGGTCGGTGGCCGTGGCGATCAGGCTGCCGACCCCGTCATGGGTGACGACGACGCCCTTGGGGCGGCCGGTGGAACCAGAGGTGTAGATGACGTACGCGGCCCGGTCCAGGGCGATCGGCAGGCCGAGGTCCGTGCCGTCGAGCGCGGCGTACTCGTCCGCCGTGGCCGGGTCGTCGAGCAGTACGTGCGCGACTGCCGGAGTCTCGGGAAGTTCACCGGCGAGGTCGCGCACGGTGATGACGGTCCGGGTACCGGCGTCGGACAGCATGTAGGCGATGCGGTCCTGGGGGTGGTCGGCGTCCAGCGGCAGATAGGCGGCCCCGGCCTTCATCACCGCGAGCAGGGCGACGACGAGTTCGGGCGAGCGGGGCAGGGCCACGGCGACGACGTCCTCGGCGGACACTCCGCGGGCGGCCAGGAGGCGGGCCAGCCGGTTGGCGGCGGCGTTCAGTTCGGCGTAGGTCAGCTCCCGGTCCTCGCACACGAGCGCGATGGCGTCGGGCGAGCGGCGCACCTGCCGCTCGAACGCGGCGGGCCAGGACAGCTCCGGCACCTCGCGTGGTGAGACGCCGAACTCCGCGAGCAGTCGGGCGCGTTCGGTGTCGGAGGTGACTTCCATGTGGCCGACGGGGCCGTCGAGATCCTCGGCCAGCGAATGCAGCAGCCGCAGGAAGCGGCGCTCGTGGTCGCGCAGCGTCCGTTCGTCGCAGACATCCGCATCCGCGTCGAGATGAATCCGGATGCCGCGGCGCCCCCGGGACTCCGCGAAGCTGAAGGCCAGGTCACTGACCGGGCCGAGCCAGGCCGGGTGGAGTTCGGTGCTGTGATCCCCGAAGCAGAGGTCCTCGGAACGCGGAAGGATGTTGACCGTCGGCCCGACCAGCTCCGGTACACCGTCGGCCAGGCTCAGCTCCCGGGCCAGGTCCTCCGCGCGGTACCGCCCGTGTGCGACCGCCTCGGCGATCGCGCGGGCCACGTCGTCCACGAGCTCGGCACCGGTCGTGGCGGGTCGGACGGACACGCGCAGCGGGACGATGTTGGACACCATGCCGGGGACGGCCATCGACACGTCGTCCTGGCGGGCGGCGACCGGCAGGCCGAGTACGAGGTCCCGCTCGCCGCTGACCCGGTGCAGGTAGGCGGCCACGGCTGCCACGAGGAGGCGGGATGTCCGTACGCCGGCCTCCTGGGCGGCTGCGCCCAGCGCGGCGGTGTCCTGGTGGGAAAGCTCCGCGGTACGCCTCAGGCGCCGTGTCATCAGTGCGGGCGCGCGCTCGACGAGGCGTACGGGCTCCTGGCGGCCGGCCATCCGGTGCAGCCAGTAGGCACGGTCCGCCTCGTGCTGCTCGGACGCGCGGTACGCCTGATCGGCGGCGACCAGGCTGGACAGCGACCGGTCGGAGGTGGCGGGAGCGTCCTCGCCGGCGGTGTAGAACTCGCCGGCCCGGCGGGTGATGAGCGCAACGCCCATGCCGTCGACGACGATGTGGTGGTAACGCTGGTACCACAGCACGTGGTCGTCGTCGACGCGAAGCACCGCCTGAGCGAACAGTGGACCGGCCGCAAGGTCGACGGGCCGGTCCCGGTCGGCCGCCATCCACTCAGCAGCGGCATGATCCGGATCGGCCTCTCCCCGCAGATCGAGGACCGGCACGTCGAAGGGGAGCCGCGCGACGGTCTGCCGCGGGGCGTCGCCCTCGGCTGCGACGCGGATGTGCAGGGCCTCGGTCTCCTCGACGGCCTGCCGCACGGCGGACGCCAGACGGGCCTGGTCGACGTCGCCGCGCAACTCCAGGACGAAGGAGATGTTGTAGGCCGTGCTGTCCGGCTCGATCTGCTGGGCAAGCCAGATGCCGGATTGCCCACCGGTGACGGGTATCCCGGCAGCGGACGTCCGGTCGGACTCGGCGTCAGACATCTTCGGAGCAGCCCTTCCCTGGTGGTACGTCGGTGGGATCAGTAGGCAGTCGTACGGCGGTGGGGGGCGGGACACACCGCCTCGCGGATCGCCGGCAGCACGATGCGCAGGCGACGGGATCGGTCGCTGCGCGGGCGCCGAGGGGCTGCCTCGGCGCCCGGGTTCGTCACAGGACGGTCGTTACTTGATCTTCTCCAGCAGGGGCACGATCTCGTCGATGGCGTACGGAATCGACAGAACCGTGTTGAAGGAGAACGCAGCCCCGATGTCCGGGTCCTGGTAGGGCACGAACAGGTCGCGCTTGTCCTGGTGGACCTTCAGCTTCTTGTACAGCGGCTCGGCCTTGATGCGGTCGTTCGCGTCGGTGCTGGAGGTGACCCAGACGAGGCGGTCGACGTCGAGCACGTTCAGCTTCTCGGCGCTGAGTTCGGCGACGTTCCAGCCCGGCTTGGCCAGTTTGTCGATCTCGGGCTTCAGCTTGAAGCCGAGTTCGTTGAAGAAGATCGACTTGGGGTCGGTCTTCGTGAACGCCGAATACTTGCCGGCCTCGAAGCTGTCGGCCACGGAGAGCGTCGTCCTGGCCCATTCCGGGTGCTCGTCCCGGACAGCCTTGAACTTCGCGTCGATGTCCGAGATCAGCTTCTCGGTCTCGGTCTCCTTGCCCAGCGACTTGCCGATCTGCTTGGTCATCACCTCCCAGGGCGCCCCGTAGTCGGCGTACTCCTTGGGCTGGGCGACGACCTTGGCGATCTTGGAGAGGGTGTCGTACTGCTCCTTCTTCATACCCGAGTACTGGGCGATGATCAGATCCGGCTTCAGGGCCGCGATCTTCTCCATGTTGTACTCGTCGCGCTCACCGACGATCTCCGGCAGGTCGGATCCCCATTTGTCCTTGGTCCAGGGCCACTTGCCGTACGGGTCCTCCTTGAACCAGTCCACCGCCCCGACCGGCTTGACGCCGAGCGCCAGGACCGCGTCCTGGTCCGACAAGCCGAGCGTGACGACCTTCTTGGGTTCCTCGTCGATGGTCGTGCTGCCGTACTTGTGCTCGATCGTGACCGGGAACGCCGACGAGTTCTTGCCCGCCTCGGCCGAAGACGTCGACTCCGACGAGGCGTTGTCGGTCCCGCCCCCACAGGCGGTAAGGGCGAGCGCGGCGACGGCGGCCACGGCCGCCCTGGGGACGTATCTGGCGAACCGCGCCAGCACGGGGCGTGTACCAGTGGGCACGTGCTTTCCTTTCACGGGGGATTTCACAGTGCTGCCACGCCTGCCCGGTGCGCGGGGCCACCGGACGGGGCACGGCGGTGTGGGGGGCTGAACCGGTGGGGTGAACTAGCGGGCGGTCCCGATCCCGTCGGCGACCGGACGCGCCTCGTCGGCGGCCGACTTCAGGCTCCGGTCGAGGATCGAGTCCAGGATCTCGCCGACCCTGATCGCCGTATTGGACAGCAGGGACGATGTGATGCCGTGGGTGTGCTCCGTGCCACCCTGCAGGTAGATGCCGCAGCGCAGCTCGGGGTCGGTGGTGACGCGGTAGTCGCGCTCGACACGTACGCGGCCCTCGTCGTCGCGCGGGCAGCGGTCCGCGACCTCGCCGAGGAGGCCGACGGGGTCGGCGGGGCTGTAGCCGGTGGCGAAGACCACGACGTCGGCGTCCAGGGGCGATTCCTCGCCGGTGACGAGGGACGTGACGGTGGCACGCACCTTGTCCTGCGTCTGCTCGACGCCGGTCAGCCGGGAGACATTGAGGAAGCGCAGCCGCTCGGTGCCGAGGACCTTCTCCTGGTACATCTGCCGGTACAGGTCGTCGATCAGATCGATGTCCACCACGGAGTAGTTGGTGTTGCCGTGGTAGTCCATCAGCCGGCGCTTGACGTTCTCCGGCGCGGAGTAGAACTCGTCGACCGCCACGGGGTCGAAGATCCGGTTGGCGAAGCTGCTGTCGTCGGCGGGGCTGTAGCCGTAGCGGGAGAAGACGGCGCAGACCTCGGCCTCGGGGAAGCGCCGGTGCAGGTAGGCGACGTTCTCGGCGGCGCTCTGCCCGGCGCCCACGACGATGAAGCGGGAGGGAGCGGCGCCGTCCAAGGCGTCCACCTTCGCCAGCAGTTCGGAGTTGTGCCAGACGCGGTCGCCGCGCTCCACACCCTCGGGCATGACGGGACGCAGGCCGGTGCCGATGACGAGATTGCGCGCCCGGCGGACCGCGAGTCCCTCCGCCGAACGGACCGTCACGTCCAGGTACTCCACCTCTCCGTCGCGGACGACGGGCGTGACGCCGACGACCTCGTGGCCGTAGGAGACCAGGTCGTCGACCTTGGCCGCCGCCCACTCGAAGTAGTCGTGGAACTCCACCCGCAGCGGGAAGAGGTTCTTGTGGTTGATGAAGTCGATCAGCCGTCCCTTGCTCTGCAAGTAGCACAGGAAGCTGTACTCGCTGGCCGGGTTGCGGAGCGTCACCAGGTCCTTGAGGAAGGACACTTGCATGGTCGCGTCGTCGATGAGCATGCCGCGGTGCCAGCCGAAGCGCGGTTGCTGCTCGAAGAAGTGAGCGGTGACCGCCTTGTGCCCGTCGACACGTGCGTTGTGCTCGCTGAGCGCGATCGCCATGGCGACATTGGACGGGCCGAAGCCGATGCCTATGAGGTCGTGGACCGGTGGTGCGTCATCAGGAAGAACCTGTGACATGTCACTCCCATCGTGCGGCGCAGCCGCCTGTCAGGCGTGGGGATGTAACGAAAGTGGGCACACCGACGGAGCGGCCCGTGAAACTTAGGTGAGCCTAAGCTAATCCTGTGAAGCTGTCGACAGGACAAACCGGACGACCGGAAGCGCAGAACCCGCCAACTGGCTTACCGCGCACACCCATTGAAAACTTAGGTAAGCCTTGCTTTACTGGCCGCGGCCAGTCCCTGCTGCGAGGAGGAACCCCATGCGGGTCGTCATGTTCGGTTACCAGACCTGGGGGCATCGCACCCTGCAAGCCCTCCTGGACTCCGAGCACGACGTGGTCCTGGTCGTGACGCACCCCAAGAGCGAGCACGCGTACGAGAAGATCTGGAGCGACTCGGTCGCCGACCTCGCCGAGGAGCACGGCGTACCCGTGGTCATCCGCAACCGCCCTGACGACGACGAGCTGTTCGAGCGCCTCAAGGAGGCCGACCCGGACATCATCGTGGCCAACAACTGGCGCACCTGGATCCCCCCGCGCATCTTCGGCCTCCCACGCCACGGCACGCTGAACGTGCACGACTCGCTGCTGCCGAAGTACGCCGGCTTCTCCCCGCTGATCTGGGCCCTGATCAACGGCGAGCCCGAAGTGGGCGTCACCGCGCACATGATGAACGACGAGCTCGACGCCGGCGACATCGTGCGGCAGGAGGCAGTGCCGGTCGGCCCGACGGACACCGCAACCGACCTCTTCCACAAGACCGTCGACCTCATCGCCCCGGTCACCATCGGCGCCCTCGACCTCATCGCCTCCGGGCAGACGGAGTTCACCAAGCAGGACCGGTCGCGGGCGAGCTTCTTCCACAAGCGATCCATCGAAGACAGCCGCATCGACTGGACCTGGCCGGCGGAGGACCTGGAGCGCCTGGTCCGCGCCCAGTCCGAGCCGTACCCCAGCGCCTTCACCTTCCACAAGGGCAAGCGACTTGACGTCCTGGCCGCCTTCGTCTCCGAGGGGCGTTACGGCGGGACGCCCGGCCGCATCTTCTACCGCGAGGGTGACGGCGTCGTGATCGTCGCCGGAGCCGACGCCCGCAACGGCCGTAAGCACGGCCTTGCCATCACGCGCGTACGAACAGAGGACGGCCAGGAGTTGACCGCGGCCGAGTACTTCACCTCCATGGGCGGCTACCTCACGACCCACCCCTGACGGGCCGGGCGGTGAACCCATGAAGCCCTTGGCGTGTCGGCCCCGGTACGGTCCCGGGACCGACAGGACATCGCTGTCGTTCGGATCACCGATCCGCACGACAGCGATTGTCTTTTGACGGCGCGTCACCACCATCCACCCCGCGGCCAACGCCATGGCCGCGCCTCGCGGTCGCCTGCAGCGCCAACCGGGTCTTGCCCCGTCAGTCGTCGGGGGTTCCGGCGCCGCTGAGGGCACGGACGGTCTTCTCCGGGTGGACGAGGGAGCGGGCACCCAGGCGGAACTGTTCGAGTTTGTCGACGATGGTCTGACCGACGGGCTTGTGGCCCCAGATGCTGATGCCCTGGTGGGTGGAGGGCTCCCAGGTGGACTCGTCGACGACGATGGGGTTCCAACCCATCTCCCATTCGAAGCCGGACGGGGTGACGGCGTAGTAGGACAGCTCCTTGTCGTTGGTGTGCTGGCCTACGGACAGGGCCATCTCGAAGCCGAGTTCGTGGACGCGCTCGTAGCTGCGGGCGACGTCGTCGAGGCTCTCGGCCTGGACGTTGAGGTGCTGGACACGGGTGCGGACCGGGTCGACCGGCAGGCCCCGGACGGCCGCGATGGCGATGGTGTGGTGGCGTTCGTTGACCCGCAGGAAGCGGACCTTGAGCTTGACGCCGCTGATGGTCTCCTCGATGCAGTCGGTCAGGCGGGCATCGAGGACGGTGTTGAAGTAGCCGCGCAGCTGGGTCGGCTTGGTGGAGGTGATGGCGACGTGGCCCATGCCGGAGTCACCGGTGACGAAGCCGGAGGTCAGCATGGTCAGCGGCTCGGCCGACTGGACCGGGGTGGTGCAGATCTCCTGGGTGATGCCCTTGGGGCCGGGGAAGCGCAGGAACCGTTCGACGCCGCGCAGGGCGGCCTCCTCGGCACTGCCGGCGACGCAGGGCACTCCGTGGGCGCGGATGCGGGCCTCGATCTGCTCGAAGCTCGCGTGGTCGTCGATGTGCCAGCCGGTCGTCACGACGTCCTCGGCCGGACCGCGCTGGAGCAGGAAGCGGCACTCGTGGTCGTCGATCCGGAACCGCATCAGGTCCCGGGAGAGGGCGTCGTGGTGCATCCCGATGGCGTCCGTGCCGAAGCGGCGCCAGTCGGCGAAACGGTTCGTCTCGATGACCAGGTAGCCGAGGTGCACGGCGCCGAAGACGGACGGGGTGACGGGCGTGTTCATCGGCGGCCTCCCAGGAAGCCGGCGCACAGCCTGTTGAAGAGGTCGGCCCGTTCGAACTGGACCCAGTGTCCGGTGTTGGCGACCATGTACAGATCGCAGTTGGGCAGGCGGTCGGCCAGCATGCGCCCACCGGAGGGCCGGTTGACCTTGTCCGCGGCCCCCCAGAGCACCAGGGTCGGCACCGGCAGGCGGGCCAGGCGCTCGTCGCGGGTGAAGTCCATCTTCCACAGGGTGCGCAGCGCCTTCGGGCCGGACGGACGACGCAGCGGCGGGGCCGCGACGACCTCGGGATCGATGCTGTCGCGGTAGCGCGCGTCGATGACGCTGTCCGGCACGTCGGCGGCGTTGAAGACGAGGTAGTCGCGGATGAACCTCTCCAGCTTCAGCCGTGAAGGACCCTCCCCCGTGTAGTAGTTGAGCAGGCTGTTGAGGCCGGGCGTGGGCAGGGCGCGGGTGGCGCCGATGCCGCCGGGGCCCATCAGGACCATGCGGTCGACCCGGTCGGGGGTGTCCAGGGCCAGGCGGAGCGCGCAGGCACCGCCATAGGAGTTGCCGACCAAGTGCGCCTTGTCCAGGCCGAGTTCGTCGAGCACGCCCCGGATGCCGTCGGCGAGGTATCCGAACGGGTCGGAGCCGTCGACACCCTTGCTGCTGCGGCCGAACCCGGGCAGGTCGGGGACGATCACCCGGTGCTCCTTGGCCAGCGCCGCGATGTTGCGCACGTAGTTGCCCACGCCGGAAGCGCCGGGGCCGCCGCCGTGCAGGAGCAGGACGGGCGAACCGTCGCCGGTCTCCGCGACGAAGACCTTCTTACCCGCGACGTCGTAGAGGGTCTCCTGCATCGACGGCACTTCAGCGGGAGTGGTCATAGCGGTCCTCACGAGGTGACCGAGGCGGTCCGGGCCGGTGTGGGTGCGAATCCGGTCGGTGGTGGCGGGAGTTGGGCACCGGCCGGGGCGGCCGCGTAGACGTAGACGTCGGGGCGCAGGGCGACGGTGGCCGCGCGGTGCTGATCGAGCCAGGGCAGCAGGACGTCGTCGCTGTCGACGAGGGTGCCCTTGGCCGGGCGGGATCCGGCGGGCAGGACCGTCAAGGAGGGCACGTCCCACGCGGGCTGCGCGGTGGCCGTGCGCGCGTGCAGAAGCAGCCAGCGACCGCCGAGCGCGTCGTCCAGCCGTACCCGCTCCCCGTCGGAGGTGGTGACCCAGGGCTGGGGGAGCTGGTGCCCGGACGCCTTGGTGCGCGGGCGGGCCTGCAGACCGGCGGCGTAGTGGGCCACGGGTATCCAGTTGGAGTCCTGCATCCAGTCGGCGAAGCCCGGCACCCGGTTGAGGACGGGAAGCACGGTGTCGCGGACCCGGGTGACGGCCCGGTGCCGTTCGGTGACGACCCGCCCGACGAACACCGCGCGCTTGGTGACCTCCTTGACGTGCGGTTTCCGCTCCGCCTCGTAGGAGTCCAGCACCGATTCGGGCAACTGGCCGCGCAGGACGGCCTCCAGCTTCCAGCACAGGTTGGCCGCGTCGCGTACGCCGGCGGCCATACCCTGCCCGATCCACGGCGGCATGGCGTGCGCGGCGTCACCGGCGAGGAAGACCCGGCCCGCCCGGAAGCGGGCGGCGAAGCGGACGTGGTGGCTGTAGACGGTGGCCCGCAGGATCTTGATCTGGTCCCGGCCGATCCCGTACCGGGCCACCATCGCGTAGATCGCGTCGTCCGTGGTCAGGTACTTCTCGTCGTCGCCCGGCAGGATCGGGAACTCCCAGCGGTGGTGCCCGAGCGGCGTCGGGCAGTCCACGGCGGGCCGGGTCGGGTCGCAGCGGAAGCGCAGCCGGTCGTGGTCCGGCCACGGCTTGAGCATCTCGGTGTCGATGACCACCCAGCGGTCCTCGTACGTCCTGCCCTCGTAGCCGATGTTCAGCTGTGCGCGGGTGAGGCTGGAGCCGCCGTCGGCCGCGATGGCGTACTTCGCGCGCACCCGTCGTACGGAGTCGTCGACCGTGGAGACCACCGTCAACTCCACCCCGTCGGCGTCCTGTCGCAGCCGCAGGCACTCGTGCCTCAGCAGAATCTCGACGTTCGGATAGCGGTCCACCCCGTCGCGCAGGACCTGCTCCAGCGCCGGCTGGTAGATGAACATCTGCGGCGGGTGGCCATGGCCGCGCGGGGTGGGGCAGGCGCTGATGAAGGCACGGCCACGCGCGTCCACGAAGTCGAGCGGCCGTTCGGCCAGCATGTCCTGCTTCAGCCGCTCGGCCAGGCCGACGCGCTGCCAGATCCGGACGACCTCCTCGTCGGTGGAGATGGCCCGCGCGCGGGAGAAGACATCGGCGTCCCGTTCCAGCACGACGACCCTGAGGCCCATCGCACCCAGCAGGTTCGCCGCGGTCACGCCGGTCGGCCCGTAACCGATCACAGCCACGTCATACGCGCTGTCGTCGGCCCTGTCCCTGGCATCGGTTCGGCTCACCAGGCTCCCTCACTGTCGTCCGCACACTCTTAATGGAGCGTTCACTCCAATTGGAATAATCGCTACGGTAGAGAGGGCGCACCAAGGGGTCAAGAGCCGGGGGACGACCGAACGGACACATCTGTTGACCGGGCCACAGACGACGCGGAGGAAGCGTCCGAAGGGGATGGCGTCGAGGCTGCGCATCCTCGACGCCGCGGTGGAGATCACGGGGCCCTGGACGAGGAGGCCGTACGCATCCTGACCGCCTACTGTTCGTCTCCTATGCGGAGAGACGGGCGGCCGGGGTGTGAGGCGGTCTGCGGATCGCTCGACGCCGGACGCGGCGCCCAATGCGGGATCCGGCATGACAAGCTGTGCTCACATTGCCCGAACCCAGGAAGGTCACCATGACTACAGAGTCTCCATGGCAAGAAGGTTCGGAGCCGGTTGAGTCCGAGAGCCCTGCCCTGGCACCCGACGAGGACGGCCAGTATGACCTGAAGGGCAAGTTCCGGGAGGCCCTGGCGCGCAAGCGCGCCAAGCAGGAGGAGGCCGCGGCGGACCTGTCCGCGAACACCGACGCGTCGAAGATTCGAGGCGCGCACGGACCGGCTGCCAGTCAGCGGTCGTTCCGGCGAAAGAGCGGCGGCTGAGTTTGCTCCTTCGGTTCCTCCCGCGCCGGCGGGAGGAACCCCTTCCGGGCTGACGCGGTGGTGCCCGCGGCAGCCCATGGCAGGCGAGTCCTCCGACCGCCCCGGCCCGGTCCGGCTGGTCGGCGATCAACGGCCCATGTCGCCCACCGGGCACGTCAGAACGCACCTCCAAGCGGCGCGAGGCCTCCATCAGAACCGCCGCCGGTTCCGCCCCGCGGCTTCGCGGCAGCCTCAGGCTCGGCACGGACACAGTGAGGGCACGGCACGACGTAGTCCCGCACGCCTTCGCCCATACCCCACATGCACGGGACAGCCCTCAGCCAAGCAGCACGTGCTCCCCGGTCACGGAGTACGACGATCGCGGGAGATCGATGAAGTTCGCCTCGTCCCGTGCGAGCCGGAGGTTCGCCTCCATGCCCGTCGGCGAGGCCAATGCCGCAAGCGTGCGGTGCGGCCGTCCGCTTCTCACCACGTCGATCGCGCCCGCCCACAACATCCCTGACATGCGACAACCCGGTCGGGAACGCCAAGACGGGCCTGTTCGACCCGGATTCGGCCCACCCGGCCGGGCTGCTGCACGGCAGCACCGCGATCGCACGCGCCCCCCGCCCCGCCAGTGCCGAGCCAGACGCATGGCAAGGCCATGACCAGCTCTTTCGTAGAGACGCTTCCGCCTGATGGAAGCCGCCTTGCGCAGCGGCCGCAGCCATCAGGACGCTGATCCCAACCACGGCACGCGGGGCGAGGACGCCCCGCCGACAGGGACGGGAACGCCATGCCTCACATGACCGCCTTCGCCAGGAACCAGTGGTACGTCGCCGCCTACAGCCATGAGGTCGGGCGCGAGCTGCTCGGTCGGACGATCCTCGGTGAGACCCTCGTCCTCTACCGCACGGAGGAGGACGGGACGCCGGTCGTCCTGCACGACCGCTGTGTGCACCGCCGCTACCCGCTGTCCGAGGCGCCGACCCGCCTCGACGGCGACCGGATCGTGTGCGGGTACCACGGGTTCACGTACGACACGACCGGCGCGTGCGTGTACGTGCCGGGGCAGAAACGCGTCCCGCGGACGGCGCGCGTGGCCTCGTACCCCGTCGTCGAGCAGGACTCCCTGATCTGGGTGTGGATCGGTGACCCGGCGCTCGCCGACCCGCAGAGCATCCCGCGGGCCAGGCACCTCGACTCCCCCGGCTGGGTCACCGTGCGCGGCATGGAGCCCATCGACTGCGACTACGGCCTCCTCGTCGACAACCTCCTCGACCTCTCCCACGAGACCTACCTCCACGGCGGCTACATCGGCACCCCCGAGGTCGCCGAGACGCCGATCACCACGGAGGTCGACGAGGGCGCCGGCATCGTCCGGGTCAGCCGGCACATGGACGACGCCGAGTGCCCGCCGTTCTACGCCAAGTCGACCGGCATCGAAGGCCGTATCACCCGCTGGCAGGACATCGAGTACCACGCCCCCTGTCTGTACCTGCTGCACAGCCGTATCGCCCCGGTCGGGGTGCTGCCCGAGGCGGACGGCAGCGACCCGAACGGCTTCCACACCGAGATCACGTACGCCATCACGCCGTCCGGCGACGGCAAGGTGTACGACTTCTGGGCGGTCTCGCGGGACTGGGCGACGGACGATGACGAGGTCACCGAGTTCCTGCGCGGCAACAACCACACCGTCGTCATGCAGGACGTCACCGCCCTGAACCTGCTGCAACAGACCCTGGGCACCGAGCGCACCGGCTACCAGGAGCTGAGCATCAACATCGACACCGGCGGCCTGGCCGCCCGCCGTATCCTCGCCCGGCTGGTCGAGGAGGGCGACAAGCCCGTGGAGAAGGTCCTGTGAGCGCCGGCCCCACCGGGGAGATCTACCGCATCGACTGGCTGCCGGGCACCGACATCCTGCACGGCACCTGTCACTGCGGGCGCGAGCACACCGCGCAGGACCCGATCGAGATGTGGGAGTGGATGCTCGCCCACCCCCAGGGACACCCTCCCCAGGGACACCAGCCCCAAGGCCGGCAGCAAGGCCGACAGGCGCAAGGAAACAGCTCATGACCGTGTACGAAGCCGAACTGGTCGTCGACGGCAAGGAGTTCGTGGCCGACGGCGTGCTCGCCCTCACCCTGCGCCACCCGCTGGGCGAGCGGCTCCCCGCCTGGGAGCCCGGCGCCCACATCGACGTCGTGCTCGGGCCGGAGCTGGAGCGGCAGTACTCACTGTGCGGCGATCCGGCGGACCGGGACGCCTGGCGGATCGCCGTGCTCCGGGAGCCGGACGGGCGGGGCGGATCGGCCCATGTGCACGCGCAGTTGGGGCAGGGCGACAAGGTCCGGGTGCGGGGACCGCGCAATCACTTCCGGCTGGAGTCCGCGCCCCGCTACCGCTTCATCGCGGGCGGCATCGGCATCACGCCGATCCTGCCGATGCTGGCGGCGGCCGAGGCGGCGGGCGCCGAGTGGACGCTGCTGTACGGCGGACGGACCCGCCGGTCCATGGCGTTCACCGCGGAGTTGAGCCGCTACGGCGACCGCGTCACCGTCGCCCCCCAGGACGAGACCGGCCTTCTGGACCTCGCCTCGGTCCTCGACGACGTCCCCGCGGACACCCTCGTCTACTGCTGCGGCCCCGGTCCCCTGCTCGACGCGGTGGAGGCGCGGTGCCCGGCCGGGCTGCTGCACGTGGAGCGGTTCGCGCCGAAGGAGCAGGAGGGTGGCGAGAACACGGAGTTCGAGGTCGAGCTGGCGCAGAGCGGCAGGACGGTCACCGTGTCGCCGGACGTCTCGGTGCTCGACGCCGTGCGCGCCGCCGGTGTCGAGGTGCTGTTCTCCTGCACCGAGGGCACCTGTGGCACCTGCGAGACCGACGTCCTCGACGGCACCCCGGAGCACCGGGACTCCGTGCTCACGCGGGAGGAGCAGGAGAGCGGCGAGACGATGATGATCTGTGTGTCCCGGTGCCGTGGGAAGCGGCTCGTGCTGGACCTGTGATCCTCAGGTCGGCCTCGATCCGGGCCACCGCCGCGAGCAGATGCGGCAGCAGGTCCTGACGGATCGAGTCCACCGAGGTGCGGCCGGCGTGCACCGCGATGTTCACGCCGGCCACCACCGCGCCGTCCCGCTCCCGTACCGGGGCGGCGACCGACCTCAGCCCCTCCTCCAACTCCTGGTCGACGATGGCGTACCCCTGACGCCCCACGCGCCGCAGCTCGGCCCGCAGGGCGTCCGGCGAGGTGATGGTGCGCGCGGTCAGCTGCCTCAACTCCGCACGTGCGAGCCGGAGTTCGGCCTCCTCATCCGGCAGATGGGCGAGGATCACCCGGCCCACCGACGTCACATACGCCGGGAAGCGGGTACCGACCGTGATGGAGGCCGTCATGATGCGCCGGGTCGGGACCCGCGCCACATACACGATGTCGTCGCCGTCGAGGACGCACAGCGACGACGACTCCCGTACCTGCGCGACGAGTTGCTCCAGATGCGGCTCGGCGATCTGGGGCAGCGTATAGCCGGCGAGGTAGGAGTAGCCGAGTTCCAGCACGCGCGGGGTGAGGCGGAAGAGCCGTCCGTCCTGGTGGACGTAGCCGAGGTCGGCGAGGGTCAGCAGCAGTCGGCGGGCGGCGGCGCGGGTCAGGTCGCAGGTGTGGGCGACCTCGCTGAGCGTGCGGGCGGGATGCTCGGCGTCGAAGGAGCGGATCACGGCGAGGCCCCGCTCGAAGGACCTCACGAAGTGTGGTGCGCGGTCTCCCGGAAGCATCGCCACCTCCCATAGCGTCAACGATGTTGTCGGCCGGCCCATTTGAACCCGTTGACCTGGATCAGTTGAGACTTCTACCTTCCCGCTGAGCATTCGCGCGCACTATTGTGCGCCTTGCGCACAACCTGTCGGAACACCGCTGCACCGTTGTTGTCTGTACAGGAGGAGCCATGCGTCGTCTGTCGGCCGGTCTCACCGCCGGCGTCCTGCTGCTCGTCGCGACGGCCTGTGGCTCGTCCGACGCCGGTTCGTCGGACGCGGGCGCGTCGTCCGGCGGTGTCACCACCGTCAAGCTCGGACTCATCCCGATCGTGGATGTCGCGCCGCTGTATCTCGGGCAGAAGAAGGGGTTCTTCGAAAAGCAGGGCCTCAAACTGGAGTTCACCGCCGCTCAGGGCGGTGCGGCGATCGTGCCCGGCGTGGTCAGCGGGCAGTTCCAGTTCGGCTTCAGCAATGTGACGTCCCTGATGGTCGCCCAGACCAACGGCGTTCCCGTGAAGGCCGTCGCCAACGGCATCGCCTCGACCGGCGTGGAGGGCAAGGACTTCAACGGCCTGATGGTCAAGAAGGACAGCACCATCAAGTCGCCGAAGCAGTTGGAGGGCAAGAAGGTCGCCATCAACACCCTGAAGAACATCAACGAGACCGCGGTCCGCCAGGCGGTGCGCAAGGCGGGCGGCGACCCGGACAAGGTGAACCTCGTCGAGATGCCCTTCGACCAGATGCCGGCCGCCCTCGACAGCGGCCAGATCGACGCGGCGTGCGTGGTCGAGCCGGCGACCGCCACCATCCGCAGCCAGGGCGGCCGGGAGATCGCCTCGCCCTTGGTCGACGTAGCGCCGGAAGTCACCGTGGCGATGTACTTCACCTCGACGCAGTACGCGCAGCAACACCCGGACGTGGTCAAGAAGTTCCAGGAGGCCACCGCCGAGTCCCTCGCGTACGCCGAGGCCCACCCGGACGAGGCCCGGCAGATCGTCACGACGTACACCAAGATCCCGGCGTCGGTGCTGGACCAGGTGATCCTGCCGAAGTGGCCGAGCGAGCCGAACCGCGACTCCATCGAGGACCTCATGAAGCTCGGCTATGAGGACGGCCTCTTCAAGAAGTCGCCCGACCTGGACGCGCTGCTGCCGTGACGGACGGGGACGGATGAGGGGCATGAACGCATGAGGGGCGGGAACCTCGCTCTCGGTGCCGCCGGGCTCGCGGCCTTCCTCGCCCTGGGCGAGGCGGTGCCGCGGCTCGGCCTGGTCGACGAGGCGTACTTCCCGCCGACGAGCCGTATCGCCGAAGCGCTCGCGGACGAGGCCGGCGACTCCGCCTTCTGGAGCGCGCTCGGCGACACGCTCACCGGCTGGGCGCTGGGCCTTGCCATCGCGGTCTGCGCCGGAGTCGTCGCGGGCGTAGTCGTGTCGGTCGTGCCGTACCTGCGCGAGGCGACGGCCTCCACCATCGAGTTCCTGCGCCCGATCCCGTCGGTGGCGCTGATTCCGCTGGCGGTGCTGCTCTACGGCACCGAACTGAAGTCGGTGCTCGTGCTCGTGGTGTACGCCTCCTTCTGGCAGGTACTGATCCAGACCCTGTACGGCGTCCAGGACGTCGACCCGGTCGCCGAGGAGACGGCGCGCAGTTACGGCCTCGGCACCTGGGCGCGCGTCCGCCATGTGCTGTGGCCGACGGCCCTGCCGTACGTCATGACCGGGGTACGGCTCGCCGCCGCGGTGGCGCTGATCCTCGCGATCACCGCCGAACTCGTCATCGGCGCACCGGGGTTGGGTCAGCAGATCGCGGTGGCGCAGACCTCGCAGGCGGTGCCGGAGATGTACGCGCTCATCGTGGTCGCGGGGCTCCTGGGACTGCTCATCAACGTCGGCGCGCGTACGGTGGAGCGGCGGGCGCTGGCCTGGCACCAGTCGGTGCGCGGGGAGGTGGCGGTGTGATCGGGCGCTTGCTGACGCGCGTGCTCTTCGTCGTCGCGCTGCCCGTGGTGCTGGTCGCCGTGTGGTGGGCGGCGTCGGCGGGCAGCACGGATCCCTTCTGGCCGCCGCTGCGGACGATCCTCGACACCTTCCCGGACGTCTGGACGGCCGACCGGCTGCGCACGGACGTCGTGCCGAGCCTCCTGCGACTCCTCGGCGGCTACACGACGGCCGCCGTGGTCGGCGTCGCGCTCGGCACGGTCATCGGCTCCCACCGCGGGGTGCGCGCGGTGTGCGAGCCGGTCCTGGAGTTCCTGCGGGCCGTGCCGCCGCCCGTGCTGGTCCCGGTCATCATGCTGTTCGCGGGCATCGGCGACACGATGAAGATCGTCGTGATCGCGAGCGGCTGCGTCTGGCCGATCCTGCTCAACACGGTGGAGGGCGTGCGCGCGGTCGACTCGGTGATGCTGGAGACGGCCCGCTCCTACGGCGTCACGGGGACCGCCCGCCTGCGCCATCTGGTGCTGCGCTCGGCGAGCCCGCAGATCTTCGCCGGACTGCGCCAGGCACTCTCGATCGGCATCATCCTCATGGTCATCAGCGAGATGTTCGCCGCCAACAACGGCATCGGCTTCACCGTCGTCCAGTTCCAGCGCAGCTTCGCGATCCCCGACATGTGGACCGGGATCCTCGTCCTCGGTCTGCTCGGCTTCCTGCTCTCCGTCGTCTTCCGACTGGTCGAGCGCCGGGTGCTCGGCTGGTACCACGGTCTGCGTGCGACCACCCGGCGGTCCTGAATGAGCATCGTGAAGGGGCGGTCCATGCTCGACGTACGCGGTCTGAAGAAGGTCTACGAGGGTTCCGGGCGGCGCGTGGAGGCGGTGCGGGACCTGACCTTCACCGTCGACGCCGGGGAACTGGTCTGTCTCGTCGGCCCGTCGGGCTGCGGCAAGACGACGCTGCTGAAGTGCATGGGCGGTCTGCTCGCGCCGACGAGCGGTGAAGTCCTGCTGGAGGGGAGGAAGGTGAACGGCCCGCCGCCCGGGATGGCGTTCGTCTTCCAGGAGTACGGACGCAGTCTGTTCCCCTGGATGCGGGTCGGCGAGAACGTCGAACTGCCTTTGAAGCAGAAGGACTTGAGCAAGGCGCGGCGCCGTGAGCTGGTGCGGGACGCGCTTGAGTCGGTGGGGCTGGCGGATGCCTCGGGGGCGTATCCGTGGCAGCTGTCCGGCGGTATGCAGCAGCGGGTCGCCATCGCGCGGGCGCTGGCGTACGAGCCCCGTGTGCTGCTGATGGACGAGCCGTTCGCAGCCGTGGACGCGCAGACCCGGGCCGATCTGGAGGACCTGGTCCGGGGGCTGTGGCGGGAGCGGGGCATCACGATCCTGTTCGTCACGCATGACATCGACGAGGCCGTCTATCTCGGCGAGCGGGTCATCGTGCTGTCCGCCTCCCCCACCGTCGTCCGGGAGCAGCTGAAGGTCGATCTGCCCGCCGAGCGCGACCAGTTGCACACGCGGGTGGATCCGCGCTTCGCCGAGCTGCGGACCCATGTGTACGAGCAGATCCAGGCGGCGAAGAGAGGGTCCTGAGAGCTCGGCCCCCATGCCGTTCGGAGGCTGCGGGTCGTGGGGCTTTGTCGCGTAGTTCCCCGCGCCCCTAGGGCGCTGCCCACAGGCCCCTTACATGGCCGAGGTGGCGGGTCATGACCTCGCGTACGGCCTTCTCGTCGCGGGCGATCAGCGCGTCGAGGAGTTCGAGGTGCTCCTCGGCGGAGGCCAGCAGGCGGCCCGCCTCGACGAGTGCGGTGAGGCCGTAGAGGCGGGAGCGCTTGCGGAGGTCGCCGACGACCTCGACGAGGTGGGCGTTGCCGGCGAGGGCGAGCAGGCCGAGGTGGAAGCGGGTGTCGGCCTCGACGTATGCGATGAGGTCACCGGAGACGGCCGCCTGGACGATCTCCCGGGCGGCGGGGCGCAGCGCCTCCAGGGAGACCTTGTCGGCGGTCCTGGCCAGCTCCACCACCGTGGGGATCTCGATGAGCGCGCGGATGTGCTTGTACTCGTCGAGCTGTTTCTCGGAGACCGCGGTGACCCGGAAGCCCTTGTTGGGGACGGTGTCGACCAGGCCCTCCTTGACCAGGTCCAGCATGGCCTCGCGCACCGGGGTCGCCGAGACGCCGAAGCGGGCGGCGAGCGCCGGCGCGGAGTGCACCTCGCCGGGGAGCAGTTCGCCGGCGATCAGCGCGGCCCGCAGGGCGTCGGCGACCCGTTCCCGGTAGCTGCTCTTCTTGCCGCCCAGGGTGGGCAGCGCCGGGGCGGCTGCGGTGGACGAGGCGCCGGTGCGCTGGGCGGCCATGTGGTCTCCTAGCTGTGCAATGTCACGCGTTACGCGCCTCATTATCCTCGACGGTCAGAGCACCGATCCTCGGCGTCAGAGCACGAACCCCGCCGGGAACGGGTCCGACGGATCGAGCAGGTACTGCGCGGTGCCGGTGATCCACGCGCGGCCGGTGAAGCTGGGCAGGACGGCCGGTCGGCCCGCGACGGCCGTCGTGCCCAGGAGGCGGCCGGTGAACCGCGTGCCGATGAAGGACTCGTTCACGAACTCGGTGTGCAGGGGCAGTTCACCGCGAGCGTGCAACTGCGCCATCCGCGCGCTGGTGCCGGTTCCGCAGGGCGAGCGGTCGAACCAGCCCGGGTGGATCGCCATGGCGTGCCGTGAGTGGCGGGCGGTGGCGCCGGGGGCGATCAGGTGGACGTGGTGGCAGCCGCGGATGGACGGGTCCTCGGGGTGCACGGGCTCCTCCTCGGCGTTGATCGCCGCCATGAGGGAGAGCCCCGCCTCGAGGATGTCGTCCTTGCGGGAGCGGTCGAAGGGCAGCCCGAACTGGTCCAGCGGCAGGATGGCGTAGAAGTTGCCGCCGTATGCCATGTCGTATGTCACCGTGCGCCCGTCGGCCAGTGAGATCTTGCGGTCGAGGGCGATGGAGAAGGACGGCACGTTCTGCAGGGTGACCGCCTGCGCGGCACCGTCCTGAACCGCCACCTCGGCGACGACCGGGCCCGCCGGGGTGTCCAGCCGGATCGTGGTGACCGGCTCGACGACCTCGACCATTCCGGTTTCGACCAGCACCGTCGCCACGCCGATCGTGCCGTGCCCGCACATCGGCAGATAGCCGGAGACCTCGATGTAGATCACGCCCCAGTCGCAGTCGGGGCGGGTGGGCGGCTGGAGGATCGCGCCGCTCATCGCCGAGTGGCCGCGCGGCTCGTTCATCAGGAGCTGCTTGATGTGGTCGCGGTGCTCACGGAAGTACAGGCGCCGCTCGTTCATGGTCGCGCCCGGGATCGTGCCGATGCCGCCGGTGATGACGCGGGTGGGCATGCCCTCGGTGTGCGAGTCGACGGCATGCAGGACGAGTTTGCTGCGCACGGTCCAGCCTCCTTTGCGATCAGCGCGAGTGCGGTTGTGCGAGCCCTGCGGCGACGGCCTTCTCGGTGGCGGCGCGGATCGTGGCCTCCTGCTCGGGCAGCAGGGGCACCCGTGGTGGACGACAGCGTCCCCCGTGGCGGCCGACGATGTCCATGGACAGCTTGATCGCCTGCACGAACTCGACCTTGGAGTCCCAGCGCAGCAGCGGGTGCAGCTGCTCGTAGAGCTTCTTGGCGGTGCCCAGGTCGCCACCGACAGCCGCGTGGTACAGCTCGACGCAGGCCTTCGGCAACGCGTTCGGGTAGCCGGCGACCCAGCCCTTGGCCCCGGCGATCGCGAGCTCCAGCAGGACGTCGTCGGCGCCGATCAACAAGTCGAGTTCCGGGGCGAGTTCGGCGAGCTGGTAGGCGCGGCGGACGTCGCCGGAGAACTCCTTCACCGCGTGGATGTACCCCTCGCCATGCAGCTTGGCGAGCAGTTCGGGGACGAGGTCGACCTTGGTGTCGATGGGGTTGTTGTACGCCACGACCGGGATGCCCGCCTCGGCGACCTCCGCGTAGTGCAACAGCACCGAGCGCTCGTCCGCGCGGTAGGCGTTGGGTGGCAACAGCATCACGGACTCGCAACCCGCGTCGCGCGCCTGCTCGGCCCAGCGGCGGGACTCGACCGAGCCGTAGGCGGCCACCCCGGGCATCACCCGCGAGCCGCCGATCGCGGCCACGGCGGTCTCCACGACCTTCGCCCGCTCCTCGGGGGTGAGGACCTGGTACTCCCCGAGGGAGCCGTTCGGTACGACGCCGTCACAGCCGTTCTCGACGAGCCAGGCGCAGTGCTCGGCGTACTTGCCGTGGTCGACGCGGAGGTCGTCGTCGAGCGGGAGCGCGGTGGCGACGAGGACGCCGCGCCAGGGGTGGTGGTCGGTCATGAGGTTCCTTTCCGAGTGGTGTTGTCGTGTTGCCGAGCGAGCACACCGAGCGGTACGGGTCGCGCGAACGGCCTCCGGGACGCGGTGAGTTCACATCCGACGAGTCCGGCGACCGCGGGCCCGCACATACGTCCCTGGCACCAGCCCATTCCGGCCCGGGTCAGCAACTTCACGGTGCGCGCGTCGCCCGCGCCGAGCTCGTCCACGGCCTCGCGGACGGCCCCGGCGGTGACCTCCTCGCAACGGCAGACGAGGGTGTCGTCGGTGACCTGGTCGCTCCAGTGCGCGGGCGGCGGGTAGGCGGCGTCGAGGGCGACGGCCGACTTCCGCAGTTTCGTACGGGACTTGGCGGCCGCCGCCCACTGCGCGGGGTCGGGTTCGGTGCCCTTCAGGCGTGCGGCGGCCGAACGTCCGGCGATGTGCCCTTCGGCCAGGGCGAGGGCCGCGCCGCCGATGCCGGTGGACTCACCGGCCGCCCATACGCCGGGCACGTCCGTGCGCTGCTCGTCGTCGACGGCGACCGTGAGGCCGTCCAGGCGGCAGCCGAGGGTCTCGGCGAGGTCGGTGTGCGGGAGCATCCCGTGTCCGACGGCGAGGGTGTCGCACGGCAAGTGCCGCTGGGTGCCGGGGCGGACGCGCCCGTCGGTGCCGAGCGCGGCGACGGTGACGCCGGTGAGCCGCTCGTCGCCGTGGGCGCGTACGACCGTGTGGCGGGAGAGGATACGGACGCGGTGGCGCAGGAGGCGGGCCGCGTATCCGGCGCCTTCGGGAAGCTTGCCGGCCAGGGCCCTGCCGTGCCGGACGAGGTCCTTGGGGCCTGCCGCTTCGACGAGCGCCGCGATCTCGACCCCGGCCGCCGCGAGCCCGCTCGCCACGGGCAGCAGCAACGGCCCGGTCCCGGCGACGACCGCCCTGCGCCCCGGCACCACGAGCCCGCCCTTGAGCATCGCCTGCGCACCACCGGCGGTGACGACACCGGGAAGGGTCCAGCCGGGGAAGGGCAGCACGCGCTCGTAGCCGCCGGTGGCGAGGAGTACGGCGTCGGCGTGCACGGCGACCGACTCCCGCTGCTCGGGGCCGAGCAGGGCGTGCACGGCGAAACCGCCGGACTCCCGTTCCACGGACCAGACATGATGGTCCGTCAGCAACGGGACGTCGCTCCCGGCCAGACCGTCCCTCAGCCGTTCCCAGGTCCGCCACTGGTGGTGCAGGGCCCCCGGCCGCTGTGCGCGGAGACCGGACGCGGGCCGGCGGTAGAACTGCCCGCCCGCTTCCGTCGCCGAGTCGACGATCGCGACCGTCACGCCCTGTGCGGCGGCCGCCAGTGCCGCGGCGAGACCCGCGGGACCCGCGCCGATCACCACGAGGTCAGCCATCGTGCCCCGTCCCCTGCTGCGTCCGGATGGCATCGCCCGGGTGCAATGGCACCAGGCAAGCCCGCTGGTTCGGGCGGTCGTTGACGGTCACGAGACAGTCGAAGCAGACGCCGATGCCGCAGAAGACACCGCGCGGTCGGCCCTCGCCCCGAGTGCTGCGCCACGAGGTGACACCGGCCGCCCAGAGCGCGGCGGCGACCGTCTGGCCGGGCAGTGCCTCGATCTCGCGGCCGTCCAGGGTGACCGTGAAGGCCGGGCCCGGGTGGGCGTCGGCAAGCTCCAGAGGGGTTCTCATACGGCCTCCTCGGCGGCGAAGCGGTCGGGGCGGAACGGCGTCAGGTCCAGATCGGGGGCCTTCGCGGTCAGTGCCTGTGCGATCAAGTGACCCGTGCCGGTGGCGAGTCCGATGCCGGCGCCCTCGTGGCCGCAGGCGTGGTGGAGCCCGGGGACGCGGGAGTCGGGGCCGATGGCGGGGAGGTGGTCCGGCAGATACGGGCGGAAGCCCAGGTAGGCGCGCATCGCGTGCACGTCCGACAGGCACGGGAACAGCCGGGTCGCGCCCGCCGCGAGCGCCCGTACGACGGGCAGGGAGAAGGTCCGGTCGAAGCCGACCCGCTCGCGGCTCGCCCCGATCAGGATCGGCCCCGCCGCAGTGCCCTCGACGACCGGTGAGGTCTGCAACGCCGCCGAGTCGCTGGCCACGTCGGCCACATAGTCGGCGGCGTACACCTTGTGGCGGACCAGGCGCGGCAGCGGCTCGGTGACGAGGACGAAGCCGCGCCGCGGGAGGACGGGGAGGCGGACACCGGCCAGCGCGGCGAGCTCTCCTCCCCAGGTGCCGGCCGCGTTGACGATCGCCGGGGCGTGGATGTCGCCCTGGTCCGTGCGGACCCCGCGCACCGCACCGTCCGGCGTGCGCAGGACGTCCGTCACCGTCCGGCCGGTGCACAGGCGGGCGCCCGAGGCGCGGGTGAGGTGGGCGGCGGCCAGGGCGGGCATGACCTGGCGGTCCTGGGGGTAGTGGACGGCGCCGGGCAGGCCGGGGGCGAGATGGGGTTCGAGGTCGTACAGCGCGTCACCCGCGACCGGTTCCGCGATGACGCCCGCGGCGCGCTGCCCGTCGGCGAACCGCTCCAGCGCCGCGAGCCCGGCCGGGGACGAGGCCACGACGACACCGCCCTTCGCCTCGTACTCGACGGCCGTCCCGAACTCCTGCGCCAGTTCGCCCCACAGGCGGCCGGACAGCAGCGCGAGGTCGAGTTCGGGGCCCGGTTCCTTGTCGGAGACGAGGATGTTGCCCTCGCCGGCCCCGGTCGTGCCGCCGGCCACGGGGCCGCGGTCGACGAGGATGACGTCGAGGCCCGCCCGAGCCGCGTACAGGGCGCAGGCCGCGCCCACCATCCCGGCTCCGACGACCACGACGTCGCACGTCAGTCGCTCGATCACGTCAGTACTATGTCACACACCACTGCGGGGGAGAACAGTCCCGCGCGGCCCTTCTCACAGCAATCGGAGATCCCTGACGGGGCGCCGTCGGCGACCTGAACGCCGACGGTGCCCCGTTCAGTCCTCGGGGGCCGGCACCACTCGCAGGTGAGCCGCGGTGCGGCGTGCCCCACGCGCCCGGGGCCGGTCGCGGCGCACCTCGCGCAACACGAACGTCAGCCGGGTGTAGCCCACCTCCTGAAGACTCCTGGGCGTCTCGTCGACGACCCGGCATTCGGTGGCACCCCAGCGCGGGTCGGGGTGCAGCAACGGCCGTACGGCACCGTCCTGGGCGACGGCCCGCTCACCGACAGCGCGGATCCAGTGCGGCAGGCCCTGCCGGTAGGCGGCCTCCATGATCGGGTCCTGGGCGATGTCCCGGCGGATGGCCTGCAGGCCGTGGTCGTGACCGTGGCGCTCCATGGCGGCGGCGAAGTGGGCCAGCATCGGCAGGCACCAGCTGGACTCGTGCTCGCCGAGGACCGTGCTCGCGTCCGGGTGGAAGAGCACGAACCGGAGGAAGTTGTCGTGGGGCATGGCCGTGGGATGGGGGCCCACGCCGTGGAAAAGTGACGCGAAAGCAGCGTTCGCCAGAACGACGTCCCAGCGGTGGTCGAGGATGACGGACGGGAAGGGCACGGCCTCCAGGAGGGTGGCGTAATCACGTAGATACGCCTGGGCCTCGGGACTCTCGGGGGCGGGCCGCGGTACGGACCGCTGCCCACCTGCCTGATATGCCATCGGGAGGTCACCCCTCTTGCCTATGCGGCCTTCACGCGGCGCCTTGATCCTGCTGCCCCGCTCGGAGGCGTGTCAACTATCGTGGCATTTCATGCCTGTTGACGGCTGAAATAGGCCACAGTTGTGGCGAGACCTGGATGTGAGTTCGAACCACCCGGTAATCTCCGTCAGGTTCACGGCAACCGTTTGTGAGAAGCCTGTGAGAGACGTAGGAGTTCTGTCGGTGACGGATGGCTTCGAGGGTTCGGGCGCCACGCCGACGGCCGTACTGCCGGCCGTCGTCGCTCGTGTCACCGCGCTCGCCGACCGACTCGGCGTGCCGCACGCGGAGGTCTTCGCCACCGGCCGCCTGTCCGTCGCCTCCGGCGTCCCGGAGCCCGTGGTCAAGGCCCTGCTGAGCGGCCGCCCGGCGGGCGAGCCGGACGTACAGGCCCGGTTCCTGCAGCGCCTGGACCTCCTGCGCCGCACCCGCCTCAAACCGAACGGCCGCAAGTACACCCAGCAGGAGATCGCCGACGGCGCGGGCATGTCGCGCCAGCAGGCGGGCGCTCTCATCAACGGCGACCGGCGCCCCACCATGGAGCACTGCGACGCCATCCAGCGCTTCTTCCGCGTGCATGCCGGATTCCTCACGGCCGAGGACCCCGAGGCGCTCGCGAGCGCCCTCCAGCGCACCGAGCAGGACCTGCTGCAGAAGCTCGCGGAGCGCGAGGCGGCGCAGGCCGCCGAAGATCCGCTGGAGAAGCTCCTCCAGGACCACGGCGTGCGCGGAATCGCCTGGCGGGCCGCCCAACTGCCCACCGACCAGCACCGCGACAAGGTCGCGGAGTGGCTGGACATGCTCTTGGAAAGCGTCAAGCGGCCCGAGTCGTGATCCGGAGGGGAAAACCGGGGAAGAACGGGAGAACTGTGGGCATCGGTAGGGAAATGCGCCGCCTGTGCGGCGAATTGGTCGCGGAACTGACGCTTCCCGCACCCGCGGCGCCCGAGAAGCTGTACGGCGCCCTGTGCGACGCGATGAGCAGACGCCGCGGCCGCCCCGTCCACTTTCGTACGGCCGCCTTCCCGCCCGGCACGGCCAGCGGGCTGTGGCTCGACATGACCGACCAGGACCTCGTCGTGATCGAGGAACGCACCGCTCCCGAGCATCAGTTGGTGATCCTCGGCCACGAGCTGTGGCACATGAAGGCCGGCCACTGCAGCCACAGCATCGAGGGCGCCACCGTGGCGGCCCGGCTCCTCAGCGACGACGCCGACCTGCGATCGACGGTCCTGAAGGTCGCCGCCCGCAACCACTTCGACCAGGCCGAGGAGAAGGAGGCCGAGACCTTCGGCCTGCTGCTGGCCAGCAAGTGCCGTCCGTGGCTGGCGGTTTCGTCGGCACGAGGGCAGCGGGACCACCTGGCGGGGCGGATCGAGGCGTCACTGGGATACCTCGGGCCACAGGGCTGATCCACGGCACGTCGGGCCCAGGGACGAGGCCCTGGGCCAGGTCGCGCTGCGCCCGCACGCGCCGCGCCGCTCCCCCGCTGACCCTCGCCGCGATCCGGAGGGCGCGCCGGTAGCCGTGCACGACGCGGTACCGCAGCTCGAGTTCCGCGGCGCCCACCGGACGCAGCCGTACGGCGCGCGCCGAGCGCCGTCTCGCCTCCGCTAAGCGGGCGAACCGACGCGTGGGCGGACCCGATTGTCAGTGGTGGACGGCAAGCTGGTGATGCGCCCTCATCTGCGGGGCGTGACGCGACGACGCCGACTTGGGGAGAGCCGACCGATGCCCACCGCCGTACTGACCGACCGCGAGCGCACCGCCGTCCAGGCCTATCTGCGGCTGTTGCACACCGTACGAGCCGCCTTCGACTCTCCCCCCGGCTCCCGCCGACCACCCGTCGTCCCGCCCGCCGTCCTCGCCGAGGCGGAACAGGCGCTGGCGGACGCGGGGCTGAGCGGCAACGAGGAGGAGTTCTTCCGGCTGCTGCAGAGCTGGTGCCCCGCGAAGCCCTAGCGGGTCGGGGCTCAGGTGTGCGGCACGCTCACCGCGGTCGCCACCAGCCCCCGTCGGACCGTCCACCGGCCCTCGAAGAGGTCGATCCGGCGGTCGCCCACCACCGGGCCCGGCACCAGGAGCCGGGCCCGGAAGCCGCCGCTGTGCCGGTCGCCGGGGTCGGCGAAGACGTCGATGTCGGCCTCGGTGAAGTCCAGCCACTTCCCGGTGAGGGGGAACCACGCCTTGTAGACGGACTCCTTGGCGCTGAACAGGAGCCGGTCCCAGTGGATGCCGGGGTGGTCACCGGCCAGGCGGCGCAGCCGGTCCCCCTCGGCGGGCAGCGCGACGGCCGGGAGGACGCCCTCCGGGAGCGTCTGGTGGGGTTCGGCGTCGATGCCGAGGGAAGCCAGGTCGGGGGCGCGGACCAGCGCGGCGGCGCCGTAGCCGTCGCAGTGGGTCATGCTGCCGGCCAGCCCGGCCGGCCAGCCCGGGGCGCCGCGGTCACCGGGCAGGATCGGCTGCGGCGGCACGCCGAGCTTCTCCATGGCGCGGCGCGCACAGGAGCGTACGACGGCGAACTCCCGGCGGCGCTTGCCGACCGCCTTGGCGACGACCGCCTCCTCCTCGGGGTACAGGGCCGCGTTCAGGGGCTCCTCGTCGCCGTACGCCTCGACGGTGACGACCGTGTCCGGCAGCAGTTCCTCGATCAACGGTCCCTGTCCTCCCTGGGCAGAATCCGGCGCAGCCGTCCCGGCGGATCCGATCGCTTGCGCCACTCGCGGGGGTATCCGACCGACACCTCCTCGAAGCGGACGCCCTCGTGCCAGGTGGTCCGCGGGATGTGCAAGTGGCCGTAGACCATGGTCTCGACGCGGAACCTGCGGTGCCAGTGAGCGGTCAGCCGGGTGCCGCACCACATGGCGAACTCGGGGTACCACAGGACGTCCGTCGGGTGGCGGTCCAGCGGGTAGTGGTTGACGAGGACGGTGGGCAGGTCGTCGGGCAGCGCGGCGAGCCGGCGCTCGGTCTCGGCGACCCGGGCCTCGCACCAGGCCTCGCGGGACGGGTACGGGTCGGGATGCAGCAGGTACTCGTCGTTGCACACGATCCCGGTCCCGTGCGCGTACTTCAGCCCCTCCTCCTTGGTGGTGCAGCCGGAGGGCAGGAAGGAGTAGTCGTACAGCAGGAACAGCGGGGCCACGGCCACCGGGCCGCCGGGGCCGTCCCAGACGGGGTACGGGTCCTCGGGGGTGGTCACGCCGAGTTCGCGGCACACCTCGACCAGGTGCTGGTAGCGGGCGACGCCGCGCAGGGTGACGGGGTCCTTCGGGTGGGTCCACAGTTCGTGGTTGCCCGGCGCCCAGACGACCTTGCGGAAGCGGTCGGCGAGCGTCTTCAGGGCCCAGCGGATGTCGGCCACGGTCTCCGCCACGTCACCGGCGACGAGCAGCCAGTCGTCGTCCGAGTCGGGGCGCATCTTCTCGACGAGGGCGCGGTTCTCCTCGTAGCCGATGTGCAGGTCACTGATGGCCAGCAGCTGTCCGGCACCGCCGGCCGTCGACGTCACCCTCGCTCCTTTCGATCACACGAATGACACCACGAGAACACAGAGTGCCGCGCCGGTACAAGGCGGGATCTCGTCGACGGTCCTACAGGGGGTGTCGGGGTGGTGGCCGGGGCGGTCAGGAATGATCCGCAATTCCGTAACACGTACGTTGCACGCGGCGCCCTTTGAAAGCCGTATGATCGCCCCAACACCACCGCCTGAACGTCCCTTGCACGGGGCGGTTTGGTGTCCCTCCAACCACCCTGCCCGGGCACGGGCCTGCTTTGCCCTGCCCGCGAACCCGAAAGGACGGCCCTGCATGGTCTCTCGCGTACGCGTCTGGCTCAACCGCACGTACGCGGAGAACGTGTTCTTCATGGATCAGCTGCGGAGAAATCCCAGCGATCGGGCCGTCGAGATCCATGCGACGCATGGGGACGCCGACTCGCCCGTGCTGGCCGCCGCCGACACCGCCGATCTGGAGCCGGAGGGCCTGTCCCCGGCCGCGTATGTCGAGTACGCGCTCGACCAGTGCCGGCGCCGTGGCATCGACGTCTTCGTGCCCCGGCTGCACCAGTCGGCGATCGTGGCGCACCGCGCGGACTTCGAGGCGGCCGGTACGGCGCTGCTGGCGCCGCCGCCGGAGGCGGTGGCGGTCTTCCAGGACAAGGTGATCGCGTACGAGGCCGTACAGGCGGTCGGCGTGCCGGTACCGCCGTGGTGGCGGGTGCGCACCGCCGACGAACTCGTCGCCGCCGTCGAGGAGTTGGAGGCGGGGGGCTACAAGGCCTGCTTCAAGCCTGCGTCCGGTGCGGGCGGGGTGGGCTTCCGTGTCATCACGCGCGCCCCCTTCTCGCTCACGCACCTCAGCGGGTTCCCGACTCCGTATGTGCAGCTGGATCTTGTGGTGGACGCGCTGCGGCGGGCCGACGAGCCGGTGGACTGGCTGGTCATGCCCCGGCTGGAGCAGCCCGAGGTGTCGGTGGACTGCCTCACCGGTCCCGACAACCGGGTCCGGCTGGCGATCGGCCGGGTCAAGAACGGTCGTCGTCGCGGGTTCACGCTGCAGGAGCAGTGGCTGGAGCCGGCGCGGCTGATCGCGGAGGGGTTCGGGCTGCACTACCTGTCCAACATCCAGTTCCGGATGTTCGGGGAGACGCCGGTGCTGATGGATGTGAACACGCGGCCTGCCGGTGGGTTGCATCAGCTGTCGTTGTGCGGGGTCAATGTGCCGTGGCTGGCTGTTCAGTTGGCGCTCGGGGAGGATCCGGGGGTGGTGGCGCCGCCGTTCCTGGGGCAGGACTACACGGTGGTTTCCGGGCCGCGCCCGCTGCGGCCGGTTTCCATTCCGCAGCAGCGGGCCGAGGTTGAGGAGCCGTTGCTGCCGGCGGTTCCCGCGCCGGCGTCGGTTGATTCGGTCGGTGCGACCGGAGCGGCTCAGGTACTGCCGCTTTAGGTTGTCTTCCGGGTGCGGGTTGCGTCGTGGCTTGTCGCGCCCACGCGGCGGAGCCGCATATCGGCACGCCCCCGCGCCTTTTGGGGCCTTGACCAATCCCGGCGTCTTCTCTTGACACCGGGATTGGTCCATACCAACTTGGGTTGCGCATCCTTCTGCATGTTTCTGCACTCCCGAACACCCCACAGCCTTCAGGGAGATCGCATGCACAACTCACTGTTCGGACGTTCCAGACGTCGTCTCCTCGCCCTGCTCGGCTCCGTTGTCCTCGCGGTCACCGGAGCCGTCGCCCTTCCCGGTACGGCCCACGCGGCCAACATCCTCTCCAACGCCGGCTTCGAATCCGGCGCCCTCTCCCCGTGGTCCTGCACCGGCAACCTCGGCTCGGTCGTCTCCTCCCCCGTGCACGGTGGCTCCAAGTCCCTTGCCGGGGCCGCGAGTTCGAGTGACAACGCCAAGTGCAGCCAGACAGTCTCCGTCCAGCCGAACACTACGTACGCGCTCAGCGGCTGGGTGCGCGGGGCCTACGTCTACCTCGGCGTGAACGGCGGGGCCTCCACCTGGACGTCGTCGCCGTCGGCGTACAGCCGGCTGTCGCTGACCTTCACGACCGGGGCCTCCCAGACCAGCGCCACCGTCTACGTCCACGGCTGGTACGCGCAGGGCACCTACCACGCCGACGACATCAGCCTCGACGGGCCCGGAGGCGGCGGTTCGGACAGTCAGGCGCCGTCCGTGCCGGGCAGCCTGCGGTCGACCGGCAAGACGTCGTCGAGCGTGTCGCTGGCGTGGAACGCCTCGACGGACAACGTCGGAGTGACGGCGTACGACATCTACCGGGGGTCGAGCCAGGTGCTCAGTGTCTCCGGTACGAGTGCCACGGTCAGCGGTCTGTCGCCGAGCACCGGTTACACCTTCACGGTGAGGGCGCGGGACGCGGCCGGGAACGTGTCGTCGGCCTCCAATGCCGTGACCGTCACCACGGACGCGGGTGGCGGTGGCGGTACCGGCTTCAAGCAGGCCGCGCCCTATCTCTACCTCGGTTGGGGCGACCCGCCCAGCGCGACCTCGGTGATGAGCGCGACCGGCATCAAGTGGTACACGATGGCGTTCATCCTGTCCTCCGGCGGCTGCAACCCGGCCTGGGACGGACAGCGCCCGCTCACCGGCGGCAACGACCAGAGCGTCATCAACTCCATCCGCGCGGCGGGCGGTGACATCGTGCCGTCGATCGGCGGCTGGAGCGGCAACAAGCTTGGGCCGAACTGCTCGACCGCCGAGGCGCTGGCGGGGGCGTACCAGAAGGTCATCGACGCGTACGGGCTGAAGGCGATCGACGTCGACATCGAGAACACCGACGAGTTCGAGAACGCGACGGTGCAGGACCGGATCCTGAACGCCCTGAAGATCGTCAAGGCGAGCAACCCGGGGCTGCGCACCGTCATCACCTTCGGTACGTCGACGACCGGCCCGAACTACTGGGGCAACCGGCTCATCGAGCAGGCCAAGGCGCTGGGCGCCGACATCGACGTGTTCACGATCATGCCGTTCGACTTCGGCGGCGGTGCCGACATGTACGGCAACACCGTGAACGCGACGGAGGGGCTGAAGAACAAGCTGAAGTCCACTTTCGGCTGGGACGACGCCACCGCCTACGCGCACATCGGCATCTCCGGCATGAACGGCCTGTCCGACCAGCAGGAGCTCACCTCCCCCGCGACCTGGACCCGGATCCGCGACTGGGCGAACTCGCATCACATCGCCCGCCTCGCCTTCTGGTCGGTCAACCGCGACCGGCCGTGCCCGGGCGGCGGCGTGACGAGCAACTGCTCCGGGATCAGCCAGAGCGACTGGCAGTTCACGTCCATCACGGCCGGATTCACCGGCTGAGGCCGCGTTCACCTGCGCCGGGAAGTTTTTTTCCGGGAGGGTGTATCAGGGCGCTGTCAGCGGGCTCATAAGAGTGAAAGGCAACGGGGGAACCACGGGGGACTACGGGGGACCACGGGGGAACGCACCACAACGGGGAAGCACGGGGGCTTCGGGTCGGCCGGCGCTGTCACGGGGGCGGCGGCCGGCCGGCCCGAAGGTGCTTCTCGGGGCCCGGGGTCAGAAGCGGCCCGAACCCCGGTACAGCTCCAGCTCCCCCTCCAGTTCTACCGCGAGCACCGTGGCGTGCGGGTCGAGGTCCGCCCCGGTGGGCGGTTCGATCCAGAGCACGCCCGGCGTTTCGTGCAGGCCGCCGGTGACCCGGTGGGCCAGTTCCGTGCCGCTGCCGAGGACCGAGACCCGGCGTACCGCACCGAGCAGCCCACGTACGTTGATCTCGGCGCGCGGGGCGTCGAAGAGGATCAGGTACAGGGTGCGGCGGTCCTGGGAGAGGGTGCTCGGGCCGTAGTGGTGACCGGGCGGGAGGCCTCGTTCGGTGCCGTACACCGCCTCCGCGTGCTTGGCGATCCAGTCGCCGAGTCCCTCCAGGCGCTCGACCTGCTCCGCCGGGATCGTGCCGTCCTCGCGCGGTCCGACGCTGAGCAGCAGGTTGCCCCCGCCGCCGATCGTCTCCGCGAAGTAGCGGATCAGCTGGTCGACGGACTTGTGGTTGTGGTCGTGGTGCTGGTGGCCCCAGGAGTCGTTGATCGTCAGGCACAGCTCCCAGGGGCCCTCGGGCGGGATGACCGGGGCGCCCTGTTCGGGCGTCGCGTAGTCGCCCTCGCTGAGCATGCGGGCGTTGAAGACGACATGCGGTACGTACGACCGGATGAGCGCGGCGAGTTCGGGAATGCGCCACTGCTCCTCGCTGCGGTCCCACTCGCCGTCGAACCACATCAGGTCCGGCCGGTAGCGGGAGGCGAGCTCGCGGATCTGGCCGTCCCGGTAGGCGATGAACCGTTCCCAGGCGTCCAAGTCCTCGAATTCCGCGGCGACTTCGGAGTACCGGTTGTCCTCCAGCTCCGGCGGACGGCCCGGCTTGCGCGTGGAGGCGTAGTCGGGGTGACTCCAGTCCGAGTGCGAGTAGTAGAGGCCGACCTTGAGGCCCTGCTCGCGCAGGGCCCGCGCGTAACCGCCGATCAGGTCACGGCCCACGTTCAGATCGCCGTGGGCGGTGTCCCACAGGGCCACGCCGTCGTGGTGACGGCTGGTCAGGACGGCGTACCTGGCGCCGGCCCGCGCGAAGAGCTTCGCCCAGTCACGCGGGTCGTAACGGGACGCCGTGAAGCGGTCGAACTGGGACATGTACTCGTCGTACGGGACGATGTCGTCGTAGAACGACCAGGACTCCTGGACGCCGTCGACGGCGTAGATGCCCCAGTGGATGAAGATTCCCAACTTGGCGTCGGTGAACCAGGGTTGCATGGGCACCCGCGCTCAGCTCCCTTCCGCGCGGCGCAGGCGGAGCGTGAGGACCTGGAAGGGGCGCAGGGCGACCGCGACGCCGCCGTCGCCGGTGACGTCCGCGTCCTGAAGCGGGCGCTCCAGCAGGTCGGTCACCTGGGCGCCCGCCAGCGGGAAGCCCGTACGTACGACGCCGGTCGCGCGGCCGCCGCCGGACTCGTAGAGGCGTACGACGACGTCGCCGGAGCGATCGTCGGCCAGCTTGACCGCCTCGACGGTCACGCCGTCGCCGTCCACGGTGACGACCGGCTCGGGCGCGCCCGCCGCATCCGCCACCCGCAGGGGGAGGTTGAGGGCATAGCCCTCGGCGACGGCGTCCTCGATGCTCGCGCCGGGGAGCAGGGCGTAGGTGAAGCGGTGCCTGCCCTGGTCGGCCTCGGGGTCCGGGATGCGCGGGGCGCGGACCAGGCTGAGGCTGACCCGGGTCGTCGTACCGCCGTCCTCGCGGACCGTGCGGGAGACATCGTGGCCGTACGTCGAGTCGTTGATGACCGCGACGCCGTAGCCGGGCTCGGCGATGTGCACCCAGCGGTGGCCGGAGACCTCGAAGCGGGCCGCCTCCCAGCTGGTGTTGGTGTGGGTGGGCCGCTGGATGTGGCCGAACTGGATCTCGGCGGAGGAGTGCGGGGCGCGGATGTCCACCGGGAAGCCCGCCTTGAGGATCTTCTCGGCCTCGTGCCAGTCGATCTCGGTCTCGAAGTCGATCCGGGGGCTGCCGGCGCGCACGGTGATCGTCTGGGTGATGCGCGACCCCTTGCCGAAGGCCCGCTCGACCCTGATCGCCCCGACCAGCGGGTCCTGCTCCACGACGGTCACCGCGTCCGTGTCCAGCAGATCCGTGTACCGGTTCTTGTAGTGCTTGTCGATGTCCCAGGCGTCCCAGTAGTTGGGCAGATCCGTGTGGAGGCGGAGCAGGTTGCCCTGGTCGGAGAGGACCTCGCGGTTCGCCCGGAGGTCGCGGACGGATGCCAGCGTGCCGTCCTCGGCGACCTCGACCCGGACCAGTCCGTTGTCGAGGACGCGGCCGGAGACCGACACCGGCTGCGGGGGCTCGGCGTCGGCGGCGAGGGGCGCGCTGCCGCTCGCGGGCACCCGTACGTACGCCGGTGCGCCGTCAGCCCCACGGACCACCTCGGCGCGCTCGAACGGGCTCGTGTTGAAGACCCGGGGGTCGCCGCCGCCCAGCGCCGCGACCGCCTCGGCCGTCAGCGCCTCCAACTCCTCGGCCACCCGGGCGTATTCGGCCTCCGCCTCCCGGTGCACCCAGGCGATCGACGACCCCGGCAGGATGTCGTGGAACTGGTGCAGCAGGACGGTCTTCCAGAGCCGGTCCAGCTTCTCGTACGGGTACGCGTACCCCGGCGCGTGCAGCGCCGCCGTCGTCGCCCACAACTCGGCCTCGCGGAGCCGGTGTTCACTGCGCCGGTTGCCCTGCTTGGTGCGGGCCTGCGAGGTGTAGGTGGCGCGGTGCAGCTCCAGGTAGAGCTCGCCGACCCACACGGGGGCGTCCGGGTACTCCTCGCGGGCCTTGGCGAAGAAGTCGTCGGGGTGCTCGACGACGACCTTGGGTGAGCCCTCCAGGTCGGCGAGCCGGCGTGCCCGCTCCATGATCTCCCGGGTGGGGCCGCCACCGCCGTCGCCCCAGCCGAAGGGGGCCAGCGAGCGCGTGCCGCCGCCCTTCTCGGAGTAGTTGCGGACCGCGCGGTCCATCTCCTCGCCGCTGAAGCGGGCGTTGTAGGTGTCGACCGGCGGGAAGTGGGTGAAGATGCGGGTGCCGTCGATGCCCTCCCACCAGAAGGTGTGGTGGGGGAACTTGTTCGTCTGGTTCCAGGAGATCTTCTGGGTCAGGAACCACTCGTTGCCGGCGAGCTTGGCGAGCTGCGGGTAGGCGGCGGTGTAGCCGAAGGAGTCCGGCAGCCAGACGCCCTTGGTCTCGACGCCGAAGTGCTCGATGAAGAACCGCTTGCCGTGGATGAGCTGGCGGGCGATCGCCTCGCCGCCGGGCAGGTTGCCGTCGGCCTCGACCCACATGCCGCCGACCGGCGCCCACTGGCCCTTCTTCACGGACTCCTGGATGCGGGCCCAGACGTGCGGGTAGTTGTCGCGCACCCACTCGTACTGCTGGGCCTGCGAGCAGGCGAAGATGAAGTCGTCGTACTCGTCGGCCAGGGACGTGACGTTGGAGAAGGTGCGGGACGTCTTGCGCTTGGTCTCCCGGATCGGCCACAGCCACGCCGAGTCGATGTGCGCGTGGCCGACACCGGAGACCGTGTGCGCGCTGGCGTGGGCGGGCCTGGCCAGCGCCGGGGCGAGCACCTCGCGGACGGCGGCGGCGCTGCCGGAGATGTCGTCCAGATCCAGGGCGTCCATGGCCCGGTCCAGGGTGTGCATGATCTCGTGGCGGCGCGGCTCGTGCTCGCCGAGGTGGACCATGAGTCCGCGCAGCACCTGGAGGTCGAGGTCGAGGTGCCAGACCTCCTCGTCGAGGACCGCGATGTCGGCGCGCTGAAAGGTGTAGAGGGGCTTGTCCCCCGCCGTGAGGACGTCGCCGAGCGGGGTGGGGGCCGCGAAGTTGTTCGCCAGGATGTCCGGGTTGGACGCCGCCTCGACCAGGTACTCGATCGGCTCGCCGCCCGTCGCCGGGTTGGCGATCGGCACGTACTGGTTGAGGGGGTTGACCGCCTTCAGCGGTGTTCCGTCCAGCAGATGCACCAGCGCCTCGGCCTGGTTGCCCGGCCAGTCGCCCACGAAGCCGAGGTCGATCACGGCCTCGACGCGCCGGCCGGCGAACTCGGCGGGCACCTGGCCGCGCATCCGGAACCAGGTGGTGCCCCAGGGCGGGCCCCACGGGGTGCCCATGGCGAAGGGCTCGTAGGGCGCTGCGGCGGCCTCCGCGAAGGGCACCGGCTCTCCCGGCGCCTGCCAGGCCTCGACCTCGAAGGGGACGGTGGCCGCGTAGATCGCGGGCTTGATGCGCTGGTCGTGGAGGCGCTCGACGCGTTCTTCGATCCGGCGGCGTTCGTCGTGCATGAGGGGACTCCAGAGAGAGCGGGTGCGGGAAAGCGCTTTCCGGCGGGGTGCTTACTTAAGGTACGCGAGACCGGGGTGGACGCCGGTGTAGCCGTCGACGAGCCGACGGGCCACGTTCACGGAGTCGACGAGCGGGTGCAGCGCGAAGGCCTTCACCGCCGTCGTACGGGAGCCGGACTCGGCCGCGGCGAGCACCTCGCGCTCGACCGCCTTGACCGCGCAGACCAGCCCGGTGGCGTGGTCGGGCAGCGGGGCGACGGCGACCGGGTGGGCGCCGTTGGCGTCGACCAGGCAGGGCACCTCGATGACGGCGTCGGTGTCGAGGACGGACAGGGTGGCCTGGTTGCGGACATTGAGGATCAGGGTCGTGCGTTCGTCGCGGGCGATGGCCCGCATCAGCGCGAGCGCCACCTTCTCGTAGCCGCCGGAGAGGTCGTCGGCGTCGCGCTCGCCGGCGCCGGCCGTCTCGCGGTTCTCCGACATGTAGGTGGCCTCGCGCTCGGCGCGGGTGCGGTCCCAGATCTCCAGGGCGGAGGCGTCCGACCGCTCGACCTCCCGGTAGAAGTGCGCCTGCTGGTCGGCGAGGAAGGCGCCGCGGGTCTTGTCGGCCTGCTGGTAGGCGCGGACGGCTTCCCGGTTGAAGTAGTAGTAGTGCAGGTATTCGTTCGGGATCGCGCCGAGCGAGCGGAGCCAGTCGACGCCGAAGAGCTTGCCCTCCTCGAAGGAGCCGAGCAGGTCGGGGTCGGCGAGCAGGCGCGGGAGTTCGTCGCGGCCGGCCACGCGCAGGCCGCGGACCCAGCCGAGGTGGTTGAGGCCGACGTAGTCGATCCACGCCTCACCCGGGTTCTTCACACCGAGCACGCGGGCGATACGGCGGCCGAGGCCCACCGGCGAGTCGCAGATGCCGATGACGCGGTCGCCGAGGTGGCGGGACATGGCCTCGGTGACCAGGCCCGCCGGGTTGGTGAAGTTGATGACCCAGGCGTCCGGCGCGAGGCGGGCCACCCGCCGGGCGATGTCAACGGCGACCGGGACCGTGCGCAGGCCGTAGGCGATACCGCCCGCGCCGACCGTCTCCTGACCGAGGACGCCCTCGGCGAGCGCGACCCGCTCGTCGTTCGCCCTGCCCTCCAGGCCTCCGACGCGGATCGCGGAGAAGACGAAGTCGGCGCCGCGCAGGGCCTCGTCCAGGTCGGTGGTGGCGGTCACCTGGGGTGCGTCGGGTACTCCGGCCGCCTGTTCAGCCAGTACGCGGGTGACCGCATGCAGTCGGCGGTCGTCCAGATCATGCAGAACGACCTCCGTCACCCGGCCCTCGCCACGGTCGCCGAGGAGCGCCCCGTACACGAGCGGCACGCGGAATCCACCGCCGCCCAGAATCGTCAGCTTCACCGGGTTCCTCCCATCGGGCAGGCGGCGCGCAACGCATCGCGAGAACCGGGCACACGCCACCTCCGTGAACTTGCTTCAAGACCCCGGGCTGGTTCCGGCCCGGTCGGTGTCGAGGGTGTGAGACCTCGCTGCGCGCCGAGCGATGAGGCGGCCCGAGCCGGGAAACCCCCCGCTTCGGCTGGGGGACGGTTCAAGTCTGCGCCTTTCCCGCCACGACGATTTCGACGCGGGCCTCCTCCAGGGATGTCCGCGTCGCCGTGTCGACCGGCGCGTTCGTCACCACCACGTCCAGGTCCTCGGGACCGCACACCTTCGCCATCCCGTGCCCGGGGAACTTCGCCGCGTCGGCGAGCAGGACCACCTGGTCGCCGGCCTTGATCATGGCCCGCTTGACCGGCACCTCGACGACCGTCGTGTCCATCACCTGCCCGCCCGGCCGCACTCCACTGGTACCCAGAAAGAGCCAGTCGGCATGCAGCTGACGCAGGTTGTCCTCGGTGAGGAAGCCGACCAGGGAACGGTACTCGCGGCGGACCATGCCGCCGAGCAGCACCAGCTCGATGCCCTCGTCGTCGGCGAGCTCCTCGTAGACCACCAGGTTGCTGGTGATCACGGTGAGGCGGCGGCCGTGCAGCTGGCGGGCCAGCCGGAAGGCGGTCGTGCCGATGTCGAGCAGCACCGACTGACCGTCTTCGATCATCGCGGCGGCGTGCGCGGCTATGGCGTCCTTCTCGGCCACGCGCACCTCGGCGACCTCGGCGAAGGGCTGGTCGCCCTCGTCCGCGACCGCGCCGCCGTGCACCCGTGTGAGCAGGCCGTCCTCCTCGAGTTTGACCAGGTCACGCCTGATCGTGGCGGGGCTCACGCCCAGCTGTTCGGAGAGATCGGTCACGGCCGCGGGGCCGCCGGAGCGCAGGGCCCGCAGGATGAGTTGGTGTCGTCGTTCAGCCAGCACGACATGAACACTACTCGTCATCTTCAATCATCGCCATGCTCATTTCTGCTCGGGTATTGACCAATCCCGCCGGGCGGCGCACGATTCCGGTCACCGAAATGAAGAGTTTTGACGAGAGGACGTTGCCGTGGACGACGACCGGCCCGAGGTGCTGCTGACCGGGCTGCTCTTCTACGACCTCGTCCTCACGGGGCTCGGGAAGCCGCCGACCCCGGGCGAGGAGATCTGGACGGGCGGCATGGGCTGCGGCCCGGGCGGCATCGCCAACCTGGCGGTGGCCGCCGCCCGCTTCGGCCTGAAGACCTCGCTGGCCACGGTGTTCGGCGACGACCTCTACGGCGAGTGGTGCCGGGACGTCCTGTGCGACCAGGAGGACATCGACCTCTCGCTGTCCCGCACGGCGGACGGCTGGCCCACCCCGGTCACCGTCTCCCTCGCCTACGCCCACGACCGGGCCCTCGTCACGCACGGCCAGGAACCCCCGTACACGCAGGACGCGCTGATGGGCGACCCGCCCGAGGCGCGCACGGCCCTCGTGCACATCGAGGCCGAACCCCGCGAGTGGCTGGCCAAGGCCGCCGCGAACGGCACCCAGATCTACGCCGACGTCGGCTGGGACCCCAGCCAGCAGTGGTCGACCGGCCTGCTCGACCAGCTCTCCCTGTGCCATGCCTTCCTCCCCAACGAGACCGAGGCGATGGCCTACACCCGCACCGACAGCGCGGTCGCGGCCCTCTGGACGCTCAGCGAGTTGGTGCCGGTGGCCGTGGTCACGCGCGGCGGGGACGGCGCGGTCGCCGTCGACCAGACGACCGGCGAGTACGCGGAGGTGCCCGCCCTGGACGTCGACGTCCTCGACGCGACGGGCGCCGGGGACGTGTTCGGGGCGAGCTTCGTCGCTGCCTCGCTGGCCGGCTGGCCACTGGAGGAACGGCTGAGGTTCGCCGTACTGGCCGCCGGCCTGTCGGTCCAGCGGCACGGCGGTGCCCTGGCCGCCCCCGGCTGGTACGGCGTCGACCGCTGGTGGCGCTCCCTGACCGACCCCGAACTGAAGCTGGCGTACGGCTTCCTGGCCGAGCGGCTCCCCGACAATCCGGGGCCGCCCGTCACCTACGCCCCCGTGACCCCGCCCGCACGGCAGAACTGACTTCCCCCCACGCCCTTCCCCGCGAAGTCCCGAACCTTCCCTGCGAAGTCCCGAAAAGATCCGAAAGGCGGTGGGAGCTGTGCGGCTCTCACGAAGAGGCCTGCTGCGCGCGGGCCTGGCCGGTACGGCCGCCACGGCGCTCGGCGGCCTGGCGTCCGGCTGTGCCGTTCCGACCGGCTCGACCGGCCGGAACATGGTCCTGTGGTACTGGAGCGGCGGCCTCAGCGACACGGTCGTCAAGAACGCCAAGGCGCGTTACGACCGCTCCGTGGACCTCAACGCCATCCAGATCGGCGGCTACTACCGCTCGAAGCTGATCACCACGATGGCGGGCAACGCCCATATCCCCGACATCGCGGGGCTCAAGGGCGAGGACATGGCGTCCTACCTGCCCAACGCCGACCAGTTCGTCGACCTGCGCACGCTCGGCGCCGACAAGTACAAGGACCAGTACCTGTCGTGGAAGTGGGACCAGGGCATCGCCGACGACGGCTCGATGGTCGGCTTCCCGATCGACTGCGGTCCGGTCGCGCACTTCTACCAGTACTCCGTGTTCCAGAAGGCCGGGCTTCCGTACGAGCCCGACGACGTGTCGGAGGAGCTCGGCACCTGGGAGAAGTTCTTCGCGGCGGGCGAGCGGCTGAAGCAGCGCATACCCGGGACCTTCCTGCTCACCGATGTCAACGCCGTCTTCGAGAACGCGGTGCAGCAGGGCAGCAAGCGGTACGTCGACAAGGACCGCACCTTCATCGGCGACCAGGAGCATGTCCGGGACGCCTGGGCGCTCGCGGTGGAGGCCAAGCGGCGGGGCATCGTCTCCAGCATCGTCAACGGCACCCCGGACCAGCAGTCGGCCATCGAGGGCGGCAAGCTGCCCAGCCAGCTCGGCGCCTCCTGGGCCGCCGGCGACCTGAAGAACGGTGTGCCGAAGACCGAGGGCAGGTGGCGGGTGGCCCAGATGCCCGTACGGCCCGCCAACAACGGCGGTTCGTTCCTGTCGATCACCAAGGCGTGCCGGGAGCCCGAGCGGGCCTTCGAGATCATCACCTGGCTGCTGAACGCGGACAACCAGGCGCAGGGCTTCGTCGACGCGGGCCTGTTCCCCTCCACGCCCGCCTCGTACGGCATGCAGAAGCTCCAGGAGCCGGACCCGTTCTTCGGCGGCCAGGTCACGATGGACGTCTTCGGGCCCGCGGCGCAGAAGATCGCGGTCGCCTACAACAGCCCGTTCGACGTGGCCCTGGGCCAGCCCATCAAGGACGAGATCAAGAACGTCGGCGTCCTCGGCAAGGATCCGAAGAAGGCCTGGGAGGACGCCATGAGCAAGTGCCGGCGGATCGCGAAGCACCTGGGGGTGAGCTTCTGATGGCCGTCATCGAGCAGACCCCGCCCGCCGTGAACCGGCCGCAGCCCGCCACGACCCAGCCGAAGACGGGCCTGCGCAAGCACTGGCACCTCTACGCCGCGATCTCCCCCTTCTACCTCCTCTTCCTCGCCTTCGGCCTGATCCCCGTCGGCTTCTCGCTCTACCTCTCCCTGCACCGCTGGGACGGCCTCGGCGCGATGGAGTGGGCGGGCCTGTCGCAGTACCAGTACCTGCTGAGCGACAGCGACTTCTGGCAGTCGATCGGGAACACGCTGGTCATCTGGGCGCTGGCCACCTTCCCCATGATCTTCCTGGCGATGGTGACGGCCGTGATGCTCAACTCGGCGGTCCGTTTCAAGAACGCCTACCGGTTCGCGTACTTCCTGCCGAACGTCACCTCGGTCGTCGCCATCGCGATCGTCTTCGGATCGATCTTCTCCACCAACTTCGGCCTGGTGAACGCGGTTCTGCAGGCGGTGGGTCTCGACCAGGTGGCCTGGCTGAACACCCCGTGGGGCATCAAGGTCGCCATCGCCACGCTGATGACCTGGCAGTGGACCGGCTACAACGCGATCATCTTCCTCGCCGGGCTGCAGACCATCCCGAGCGACCTGTACGAGGCGGCCCGCATCGACGGCGCCGGCCCCGTGCAGACCTTCTTCCGGGTCACGCTGCCCCTGCTGCGGCCGACGCTGCTGTTCGTGCTCGTGGTCTCCACCGTCACCGGACTACAGAGCTTCTCCGAGCCACAGGTGCTGCTCCAGACCACGGCCAACGAGTCGACCTTCTCGGGCGGTCCGGACCACGCCGGCCGGACGATGGTCCTCTACTTCTTCCAGCAGACCTTCGACAACAACGACTTCGGATACGGCGCCGCCGTGGCGTGGGGCATCTTCCTGGTCGTCGTCCTCTTCTCGATCATCAACTGGCGCCTGGTGCAGCGCCGGGGCGAACAGTAGGAAGGCCGCGACATGGCATCCATCAAGGGCTCCGGACGCCGGGGCATCGCCCTGCACGCGTCCCTGATCATCGGTGTGCTGTTGTCGGCCTTCCCGTTCTACTGGGCCGTGATCATGTCGACGCACACCTCGTCGGAGATCTTCTCGTACCCGCCGAAGCTGCTGCCGGGCACGCACTTCCTGGAGAACGTCCGCAATCTGCTCGACGCGATCGACTTCTTCGGGTCCATGTGGAACTCGCTGCTGGTCGCGACGGTGGTGACCTTCCTGGTCCTGTTCTTCGACTCGCTGGCGGCGTTCGTCTTCGCGAAGTTCGACTTCCCGGGCAAGAACGTGCTGTTCGGGCTGCTCATGCTGATCTTCATGGTGCCGGCCCAGATGGCCGCGATCCCGCAGTTCGTGATCATGGCGAAGATCGGCTGGATCGGCTCGATGACCGCACTGATCGTGCCGGCGGCGGCCAACGCCTTCGGCATCTTCTGGATGCGCCAGTACATGCGCAGCGCCATCCACGACGAGCTGCTCGACGCCTCCAAGCTGGACGGCGCGAACTTCATGCGCCAGTACTGGCACGTGGCACTCCCGGTCGTCCGGCCGGGCCTGGCCTTCCTCGGCATCTTCACCTTCATGGGCCAGTGGAACGACTACGCCTGGCCGTTGATCGCCCTCACCAACCCGGACAACGTCACCCTCCAGGTAGCGCTGTCCCAGCTCAACGGCACCCACGGAACCACCGACTACGGCATGGTGATGACCGGCGCGGTCCTCGCCCTCATCCCCCTGCTGATCGTCTTCGCGATCGGCGCCCGGCAGATCATCGGCGACCTCGCGAAGGGGGCCGTCCGCGGATGAACGATCCGTCGGTCCTCGGTCCCCGCGCCGTCGATCCCCTGATCGCCCTGCGCCCCTGGGAGGCACCCGAGGTGACCTCCTGGGGGCGGCTGCCCATGAACGCCGTCGACCGGCGGCCCGGCGCACTCCCCCTGGACGGCGACTGGCGCTTGAGGTTGCTGTCCGCTCCGGACGCGCCGGTCGGCGGTCCCTGGTCCTCGGCGTACGTCCCCGGTGTCTGGACCATGCAGGGCACGGACGACCTGCCGCAGTACACCAACGTCCGGATGCCCTTCCCCGAGTACCCTCCGCACTCCCCCACCGTCAACCCGACGGGCGTGTACGAGCGCGAGGTGGACATCCCCGCCGACTGGGCCGGACGCCGGATCGTGCTCCAGGTCGGGGCCGCCGAGAGCGTGCTGCTGGTGCACGTGGACGGGCGGCCCGTCGGCATCTCCAAGGACTCCCATCTGGCCGCCGAGTTCGATCTGACGGGGGTGGTGAGCCCCGGTTCGCCCGCGACCGTACGGCTCACCGTCGTCAAGTGGTCCGACGCCTCGCACATCGAGGACCAGGACCAGTGGTGGCACGGCGGCATCACCCGCTCGGTACTGCTGTACGCGACGGATCCGCTGTACCTCGCGGACGTGACCGTGCGGGCGGCGTACAGCGGTGAGCTGCGGGTCGACTGCCGGGTCCGGAACGCGGGGGGTGCGCTGCCGGAGGGGTGGTACCTCACCGGGGAGCTGGACGGTCAGCTCCTGGTGCAGGACGCGGAGTTCGACCGTGCGAACGCAGCCGACGAGCGCGTCTCCGACTTCCTCGGCGAGGCCCGGCTGCTGACCACCGTCCCCGAGGTACGCACCTGGAACGCGGAGACGCCCGAGCTGTACGGCCTGACCGTCCGGCTGCACCGCGCCGACGGCACGGTCGCCGACACCTCCCGCCACCGGATCGGCTTCCGGGACGTCGAGATCGTCGGCCGGGACCTGCTGGTCAACGGCGAGCGGGTGTTCATCCGGGGCGTCAACCGGCACGACTTCCACCCGCTGACCGGGCGGACGGTGTCGTACGACGACATGCGCGCCGATCTCGTCCTGCTCAAGCGGTTCGGCTTCAACGCGATCCGCACCGCCCACTACCCGAACGACCCGACGCTGTACGACCTCGCCGACGAACTCGGCTTCTACGTCGTCGACGAGGCGGACATCGAGTCCCACGACCACGCCCACGAGATCGCCGACGACCCGCGCCATCTGAACGCCTTCGTGGACCGCGTCTCGCGCATGGTGCTGCGCGACATGAACCATCCGTCGGTCATCATCTGGTCGCTGGGCAACGAGTCCGACTACGGCGCGAACCACGACGCGGCGGCGGGGTGGGTGCGTCGGCACGACCCGACCCGGCCGATCCAGTACGAGGGGGCGGCCAAACTCGGCTGGGCCGACCCGGAGCTCGCCTCCGACGTCGCCTGCCCGATGTACGCGCCGCTGGAGGACTGCGTCGCCCACGCGCTCTCCGGCGAGCAGACCAAGCCGCTCATCCAGTGCGAGTACTCGCACGCCATGGGCAACAGCAACGGCACGCTCGCCGCCCACTGGGCTGCCATCGAGGCCACCCCAGGTCTTCAGGGCGGGTTCATCTGGGAGTTCTGGGACCACGGAATTCTGCAACGCGTGAGCGACGGAAGACCGGCCGGGCGTGGGGGCGCAGGGCTCTATGACAACGGTGTCGCCGCGCCCGGGTACCGCTGGGCGTACGGCGGGGACTTCGGCGAGGTGATCCATGACGGGGCGTTCATCGCGGACGGCGTGGTGTTTCCCGACCGCACGCCGAAGCCGGCGATGTACGAGCACCGGGAGATCGCGGCGCCGGTGCGGATCGAGTGCTTCCGGCACGAGGGTGTCGTCCTGACCAACCACCAGCACTTCCGCGGCTTCGACTGGCTGGCCGCCGTGTGGGAGCTGTCGCTGGCGGACGGACGCACGCTGACCGCGCCGGCCGAGCTGCCCGCGTTGTGTCCGGGTGAGACCGCGGCGGTACCGCTGCCGTTCGCGTTGCCGGAGGACGGCGGCGAGGCGTGGCTGACGCTGCGGGTGACGACGGCGCTGGACCTGCCGTGGGCTCCGCGGGGCACGGAGGTGTGCGTGCCGCAGGTGCGACTGCGCGGGCCCGCTCCGGTCGAGGCCGCTGCCGTGGCCCTGGGGGTCCCCCCGGCCGAAGACTGGGAGAAGGTCGAGGTGGACGGCGAGGGTCTCCTCGTCCACCCCCTGCTGACTGCCGCCCCCACCCTCTCGCTGTGGCGGGCGCCCACCGACAACGACGAGTTGGGCGGCATGGCGCGGCGCTGGCGGAGCTGGGGCCTCGACGCGCTGGTGCGCAAGGTCGTGTCGGTACGTCAGGACGCCGGGAAGGTGACGGTGGCGGCCGAGTACGCGAGTACGGCCGGTGTCGTACGGCACCGGCACGTGCTCACGCCCGTCGAGGGCGGTGTCCGCGTCGAGGAGGAGGCCGAGCTGCCGGAGGCGTTCGACGACGTGGCGCGGGTCGGCACGGTCTTCGAGACGGGCGCGGGGCTCGACCTGCTGGAGTGGTTCGGCCAGGGGCCGTGGGAGTCGTATCCCGACCGGAGCGCGGGCGCGCCCGTCGGCCACCACTCCGTCCCCGTCGACGACCTGTTCACCCCTTACCTGCGCCCGCAGGAGAGCGGCGGCCGGCACGGCGTACGGCGATTCACACTGTCCGCGCCGGACGCCACCGGCCTCGCGGTGGTGCTCGACGAGCCGCGCCAGGTCTCCGTCACCCGATACCGCGCCGAGGACCTGGCCGCCGCCACGCACCACGACGAACTGGTGCCGCGCCCCGGCTGCGTGGTGCACATCGACGCGGCTCACCGGGGCCTCGGCACGGCGTCGTGCGGCCCCGACACCTTCCCCTCCTATCGCGTCGCGCCGGGCGTCCATCGCTGGAGCTGGACCCTGCGCGTCCTCTGAACTCCCCCACGCCTCCCCTCCCCTGTCACCTTTCACGGAGCACATGTGTGTACTTCGCATGACCATGTCCCGGGCGGCGAGGCCGCCCAGGCCGGCGCCGGGCGTCGCAGTTTCCTCCGGGCCACCGCGCTGCTCGGTGCCGCCGCCACGGCCTCGGTCGCCGTCCCGGCGGTCGCCGAGGCCGCGCCCGCCGGCGACTGGCGGCCCGATCCCGACAGCCGACGCTTCACGCTGGCCGTGATGCCCGACACCCAGTACCTCTTCGACGGGCCGAGCATCGACAAGGCGCCGGTCGAGGCGTCCCTGCGCTATCTGCTGGAGCACGGCCGGGAGGAGAACATCGTCTTCCTGTCCCACCTCGGCGACCTCACCCAGAACGGCAGCCGGCCCGAAGTCGCCGCGATCAGCGAGGCGTTCCGGCTCCTGGACCGGCGGGGCGTGGGCTACAGCGTCCTCGCCGGCAACCACGACGTGAAGTCGTCGACGGACGACCAGCGCGGTGCGTCGCCGTATCTGGACGCCTTCGGGCCGAAGCGGTTCCAGGGGAAGAAGACATTCGGGGGCGCCTCCCCCGACGGCTACAACAGCTTCCACCTCTTCCGGGCCGCCGGTCGCGAGTGGATGGTGCTCGCGCTGGACTGGCGGCTGTCGGCGAAGGGTTATGCGTGGGCCGAGGACGTCCTCGTCCGGCACCCGAAGACGCCGGTCGTCCTCACCACCCACGAGCTGGTCGTCGAGGACGACGCCCTGTCGGCGTACGGGCAGCAGCTGTGGGACCGGCTGATCGAGGACCACGACCAGATCTTCCTCACCCTCAACGGGCACTACTGGCCCGCCGGCCGGGCGATCCGCAAGAACGCGGCCGGGAACGACGTTCACCTGCATCTGACGAACTACCAGAACCGCTACTTCGGTGGCGCGGCGATGATCCGGCTGTACCGCTTCGACCTCGACCGGAACGTCATCGACGTGGAGACGGTCTCGCCGTGGATCCTCGGCCGGGCCGCGAAGGGGCTCAACGAGCTGGAGCGGCAGGAGATCGAACTCAGCGGTGACGCCGACCGGTTCAGCGTCGGGATCGACTTCGCCGACCGCTTCTCCGGTTTCGACCCGGTTCCCGCCCGCCCGGCACGCCCCGCCTCGCGGATGCTGATCCCGGGCACGGTGGCGTACTGGCGGTTCGAGCAGCCGGTGGAGGGCACCACGGTCCGCGACCTGTCCGGGCGCGGCAACGACCTCACGCTCGTCACGGTCGGCGGCGGCAAGCTGGGCTGGTCCGCCGACCACCACCCCGACCAGCCCGGCCACGGCAGCCTGGAGTTCCAGGGCTTCAAGTCCCCGCTGAAGGGGGCGTATCTGCGCACGGTCGACGGGGCCCCGCTCAACTCGGCGACATTCCGGGACGGTTACACCATCGAGGCGTTCTACCGCCTCCCCGCCGACTGGGACCCCTCCCACAACGCCTGGTCGGGCCTGGTCAGCCGGACGGGCACGGGAGGCGCCGCCGGCAAGACCGCCGACGACCCGGACGAGCCGCTCGCCACCCTCTCCCTGTCGAACGACCGGGAGCCGCAGTGGGCCATGCGCCCGCTCAACCAGGAGGGCATCGCCACCAACTGGGCCCAGGAGACCCCGCTGGAGACCTGGTGGCACCTCGCGGTCGTCAACGACGGCGAGCAGACCACGATGTACGTCGAGGGGTGCCCGGTGGTCCGCAACCCGAAGGCATCCGCGGTCGGCATCACCTCGGTCGGCCTGCCCTGGCTGCTCGGCGGCTACGAGTACGGCGGCAAGATCGACCAGATCCTGTACGGCCGCCTCGGCGACGTCCGGATCGTCGCGCGGGCGCTGCCCGTCAAGTCCTTCATGAACCACTGACCTTCAGGGGACCACCATGACCGAGCAGCAGCTCCCCACCTGGGCCGACCCGTCCGTCGCCCCTGCCTTCCTGGACGCCCAGGGCGTCTCCAGACGCGGACTCCTGCGCCGCGCGGGCCTGTTCGGCGCCGCGTTCGCGCTCGGCTCCGCGGCCGTACCCACGACAGCGAGCGCGGCACTCGCCGCCGACGACCGGCGTCTCGGCGGCGACGACCCCCGCCTCGCCTACCTGGTCGGCGACCACCACATCCACTCCGTCTACAGCCACGACGCCAAGTACACGTTCTCCCAACTGGCCGCCGCGGGCGCCAAGTACGGCCTGGACTGGATGGTGTTCACCGAACACTCCAACTTCGGGCACGCCAGGTACGGCGCCCCGCTGGAGCACGAGGAGATCCTCAAGGCGCGCGCCGAGAACCCGCGCCAGCTCATCTTCCAGGGCCTGGAGTGGTACATCCCGGCCGCCGAGCACTGCACGGTCTTCGCGGCGCCCGGCGCGCACGAGGTCGACCTGCTCACGCGGTTCGAGAGCGCCTACGACGGCAAGCTGCTCGGCTACGACAAGGGCGGCGCCGCCGACGCGGACGCCGCCCGCAACGAGGCCCACGCCGTCAAGGCCATCAAGTGGCTGGCCGAACAGCGCCGTACCGGCTACGTCGACGACGTACTCGTCCTCGCCAACCACCCGATGCGCCTCGGCATCGACTCCCCGCACGAGATGCGCAACTGGCGGGACGCGGCCCCCGAGATCATGATCGGCATGGAGGGCGCACCCGGCGCCCAGGGCGCGGCGATCCCCGGCTGGCGCGGTACGACCTCGATCCGCGGCGAGTACGAGAACAAGCCGTCGGCCCAGTCCTGGCCGGGCTACCCGGCGGACGCCTACCTGACGTACGGCGGTTTCGACTGGGCGACCGCGACGGTCGGCGGTCTGTGGGACTCGATGCTGGCGGAAGGCAGCCTGTTCTCGATCACCACGAACTCCGACGCCCACCGCATCGTCTTCGACACCTGGAAGAACGGCGACTGGCCCGCGGGCCAGAACTTCGACACCACCGGAAAGCTCCCCGACCCGGTCGACACGACCACCCCGCAACCCGGCAGCGACTTCTGGCCGGGACAGTTCAGCCGCACCCACGTCGGCGTCACCCGCTACGGCTACCGCGCGGTGATGGCGGGCCTGCGCGCGGGCCGGGTCTGGCTCGACCACGGGCATCTGCTCGACGGCCTCGACGTCCGTCTGAAGCGGGACTGCGACTCCGGCCGGGGTGTCACGCTGGGCGGCCGGCTGCGCGTGCGCAGGGGCGAGAAGCTCACGCTCACCATCACCGTGACGACCGCCTCCCGCCCCAACCCGCAGGGGGTCGTGCCCGAGTTGGCGCACGTGGACGTCATCCGGGGCGCGGTGCGCGGCCCGGTGGCCGACCGGGACACCTGGAAGGCACCGGACACCAGGGTCGTCCGCGCCTTGGACGTGACGGGCCGCAAGGGGACGTACACCCTGCGCGTCCCGCTGACCGCCGGGGACGAGTCCTTCTACGTCCGGCTGCGCGGCAGTGACGGCAACCGCCATGGCGCGGGCTACCTCGGGGCGTCGGTCGACCCGCACGGGCCGGTCCCGCACGAGCCCGGGAACGGTGACCCGTGGGCGGATACGTGGTTCTATTCGAACCCCGTGTTCGTCGACGTGGCAGGAGCCTGATGAAGCGTCACCTCCGCACTCCCCTTTGCTTATTGGGTGCTCTCGCGCTGGGCGCGGGCACCGCGTCCGCCGCCGGTGACCCGTACTGGGCCGAGACCGGCACCGCGTACACGGACACACTGGGCGGCGGGCAGGGCCTGGCGAGTCGCGCGGACGGCTCCCTGCTGTACCGCGGGCTCGCCTCCATCCCCCTGGGCCTGCGGATCAAGGGCTGGAACCACGTCGGCGACCCGGACATCGCACTCGGCCACACCTTCGACGCCTACCAGGGCCCGGACACGGCCACGTCCAAGATGTTCGCGGTGACGACCCCGGCCGGGAAGCGCTACGAGTACGTGCACCGGCTCAACCCGGGCGAGAAGCTGAACAACTCCTTCGCCGCCGTCTCACCCGACGGGCAGTGGCTGGTGTCGGGCGAGTGGGGGGAGCAGAGAAGACTCCAGGTCTTCCCCGCTCCCCTGCTGAACCCGGCCACGCCCCGGGCCGGCGGCGAGCTGGCGGAGGCCGGGCAGATCACCCTGGACAAGCCGGTACGCGACATCCAGGGCTGCGACTTCGTGACGGACACCCGCCTGGTGTGCGCCTCGAACGACGCCACGGGGACGCTCTTCCCCGAGATCCGCCCGCTGCTCCAGGTGGATCTGCCGCGCAAGGTGGACGGCCGGCCGGTCACCGGCACGGTCAAGAGCCTGTTCGCCCTGCCGCAGCGCAGCGTGTGCACGGGCACGTTCGAGGCGGAGGGCGTCGACTACGACGTGAACAGCGGCATCCTGCGGGCTCAGATGATCCCGCCGGGGGTGTGCGCGGTGGCGACGGCCGTCTCCTCGTACAAGCAGGTCACGGGCTGATCGACGGGACGTACGAGAGGTACCGTGGGCCGCGTGACCGGTGAAGAGGCGCTGCGGCCCCAGTCCCTCATGCTGACGTTCCTGGGCGACCAGGTGCTCGGGCGGGACGTCTGTGTGTACTCGGGCAGTGTCATCGATGTCTTCGCACGCGTGGGCGTCGGTGAGCAGGCGACCCGCTCCACGCTGACCCGGATGGTGAACCGGGGGCTGCTGCGCCGCCAGCGCGAGGGCCGCCGGATGTACTTCGGGCTGACCGAGCGTTCGGCGGCCGTCCTGCGCGACGGCGACCACCGCATCTGGCAGACCGGCGCCGTCAACCGGCACTGGGACGGCAGCTGGACCCTGCTCGGCTTCTCCCTCCCGGAGTCCTGGCAGCGCCAGCGCCACGACCTGCGCTCCCAGCTGACCTGGAGCGGCTTCGGGCCGCTGTTCAGCGGCCTGTGGATCGCGCCGGGCGAGGTCGACGTGACATCGCTGGTGGCCGAGCTGGGTCTGTCCGCCCATGTGAAGGTGTTCCGCGCGCACGCCGACGCCGGCATGGACATCGGCGCGATGATCGAGGAGACCTGGGAACTGGCCGAACTGGCGGCGCGCTACGAGTCGTTCGTACGGCGCTGGCAACCGTGGCAGACGCGCCTTCCGGAAGCCGACGACGCCCTCGTGCTGCGGCTGCGGCTCCAGGCGGAGTGGCTGCGTGTCATCCGCCAGGATCCGCGGCTGCCGGTGAAGCACCTGCCGGACGACTGGCCGGCAGACGAAGCCGAGAAGACGTTCCGGACGGTGCACGAGCGGCTCACTCCCCTCGCGCGGGACGCGTCGGCACGCCTCCTCGACCTCGTGCCCGTACGGGACGATCAGGCGTAGAACCGGGACACGCTCTGCAGCACCGCCGCCGGCTTCGCCCCGCCCTCGATCTCGATCGTGCCGTCGACGGTGATCTGCGCCCCGCCCGGCACCTCCTCGACCTCCGCCAGCCTGCCGACCAGCCGTATGCGCGAGCCGACCTTGACCGGCGAGGGGAAACGCACCTTGTTCAGGCCGTAGTTGACCTTCGTGGTGACGCCCTGGACGTCCAGCAGCTCGGTGAAGAGGGGGATGAAGAGGGAGAGGGTGAGATAGCCGTGGGCGATGGGGGCGCCGAACGGCCCCTCGGCCGCCTTCTGCGGGTCCACGTGGATCCACTGGTGGTCGCCGGTGGCGTCGGCGAACGTGTTGATGCGCTCCTGGGTGATCTCGATCCACTCGCTGGTGCCGAGGTCGCTGCCCGCCAGCTTCTTCAGTTCGTCGAGGCCGTTCACGGTGATGCTCATGGGGTTCCTTAACTGTTGCCGTACCGGGTACGGACGTGGGACTTGAGGAGTTTTCCCGAGGCGGTGCGCGGGAGTTCGTCCGCGAGCACCACCGATTTCGGGATCTTGTACTTGGCGAGCCGGCCGGAGAGGGAGGCGAGGATCTCGTCCGGGTCGGGCGTGGCGCCCTCGCGCGGCACGACGACCGCGCGCGGCACCTCGCCCCACTTGTCGTCCGGCACCCCGATCACCGCGCACTCGACGATGTCCGGGTGGGCGAGGAGCAGGTCCTCGATCTCGGCGGGGTAGATGTTCTCGCCGCCGCTGATGATCATGTCCTTGATGCGGTCGACGATGAAGACGTAGCCGTCCTCGTCGACGCGGGCCGCGTCCCCGCTGCGGAACCAGCCGTCGGCGAAGGAGGCGGCCGTCTCCTCGGGCAGGCCCCAGTAGCCGGGCATGACGTGCGGGCCGCGGACGACGACCTCGCCGGTCTCGCCGACCTGTACCGGCGCGAGGTCCGGGCCCACGACGCGTACGTCGCTGAAGAAGTGCGGTACGCCCGCCGAACCCGCCTTGCTCACCGCGTGCTCGGCGTCCAGGAACAGCGTCCCCGGGGCCGCCTCCGTCATGCCGTAGCCCTGGAGGAAGGTGAGCCCGCGCTCCTGGTACGCGGCGATCAGTGGTGTCGGGACCGGGGAGCCGCCGCAGGTGAGGATCCGCAGCGAGGACAGGTCCGCGTCCGGCCAGCGCGGGTGCCGGGCGACCTGCTCGAACATCGTCGGCACCCCGAACATGAAGGTGATGCGGTGCCGTTCGATCAGGTCGAAGGTGGCGTTCGGGTCGAAGGCCTCGACCAGGACGCAGGTGCCGCCCTTGAGGAGGACCGGCAGCGTCAGCATGTTCAGGCCCGCCGTGTGGAACAACGGGGCGGAGACCAGGGCGCGTTCGTCGGCGATCAGGTCGGTGTCGACGAGGACGTTGAGCGCGTTCCAGGTGATGTTGCCGTGGGTGAGCATCGCGCCCTTGGGGCGGCCCGTCGTCCCCGAGGTGTACATGATGATGCAGGTGTCGTCGGCGGTGACGGGCGTGTCGATGGGCTCGTCGGGCGCCGACGCCAGTGCCTCCTCGTATTCGGCGCCCACTTCGACGTAGGCACGGACGTCGGTGTGGCCGGGCAGTCCGGCGACGAGGCCGGCGTGGGAGGGGCCGTAGACGAGGGCCTTGGCGCCGGAGTCGGCCAGCTGGTAGGCGATCTCGGGGCCCGCGAGGCGGGTGTTGAGGGGGACGAAGACCGCGCCCAGCGTGCCGGCGGCGAACAGGCTCTCCAGGTAGGAGGGGTGGTTCGGGCCGAGGTAGGCGATGCGGTCGCCGCGGCGTACGCCTCTCTCGCGCAGTGCGTGGGCGAGGCGGGTCGTGCGGTCGTAGAGCGTGGCGTAGTCGGCGGACGTCTCGCCGTGGATCAGGGCGGTGCGGTGCGGGGTCTTGCGGGCCCGGCGTGCGGGCCACGACCCCAGTCCCTCGTTGCGCATGTCACGCCCCTTACGGTTTCGTCAGCCCGAGCAGGCGGGCGGCGTTCTCCTTGAGGATCTTCGGCTTGACCTCGTCCTTGATCGACAGCTTCTCGAAGTCGGCGAGCCAGCGATCCGGGGTGAGGACGGGGAAGTCGGAGCCGAAGAGCACCTTGTCCTTCAGCAGCGTGTTGGCGTACTGCACGAGCTGCGGCGGGAAGTACTTGGGCGACCAGCCGGACAGGTCGATGTGCACGCCGGGCTTGTGGGTGGCGACGGCGAGGGCCTCGTCCTGCCAGGGGAAGGACGGGTGCGCCAGGATGATCTTCAGGTGCGGGAAGTCGGCGGCGACGTCGTCCACGTGGAGGGGGTTGGAGTACTTCAGGCGGATGCCGCCCCCTCCCGGCACTCCGGCGCCGATGCCCGTCTGGCCCGTGTGGAAGAGGGCGATCGTGCCCGTCTCCTCGATCACCTCGTAGAGGTCGTAGGCCACCGAGCGGTCGTTGGGGAAGAAGCCCTGGATGCTGGGGTGGAACTTGAAGCCCTTCACCCCGTACTCCTCGACCAGGCGTCGGGCCTGCTTCACGCCCGCCTTCCCCCGGAAGGGGTCGATGGAGGCGAAGGGGATGAGGACGTCGGAGTTGGCAGCCGCGGCCTCGGCGACCTCCTCGTTGGGGACCGGCGGCGTGCCGGTCGCGGACTCGGCGTCGACCGTGAAGATCACGGCGGCCATCTTCCGCTCGCGGTAGTAGGCGGCGGTCTCCTCGATCGTCGGCTTGCGCTTGCCCTCGACCTTGAAGTAAGCGGAGGAGGCGTCGTGCAGGTCGTCGTCCAGGGAGGAGTGGCCCTTGGAGGACACCTCCGCGTGGGTGTGGACGTCGATCGCGACGAGGTCGTCGGGGTTCATCGAGAGGGACATCACGCCTCCGGGAACTTGGGCGCCGGGACGCCGACCGACTGAAGCTCGGCGCCGACCGAGGTGGACCAGACGTCGGCCAGGGCGTCGGGGGTCCAGCCGCCGTCGGCGTAGGCCGCCGCGATCTCCTGCGGATGCGACCAGAGTGCCACCTTGTCGCCGCCGATGCCGATGCACTGGCCGGTCACCGACCGGGCCGCCTCGGAGGCGAGGAAGGGCACGAGCGCCGCGCAGTCCTCGGGGGTGCCGAAGCCCTCGCCCTTGCGGAGGAAGTCCGGGAGCGGCTCGCCGTTCTTCATGGCCTCGATGTACGGGGCGAAGGCGGGGATGGTCTCGGTCATCGCGGTCGCGGCGACCGGCACGATCGCGTTGACGGTGATGCCCGCGCGGCCCAGCTCCATCGACCAGGTGCGGGTCATGGCGGCGATGCCGGCCTTGGCGGCGGCGTAGTTCGTCTGGCCGAAGTTGCCGCGCTGGCCGGCCGGGGAGCCGACCAGGATCAGGCTGCCGCCCTCGCCCTGCTCGCGCATGCGGACGGCGGCGGCGCGGGCGCAGGTGAAGGTGCCCTTGAGGTGGGTGGTGATCACCGCGTCGAAGTCGTCGTCGGTCATCTTCCACAGCACCCTGTCGCGCAGGATGCCCGCGTTGGTCACCAGGATGTCGAGCCGTCCGAACTCCTCGACGGCGCGGTTCACCAGCCGCTCCGCGGCCTCGGTCGTGCCGACGGGGACGACCTCGGCGACGGCGGTGCCGCCGGCCTCGGTGATGGACTTCACGGCCGCCTCTGCCACGGCCTCGTCGATGTCGTTGACGACCACGGAGGCGCCGTGGGCGGCCAGGGCGTGGGCGTAGGCGAGACCGAGGCCCCGGCCGCTGCCGGTGACGACGGCGGCCTTGCCGGTGAGATCGATGCTGGGCACGGGAGGGTCCCTTCGACGTGGGGTGCTTCGACGCGGCTGCTTCGACGCGGCGTGCGGCTACGCGATCGAAGTTAAGAGCAATAATTGTTGTCGTCAATAGTTGTTGGTGACCTTCGGGTGCATCATGCTGGAATCTGCACAGGAAACCCCCGCCACCCGGGGGCCGAGACCAGGGAGTCCGCCATCGCCCGCCAGCACGCCACGAACCCGGCACCCATCGACGCGAACGAACCGTGGATGCGCGGACTGCACGCGGACACGGGTTACCTGCTGTACCGCCTGGGCCTGCGCTCGGGTCAGTTGTTCAACACGTTCCTGCAGGAGTCGGGGCTGCGCCTGCGCCACTACGCGGTACTGCGCTTCCTCGTGACGTCCGACGGGGCGCTCCAGCGCGAGCTGAGCGCACGGCTCGGCTACGACCCGAGCGCGATCGTCGGCCTGGTCGACGACCTGGAGAAGCTGGGCTTCGCCGAGCGCCGCCCCTCCCCCGACGACCGCCGCAGCCGGATCGTCGTCCTCACCGCCGAGGGGCGCACCTTCCTGCGGGACACCGACGAGGCGGGGCTGCGGGTGACGAACGACCTCCTGGACCCGCTGGACCCGGCCGAACGGGAGACCCTGCACGGTCTGCTCCTGCGGATCGTGGAGGACCGGCCCAGCTGATGTCGGGCAATGTTGTGCAACTTATTGACGGCCGCACGATGAGTGCCTAACTTCACCGGGGCATCGGCACCTGCCCAGGGAGCTCAACGTGCAGCCATCCCCTCCGTCCGCCCGTCAACCGTCCCCCGACACCCGCCAGTTGCGCCGCGTCGCCCTGTCCGGACTGCTCGGCACCGCGGTCGAGTTCTACGACTTCCTCGTGTACGGCACGGTCGCCGCGCTCGTCTTCGGCGACCTGTTCTTCCCCCGGGCCGACCCCGCGGTCGGCACCATCGCGGCCTTCGGCACCTTCGCCGCGGGCTATGTGGCCCGCCCGCTGGGCGGCATCGTCTTCGGCCACTTCGGCGACCGGATCGGCCGTAAGTCGATGATGCTGCTGACCATGGTCCTGATGGGCTGCGGCAGCTTCCTCATCGGCCTGCTGCCCACCTACGACGCGATCGGCGTGTGGGCGCCCGTCCTCCTCGTGACCCTGCGTGTGGTGCAGGGCCTCGCGATCGGCGGCGAGTGGGGCGGCGCGACCCTCATGGTCGTCGAACACGCGGAACGCACCCAGGGCGCCCGGCGCGGCCTGTGGTCCAGCTTCACCCAACTCGGCGCCCCGCTCGGCTCGGTGCTGTCGGCCGGCGTGGTCACGCTGGTCTCCACCCTGCCGGACGACGAGTTCCGCGCCTGGGGCTGGCGAGTGCCGTTCCTGCTGAGCATCCTGCTGCTGGGCATCGGCCTGTTCGTGCGCCTCAAGGTCGCCGAGAGCCCGCTGTTCGCGCAGGCCAAGACACAGCCCAAGCCCGACCGGCCGCCGGTCGTGGAGGTGCTGCGGCGGCCGAAACCGGTGCTGCTCGCCGCCTGTGTCGGCATCGGCGCGTTCACCGCCCAGTCGCTGCTGACCGGATTCATGATCTCCTACGCGGTCGACCACGGATACACCCGTCCGCAGGTGCTCACCGCCGTGACCATCGCCTCCTGTGTGGCCCTGGTGGTCCTGCCCGCCGCGTCCGCGCTCTCCGACCGGGTCGGCCGGCGCCCGGTCGTCCTGGCCGGCGCCGTCGCCTCGGCCGCACTCGCCTTCCCCGTACTGGCGCTGGTGAACTCCGGCTCCCCCGGCCTGCTGATCCTCGCCCTCGCCCTCGGGCACGGCGTCGCCCAGTCCACGATGTACGGCCCGCTCGGCGCGCTGCTCAGCGAGATGTTCGGCACCCGGGTCCGCTACACCGGCGCCTCGCTCGGCTACCAGGCGGCCACCCTGCTCGGCGCCGGGTTCTCGCCCCTGATCGCCAGCAGCCTGCTCGCCTCGTCCGGCGGCAGCAGTACGCCCGTCTCCCTGCTGCTGTGCGGCGGCGCGGCGATCACCGCGCTCACCGTGTGGCGGCTGCGCGAGACGCACACCGACACGCTCGACGCCCCCGGCTCCCCCGCCGACGCCCCCACCCCGGAAGGGACGCTCCGTTGAAATTCCGCACCCGTATCGCCTTACTGACCGTGGCCGCCGTGTGCGCGGCCACCGCGACCGCGCTCCCCGCACAGGCGGCGACCGACACCCACCTGGAGGGCAAACTCCCTTCTGGCGCCGCGTACTTGATGGACGTGCCCGCCGACTGGAACGGCACCGTGCTCCTCTTCAGCCACGGCTACCGCCCCGTAGGCTCGCCCAGCCCCGGCGAGGACGCCCCCGACTCCACCACCCGCGACAAGCTCCTGGCCGAGGGATACGCACTCATCGGCTCCTCGTACGCCACGAACGGCTGGGCGGTGACGGATGCCGTGCCCGACCAGCTCGCCACCCTCGACCTGTTCACGCAGAAGTTCGGCACGGCCGGGCGGACGCTCGCCTGGGGCCGGTCGTACGGCGGCCTCGTCACGACGGCCCTCGCCGAGCGGCACCCCGACCGCTTCGACGGATCGCTGTCGATGTGCGGGCTGGTGCAGGGCGGGGTGGCCAACTGGAACAGCACCCTGGACCCGGTCTTCGCCCTGAAGACCCTCCTCGCGCCGGGCGCGGACATCCCGCTCACCGGGTTCGCCGACCAAGCGGCCGCGGTCGCCGCAGCGAACACGCTCGCCTCGAAGACCAGCGCGGCCCAGCAGACCCCCGAGGGCCGCGCCCGCATCGCCCTCGCCGCCGCGCTGCACAACATCCCGGGCTACAACGACGCCAGGCAGACCAAGCCGGGCCCGACCGACTGGCAGACCCAGCAGGCCAACCAGTACACGGCCGTCACCGGGCTCATCCAGAGGCCCGCGTTCAGCTGGCGGCAGGAGGCGGAGAGCCGGGCCGGTGGCAACATGTCCTGGAACACCGGGGTCGACTACACCGCGATGCTCGCCCGCTCCCCGCTGTACAAAGAGGTGACCGAGCTCTACAAGGAGGCGGGACTGTCCTTGCGTACCGACCTCACCGCCCTGAACCGTGCACCCCGGATCTCGGCCGACCCCGCGGCCGTAGGGTGGATGCGGCACACCAGCGTCTTCTCGGGCCGGCTCGCCGACCCCCAGCTCAACATCCACACGACCGGCGACGCCCTGATCCCCGTCCAGGCCGAGAGCGCCTACCGGCGGGCCGCCACCGCGGCGGGCTCCGGCGCCCTGCTCAGCCAGGCCTACGTCGACGCCCCCGGCCACTGCACCTTCACCCCGGGCGAGATGCTCGGCGCCCTGCACACCCTGGAGCACCGGCTGGACACGGGCCGCTGGGACGCCTCGCCGGAGAGCCTCAACTCCCGTGCCCAGCAGGCTGATTCGACGACCGAGGCGCGTTATGTGACCTACCGGCCCACCACCTACCCCCGCCCCTACGACCTGGCCCATCCGGGAGACGCCCGGCCATGACCACCCGCTCCGCGCCCGACCGGCTGCTGTCCGTCCTCGGGGCCTTCGACCTCGAGCACCCGGCGCTGTCGCTGACGGACATCAGCCGGCGGGCCGGGCTGAGCCTGACCACCGCGCACCGGCTCGTGGCCGCCCTCACCGAGTGGGGCGCCCTGGAGCGGGACGAGGCCGGGCTCTACCACGTCGGGCTGCGGCTGTGGGAGGTGGCGGCCCTCGCACCGCGTGGGCTCGCGCTGCGGCAGATCGCGCTGCCGTATCTGGAGGACCTGTACGAGGCGACGCACGAGAACGTGCAGCTGGCGGTCCGGGACGGGCCCGAGGTCGTCTACATCGAGTGGCTGTCGGGGCGGTCGGCGGTCGGCGTGCACATCCGGGTCGGAGCGCGCTGGCCGCTGCACGCCACCGGGGTGGGGCTGGCCCTGCTCGCGCACAGTGACCCCGGGTTCCAGGAGGAGTACTGCGCCGGGCCGCTCGCCTCCTTCACCCCGTACACCGTCACCGAGCCCGCCCGCCTGCGCCGCGTACTCGCCGACGTACGCCGCACGGGGGTGGCGGTGAGCAGCCGCCAGGTCACCGACGACGCGCTGTCGGTGGCCGCTCCGGTGCGTGGCCCGGGCGGGTCGGTGGTCGCCGCCGTGTCCGTCGTCGTGCCCCAGGTCGACGCACAGGTGCCGGTGCTGGTGCCGGCGGTGCGGCTCGCGGCACGGGGGATCTCGCGGGGGCTGGGGTGGCAGCCGGAGGGGGAGGCTTAGGCGCGCCCCCCTCACCCGCACCCCTCACCCCTCACCCCTGGAGGCGGACGGTCATCTCCACGGCCACCTCGTCCCCGGAGCCGAGGCCCTGCGGCTTGCGTACCGCGTTCTTGAGCGGCAGCAGATAGCCGCCGTCCCTGGGGAAGAGCGACGTCTCGAAGGCGACCTCGCCGACCCTGGCCTCGACCGGGATCACGCCCCAGCCGTACGTGGCCATCGCGGCCACCTCGCGGATGTCGGCGGACTCCTCCTCCGGGATCCGGACGAAGTAGTGGGGCGCCGGACCGCGCCATTCGATCACCGGGCCGGTGAAGGCGAGCTCCATACGGTCGGGACCCCTTCTCTGTGCCGAGTCGTCCTCCGAGTCGTCCTCAGAGGAATCTCAGCCTGCCGTGCCGGGATCCAAAGGATCAACCCAGGAAGAACCTGCACGATGCACATGGAGTCCTCGACGGTCGGGCTCGGCGACGAGTACGACATCTCCGACGTCCCGCACGCCCAGCGGCTGACGACGTCCGGCACGTTCGTCCACGGCAACTACGGATGGAATCTGACGTGGGCGGACTGGGAGGCGGGGAGTCGCTTTAGCACGTATACGCCCGTTCATGGCATGAACTTCCCCGCCCCCAAAGGACTTTCCTTGCTTTAACTCTTGACGGCCCCGGTTGCGGAGAGCACATTGGGCCCAATTTGAGAGCGCTCTCAGATGACGCACCCGACACCCGCGCCCATCACTCCGTACCGGGAGGCACCCCCCATGAGTGCAACCTCCGGCATACCCAGACGGCGACGCGCGCTCATCGCCGTACTCAGCACGCTCGGTCTGGCGGCCGCGGTCGCCACGGCCGCGACCCTGCCCGCGAACGCCTCCGCCCCCACGCCCCCGTCGGGCTGGACGCAGGTCTTCCTCGACGACTTCAACGGCACCGCCGGCACCGGCGTCAACACCTCCAACTGGCAGTACGCCACCGGCACTTCGTATCCGGGCGGCCCCGCCAACTGGGGCACCGGCGAGGTCGAGACGATGACGAACAGCACCAGCAACGTCGCGCTCGACGGCAACGGCAACCTCCGCATCACCCCGCTGCGCGACTCCGCGGGCCGCTGGACGTCGGGCCGCATCGAGACCAACCGCACCGACTTCCAGCCCCCGTCCGGCGGCAAGCTGCGCGTCGAGGGCCGCATCCAGATGCCGAACGTCACCGGCACCGCAGCCGAGGGCTACTGGCCGGCGTTCTGGATGCTGGGCGCGCCGTATCGCGGCAACTACCAGAACTGGCCGAGCGTCGGCGAGCTGGACATCATGGAGAACGTCCAGGGCCGCAACACCGTGTGGGCCACGATGCACTGCGGGACCAACCCGGGCGGCCCGTGCAACGAGACCACCGGCCTCGGCAACTCCACGGCATGTCCCGGCTCGACGTGCCAGTCGGCCTTCCACACCTACACCATGGAGTGGGACCGCTCGGTGAGCCCCGAGACGATCCGCTTCTACGTCGACGGCACCCAGTTCCACTCGGTCAACGCGAGCCAGGTGGACGCCACGACCTGGTCCAACGCCACCAACCACGGCTTCTTCATCATCCTGAACGTGGCGATGGGCGGCGCCTTCCCGGACGCCTTCGGCGGCGGCCTGGACGGCGATACGCGGTCCGGCGTGCCGATGGTCGTCGACTACGTCCAGGTGCTGTCAGCCAATGGGAGCGGTACCACACCCCCGCCGACGGGCAACCGTGACGCCTACAGCGCCATCCAGGCCGAGTCGTACGACGGCCAGAGTGGCGCGAACACCGAGTCCACGTCGGATTCGGGCGGCGGACAGAACATCGGCTCCCTCGCGAACGGCGACTGGGCGCTGTACAGGGGCGTCAACTTCGGCTCCTCGGCGGCCAACCAGTTCGTGGGCCGAGTGGCGAGCGGTGCGGCGGGCGGCGTCAGCGGACTCGTCGAGGTGCGCCTGGACAGCCGTGGCAACGCACCCGTGGGCAGCTTCGCGGTGGCCAACACCGGTGGATGGCAGTCGTGGCGGACCGTCCCGGCGAACATCAGCGGGGTGACCGGCACGCACGACGTGTACCTCACCTTCACCAGCGGTCAGCCGTCGGACTTCGTGAACGTGAACTGGTTCAACTTCGCCCGCTGACAGGCGTGTTGACGGTGCCCCGCGAGTGCTCGACCGCCCTCGCGGGGCATCGGCGCACCCGGCTTTGCCGGCACCGCCCTAACGCAACTCCGCCCGAAACGCCGCCGGCGTCATCTCCGTGTGCTGGTGGAAGAACTTCGAGAAGTTGGCTGCGTCGGGAAAGCCGACCGCCGCACCCACACGCCCGATCGGCAGATCCGTGTGGGCCAGGAGCCGCTTGGCCTCCAGGATCACACGTCGGTCGATGAAGCCCTTGGGCGTCTGCCCCGTGGCGGCGCGGACCGCGCGGACGAGGGTCCGGCGGGAGTAGCCGAGCTGGTCGGCGTAGGCGCTGACGCTGTGGTTGGTGGCGAAGCCCTTCTCCACCGCGTCCCGGAAGAGGGTGAAGGTCGTGTCGGCCTGCTCGCGCACCGCTTGCGCCGAGCTCGTGGCGAGGTGGGCCAGGCGCAGCAGGAACGCCGTCAGCGAGTGGCGCAGCACCGCGGTGTGCAGGCTCAGGGGGAGGGTCGTCGTGTCCTCGTACTCGCGTTGGAGTTGGGCGAGGGACGAGCGCAGAGCGGTGAGCCGGCCTTCGTCGGGGTGGAGCAGGGGCGGGAGGTCGTAGCGGTAGAGGCCGGTGGCCTCCACCGTGGCGCGCGGCAGGAAGCCCGGCTGCATGGCGAGGACGATCCCCCGGTACTCGCTCGTCCGTGAGAAACGATGGACCTGTCCGGGGCGGATCCACAGCAGATCGCCCGCGCCCGCCTCGTACTCCGTGAAGTCGATCATGTGGCGCACGGGCCCGCGGCTGAAGAGCATCACGACATGGAAGTCGATGCGGTGCACGCGCTCCAGCGGCGCCTCGTCGGCGTGCCAGGTGTGGTCGGTGCCGCCCATGGGGCCGATCTGTATGCCGACGCCGCCGACGCTCAGCTCGACGGGGAAGGGGAACGTTCTGATCCCTCCGTCGCCGCCTTCGCCCCTTGTGTCCACCATGTCCGTCTCGTGCCGCCTCAGTTGCGCGCCGCCCATCTCAGCCGTGCGCTGCGCCGGCGGCGGTGTCCCACTTTCACCACAGCCTGACACACGCCGACCTTCCCTCATAAAAGTCAGACTTTTACTTTTGAACGCGTTGGACCAGCCACTTCGCTCCGATCGAGGACTTTTTGAAGATGAGCACGCAGACACCGGACAGCTTCGAATGGACCGAACTCGACCGGCGTGCCGTCGACACGGCCCGCCTTCTGGCAGCCGATGCCGTACAGAAGGTCGGGAACGGCCACCCGGGCACCGCGATGAGCCTGGCCCCGGCCGCGTACACGATCTTTCAGAAGGTGATGCGGCACGATCCGGCCGATCCCGAGTGGACCGGGCGTGACCGTTTCGTCCTCTCCCCCGGCCACACCTCGCTGACCCTCTACACCCAGCTGTTCCTCGCCGGGTACGAGCTGGAGCTCGATGACCTGAAGTCCTTCCGGACGCACGGTTCGAAGACGCCGGGTCACCCCGAGTACGGGCACACGGCAGGGGTCGAGACGACGACCGGCCCGCTGGGGCAGGGCGTCGCCAACGCCGTCGGCATGGCGATGGCCGCCCGTTACGAGCGCGGCCTGTTCGACCCCGAGGCGCCGCAGGGCGAGTCGCCGTTCGACCACACCATCTGGGCGATCGTGTCCGACGGCGACCTCCAGGAGGGCGTCTCCGCCGAGGCCTCCTCCCTCGCCGGCCACCAGAAGCTCGGCAACCTGGTCTTCCTCTACGACGACAACCACATCTCCATCGAGGGCGACACCGCGACCGCGTTCTCCGAGGACGTGCTGAAGCGCTACGAGGCGTACGGCTGGCATGTCCAGCGGATCGAGCCCGCCGACAACGGTGACATCGACGTCCACGCGCTGTACGCGGCGCTCAAGGCGGCGCAGGACGAGACCGAGCGCCCCTCGATCATCGCGATGCGCACGATCATCGCCTGGCCGGCCCCCAACGCCCAGAACACGGAGGCCTCCCACGGCTCCGCGCTCGGCGCCGACGAGATCGCCGCCACCAAGCGCGTCCTCGGTTTCGACCCCGAGCAGTCCTTCGAGGTCGCCGACGAGGTCCTCGCCCACACCCGCCGCGCCCTCGACCGGGGTGCCGAGGCGCACGCGGCCTGGGACAAGCGGATCGACAAGTGGCGCGGCGCCGACGCGGAGCGCGCCCGGCTGTTCGACCGGATCGTCGCCGGACAGCTGCCCGAGGGCTGGGAGGACGCCCTGCCCGTCTTCGAGGAGGGCAAGTCGGTCGCGACCCGCGCCGCGTCGGGCAAGGTGCTCCAGGCGCTCGGCGCCGTCGTCCCCGAGCTGTGGGGCGGCTCGGCGGACCTGGCCGGGTCCAACAACACCACCATCGACAAGGCGAGTTCGTTCCTGCCCAAGGGCAACCCGCTGCCGGAGGCGGACCCTTACGGCCGGACCATCCACTTCGGCATCCGCGAGTTCTCGATGGCCGCGGAGATGAACGGCATCGCCCTGCACGGCAACACCCGTGTCTACGGCGGCACGTTCCTGGTGTTCTCCGACTACATGCGCAACGCGGTCCGCATGTCCGCGCTGATGCAGCTGCCGGTCACATACGTCTGGACCCACGACTCCATCGGCCTCGGCGAGGACGGCCCGACCCACCAGCCGGTCGAGCACCTGGCCTCGCTGCGCGCCATCCCGGGCCTGAACATCGTCCGCCCCGCCGACGCCAACGAGACCGCGGTCGCCTGGGCCGAGATCCTCAGGCGGCACTCCACCGACCCGGCACCGCACGGCCTCGCGCTCACCCGGCAGGGTGTACCGACGCTCCCGGTCAACTCCGATGCGGCGAAGGGCGGTTACGTCCTCCATGAGTCCTCCGGCGAGACGCCCGAGGTGATCCTCATCGCCACCGGTTCCGAGGTCCAGCTCGCCGTCGCCGCGCGGGAGCGGTTGGAGGCCGACGGGATCGGTACCCGGGTGGTGTCGATGCCGTCCGTGGAGTGGTTCGAGGAGCAGCCGCGCGAGTACCGCGAGAGTGTCCTGCCCCCGGCCGTGAAGGCGCGGGTCGCCGTCGAGGCCGGCATCGGTCTGACCTGGTACCGGTTCGTCGGAGACGCCGGACGCATCGTCTCCCTGGAGCACTTCGGTGCCTCCGCCGACGCCAAGACCCTGTTCGCCGAGTACGGCTTCACCCCCGAGAACGTCGCCGTGGCCGCAAGGGAATCCCTTGCCGCCGCCCGCGGTTGATCCGAGCGCCAGAAGGAAGATGATCACTGTGACCACCGAAGCAACCGCGACCGCGGGAATCCTCGAGCGCCTTGCCGACGAAGGCGTCTCGATCTGGCTGGACGACCTGTCCCGCAAGCGGATCGAATCCGGCAACCTCGCCGAGCTGATCGCGCACAAGAACGTCGTCGGCGTCACCACCAACCCGTCCATCTTCCAGGCCGCCATCGGCTCCGGCGAGGGCTACGAGGAGCAGCTCGCCGACCTCGCGGTGCGGGGCGTCACGGTCGACGAGGCCGTGCGCATGATGACGACGGCCGACGTCCGCGCCGCCGCCGACATCCTGCGGCCCGTGTACGACGCCACCGAGGGCCGGGACGGCCGGGTCTCCATCGAGGTCGACCCGCGGCTCGCCCACCACACGGCCGCCACGATCGCCGAGGCCAGGCAGCTGGCCTGGCTGGTGGACCGCCCCAACGTGATGATCAAGATCCCGGCGACCAAGGCCGGCCTGCCCGCCATCACCGAGGTCATCGCCCAGGGGATCAGCGTCAACGTCACGTTGATCTTCTCCCTGGAGCGCTACCGCGAGGTCATGGACGCCTACCTGGCCGGTCTGGAGAAGGCCGCCGCGAAGGGCCTGGACCTCTCCGCCATCCACTCCGTCGCCTCCTTCTTCGTCTCCCGCGTCGACAGCGAGATCGACAAGCGGCTGACGGCGATCGGCACGGACGAGGCTCTCGCGCTCAAGGGCCGGGCGGCGCTCGCCAACGCCCGTCTCGCCTACGAGGCCTACGAAGAGGTCTTCGCCGGCGACCGCTGGACCCCCCTCGCCGGCGCCAAGGCCAACAAGCAGCGCCCGCTGTGGGCCTCGACCGGTGTGAAGGACCCGGCGTACAAGTCCACCCTGTACGTCGACGAGCTGGTCGCCCCCGGCACCGTCAACACGATGCCCGAGGCCACCCTGAACGCCACCGCCGACCACGGCGAGATCACCGGCGACACGGTGACCGGCGGCTACGCGCAGGCCCGCGCCGACCTCGCCGCCGTAGCGGCGCTCGGGATCTCGTACGACGAGGTCGTCACCCTCTTGGAGGATGAGGGCGTCGCCAAGTTCGAGGTGGCGTGGCAGGACCTGTTGGACGCCGTGAAGAAGTCGCTCGGCAGCAAGGGAGCTGACGCAGAATGACCGCCGACACCTCCGGCACCTTCGACACCGACTGGGACAACCCCCTGCGCGACCCGCGCGACCGCCGTCTGCCCCGGATCGCGGGCCCGTCCGGCCTCGTCATCTTCGGCGTCACCGGCGACCTGTCCCGCAAGAAGCTGATGCCGGCCGTGTACGACCTCGCCAACCGCGGGATGCTGCCGCCGGGCTTCTCCCTCGTCGGGTTCGCCCGCCGGGACTGGGAGGACCAGGACTTCGCGCAGGTCGTGCACGACTCGGTGCGCGAACACGCCCGCACCGAGTTCCGAGAGGAAGTCTGGCAGCAGCTCGCCGAGGGCATGCGGTTCATCCCGGGTGACTTCGACGACGACGAGGCGTTCAAGCAGCTGCGCCAGACGGTCGACGAGCTGGACGCGGCGCGCGGGACGAGCGGCAACTACGCCTTCTACCTCTCCGTACCGCCGAAGTTCTTCCCCAAGGTCGTGCGACAGCTGAAGAAGCACGGCCTGGCGGACGCCCCCGAGGGGTCCTGGCGGCGGGCGGTCATCGAGAAGCCGTTCGGCCGCGACCTCGCGAGCGCCCGTGAGCTGAACGCGATCGTGCACGACGTGTTCGACCCGGAGCAGGTCTTCCGGATCGACCACTACCTGGGCAAGGAGACCGTCCAGAACATCCTGGCGCTGCGGTTCGCCAACCAGATGTTCGAGCCGATCTGGAACCGCTCGTACGTCGACCATGTGCAGATCACGATGGCCGAAGACATCGGCATCGGCGGCCGGGCGGGCTACTACGACGGCATCGGCTCGGCCCGTGACGTCATCCAGAACCACCTGCTCCAGTTGATGGCGCTGACCGCGATGGAGGAGCCGGCCGCCTTCGACGCCGGGTCGCTGCTCACCGAGAAGCTGAAGGTGCTCAAGGCGGTGAAGCTGCCGGAGGACCTGGGCAAGCACACCGTGCGCGGGCAGTACGCGGCGAGCTGGCAGGGCGGCGAGCAGGTCGTCGGGTACCTCCAGGAGGACGGTATCGACGCGCGGTCGAAGACCGACACGTACGCCGCGATCAAGCTGAACGTCGACAACCGCCGCTGGGCGGGCGTGCCGTTCTATCTGCGCACCGGCAAGCGGCTCGGGCGGCGGGTCACCGAGATCGCGGTGGTCTTCCAGCGGGCGCCGCACTCCCCCTTCGACTCCACGGCCACCGAGGAGCTCGGCCAGAACGCCATCGTCATCCGCGTCCAGCCGGACGAGGGCGTGACCGTGCGGTTCGGCTCCAAGGTGCCGGGAACGTCGATGGAGATCCGGGACGTGACGATGGACTTCGCCTACGGCGAGTCGTTCACGGAGTCCAGCCCGGAGGCGTACGAGCGGCTCATCCTGGATGTCCTCCTCGGGGACGCCAATCTGTTCCCCCGTCACCAGGAAGTGGAAGAGTCCTGGAAGATCCTCGACCCGATCGAGGAGTACTGGGACACCCACGGCAAGCCGGCGCAGTACGCGTCCGGCAGCTGGGGACCCGAGGAAGCCGACGAGATGCTCGCACGAGACGGACGGAGCTGGCGCAGGCCATGAAGATCGACCTGACCGACACCACGGCAAGCAAGATCAACAAGGCGCTGGTGCAGGGCCGCCGCGCGATCGGCACCCCGGCCGTGGGCATGGTCCTGACGATGGTGATCGTCACGGACGAGGAGAACGCGTACGACTCGATCAAGGCGGCCGAGGAAGCGTCGCACGAGCACCCCGCGCGCACCCTGGTCGTCATCAAGCGGCACGCACGCACCCCGCGCGACCGCACCCGCTCGCACCTGGACGCCGAGGTCCGGGTGGGCGCCGACGCCGGCACCGGCGAGACGGTGATCCTGCGGATGTACGGCGAGGTGTCCGAGCACGCCGACTCGGTGGTGCTGCCGCTGCTGCTGCCGGACGCGCCGGTCGTGGTGTGGTGGCCGGTGGAGGCGCCGGACAACCCGGCGAAGGACCCGCTGGGTGCGCTGGCCCAGCGCCGGATCACCGATCTGTACACCACCGAGACCCCGCTGGCGGACCTGGAGCTGCGCGCCCGCTCCTACGCGCCCGGCGACACCGACCTCGCCTGGACCCGGCTCACCCCGTGGCGCTCGATGCTCGCCGCGGCCCTGGACCAGGCCCGGGTGCCGATCGTCTCGGCGGCCGTGGAGGCCGAGGCCGACAACCCGGCCGCCGAGCTGCTGGCCCGCTGGCTGGAGGCCCGCCTGCACGTCACCGCCGAGCGGGTCGTCACCGCCGGACCGGTCGTCACGGGCGTGCGCCTGGGCACCGAGAACGGCGAGATCGTCATCGACCGTCCCGAGGGCCCGCTGGCCACGCTGACCCTGCCGGACCAGCCGTCACGCACCCTCGCGCTGAAGGTCCGCACCACCTCCGAACTCATCGCCGAGGAGCTCAGGCGCCTCGACGCGGACGAGATGTACGCCGTCGCCCTGCGGGGCGAGGCCACCAAGGAGACCCCCGACCATGTCTGACCCGCTGTCCGACTCCCCCCGGCTCACCCGGCGCCCCGAGTGGGTGGCCCTGGAGGACCACCGCGCGGACGTGCTGCAACGCCCGCGGCTGCGTGAGCTGTTCGCGGCCGATCCCTCCCGCGCCGAGCGGTACGTCGTGCGCGTCGGCGATCTGCGCATCGACTACTCCAAGCACCTGATCAACGACGAGACGCTCGCCCTGCTGCAGGAACTGGCCACCGCCACCGATGTGTTCGGGCTGCGGGACGCGATGTTCCGCGGCGAGAAGATCAACGTCACCGAGGGCCGGGCGGTGCTGCACACCGCCCTGCGCGCCGCGGCCGACGCGGTGATCGAGGTCGACGGCGAGAACGTCGTGCCCGAGGTGCACGCGGTGCTCGACAAGATGAGCGCGTTCGCGGACCGCGTCCGCTCCGGCGAGTGGACCGGCCACACGGGCCGCCGTATCCGCAACGTCGTCAACATCGGCATCGGCGGCTCCGACCTCGGTCCGGCCATGGCGTACGAGGCCCTTCGCCCGTTCACGGCACGGGAGTTGACGTTCCGGTTCGTCTCCAACGTCGACGGCGCCGACCTCCACGAGGCGGTCCGGAACCTGGATCCGGCGGAGACGCTGTTCATCGTCGCGTCCAAGACGTTCACCACGATCGAGACGATCACCAACGCCACCTCCGCCCGTTCCTGGCTGCTGGCCGGGCTCGGCGGCGAGGACAAGGCGGTGGCCAAGCACTTCGTGGCCCTGTCGACCAACGCCGAGAAGGTGGCGGACTTCGGTATCGACCCGGACAACATGTTCGAGTTCTGGGACTGGGTCGGCGGGCGGTATTCGTACGACTCGGCCATCGGACTCTCGCTGATGATCGCCATCGGCCCGGACCGCTTCCGCGAGATGCTCGACGGCTTCCGCATCGTCGACGAGCACTTCAAGAGCGCGCCCGCCGAGGCCAACGCCCCGTTGATCATGGGCCTGTTGGGCATCTGGTACGGCAATTTCTTCGGCGCCGAGTCGCATGCGGTGCTGCCGTACTCGCACTACCTGTCGAAGTTCACGGCGTATCTCCAGCAGCTGGACATGGAGTCCAACGGCAAGTCGGTCGACCGTGACGGCCACACCGTCGGGTGGCAGACCGGTCCGGTGGTGTGGGGCACGCCCGGCACCAACGGGCAGCACGCCTACTACCAGCTGATCCACCAGGGCACCCGGCTCATCCCGGCCGACCTGATCGGCTTCGCCCGGCCGGTCGCCGAGCTGAGTGACGAACTCAAGGCGCAGCACGACCTGTTGATGGCGAACCTGTTCGCCCAGGGACAGGCGCTCGCCTTCGGCAAGACCGCGGACGAGGTGCGCGCGGAGGGCGTGCCCGAGGAGCAGGTGCCGCACCGCACCTTCCTCGGCAACCACCCCACCACCACGATCCTCGCCCCCGAGCTGACCCCGTCGGTCCTCGGCCAGCTGGTCGCCCTCTACGAGCACAAGGTGTTCGTCCAGGGCGCCGTGTGGAACATCGACTCCTTCGACCAGTGGGGCGTGGAGCTGGGCAAGGTCCTCGCCAAGCGGGTCGAGCCCGCGCTGACCGAAGGCGCCGACGTGCCCGGTCTCGATGCCTCCACCGCCGCCCTGGTGGCCGCCTACCGTGAACTCAAGGAAGTGAATCTGACATGACAGCCATGGAGTTGGGCCTCATCGGTCTCGGCAAGATGGGCGGCAACATGCGCGAGCGGATCCGCCGCGCCGGCCACACCGTCATCGGCTACGACCGCAACCCCGAGGTCTCCGACGTCGAGAGCCTCGAAGAGCTGGTCGGGCAGCTCGACGCGCCGCGTACGGTGTGGGTGATGGTCCCGGCCGGCACCGCCACCCAGACCGTCATCGACGAGCTCAAGGACCTGCTCTCCCCCGGCGACACGGTGGTCGACGGCGGCAACTCCCGCTGGACGGACGACGAGAGGCACGCCGCCGAACTCGGCGTCAAAGGCATCGGCTTCGTCGACGCGGGCGTCTCCGGCGGCGTGTGGGGCCTGCAGAACGGCTACGCGCTGATGGTCGGGGGCGACAAGGAGCACGTGGAGCGCCTGAAGCCGATCTTCGAGGCGCTCAAGCCGGAGGGCCCGTACGGCTACGTCCACGCCGGCCGCGTCGGCGCGGGGCACTTCTCGAAGATGGTCCACAACGGTATCGAGTACGCCATGATGCAGGCCTACGCCGAGGGCTGGGAGCTGCTGGAGAAGGTCGACTCGGTGGACAACGTCCGCGAGGTGTTCCGCTCCTGGCAGGAGGGCACCGTCATCCGCTCCTGGCTGTTGGACCTCGCCGTGAACGCCCTCGACGAGGACGAGCACCTGGGCAAGCTGCGCGGCTACGCGGAGGACTCCGGTGAGGGCCGGTGGACCGTCGAGGCGGCCATCGACAACGCCGTACCGCTGCCCGCGATCACGGCCTCCCTCTTCGCCCGGTTCGCGTCCCGTCAGGACGACTCCCCGCAGATGAAGATGATCGCTGCGCTGCGCAACCAGTTCGGCGGGCACGCCGTCGAGTCGAAGGAGTAGCGCGCCGTGGGGGATCTCCTGCTGGTCCGCCACGGTGAGACGGAGTGGAGCAGATCGGGACAGCACACCAGCTGGACCGACCTGCCCCTCACTCAGGCCGGCGAGGAACAGGCCAAGTCCCTGGCCCCGCTCCTCACCGGCCGGACCTTCTCGCTGGCGCTCACCAGCCCGCTGAGCCGCGCCGTCCGCACCGCCGAACTGGCGGGCGTGACCGGGGCCGTACCGGAACCGGACCTGCGCGAGTGGGACTACGGCGGCTACGAGGGCGTCACCACGGCGGAGATACACCGCTCCCGGCCCGACTGGTACCTGTGGACCGACGGAGTGCCGCCCGGACCGGACGGTCACCCCGGTGAGTCACCGGCCGAGGTGGGGGCGCGGGCGGACCGGGTGCTCGCCCGCGTGGACGTGGCGCTGCTCGACGGCGACGTCGTCCTCGTGGCCCACGGCCACTTCCTGCGCGTCGTGACGGCCCGCCGGCTGGGGCTGCCCCCGGCGGACGGGCGATTGTTCCAGCTGGCGACGGGCACGGTGAGCCGCCTTTCGACGGAGCACGGCCGACCCGTGATCGCGGAGTGGAACACCAGGCCGTAGGCCGACGAAGGGCCCGGGCCGCAACACGGCGCCGAACTCGCTCAAGGCCCCTGGTCGAGCGAGGGAGTTGCCCAGCGGCCCGGGCCGTCGTCGTCGAATGGGATTGCCCATGGCCGAGTTGAACGGGCCTGCTGGTGAACCCGCCTTGAGTTGACAGGTTCGGCGGCCGGCGTCAGAGTCCCCGCTGATGGAGATCAACGATCTGACGCCGGCCGAACTGCGGGTGTGGCAGGCCTTTCCCAGGGGCGAGGCCGTGGACTTCCGCGCGGCGCAGGACGAGAGCACGGCCGAGGGCGCCGACTGGGGGGCCCAACGGACCGTCCGCGCCACGGTGTTGAGGGCTCTGCTGCTGGACGGGCCCGTGGAGAGCGGGGAGGTGGCCGCCCTCAAGGTGGCGGGCGCGCGCATCACCGGCGTTCTGGACCTGCGGTACGCGGTGGTCGACAGCGTCGTACGCCTGAGTCACTGCCGCTTCGACGACGTCCCGGACTTCTCCGGCGCCCAGCTGAAGTACCTCAACCTGACGGGGTCCCAGTTGCCCGGCCTGGCGTCCGCGCGGGTTCGGATCGACGGCGGGCTGCGGCTGACGAGCTGCCGGTTCGCAGGGCCGGTCCGGCTCGGCGGCGCGCAGGTCGCCGGGGCGCTGTATCTGGAGGGTGCGGAGGTCACCGCGCCGGACGGAAACGAGCGTCCGGTCCTCCAGCTCCACCAGGTGACCGTCGGAGAGGACCTGTGCGCGTCCCGGCTGCGCACGCGCGGCGAGATCCGGCTCAACGGCGCCACGGTCAGCGGCTCGCTCCGGCTGGAGAACGCCGAGCTCAGTCATCCCGGCGGGTTCGTCCTCAACGCCGAGGCCCTCGACGTGGGCGCCAACGTCCTCGGCAGACGTCTGAGCGCACACGGCCGGATCGACCTGCGCGGCGCCCGCATACCCGGTCGGCTCGACCTGCTGTACAGCCGGTTGTCCAACCCCGGCGGCACCGCGCTGCGGGCGAGCAGCTGTGTCATCGGCGAGGTGTGGCTGCGCAAGGGGCCGCCGGTCGAGGGCATGCTCAACCTGCGCCGCTCGCAGATAGAACACCTCAACCTGGAGCCGGAGATGCTCCCGGACCAGGTCCGCCTGCTCGACCTCACCTACGTCTCCCTGACCCCGCACGTGCCGCCCGATCGTCGGCTGCCCATGCTGGAGCGGGACGAGGACACGTTCGACCCGCACGGATACGAGCAGTTGACGGCCGCCTACCGCCGCACCGGCGACGACCACGCCGCCCGCCTCGTCCAGCTCGCCAAGCAGCGCCACCACCGCACGACCCTGCCCTGGTACGGCCGGCTGTGGGGCCACGTCCAGGACGCCACCGTCGGCTACGGTTTCCGGCCGATGCGCGCCCTGGGCTGGCTGCTGTCCCTGCTCGCCGTCGGCTCGGTCGCCTTCGCGCTGCACACACCCCCAGCGCTGAAGGCCGACGAGGCTCCGCAGTTCAACCCGGTGTTCTACACCCTCGACCTGCTGCTGCCGGTGATCTCCTTCGGGCAGGAACCGGCGTTCGCCCCGCAGGGCGGGCAGCAGTGGCTGTCGTACGTCCTCGTCCTCACCGGCTGGATCCTCGCCACGACGGTCATCGCCGGCGTGACGCGGACCGTCAACCGCCAGTAGGCCGGTTCACCGGCTGGGCCCGAGAACGTGCTGGGCGGCAAGCCGCACCGGCGCGTTCTGGGCGCCGTAGCCCCGGTAGCCGTCGCGCTGCACGAGCTCGAAGAAGACGCGGCCGACCGTCACCGTGTAGCAGTGCCGGAACTCGCCGTACGGGTCACGGTCGTAGAGGATGCCCAGCTCGCGATACGTCTCCAGCTCGCCGTCCGCGAACTCGTACCGCGCTCCCAGGTCGTCGTAGTAGTTGGCGGGGATCGGCAGCAGACGTCCGCCCGCCGCCCGGTAGCGCCGCGCCGCGGCGATCACGTCGCCCGTGGCCAGCGCGATGTGCTGGGCGTGCACCGTGTCGTCGGTCGGTGCCGCGCCGACGCTCAGGGCGATACGGACGCTGCCGTCGGGGTTGGTGACGGCGCGGCTGCGCATCAGGCCGTACGGGTCGGCGACGTCGACGCTCTCCTGGGCGTGCAGGCCGAGGACGCTGCGGTGGAAGAGGGTCGCCTCGTCGAAGTGGTGCCAGGGCTGGGTGAGGGCGAGGTGGTCGATGCGGTGCACGCCCGGCGCCGCTGTCTCGTGCTCGACGTCCGTGAAGTCGGCGCGCCAGTTGGGCAGTTCGGGACGGCCCGTGGCGCAGAAGAAGAGTTCCGTGCCGTCGGGAGCCGCGACCGCGTCCAGCGGGGCGTCCTCCGGGGCGCGGCGGCGGGGCAGGACGGGGGCGAGGAGGGCCTCGGCGCGGCGGGCCGCTCCGGCCGGGTCCGGTGACTCCAGGCCGATGGCGGCGAGTCCGGTGCCGTCGCGGCGGGCGGAGCCGGCGGTGTTCACCAGGACTCGGGCCTCGCCCTGCTCCCACAGGTCGACCGGTTTGCTGCGGTGCCGTGCGGTGCGGGCGAAGCCCAGGGCGCCGAGTACGGCCGAGACCGGTTCGGCGTCGGGGGTGACCAGTTCGGCGAAGGCGACGCCGGTGGGGACTACGGGGGCGGGCGGGGCGGCCCGGCCGACCGTCTCCTGGAGGACCAGCAGGGAGCGGTGGGCGTCCACGGCCGTCGGGCCGGCCTCGGCCTGGCGGAAGACGTCGTTGAAGACTTCGAGGGAGAGGGGGCCGTCGTATCCCGTGCTCAGAACGTGGCGTACCAGTCCGGCGACGTCGAAGCCGCCCTGCCCGGGGAAGCAGCGGTAGTGGCGGCTCCACTGCAGGACGTCCATCGCGAGCAGCGGGGCGTCCGCCAGCTGGAGGAAGAAGATCTTCTCGCCGGGGATGTCCGCGATGCCCTTGGGATCGGAACCGCGGGAGAGGATGTGGAAGCTGTCCAGGCAGGTGCCGAGCGCCGGGTGGCCGGCGGCCTCGACGATGCGCCAGGCGTGGTCGTACGTGCTGACGTGCCGTCCCCAGGCGAGCGCCTCGTAGGCGACGCGGATGCCGGATTCCCGGGCCAGGTCGGCGAGTCGGGACAGGTGCCCGGCGGCGAGCGCGTCGTCGTCCACGGCCAGAGGATGGACGCTGGAGCAGACGAGGACGGTGTCGGCGCCGAGCCGCCGCATCAGCTCGAACTTGTGCCGGGCGCGGCGCAGATTGCGGGCGAACTCGTCGGCGGGCACCGCCTCGATGTCCCGCATCGGCTGGTAGAGGTCGATGGTGAGCCCGAGGTCGGCACAGCGGGCGCGGATGTCCTCGGGGGTGAGAGGGCTCGCGAGCAGATCGTTCTCAAAGATCTCGACGCCGTCGAAACCGGCCCGGGAGGCGGCGGTGAGCTTCTCGGTCAGGGATCCGCTCAGGGAGACAGTGGCGATGGACGTACGCATGGATGTGCTCCTTCAAGCTGCCGTACTTGCAGCGGCCCCGTAAGGGGCGCGGGGCGTTATCGATATGCGGCTCCGCCGCGTGGGGCGCGAGCCATCACGGACGGCCCGCAGCCGTCACACCGCCTTGCCCACCGAGCTCTCTGCGGCACCCGCCATCTCCGCGATGTCCGCCAGCATCCGTACGCTGTCCGGCTCACGACCGGTGAACAGCCGAAACGCATCCGCGGCCTGAAACACAGCCATCCCACCCCCGTCCAAAGTTGCGCAGCCAACCGCACGCGCCGTCCGCAGGAGCTCGGTCTCCAGCGGGCGGTACACGACCTCGGCGACCCACAACCCGGGATGCAACAGTTCCGCGGCGAAGGGCAGCCCCGGATGGGCTGCCATGCCGGTCGGTGTGGCGTGCACGATGCCGTCGGCACCGGCAAGCAGGTCGGCCAGGCGGTCGGGTGCGGCGGCAGCCGCGCGCCCCGCACCGAAGTGCCGGTTCAGCGCCCCGGCGAGGCCCGCGGCCCGGTCAGCCAGTGCGTCGACCACGGTGACCCGCTCGGCGCCGAGCGTCAGCATGGCGTGCGCCACGGCCGCGCCCGCGCCCCCGGCGCCCAGCTGCACGACCCGCTCCAGCGGCACGTCGGGCAGTCCGCGCGCGAAGGAGGCGGCGAAGCCGGTGGCGTCCGTGTTGTGGCCGACGGCCCGGCCGTCCTCGAAGACGACGGTGTTGACCGCGCCGAGCGCCTCGGCCTGCGGGGCCAGCGCGTCCAGGTGCCCGATGACGAGCTGCTTGCACGGGTGCGTGATGTTGAGCCCGTCGAAGCCCAGGTCACGGGCGGCCCGCACCAGGTCGCCCACCGCCTCGGGCGCGGCGCCCAGCGCGTCGATGTCGATGAGCCGGTACAGATAGCGCAGCCCCTGCCGGTCGGCCTCCCGCTCGTGCAGCGCCGGGCTTAGCGAGGGGCCGATGCCGGAACCGATCAGGCCGACGAGATACGAGTCCTTGGCGTCCTTGGCCACCGGGGGGACCTCCTGAGCGGCTCGCTAATGTACGAAATGGTGAGTTAGTCATAGCAGGAGCCGGGGGCGCTTGGGAAGGCCTGGCCCCGCACGCGCCGCGAGGCGCCTTCTACAATCACCGGCACGCGAGCAAGCCACCGGGGGCACGCTCGCACCACGCCGAAGGAACCCGATGACCAGCGTCGACGAACCGGCACGACCGAACGGGCGGATCCGTGACGCCGCCCGCACCCAGGCCGAGATCCTCGACGTCGCGACGCAGGAGTTCGCCCGGGTCGGCTTCGCCGGCGCCCGGGTCGACGACATCGCCGCCCGCACCCGCACCACGAAGCGGATGATCTACTACTACTTCGGTGGCAAGGAGCAGCTGTTCACGGCCGTGCTGGAGCGCGCGTACGGCGTGATCCGGGAGGCCGAGCAGCAGCTCGACGTCGAGCACCTGGACCCGGTCGCGGCCATCCGCCGCCTGGCCGAGCTGACCTTCGACCACCATGAGCAGCACCCGGACTTCATCCGCCTGGTCAGCATCGAGAACATCCACGGGGCCGAGCACATCGCCGCCTCCGAGAAGCTCGGCAAGATCGGCTCACCGGCGCTGGACGTGATCCGCCGGATCCTGGAGTCGGGGCAGGAGTCCGGCCTGTTCACGGCCGACGTCGACGCCGTCGACCTGCACGCGATGATCAGCTCCTTCTGCTTCTTCCGGGTCTCCAACCGGCACACCTTCGGCGCCCTGTTCGGCCGCGACCTGGTGGATCCGGCCCAGCGCGAGCACTACCGCGCGATGCTCGGCGACATGGTGATCGCGTACCTGACCGCGGAGCGCGCGGCGGACTGAAGCGACGGACCGAAGCCGTACGGCACCACCCCTTGACACCCGGGAAACGTGGGCGCAACATCCGTAGCCACCGCTACTAACTATCCAGTGGGTTAATTAGCCGGGATCCGGCACTCCCCCCTTCCTTGGCCTTTCCCTCGTTTCCGCTCACTCCACCTATGTTGGAGTCCCCTCGAAGGAGCACGCCGTGTCCGTCCCCGCCTCCCAGGCCCCGCCCGGCCAGCCGAAGAAAGCCGCGACCGCCGCCTGGATCGGCAGCGCCCTCGAGTACTACGACTTCTTCATCTACGGCAGCGCCGCCGCGCTGATCTTCCCCGAGGTCTTCTTCGACGAGTCCGACCCGGCGACGGCCACCCTGCTGTCGCTGGCCACGTTCGGTGTCGCGTATGCCGCCCGGCCGGTGGGCGCGCTGTTCCTCGGTCACTTCGGCGACCGCATGGGCCGTAAGAAAATCATGGTCTTCACCCTGATCCTGATGGGCGTGTCGACGTTCCTCATCGGCTGTCTGCCGACCCGTGACCAGGTCGGCACCCTGGCGCCGGTCCTGCTGGTGCTGTGCCGGGTGCTGCAGGGCATCTCGGCGGCGGGTGAGCAGGCCAGCGCCAACTCGATGACCCTGGAACACGCGCCACCGCATCGGCGCGGCTTCTTCACCAGCTTCACGCTCAGCGGCACGCAGGGCGGGCAGCTGCTGGCCACCCTGGTCTTCATCCCGGTCGCCGCGCTGCCGGAGGAGCAGCTGCTGTCATGGGGCTGGCGGGTGCCGTTCTGGATGAGCATCGCGGTCGCCGTCGTCGGCTATGTCATCCGCCGCAAGCTGGACGAGACGCCGGCCTTCGCGCAGCAGGCCGCCACCGAGGGCGTCGCCAAGATGCCGCTCGCGGTGCTGATGCGGGAGCACTGGGCGGATGTGCTGCGGGTGATCGGCGGTGCTCTGGTCGCCTCGGTCAGCACGATCTTCACGGTGTGGGCGCTGTCGTACGCCACGAGTGACTCGGTCGGGATGAGCAAGTCCTCCATGCTGTGGGTGGGCGCTCTGGCCAACCTGGTCGCGCTCGCCGCGATCCCGCTGTGGGCCACGCTGTCGGACCGTATCGGCCGCCGCCCGGTGTTCCTGATCGGCGCGGCCGGCAGCGCGGTGATGATGTTCCTCTACCTGTGGTCGATCTCCACCGGCTCCTACCCGCTGACCCTGCTGCTGGGCATCGTCACCTTCGGGGTGGTCTACAGCGCCGCGAACGGCGTGTGGCCCTCCTTCTACGGCGAGATGTTCTCCACCCGGGTCCGCCTGTCCGGCATGGCCATCGGCACCCAGATCGGCTTCGCGGTCGCCGGGTTCGCGGTCACCTTCGCCGCGCAGATCGCCGGCCCGAACGGCGACGACTGGGCCGCGGTGGCCCTGTTCACGGCCGCCCTGTGCGTGCCGCCGGTCGTGGCCGCCCTCTCGGCCCGCGAGACCGCCAGGATCCCGACGGAGCAGCTCGGCGAGCGCACGTCCCCGGAGGCCGCGCAGCCGGAGACCGTGACGGCCTGATCTTGCGCTGATCCCGCGCTGATCCCGCACGAACCCCCCGGAGTCCCCGGACGCCATGACGGCTCCGGGGACTGCGGCGTCACCCCGACACGAGCAGCTCCGTCCAGGCCTGTGCGACCCGCTCCAGGGAGAAGCCCTCCCGGACCTGCGTGCGGGCCAGCTCCCCGGCGGACCGCCAGCCGTCCTCCCCGAGCGCGGCGATCGCCTCCGCCATCGCCTCGGGGGTGTCGTGGATCCACCGCCGGTCGTAGATCTCGTCCGCCCCGGGCCACGGCAGCAGTGACGGTACGGCGCCGGAGGCCATCCCCTCGGCGGGCGCGAGGTGGAAGCTCTCGTCGTCGCTGGTGGACAGCACATGCCCGACCCGCCGCAGCCAGCCCGCCACGTCCGGCCCGAAGGTGTCGAAGACGACGGCGCCTTCCAGAAGCGGCGAGGTCTGCATACGGCGCAGTACGGCGTCGTAGTGCTCACGTTCCTCGGGCTTGTTCCAGATCCACCAGTACTCCCAGGGCGGCTTGGACTTGACCGACAGATGCCAGCGCCGGTCCCGGGCGCGCAGCGCCTCCAGCACGTCGAGGCCGAGGTCGAGGCGTTTGCGGCTGGGTGCGATGCCGATCATGCCGAGGCGGTGGTGGGCGCCCGGTGCCTTCGGGCGGTCGAGCTGGTGGGTGTCCACCCAGTTGGGGACGACCACGACCTTCGAGTCGGGCCAGCCGGTGTGCTCGCGGGTGCGCCGGGCGTAGTACGGGCTGACGCACACCACCCGGTCGACGGCGTCGATGTCGACCTGGCCGGGCCAGGGGGCGTCCAGCTCGAAGCGGTGCAGCCGTACGACGAGCCGGCTGCCGCGCCGCTTGTGGCGGCTGTACCAGACGGCGGCCGGACCGCACCACTCGACGATCACCACGTCCGCCCAGTCGGCGAGTTCACGGCTCGCGTCCGGGTCGTGGCGGGACAGCGCCGGCCAGGCATCGACCCGTACCTCCAGACCGGGCAGCGACCGGAAGTGGTCGAGGAGCCGGGTGAGGAACTTCAGGTCGTGCCCGGCGACCCCCACGCGCAGGAGTCGGCCGCGGCCCGTCACCTCGGTGGGTGCGGCGGGGAAGGCGCGGTCGAGGTGGGCGCGCCAGCGGGCGGCCGCTCGGTCCAGGGTGTGGTGCCGGGCGGCCTCGCGGCAGCGGTCGGCCGCGAGACGGCGGGCCTCCGGCTCGCGCACCGCCCTCACCACGGCTTCGGCGGCGTCGTCGAGTCCGGCGCGGCCGGGCACGAACAGCGGGTAGTCGACGCCGAGCAACGCCTCGTGCGCGGGTGTGCGGTTGAGTACCACGGGCAGGCCCAGCGCCCCGAACTCCAGGACCTTGGTGGACAGTTCGAGGCTGGAGTCGAGCACCGGGTCCCGCCAGCCGAGGCCCACGTCGCAGTCCGCGGCGATGCGCATGGCCTCCTCGCGCGGCTGTCCGCCGTGGTGGTGGACGCCGGGCGTGCCGGCCAGCGCCCGCGCCATGTCGGCCTGGAAGGAGGGGTGGGATGTGTCGTCGTGGATCTTGTCGCCGACGGTGTGCAGTTCGGCGGGAACACCTCGCTCGGCGAGCAGCTCCGGCAGCCGGGTCATGGGCAGGGTGTTCCAGCGGGGCGCGAACTTGCCGGTGTAGACGAGGCGCAGTGGATCGTGCGGCCCGTCCCGGTCCGGCAGCGGGAAGCCCGGCTCGGGCACGGCGGGCGAACTGAGCACGCACTTGCCGCATGCCTCGGGCACCCAGGTCTCCAGGAAGCAGCGCAACTCCTCGGTCTGGCACAGGAGTCGGTGCGAGGCCTCGGCGATACGGGCGAGTTCCGCACGGGCCTCCTCGGTCATCTCGGCGGCGGACTGCGGGATGTCGGTGAGGTAGGCCCAGATCCGCCCGTCGAACCGGCCGTCGGCCACGATCCGCGAGACCAGCCGCCGGCCGCGCAGCACCAGCAGGTCACAGGGGTCGTCCTCGTCGAGCCGGGTGAGCACCTGTGCGGCCTGCACCGGCGACATGGGCCGGTCGGCCAGGCCCGGCAGCAGCCGCTCCTCGTGCGGACACACCAGAGCGACCCCGGGCAGCTCGGCCAGCGGGTCGGTCAACCGGCCGGTGCGGATGGGGGACTTGAGGACGAGCCCGGTCTCGCAGCCCGCCCGGGACAGGGCCTGCACCGTCGACTGCGCCCACACGGCGGATCCGTCGATGAGGTTGAGGTCCACATCGCCGTAGACGAGCGCCCGCAGCGTACGGCTCATGACGGCTCCTTCCCGCGCACGGCGAACAGACGGTGTCCCTGACCGGCCCAACTGCCGGGTTCCGTACCGGACATGTGCAGCGACCGGCGTACCAGCAGCGGTCGCAGCGACGGTACGAAGACGTAGTCGTCGGCGGCCGGCGTGTGGCCCACCGCGTCGGCGCCGGAGTACTCCTGGGCGCACATCAGATCGAGCAGCAGGGTGTCCGGCCGGTCCTCGGCGAGGTCCGTCCAGTCGGCGACCCAGGGCGCCAGCGGCTCCCCCCGGCGTACGGCCACCGAGGCGGCGACGAGTTCGTCGAGCCCCGCCGGATCGGGTACGACGACCTCGACCGGGCGGTGCAGCTGGCCGAGCACCTGGCCGACCAGCCGGGCGATGTCGGTACGGTCCCGGGGCGCGGCCAGCACGGCGACGCGCCGCTCGTCCAGCGGATCCGGGCCCCCGACCACCCTCGCCAGCCGCGAGAGCCGCACCCGTGTGCTGTCCGCCCGGAACACCTCGCGCAGCCGCTCCCGGCCCTCCGCGACCGGGTCCAGCCGCCCGAGCCGTACGCCGGTGTCCGCGTCGACGACGGCGTCCCAGGCGAGCCGGGCGAGCCCGGGCGCGGCGGACAAGGGACCGTCCCGCCACAGCACGACCTGCCGACCCATCACCCTTGTCTCGGCGATCAGTTCGGCGAGGGTGCGGTCCAGGTCGGGGGCGAGCCCGGTGCCGGTGAGCGACCAGGGCCCGTCGCCCGCGCAGGCACTGAGCTGCACGACGAGCACGTCCGGGTCGGTGCGCTGCACGAGCAGCCGCCCGTCGTGCGGCAGCAGCCGGTTCACGACCACGTCCGCCGCGAAGTCCTCGGCGGTTGAGGGGGTGAGCACACCGGCGACGACGAGACGGTCGCGGGGTGCCACGGTCAGGGCGCGATGAGCGAGGTGGAAACGACCGTCGACGGGTGCGTCCGGCTCGGCCCGGTCCTTCGGCGCCTTCTCGGGCACCGGTCCGGCCGCGCGCCGCCGCCCGCGCCACAGGCCGTACAGCTCCCCCGGCAGCCGGGCCGCGCCCCGCTTCGGCGAACGCGCGGCCATCACCAGCGCCTTGCCCACCCGCAGCGAGGTCGAGCCCTCCAGCATGGCCACGCGCGCCTGCAGCACATCGACCCGGTCCCGGGCGGCCCGCAGCGCCGCGGCGAGCTGCTCCTTCTCCCGTACGGCGGCGGCCAGCCGCTCGGCGAGCCCGTCCTGCCCGGCGGCATCGCGGGTGCGTTCCGCCTCCTCGACGGTCCGTTCCAGATCCAGCACCCGGGCGCGCAGGGACCGGGAGGCCAGGTCGGCGAAGACGTACTCGTCGGCGAGTCGCAGCGCCGTGGCGTGGCCGTCGGCGGGGACCGGCCGACCGAAGAAGTCGTGCGGCGGCAGGAGTTCGTCCGTGCGCGCGATGACCGCGCCCGCGTGCAGATGGACGTAGTCGAGGGGGGCCGTGCGCAGAACCTGGCAGCGGTGGGCCACGAGATGGTCGAGAAGCCGGTGGTAAGGGAGCTCGGATACACGGTGACCGAGCACGATCAGCCCGCGCGCACCGGGCCGCATGCGTGCCAGTACGGCCCGACAGGCTTCCTCGCTTCCGTGCAGCTCGGCGTCGGGACCGTACGAGAGGAGCGCCAACTGCCCCGCGTCGACGGGCTGTTCATCGTCAACACGCAGGGCGACGCCCGGTGGCAGGTGCAGGTACGGCTCCAGGCTCAGGCCGCCGCGAGTCGCGTCCACCACGGTCGTGACGCCGTCGAGGTGCGGATGGAGCAGGTCGGTCAGGCGCATCAGCGGGTCCTCGTGAAGACGTGGAAGCCGACCCGGTTCTCCCGGAAGCCGTACGGCCTGGAGAGGGTGTGCCGCAGGCCGAGCGGCTCGAGTTCGGCACGGTAGGCGGCGATCGGACGGTGCACGATGCGGGCGCCGGAGGTCGTGCGCTCGGCGGTGGCCTCGGCGGTGACGACGTCGGCGGCGATATCGGTGACGATCAGGCGGCCGGTTACGCGGATGAGGGAGGCCATGTTGCGCAGACCGGCCGCCCACGCCTGGCCGTCCGGTACATGGAACAGGACGTCCACGCAGACCACGATGTCGTACGGCCACGGACTGCGCCACTCGTCGAGAGCGGCGACGGCGTAACGCGGGCCGCCCGCCTCGGCGCGGGCGTGGTCGACGGCGGGCGGACTGATGTCGAAGGCGTCGACCCGATGGCCGCAGCGGGCCAGGGCGCGTGCGAAGTAGCCCTTGCCGCAGCCGGCGTCGAGCACGAACAGCGGGGCGGGAGGGCTGGCCAGGTCGCCGATGAGGGAGAGCAGCGTGCCGAGCCGCCGGGCGTAGAAGATCTCGTTGCCGGGACGGTCGAGCCCGGTGTGCCCACCGGAGGCGAGCTCGTCGGGGTCGCTGTGGCGGGCGTCCCAGTACGTCCGGGTGTCATCAGGCGTGGCGTCCCGGTGCGTCCGCGTGCCGTCAGCCATGGCGTTCCAGCCACGCGGTCATGACGCGGGCGATCCGGCCGCCCGCCCGGCCGTCCCACAGGGGCGGTCCCTCCGCGGACGCCACTCCCCCACCGTCCAGGAGCTTGCGGAGTGCCGGCACCAACTCCCCGTGCGTGACCAGCCGGTTGGTGCCGTGGGTCACCGTGACCGGGCGTTCGGTCGTGGTGCGCAGGGTCAGGCACGGGACGCCCAGGACGGTCGTCTCCTCCTGCACACCGCCCGAGTCGGTGATCACCGCCGCGGCTCCGCGTACGAGGCTCATGAACTCGACGTAGCCGAGCGGGTCGAGGAGGTGCACGCCCGGCGCGTCCGCGAGGCCCGCCGCGCTCAGCGCCGCCCTGCCGCGTGGGTGCAGCGGTACGGCCAGGTCGAGATGGCGGGCGGCCTCGGCCAGGACGCGGGCGGCGGCCGCGGCGGCCTCCGGGTCGTCGACGTTGGCGGGACGGTGCAGGGTGACGACGCCGTAGCGCTCGGGCAGTCGGTGTGCGGCACGGGCGGCCACCGGGTCGAAGTGCTCCAGATGGGTGAGCAGGGTGTCGATCATCGGGTTGCCCACGAAGTGCACCCGCTCGGCGGCGATGCCCTCGCGGGCGAGGTGGCCGACGGCCTCGGGGCTCGTGACGAACAACAGCTCCGCCAGCTGGTCGACCAGACGCCGGTTGGCCTCCTCCGGCATCGACATGTCGAAGCTGCGCAGCCCGGCCTCGACGTGCGCCACCGGGACGCCCGCTCTGGCGGCGACGAGCGCGGCGGCCAGCGTCGAGTTCACGTCGCCGTACACGGTGACCAACGCGGGTGCACGGGCGGTCAGTTCGGCCTCCAGGGCCACCAGCAGGTCGGCGATCTGCCGGGCGTGACTGCCGGAGCCGACGCCGAGGTCGGTGTCGGGTTCGGGCAGGCCGAGTTGCCGGAAGAAAATGTCCGACATCCGTTCGTCGTAGTGCTGCCCGGTGTGGACGAGCACCTGGTCGCAGCCCGCCGCACCGAGAGCGGCGACGACCGGTGCGGCCTTGACGAAGTTGGGCCGGGTACCGACCACATGGAGTACGCAGCCGTTCATAACCGTTACCTCCGATTCCGGGGTGTGCTGCGTGCGCCCCTACCGGGCCGTGGCCGCCCTGGCGGCCTACCTTGGCGATATGTCACGTAATGTCCCACGCGCCCTCAGTCTGGCTGCCTCGGTGGCTGTTGGCGAACTGCGCCAGGACCCGCTGCGGGCGACTCTGCTCGCGATGCGCCTGCTGCCCGGCCGCGCCCGGCGCGGACTACAGCCGCTCGAACGGCGGCTCGCCGCGCGCGCCCGCACCGCGGGGCCGGTCGCGGCGCCGTCCGCCGCGCGGGTGCCCGCACCGCCCGGCCGGCGGTTTCGACCCGTACCGGGCCGGGTGCTCCACCTGGTCACCAACGGGCTGCCGTTCCGGCACGCCGGCTACACGGTGCGCACGCAGAAGCTCGCCGAGGCCCAGTCGGCGGCCGGGCTGGACCCGCATGTCGTGACACGCATCGGTTTCCCCGTGACGCAGGGGGTGCTGGACGCCCGCCCGTCGCAGCGCGTGGGCGGGGTGCCGCAGCACCGGCTGCTTCCGCTCCGGCTGCCGTACGGGCAGGCGGCGGCGCTGGCGCGGAACGCCGAACTGGCCGCCCGGCTGGTGGAGCGGCTGCGGCCCGCCGTGCTGCACGCCGCGTCCGACCACGGCAACGGGCGCGTGGCGCTCGCCCTGCGGGAGACCTTCGCGCTGCCGGTGGTCTACGAGGTGCGGGGCTTCCTGGAGGAGACGTGGCTGACGCAGGCGCCGGGCCGCAGCCGGGACGACGAGACGTACCGGGCTCGGCGTGCGCTGGAGACGTTCTGCATGCGCGAGGCCGATCTGGTGCTGACGCTGGGCGAGGCGATGAAGGCCGAGATCGTGGGCCGTGGAGTGCCCGAGGAGCGGGTCCTGATCGTGCCCAACGCCGTGGACGACGATTTCCTGGCCCCGCTGCCGGACGGAGCGCCCGTGCGGGCACGGCTCGGTATCGCGCCGGACGAGTTCGTCGTGGGCACGGTCGGCAGTCTCACCCCGCACGAGGGGATCGACACATTGCTCCATGCGGGTGAAGAACTGATCCGGCGTGGCGTCCCGCTGCGGCTGCTGATCGTCGGCGACGGTCCGGAGCGCGCCGGGCTGGAGCGGCTGGCCGCCCGGCTGGGTCTGGACGACGGGGTCGCCCTGTTCACCGGCCGGGTGCCGCACTCCCAAGTGCGGGATTTTCACGCCGTGTTGGACGTGTTCGCGGTGCCCCGCACCGACGAGCGCGTCTGCCATCTGGTGACCCCCCTCAAGCCGGTCGAGGCGATGGCGAGCGGTGTTCCCGTGGCCGCCAGTGACGTCACAGCACTGAGGGAACTGGTCGAACACGAGGTGAACGGAAGGCTAATCAAGCCTGAATCACCACATTCCTGGGCTGATGAGCTGGAAATACTCCTTTACAGTCGAAATCGGCGCTCTGAGTGGGGAGCAGCCGCCCGCGCGATGGTCGCGCGTGACCGCACCTGGAAGCGGGTCGCCGCCACAACCCGTGACGCGTACCGCACCCTCGGATGCCTTGATGCGGGGTGAATCCCTATGCAGGTGGACCAGACAGGACCGCTCGGGGAAGACGGTGAACCGCTCGGGGGAGAGAGCGAACCGCTCGGGCAAGCAGAACGGCCCGATCACAGCGATCTGGCGGTGATCGGGCTCGGCTACGTAGGACTGCCGCTCGCGCGCGAGGCGGCGTCGGTCGGCCTGAGGGTCGTCGGCTTCGACCGCGATCCCCGGGTCGTGGAGGCACTCAACACCGGACACTCCCATGTCGACGACGTCTGCGACGAGGACGTCCTGCGGATGCGGGCGGCGGGCTTCGGCGCGTCCACGGACCCCGCCTGTCTGGCCCGTGCCCAGACCGTCGTCATCTGTGTGCCGACGCCGCTCGGCAAGGACGGCGGGCCCGACCTCGGCGCGGTCGTCTCGGCCACACGGACGGTGGCGGACCGGCTGCGGCCCGGACAGCTGGTGGTACTGGAGTCGACCACCTATCCAGGAACCACCGAGGAGGTCGTACGGCCGCTCCTGGAGGAGTCGGGACTACGGGCCGGCGTCGACTTCTCGCTGGCCTTCTCGCCCGAGCGCATCGACCCCGGCAACACCGCGCACGGGCTGCGCACCACGCCGAAGGTGGTCGGCGGCTGCACACCGTCCTGCGCGGCACGCGCCGTCGCCTTCTACGGCAAGCTCGTCGACACCGTCGTCCAGGCGAAGGGCACCCGCGAGGCCGAGATGGCCAAGCTGCTGGAGAACACCTACCGGCACGTCAACATCGCCCTGGTCAACGAACTGGCCGTCATCAGCCACGAGTTGCACGTCGACCTGTGGGACGCGATCCGCTGCGCCGGCACGAAGCCCTTCGGCTTCCAGTCGTTCCGGCCCAGTCCCGGCGTGGGCGGGCACTGCATTCCCATCGACCCCAACTACCTGTCGTACAAGGTGCGTTCGTCGCTCGGCTACGAGTTCCGGTTCGTCGAACTCGCCCAGGAGATCAACCGGCGGATGCCGGAGTACGTCGTACGCCGTGCCCAGGACCTCCTCAACACCGCCGGCCGGCCGCTGCACGGCTCCCGGGTACTGCTGCTCGGGGTCACCTACAAGCCGGACGTGGCCGACCAGCGGGAGTCGCCGGCGGTGCCGGTGGCGCGGCTGCTGCGGGAGCGGGACGCCGAGGTCTCCTTCCACGACCCGCACGTGCGGCTGTGGTCCGTGGACGGGGTGAGCGTCCCACGCGTCGACGACGTCATGGCGGCGGTGCGCGAGCACGACCTGACGATCCTGCTCCAGGACCACTCGGCCTACGACCTGCCGGCCCTCGGCGACGCGGCCCGGCTGCTGTTCGACACCCGGGGGCGGATCTTCCGGCCCGGGGTCGAGGTGCTGTGACCGGCCTGGAGCTCGGGGCCACTTCGAGAGGTGCGCTGATGCGGATACTCGTCGTCACCGTCGTCCATCACCCCGAGGACGCGCGGATCCTGCACCGGGAGATCGCCGCCCTGCGGCAGCGCGGCCACCGGATCGTGTACGCCGCGCCGTTCGCGGCCCGGGAGGTGACACCGCGGCCGTACGTCGAGGGCGTGGACCTGCCCCGGGCCACCGGCCGGGACCGCCGGGCGGCGCTCCGCGCGGCCCGCGTGCTGCTGGCCGAGCGCGGACCGACGGTGGACGTGGTGCTGCTGCACGATCCCGAACTGCTGCTGGCCCTGCCCGGCACGCTGCGCGGCTGGCGGCGCGCGGGACGCGCTCCCGTCACCGTGTGGGACGTGCACGAGGACACGGCGGCGGCGCTGGTGATGAAGCACTGGGTGCCGAGGCCACTGCGGCCGCCGCTCCGACTGGCCGTACGGGCGGCCGAACGGCTGGCGGAGCGGCACCTGCGGCTGCTGCTCGCCGAGGACGCCTACCAGCACCGCTTCGGCCGTCCGCATCCCGTCGTGGCGAACCTCGCGACGGTGCCGCCCGAGCCGCCCGAGCCGCCGGGCGACGACCGGGCCGTCTACCTCGGGCACCTGTCGCGGGAGCGGGGCGCGCTGGAACTCATCGAGACGGCACGGCTGCTGGCGCCCGACATCCGGGTCGAGGTGATCGGCGCGGCGGATCCCGACATCCGGGACGCGCTCACCGAGGCCGACCGGGACGGCGTGCTGCGCTGGCACGGGTACCTGCCCAACGACCGCGCCCTCGGTCTGCTCTCCGGCGCCCTCGCCGGCCTGTCCCTCCTGCGGGACCAGCCCAACTACCGCCACTCACGGCCCACCAAGGCCGTGGAGTACATGGCCCACGGCATCCCCGTCGTCACCACACCCACCCCGCTGGCGGCCGACCTGATCGAGCGCTACGGCTGCGGCCTCGTCGTCCCCTACGAGGACCCGGCCACGGCGGCCATGGCCGTACGACACCTGCGTGCCGACCGTCAGATGCGCCGCCGCGCGGCCGTACGGGGCTGGGAAGCGGCGCTCTCCGACCTCAACTGGGCCGACCGGGCGACCGAGTTCGCGATGTGCCTGGAGGCCTGGGCGAAGGAGGCGTCCGCGAACCCGACGCCCGCTGGTCGTCGGACCAAGCCCGCCGACACCGCACCAGCCGGTACCCGTCCGGGTCCTCAGTAGGGTCCCGGGTGCGGGGTCCCGAGTGCGGGGGGCGTCCGTGTCACCGGTGTCTGCGCCGCACATGCGCACCTTGACGGCCCTTGAGACGGGGCTTGGGCTGATGCCGCCTACGCCGATTGCTCGACCGGCTCACCGCGGGCTGCGCGCGGGGCTGCACCGGCGGGCCGGTCGATTTGAGGCCCTCGATCGCGTTCTCGATCCTGAGCAACTCGTCCTCGGCCCGCCCGGGTTCCTCGGCGTCGAGCCGGGCGAACGCGTGCTTGGCCTGCTCGTGTGCGCGCAGGACCTTGCCCCGCGGGCGGCCCCTGCCCCCGTACGACTTGGCGAGGAGCGCCTGTGCGTGCGCTCGGGCGAACCTCAGCTTCCAGGCGCGTACGTCGATCTCGTCGTACAGCGACAGGGCCCGCCGGGCAGCGGCCTCGGCCCGTCCGAAGCTCTGCCGCGTGACGGCCGCACCGCGGTGCTGCCGGTCCGTGCCGCCGAGCGCGAGCAGGACTTCCGCTTCCAGCGAGCTCGTCCATGCCTCATGGACGCGGTTGGCCCATCGGTCCTCCTTGCGCATCCTCTCGTACTGGTCCAACGCCTCCTCGACGTGATCCAACGCCCGCTGCAGGTCCTCGTGCCGGCGCTCGCCCGACCGGGTCCGCGCCCGGCCCAGGTACGCCTGCGCCAACCGGCCCAGCGCGAGAGCGTGTTGCGGCCGTACGGCCTCGCGGTACTCCCGCTCCAGTGCCTTGTAGTGCCCGTCCACGGCTTCGCTGTGCCGGGCGACGCAGGCGTCCCACTCTCCCCTGGCGCCGTGCTGGACGCCCAGGACGGACAGGGCTTCGGCGATGTCCCGCTTCCACAGGCCCGGAGCCCCCTGGCGCAGAGCCTCGTACGCCTCGACGCTCTCGATGCCCTTCGCCACCGCCCGGTCGACGTGTCCGCTCGCGCCGAGTTGCCAGGCGAGGCCGCGCAGCGCGAACGCCCTCATGCTCTGGATCTCGTCCGGTTCGTGCGCGTCGCCCTCGCCCGGCTGCGGCAACTGCTCGATCAGGTCGCACGCCTCGTTCGCCGCCTGCAGCGCCTCGCGCTGGCGGCCGACCCGGTGGGCCGCCGTGGCCCGGGTGCACAGGGCCTTCACCAGGCCGAAGGCGTGCCTGCGCGTGGGGTCGCGCTGATACAGCGCCTCCAGGCGTCGTATGGCGTCCCCGGCGCAGTTGTCGGCGTGCTCGAACCGTCCGACGTCCACGAGCCGGTCCGCCAGGTCCTTGAGGGCTTCGGCGAGGTAGAACTCGTGCTCCTCGGACGGGCTGAGCTGTTGCAGGGCGTGGAACGTGTCGACCGCCTGCCCCGCGACCTCGTGCGCCCGGATGCGCAGGCCCGAACTGGCCAGGTACAGGGACCACCGTTGCAGCGCCTGGGCCAGTTCCCTGCGGTTGTCCTGCGTGGGCGGTGCGTCGGCACGCCGGTGGAAGTGCACCGCGTGTTCCGCGACGGCCGTGGCGAGTTCCAGCAGCACGTCCGCGCAGGTGGCGTCGAACTCCCGCAGGACCTGGGCGGCGACCTCCTGCGCCGACTCCTTGTGCAGGGTGGAGTTCAGTGCGGCGGCCAGCGATGTGCCGATGGCGCTCGCGAACCGGTCCTGATCGGTGACGGCGACCTGCTTGACCAGCCTGACGACAGGGACGGCGTGGTCGCGCAGCGCCCGCTCCAGCGCCCCACGGGCCCGCTGTTGGGCGGACGGGCCGCGTCCGGTGTCCCCGGCCGGTTCCGCCATGCTGTTCTCGGCCGCCATGGTGTCGTCGGGCCGGGCCGCGTCGGAGCCTGCCGTGAGTTGCAGGACGTGGAGCACGTTCAGGATCTGGCGTGCCTGGTCGGTCGGGTCGTCCGGTATTCCCGGTCCTCCGCCACCGACATCGAGCAGCTGGGTGGCCAACTCCGGGAAGGTGGCGATCACTTGGGCGCCGAGCCGCTCCGCGAGCCGAAGCGGCTGCAGCGAACGCAGGTAGCCGTCGCCGGTGAACTCGGCGTGCTGCCAGCGGGCGAACGCGCGGGTGAGCCATTCCGGTTCGTCGGCGAGGTCGGGGACGAGCCGGAGCCGGCGCGCGGCTTCGGTCTCCCGTTCCCCGTCGGTCTCGCCGTCGGCCACCGCCAGGCTGCAGACCGCCACGATCCGTTCGAGCAGGACGGGGTCGTGCGGGAGTTCGTGTCGCTCGGCGGACGTCTGCCATCTCTGTCGCTCCACGTCGATGGCGTAGTCCAGCAACGCGTTGGCGCGTGAGCGCGAGGGTGGTCCGGTGGCCCGCGAGGGCACTTTGCCGATGCTGATCCGTGCGTCCACCAGCGCCTGGATCAGGATGAGCAAGTAGCTGCCGAAGTCGGGCCCTTCGAGTCCGGGCACGCCCGGTTCGTCCTGTGCTTCCTCATCGGCCACGGCCTCGCTGCCGGGCCGGGAGGCGGTCTGTGCCGGGGCGTCGGTGGGGTCGCTCTGCGCGTACCAACCTCTGAAGGCGGTGACCGCCGCACGGTAGATGTCCTCGCGGTCGGCTTCACGCGGCGGCACAAGCGGCGGGGGATCTTCCGCGTCGACCAGTGCTTCGTACCGGCGTCGGATCGCCTGCCACCACAGTCCGCCCCGCTGGGCGACGGCCAGGACGCGCAACGCGTCCTGGCCGTGGTGCTCGGCCGCTTCGGCGAGGAGAGCGTCCAGCTGACCGGCGTGGGCATCGGCGTCGTCGACGACGAGGAGCCGCCGCTCCTTCAGGGCGCAGACACTGGAGAACGCCACGTGCAGCGGGTCGACGACCCCGGCTACCCAGCCCCTCCCGGCCATCGTGCGGCACAGCTCACGGGCGAGTCGGGACTTGCCGACGGTGCCGCCCCCGGTGAGCAGGCGAATGCGCTGTCCGTCACCGCGTTCGCACCAGTCGACCAGCGCGTCCAGCTGCTCGGTGCGGCCCCGGAAGGGCACGACGCCATGGCGGGACTCGAGGAGGTCGGCCTCGGACCACTGATCGCGCAGGGGCAGCGGGCTGTACGCGGGCGTCAGACTCTCGCCGCCCGCCCATACGGGGTCGAGCGCGACCCGCGCGGGGGCCGCCTCCCCGCTCGCCCTCAGCAGACACGCGTTCGCCTCGTCGAGGCCGTCGTCACCGATGATCGCGTCGACCGGCAGTGCCGTCAGCCGTCCCTCGATCGTGGCGCGGTCCTCGGTGATCACGCCCACCAGGTGATCCCCGGCGAACAGAGCCGCACCCGACATACCGCTCCACAGCGACGAGCCCTGGACGGCCGGTGAACCTCCCGTCCGGATCTGGAAGTTCAGCCGCCGCACCTCGCGTCTCGACCCCGTGAGCGGCAGGACGGCTCCCCGGACGTCCTCCACGTTCACCCACCGCCTCGCTCCGGCCTCGGTCACGCCGGACCGCGGAAAGCCCAGCGCCTGCGCCGGAACGGCGTCTTCACCGACCAGACGCCCCAACCGCACCTCGTCGCGCCGGCCGCCCTGTCCCGTGCGGAACGGGTCGTCCACGGTGGACTCCAGGAGCGCGCAGTCGAGTTCCGCGTCTCCCTTGACCGCGACCAGAAAGGTCTGCCGATCGTCCGGGAGTTCATAACTGCCCTCACGGCGACAGTATTTGCGGACCGTGACCGCGGCCCCCTTGGAGCCGACGCAGTGACCGGCCGTGAGGACGAGATTCGGCGTCAGCAGGTATCCCGAGCCCCGTTTTCCCTCCGCGGAAAGCGACACCAAACGCTCGGCGTCCAGCCCGGTCATTGTGCGTCTTCCGCCTTGTCGGCGATGAAAGTGGTGGCGGGCACCTTGAGATTCAGCTTGATCCGGTGCGTCGTGGCATTGCCGCGCGCGTGCTCGCCGCCCGCCTGGAGCACCCAGAACTGCACCCCCGCCCTGCCCGCGGTGTTCCGGGTGATCTGGACCATGGCCTCGACCTCGACATCGGTGATCCCGAAACGCAGGCTCTCCGCCGCTGCGCGCCGCTGAGCCTCCTCCAGTTCGGTGCGCAGCGCGGCGATCATGTCCGCGAGACCCAACCCATCGGCCCGGTCCACCTGCTGTCCGTCTGCCATCGCGGTACTCCCTCGCCTCACGCAGGAGTTCCTCACCCGAATTCGGGCTTCGCCGGGAGATGTCTCTCCCAGCAATTCTTCGGGATTCCCCCGGCGAGGCAACTCGATCACTCGCGGGCAGCGGACACGGCGGGAGGTGAAGATGACGGTGCGTCAATCAGCCGCTCACCCCCGGTTGCCCCCCTTCGGGATCCCATACGCCCGTTCCACTTTCAACCGCAGCACCAGCCGCCCGTCCCGGACCATCGCCGCCCGGAAGTCCTCCCAGTCGGGGTGCTCGCCCAGGACGTCCCGGTAGAGCCGGACGAGTTCCTCGACCGTGGCGTCGTACGGGTCCTTCGCGACCGGCGAGAGCTCCGCCGTGCCCTCGGCGACGACGTACGCCCGCCGGTCGGGGGACGTGACGTGGTACGACGCCCTGGGGTCCCGGCGCAGATTGCGCGTCTTGGCGCGGTCGTCGGTGATCGAGACGCGGATGATCCGCTCGTCGGGGTAGTACGCGTGGCCGACGTTCGACAGCTGCGGCCGGCCGTCGCGCTTGAGGGTGGCCAGCACCCCGCCGTGGCCCTCGGAGAGCAGTGCGAGCAGTGCGTTCTGGGTGGCGTCCTCGGTCATGCCTGGGTCAACCCCGCCGTGAGGTCCGCGCATTCCCTTCGTAGACACTGTCTACTCGATCATGGTAGACACTGTCTATGCAGGAATCCGATACGGGGCTGCGGGCCCGGCTGGTCGACGTGGGCGTGGATCTCGTGACCCGGGAAGGCGCCCAGGCGCTCACCCTGCGGGAGATCGCCCGCCGGGCCGGTGTCTCGCACGGCGCCCCGCGCCGCTACTTCCCCACCCACCTGGAGCTGCTCTCGGCCATCGCACGCCGCGGCTTCGACGAGCTGGCGCGACGGGCTGCGGCTGCGGCTGCGGCTGCGGTCGGCGACGGTACGGCGAGTGCTCGTGCGGAGCTGGTCGCGCTGGGGCGCGTCTACCTGGAGTTCGCGCTGGGCAATCGCGGCATGTACGAGCTGATGTTCCGTCACGACCTACTGGCGAGCGGCCACTTGGGCCTGCGGGACACCAGCCTTCCCCTCTTCGGCCGCCTGGTGGAGCTGGTCGGCCGGGTACGTCCCGATGTCGACGCGCGGCTCGTGGCGGGCGCGCTGTGGGCCAACCTGCACGGCATCGCCCAGCTGTGGGGCTGGGGCAGCCTCCAACTCGCCACGGGCGCCGATGACTTCGCCCCCCTGCTGCGCTCGGCCCTGGACGCACACCTCGGGCCGGTGGGCGAGTGAACCCGCGCCTCACTCTCGCGAGCAGCGTCGTCGGCGCCGTGATCGTCGCGCTCGACGGCACCGTCCTGACCCTCGCCCAGCCCACCCTGCAACGCGACCTGGGCGCCTCCTTCGCTCGGGTCCAGTGGACCAGCACCGGGTATCTCATCGCGGTGGCGAGCCTGTTGGTGTTCGCCGGACGGCTCGGCGACCGGTACGGGCACCATCGCGTCTTCGGCATCGGCATGCTCGGCTTCGGGGCCGCGTCGGCCGGCATCGCCCTGGCGCCCGGTGTCGGCTGGGTCGTCGCACTGCGAGTCGTGCAGGGCGTGTTCGGGGCGCTGTCGCAGCCCGCCACGCTCGGAATGCTGCGGGCCGTGTTCCCGCCCGACCGGCTGCGGGCGCCGATCGCCGTACGGACCGCCGCGATCGGGGTGGCGGCGGCTGTCGGGCCGGTCCTGGGCGGCGCACTGGTGGCCGGGCCGGGCTGGCGGGCCGTGTTCCTGCTGAATGTCGTACCCGCCGTCGTGTTCGGTGGGCTCGCCCTCGCCGTACGGCCCGTGCGCAGCGCCTCCCCCGCCCGGCTCGACCTACCCGGCGCCCTTCTGCTCGCGGTGACCCTGGCCTGCCTGGTGCACGCCCTCGTCGCGCTGCCGGGGTGGCCCTGGACCGCCGCGACCGCCATGGTCACCGGCGCCGCCTTCGTCCGGCACGAGCGGCGCACCGCGAGCCCGCTCCTGCCACCCGACGTGATCGGCTCGGCGGCGATCGGTTCGGCGCTCGGCATGCTGGTGGCCGCGTCGGCGGCGCTGTCGGGAACGCTGTTCGTCGGCACGTTCCTGCTGCAGGGCACGCTCGGCCTGGACCCGTTGCGCAGCGCCCTGGTCAGCCTGCCGCTGGCCCTGCTGATGGTGCTCGCGGCGGCTTCGTGCGCGGTGCCGCTGCGCCGGGCCGGGGCCCGGCGTACGACGGTGGCGGCGATGACGGTCCTCGCACTCGGGATCCTCGCCCTCTCCCGCGCGTCGGCCACACCTGCCCTGTGCGCCGCGTTCGCCCTGGTGGGAGCCGGGTTCGGCACCGTGATGGTGACGGCGACGCACGTCGTCGTACGGGAGGCCGCCGTCGAGAGGGCCGGGGTCTCGGGCGGACTGCAGCAGACCGCGATGAACCTGGGGCCGGTGCTGGGCGTGGCCGCCGCGACCGCCCTCATGGGGTCGGGCGGTGGCCCCGAACTCCCGCTGAGCGTCCTCGCCGCCGTCGCCCTGGCCGGTGCGGCGCTGGGCCGGAAGCTGCCCGGACGCTCCGGAACGGCATCCGACGATCATGGCCAATCGAAGGACCGTACAGCTGTTCCTGCGCGACGATGAGATCCGAGGCCGGTCCGGCGGGGTATGCCGGAGCGCACCTCGTCGTACGCATTCGGAGGAGTAGCCATGGCACTGCTGACACAAGAGGTCGACCCGGGCGAGGTCGGACTGGACGGGAAGGCGCTGGACCGCCTCGACCAGCACTTCGCCCACTACGTCGACGAGGGACGTCTGCCCGGCTACCTGGTGTCCGTCGCCCGCGGTGGACGCGTCGCCCACCTCACCACGCACGGCCACCGGGACCTGGCGGCCGGGCTGCCCGTCGAGGCCGACACGCTGTGGCGGATCTACTCCATGACCAAGCCGGTCACCTCGGTCGCCGCGCTGCTGCTGGTGGAGGAGGGCAAGCTGTCGCTCGACGACCCGCTCGACCGCCATCTGCCCGCCTTCGCCGAGCCCCGGGTGTACGTCAGCGGATCGGGCGCCGACACCGTGACCCGCCCGGCGGACGGGCCGATACGCATCCGGCACCTGATGACCCACACCGCCGGACTGACCTTCGCCTTTTACCACACGCATCCCGTCGACGCCCTCTACCGCGACGCCAACCTGGACTCGGCGGTGCTGCCGGGCTCCGACCTGGCCGGGACGGTCGACGTGTACGCGCGCCTGCCGCTGCAGTTCGAGCCGGGGACGCAGTGGAACTACTCGGTCGCCTCCAACGTCCTGGGCCGTGTCATCGAGGTCGTGTCCGGCCGGCCGCTCGACGAGTTCTTCGCCGAGCGGATCTTCGGGCCGCTCGGGATGACCGACGCCGGCTTCTGCGTGAGCGACCAACAGGCGGGCAGGCTCTCGGAGTTGTACGGCGAGACCGAGGACGGCGGCATCGAGCCGATCCCCGGGCTCCCCCTGCACGGCCGCCCCCGCTTCCTGTCCGGCAGCGGCGGCATGGCGGCCTCCGCGCACGACATCCACCGCTTCATGGAGTTGCTGCGCCGCCGCGGCGAACTCGACGGCACCCGTCTGCTGGCCCCCGAGACGGTGGACCTGATGACGTCCAACCACCTTCCGGGCGGCGCCGACCTGCGTGCCTTCGGCAGCCGCCCCGCCCACGACGAGCCCGGCAACGACGGCCTCGGCTTCGGCCTGGGCGTCTCCGTGGTGATCGACCCGACCCGTACGAAGGCCCCGGCCGGGCTCGGCACCTACGGCTGGAGCGGGGTCGCGACCACGACGTTCTGGGTCGACCCGGGCCGTGACCTGACGGTGCAGTTCATGACGCAGGTACGGCCGAGGACCTCGCACACCATGTTCCAGGACCTCAAACGGCTCGTGCACGAGGCCGTCACGGCCGACTGAGCCCCTACTGGCCCATGTGTGCCCCTAGTTCTCCACGCGCAGCGTGAACTCCCTGCCCCCCCAACGGGAGTTCACCGACATGCGGCTCCGTCGTGCGGGCGCGACCAGCCACGACGGAGCCGCACACGACCGACGGCCCATCGCGGCCATTCCCATCGCGGCACAACCCAGCGGAGCGCCTCGTCAGGACAAGTGCGCGACCGCGTCCAGATGGGGCAGGTGGTGGTCGAGGCGCTCCCGCTTGGTGCGCAGGTAGGTGATGTTGTTCTCGCACGGCGGGATCAGCAGCGGGACCGTCTCGGCCACCTGGATGCCGTGCCGCAGCAACGCCTCGCGCTTGCGCGGGTTGTTGGACATCAGGCGGACGCTGTCCACACCCAGGTCGTGCAGGATCTCGGCGGCGACGCCGTAGTCGCGGGCGTCCACCGGCAGGCCGAGCGCGAGGTTGGCCTCGACGGTGTCCAGGCCCTCCGCCTGCAGCGCCATCGCCCGCAGCTTGGCGAGCAGGCCGATGCCGCGGCCCTCGTGGCCCCGCAGGTAGACGACGATGCCGCTCCCTTCGGCGACGACCGCGCGCAGCGCGGAGGCCAACTGGTCGCCGCACTCGCAGTGCTGCGAGCCGAAAGCGTCGCCCGTCAGGCACTCGGAGTGCAACCGGGTGAGCACGTCTTCCGTGCCTATCTCACCGTAGACGAGGGCCACTTGCTCGTCACCGCGGTCGTGGTCGAGGTAACCGATCGCGCGGAATTCCCCGTACACGGTGGGCAAGGGGGCATTCACCACGCGTTCCACGCCGGAACGCTGTGCACGCTGTGCGGACTTCTTGCCGAGGACGCCAATTTTTTCTGTCATGATTCTTCAGTTCCTAAGCAGAGACGAAAGGCCGGGAAAAGATGAGTGGTTCAAAAACGCGGCCGACGGCACACTCGTTGGTGCCTGCGGACACCACCGAAGACGTACGGACGCGAGGCGCGGGCGTTTCACGACAGGTCGCGGTCCTGCCCGTCGGAAGCTTCGAGCAGCACGGTCCGTTCCTTCCGCTGGCGACCGACACGCTCGTGGCGTGTGCCGTCGCGCGCGAGATAGCCGCCACGTATCCCGTGCACCTCCTTCCACCGGTGACGATCTCCTGCTCGCACGAGCACGCGGCCTGGCCGGGGACCGTCAGCATCTCCTCAGTGACCCTTCATGCGGTGATACGGGACATAGCGGCTTCGCTCCGCCGGTCCGGCGTGGACGCCCTGGTGCTGGTCAACGGGCACGGCGGGAACTACGTACTGGGCAATGTCGTTCAGGAGTCCTCCGCGCGCGGCGAGCGGATGGCGCTGTTCCCGGCCGCGGAGGACTGGGAGGCGGCGCGGGAGCGGGCGGGTGTGGAGACCTCGTTGCTCACCGACATGCACGCGGGGGAAATTGAGACCTCCATCCTTCTGCACACTCATCCCGAATTGATCCGACCCGGTCATGAGACTTCCGATTTCGTGGCGGACGACCGTCGCCATCTCCTCACCCTCGGTATGTCCGCCTATACCGATTCGGGTGTCATAGGCCGTCCTTCGCTGGGTTCCGCGGAAAAGGGGAAGCGGCTGCTGGCGAGCCTCGCGGATTCCTTCGGCGCGTATGTGTCACTGCTGACCTCCGCGGACGATTCCGTACGGGACACGGGAGACGCAAGGGCATAGCGGGCGGGTTCCGGGGCCGCCTCGCTCGCGGCAGTCCCGGAGCCGTTACGCAGGCCGGTGTACCAGCGGGCGACGAGGACGAGGGCGCCGGGCAGTGCGGCCACGAAGCTGAGCACGCCGTACACGACGGCGACGGCCAGCCCGGTGTCGGCACCCAGCCCCGCGGCGCCGAACGCCCAGGCGGTGACGCCCTCGCGGGGGCCGAAGCCGCCGACGTTCAGGGGCAGGCCCATGGCGAGCAGGGCGAGGACGGCGAGCGGCACCAGGACGGCCACGGAGGCGGCGGAGCCGGCGATCCTCGCGGCGAGCACGAACATCGCGAGGTGCCCGGCGAGGACGACGACGGAGGAGACGGCGACCCCGGGTCCGTTGCGGCGGGACAGCAGGGCCTCGCGGGCCTCGCCGAGCGTCGTGCGCAGAGCGGTCGGGTCGGTCCGGTCACGGCGGGAGGGCGCGCGGTTCATGCGCACGGCGGCCACCACGGCGAACGCGCCCACCGCGGCGAACAGCAGGACGGGGGTCAGGTTCCGGGCCTCGCTCAGCACCGGTGACGGCATGGTCAGCAGTACGGCGGCGCCGACGACCGCGAGGACGACCTGGCCGGCCGTCCGTTCGAGCACGACCGTGCGGACGCCGCGCCCCATGTCACCGGTGCTCTGCCCGTGCCGCACCGCGCGGTGCACATCGCCGAGGAGGCCGCCGGGGAGGGCCGCGTTGAGGAACAGGGCGCGGTAGTAGTCGGCGACGGCCGGCCCGAGCGGCAGCCGGATCCGCAGGCCTCTGGCCACCAACTGCCAACGCCAGGCGCTGAGCACGGTGGTGACGAGCCCGATCCCGAGCGCCGCGACCAGCGCCGGCCCGTCGATCCGCCGCAGCCCGTCGAGGAAGACACCGGTACCGAGCCGCCAGAACAGCACCGCGAGGATGACGACGCCGACGGCCGTGCCCAAGTGGGTGCGGAAGGCGGGAGTGTTGAGGCGGGACAGGAGGGTGCGTGGGGTCGTACGGGGGCGCGCCGCGCCAGGGGTGGGCGTTCCCGAGCGGGGCTCGGCGACGATGACGCCGATGCGGGAGGGGGAGACGGCTACAGGGGCGGGAGTGGTGGCGGAGGCGGGAGGTGCCGTGGGCTTGGTGGTGAGCCGGGCAGCGGAGGGCACCTCGGGGAGGGCGGCGACCGTGCTCACGGCCAGTGCCCTCACTCGCCGCTCTCGCGGCTTGGCGCCCCGCCGCGGGGCGCTCGCCTTCACCACCGTCTCCACGCTCATGACGCTCCGCCCGTCGGCCTGCACAGCGCCAGAAGGTCGCTGTGGTGGACCACGACGTGCAGCTCACCCGCCTGGCAGGCGGCGAGGCGGTCTTGCAGGTAGCGGTCGGCACGCTCGCGGAGTTCGGGGCGTTGCTCGACCGCCGCGCCGACCCAGCCGCGCAGCCACTGGGCGGTGAGCGCCGACTCGCCAGGGCCGAGACGCCAGGGGCTCGGGTGCACCTGGACGGTCGCGCCGTGCTCGGAGAAGGCCTCGGCCGCTGCCGTGATCGCGTCCGGGCCCAGCATGCCCGAGCGCCGCTGATGGGCGTTGAACGCCTCGGCGATCTCGGTGTCCAGCGGGTCGGACGGGGTGAGTTCGACGCGGCCGGCGACGGAGAGCGTCAGCAGTGCCGGGCAGCCGGCGCCCGCACACGCGGCGGCGAGGGTGTCGACCTCCTCGCGGGTGAGGACGTCCAGCAGTGCCGAGGCGGTCACCAGCGAGGCGCCGGCGAGGGCGTCCGGGGTGAGACGGCCGATGTCGCCGCGGCGCGTCTCGACCGTGACCCGGCTGCCGTCGGCGGAGGAGCGCGGGGAGGCCACGGCGGCGAAGTGCAGGAGGTAGGGGTCGCGGTCGTGCAGGACCCAGTGCTGGGAGCCGTCGAGGTGGGGCGCGAGCCAACGGCCCATGGAGCCGGTGCCGCAGCCCACGTCGTGGATGACCACTCCGGCCCGTCCCGGCATGTTGGCCAGCCGGATCCGCAGCGGGTCGAGCAGGTCGTGCGCCCGAGCGGCGGCATCGGCGCCTTCACGCAGCTCCAGCCACTCGGGGGCGTAGCGGGGCGGGTCGTCGGGACCGGCGTCCCTGAGCCGTACGGTGGCCCGCTCCCCGGGACGGAAGCTCGGCCCGGCCCCGAGGATCACGGCGTCCGTGTCGGACCCCGCCGGTACGGATACGCCGCCCATGTCGCCCTCCGCCGAAACGATCCCGCGCTGCGGGCCGGGCGGCTGCGCCGCAGCCGACGCGTTCGTCGCCTCCGTCGCGTCCCTGGGTCCCGGCTGTGCCGGAATCGTCCCCCCGCTCGGTGTCGTTGCCGTCTTCCTCATGCCGCCCTCCGGGGTTCGTTCGGCAGTCGGCCCAGTACCGCGGCCAGGCTGCGGGCCGTGCCGGCCCAGCCGTTCAGGGCGGCCCGGCGTCCCCGGGCCGCCGCCTTCAGTCGGCGTCGTACGTCCGCCTCGCCGAACCAGCCGCGCAGCTCGGCGGCGATCGCGGCGGGGTTCTCCGGCGGGACGAGGATGCCGGGGACGCCTCCGTCGGGCGCCCGGCCGACCGCCTCCGGCAGTCCGCCGACGTCCGTGGCCAGCACGGGGATGCCGCGTGCGAGCGCTTCCGTCACCGCCATGCCGTACGTCTCGGCGTAGGAGGTGAGCACCATGAGGTCGGCGGCGTTGTAGCTGGCGTCGAGTTCGGCGCCGGCCTGCGGGCCCGCCAGGATCAGTCGGTCCTCCAGGCCGTGCCGCGCTATCAGCGACCGCAGCCCGGCCACGTACTCGGGATCCTGGTTCAGCCCGCCCACGCACACACAGCTCCACGGCAGGTCGGTCACCGCCGCCAGCGCCTCCACCAGCCGGTGCTGCCCCTTGCGCGGGGTCACGGCGGCCACGCACAACAGCCGGGACACACCGTCCGTGCCGGACGCGAGGGGCGCGATGTCGGCGCCGGGGGCGGCGACATGGACCCGCTCGGGGGCGAGGCCGTGGTGGGCGACGAGGCGGCGGACCGCCCAGTCGCTGGTGGCGATGACCGCGGGGACGGCCCGCAGCACGGTGCGTTCGAGGGCGTCCAGCTCCGCGGCGACGGCGGGGTCGAGCCCCGTCTCGTCACCGAGCGGCAGATGCACGAGGACCGCGAGGCGCAGCCGCTCCACCTCCGGGACGATGATCTCGGGCACGCCGCAGGCGACCAGCCCGTCGAGGAGGACGACCGTGCCGTCCGGGAACTCCCGCAGCGTACGGGCGAGTTCCGCACGGGCCGCCGCCCCGGGGCTGGGCCAGCTCCCGTCCACCGCGTGCTTGTGGACCTGCCAGCCGAAGCCGGGCAGATCCAGACTCACCCGCCGGTCGTAGGCGTTGCCGCCGCTCGGCGCGGCCGGGTCGTCGACGCCGCCCGGCATGACGAAGTGCACGGAGCGCAGGGACATGGGAATGATGTCGGCATTCTTCAGAACGGAGTGCTGCATGGGCACGTAGCCGAGTCGCGCACCGTTCACGGTCACGTCGGTCCGGCTCACCATCGCGTCGGTGCGGCTCACCACCGCGTCGGTCCGGCTCACCACCGCATCGGTGCGGCTCACCACCGCGTCGGTGCGGCTCACCACCGCCCCGGTGCGGTCCACGGTCATGTCGGTCACAGCGCACGCTCATAACTCGCCCACGCGACATGCGACTCGTGCAGGGTGACGGTGAGCCCTGCGAGACCCTTCGCGCCCTCGCCCAGCGCGCCCTTCTCGATGCGCTCGGCGAGCCGGTCGGCGATGACCTTGGCCAGGAACTCGGTGGACGTGTTGATCCCGGCGAAGTCGGGTTCGTTGTCCAGGTTCCGGTAGTTGAGCTCGCCGACGACGGCGCCCAGTTCCCGCGTGGCCAGTCCGATGTCGACGACGATGTTGTCGTCGTCCAGCTGCTCGCGCCGGAACGTGGCGTCCACCAGGAACGTCGCTCCATGCAGGCGCTGCGCGGGGCCGAAGACGTCGCCGCGGAAGCTGTGGGCGATCATGATGTGATCGCGGACGGTGATGCTGAACAACGGACGACCCTCCAGGTGCGGTACGCCTAGTCCCCGGCTCGTCGCTGCCGGGGATGCCGTGTAGTACGGCTCTTCGCTTCCCGTTGTTCAGCCGTCTCTCACTCTTTTCTCAGGTCAGGCGCTCTTGTCGTCCCCAATTGAACGAGTCCGTCAGGGCGTGTCCGTGTACCTGACGCGATGACAGAGCGCCGGGATCTCCCCGGAGGTGAGCTTCGGCATGACCGCGGGCAGTTCCTCGAACGCGCTCTCCCCGGTGACGAGGGCGTCGAGGGCGGGGTCGGCGAGCAGGTCGAGGGCGAGGGCGAGCCGGTCGGCGTAGGTACGGCTGGCGCGGCGGGCCGGGGAGACGGTGCCGACCTGACTGCTGCGGATGACGAGCCGCCGGGAGTGGAAGGCCTCGCCCAGCGGGAGGCTGATCTGCCGGTCGCCGTACCAGCTGAGTTCGAGGACCGTGCCCTCGGCGGTGAGCAACTCCAGCGCCCTGGCGAGGCCCTGCTCGGTGGCGCTGGCGTGGACGACCAGGTCGCAGTCGCCGAGCGCGTCGTCGGGCGTGGCGAAGTCGATACCGAGAGCCTCGGCGACCTTCGCCCGGCCGGGGTCGGCGTCGACCAACTGGAGCCGTATGCCCGGGAAGCGGGCCAGCAGGGCGGCCACCGAGCAGCCGACCATACCGCCGCCGACCACGGCGATCCGGTCACCGATCAGGGGAGCTGCGTCCCAGAGCGCGTTGACCGCGGTCTCGACGGTGCCGGCGAGGACGGCCCGTTCGGCGGGGACGGTGTCCGGTACGACGGTCACCGCGCTCGCGGGGACGACGTAGCGGGTCTGATGCGGATGGAGACAGAAGACGGTGCGGCCGAGGAGTTCGTCCGGTCCCTCCTCCACCACGCCGACGCTCAGGTAGCCGTACTTCACCGGGGCGGGGAACTCGCCCTCCTGGAACGGCGCCCGCATGGCCGCGTACTGGCTCTCGGGGACCTCGCCCCGGAACACGAGCGTCTCCGTGCCCCGGCTGACTCCGGAGTACAGCGACCGCACGAGCACGTCTCCCTCGCCCGGTTCCGGCAGGATGACCTCCCGGATCTCTCCTTCACCCGGAGAGCTGAGCCAGAACGCACGTGCGGTGCGGTTCATCGGGATCCTCCTGAACGATCGGGAAGCTGTTCACGTACCGAGGTGTGCACAGGTCGCGCACAGTACGCGGCCTTGATCGACTCTGTCACCTGGCCGGAGGAATGTGCGGTGGCCCTGAACAACACGTACGAAGCAAGGCTGGTCCAGCAGGAGACCGCTGTGGGAGCGGGCGTGCAGATCCTGTTGCTGGCCCTGCTCGGTTCGGCGATCGGCCTGGGGCCGGCGGGGTGGCTGACCGGCCTCGTCTTCGCCATCGCCTCCTGGGCGCTGCTCTCGCTGGCCCTGCACCGGTCCGGGCTGCGCTCGTTCGGCCCGGCGAACCGGGTCACCCTCGGCCGCGCGACGCTGGTGGGCGGCGTCACGGCGCTGGTGGCGGACTCCTTCGAGAGTTCACCGCCGGTGACGTTGTTCGTCGGTCTGACGGCGGTCGCCCTGATCCTCGACGGCGTGGACGGCAAGGTGGCCCGCCGCACCGGGACGTCGACGGCGCTGGGCGCACGCTTCGACATGGAGGTGGACGCGTTCCTGATCCTGGTGTTGAGCGTGTACGTCTCGATGTCGCTGGGGCCGTGGGTCCTGCTCATCGGCGCCATGCGCTACGGCTTCGTCGCCGCCGCCCGCGTCTGGCCCTGGCTGAACGCCCCGCTTCCGCCGAGCACGGCCCGCAAGACGGTCGCCGCCATGCAGGGCGTGTTCCTGCTGCTGGCCGCGTCCGGGTTCCTCCCCTACATGGGGACGTTCGCGGTCGCCGCGACTGCTCTGGCGGCGCTGGTCTGGTCGTTCGGCCGGGACATCCTGTGGCTGTGGCGGACGTCGCGGGTGGAGCGGGTTTCCGTGGCGGAGGTGCGGGAGTTGGTGGCGTCCTGAGCGGCCTGCCTCCGGCGGTTGGGCGGGGGTGCCTGCGGCGGCCTGTTGCTGTTCGGTGGGGGTGCGTGTCGGGTGCCTGCGGCGCCTGTGCCGGTTCGGTGGGGGTGCGGGTAGCGCCTGCGGGTGGGTGGTGGGTCGGGGCCGTGCCGGGGGGTGTCCGTCCTCGGTCGGGCGGTGGGCGTTGCGCTGGAGGTGCCGTGTCTTGACGCCCGACTCTGCGGGCGGACACCCCCCGGCACGTCCCCTTCCCGCCGTACGCGACTGCGGGCCGTCCCGCCCAACCCGCGGGCAGTCGTGCCGCTGGGGCGGCACGGGTGGGCGCGGGCGGCACCCCGCTGGCGCCGGGTCGCGCGATCTACCCCCGCCCAGCCCCCACGCCGGGCCCGTCGGCAAGCGGGCGATGCCTATGACCCCGCCCGACCGACGGAGTCATTCCGCGCCGGGCCGCGCGACCCACCCCCGCCCAGCCCCACGCCGCGCATGCTTCCACCCGGCCGCGGCAACGCCGTCGCGGGGGCGCACCGCCTCTATCTGCGCGGTAGCAGGGCTATCGCCGCGACCGGTACGGCCGCCAGCACCAGCCAGGGCACGGCGGTCGGCAGACCGGTGTCTAGGAGGGTTCCCGTCGCCGAGCTGCCGACGAGGACGATCAGGCCGGAGACCGAGGACAACGCGCCGGTGTAGAGGCCGAGTCGGCCCTCCTCGGCGAGGTCGGGGACCCAGGCGCGGGCGACCGGCGCGACGAGCATCTGGCCGAGGGTGAGCAGGACGACGAAGCCGGCCGCGGGCAACAGACCTGCCGTGCCCGTCCAGTCGGCGGGTCGGGCGGCGGCCACGACCGCGAACCCCGCCGCGATCAGCAGCAGTCCGGCCACCATGGACCGGCGCAGGGTGAGCCGCTCCCCCACCCAACGGGTGACCGGCAGCTGGGCGACCACCACCAGCAGCGAGGACAGGGCGAACAGCCAGGCCAGCGCCGCCTGGGAGCCCGTGGCGCGCTCCACCTCGTCGGGGAGGGCGAGGTAGAGCTGGTTGTAGGCGAGCAGGTAGGCGCCGTACGCGCAGCACAGGGCGAGGAAGCGCCGGTTGCGCAGCAGCTTCCCCATGCCGCCGCGGAACCGGACGCCCCCTCGCCCGGGTATGTGCTGCGGCAGCAGCCACGCGTGTCCGGCGAGGACGAGTACGAAGATTCCGGCGCCGGCGAGGCAGACCGTGCGGAAGTCCACCGAGAGCAGGAGTGCGCCGATCAGTGGTCCGACGAACGCGCCCGCCTGTCCGGCCACCGTCAGCAGGGCGAGGACGCGGGTTCGGGAACCGGCCCCCGACTCCTCCCACAGCACCGCCTGCCGGGCGACCTCGGACTCCACGGCGGGTGAGAACAGCGCGGCGGCGAACCCGATCAGCAGCACCGCGCCGATGACCGCCCAGGTCTCGCGTGCGTACCCGAGCCATGCGAACCCCGCGATGCGCAGGACGCAGCCCGTGAGGACGACCGGCCGGATGCCGTACCGGTCGGCCAGCGCCCCGCCCACCACGAACAGCCCCTGTTGGCTGAAGGTCCGCAGCCCCAGCACGAACCCGACCAGCCAGCCCGCCATGCCGACGGCCTGTCCCAGGTGCTCGGAGAGGAAGGGCAGGACGGCGAAGAAGCCTATGTTGAAGGCGAGTTGGGTGAGGATGAGCAGACGGAGGAGGGGAGAGAGGCGGGGGCGGTCCGGCGCCTTGCGCAGGCCGTGCGACAGCAGCGAGGTCATCCGGTCTTCACCAACTCCCGAGTGGGTGACTGTGGTTCGGGCGACTGCGGGACGGGCTCGGCCCTGCGGTGTCGACGGCGGCCCCAGGACACTCCCCCCGCCGCCGTCACCGCCAGCGCGCCCAGCAGGGCGAGTACGGCGGCGGGGGCGAGGACCGCCCAGGGGGCGCGCTCGGCGTAGGGCTGGTTCTCGGCGAGGAGCAGGCCCCACTCCGGGGAGGGCGGCTGCGCGCCCAGGCCGAGGAAGGCCAGCGAGGCGAGCGCGAGGGCGATGCCGGGCAGACGGAGCAGGGCGTGGCGGGTGACGGGGGGCAGGACGGCGGGGAGGAGTTCGTGGCGCAGCAGGTACCAGGGGCCGGCGCCCAGCGCGCGGGTGGCGGTCAGGTGGAGTGCCGCGCGCTCCTGCCGTAGCAGCGCGGAGGTGTGGGCGGCCAGCGGCGCCCAGGCGACGGCGGCCACGGCGAGCGCGGGCGTGGCGGTTCCGCTGCCGACGACCGCGGTGACGAGCAGGGCGACGAGGACCGGCGGCAGCGCGGTGACGGTGTCGACGAGCGGGCCGGACAGCCGGGGCAGCAGGCCGAGCGCCAGCCCGGTGAGCAGGGTGGCGGTGGTGATCGCGAGGGCGAGCAGCAGGGTGTCGAGGGCGCCGTGGGCGACGCGGGCGAGGACGTCCCGGCCGAGGGCGTCGGTGCCGAACGGGTGCGCCGGGGAAGGGGCGGCGAGTCGCTCGGCGGTGTCGAGGGCCAGCGGGTCGCGGGGCAGGCCGAGGGCGATGACGGCGACCAGCAGGCTGCCGTAGGCGAGAGGCAGGATTCCGCGGGCGGGGGGCGACGGCCGGTGCAGGGACGGCAGTGCGCCGTCGCGCAGGGCCGGGCCGATCAGCAGGCGGGCGAGGAGGCGGGCCAGTCCGGCGGCCACCGCGGCGAGCAGGATGAGGGCGAGCGTGCCGACCTGGAGGACGGGCAGGTCCTGGGCGAGGGCGGCCTGGAGGGTGGTGCGGCCCAGGCCGGGGATGTCGAAGATCTGCTCGACGGTGACCGATCCGCCGGTCAGTCCTACGACGAACAGGCCGGTGTTGGGCAGCAGTCCGGGCATGCAGCGGCGCAGGGCCTGGCGGGCGACGGTGCGGCCGGGAAGTCCGCGTGCGGTGGCCGCCAGGGCCCAGGGCTCGGCGAAGGCGCCGGGCAGCAGGTCGTCGAAAAGGCGGCCGAGGACGGCCCCGGCGGGGAGGCCGAGGGCGAGGGCGGGGAGGATCGTCCACTGGGGGCCGTACCAGCCGAGGGCCGGGAGCCAGCCGAGTTGGACGCCTACGACGGTGGCGAGTACGGAGGCAGTGAGGAACTCGGGCAGTGCGGCGAGGACGGCGGAACCGCTGCCGCCCGCCCGTCGCCCGCCACCACCCCTCCAACGAGGCGCTCCGCGCCACACCTTCTGATGGCGTCGCCCGTCGAGTCGCCGGTGTGCGCCAAGCCACAGGGTGCGGGCGCAGATCAGCGCCGCGGTGACGGCGGCGACCGCGAGGGCCACCGCCATCAGCAGCAGGGACACGCCCAGGGCCTGGAGCACGGCGGGCGTGACCTCGGTGCCGGAGATCCACGAACGGCCGGCGTCCCCGTGCCACAGCCCACCCAGCCAGTCACCGAGGAGGTGGAAGGGGCCGTTGTCCAGGCCGAGTTGGGCTCGGATGTCCGCGAGCACCTCGGGGGTGGGGTCGCGGTCCGCCGAGCGGACCTTGAGCACGGTGAGGGCCGGGTCCGTGTGCGAGAGCCAGGGCAGTACGCCGATGGCGATGACGAGTGCGACCGCGATCCCGACCCGCCACAGGAACGTGGCCGTGCGCTGCCGCATGGGTCAGCGCCGGGTGCCGGTGCCGACGAGGGTGCGCTCGTACGGGTCGAGGAGCGCGCCACGGACGTCGGTCCCGACGCCGGTGATGATGCGCTGGTGGACCAGCGGTACGACGGCGTCCGTGCCGAGGATCCGGGCCTCGGCGGCCATCGCCGCGTCCTGCCGCTCGGCGGTGTCGGCGGTGCCCTCGGCCTTGGCCACGGCCCGGTCGACGTCCCTGTCGCACAGCTGGGCGATGTTGTAGCCGCCGTCGCAGGTGTAGTCGCTGGCCAGGACGGAGACGGGGTCGCCGGTGTCGACGAGGGTGTTGCGGGCGAGGACGAAGGCGTCGAACTTGCCGTCCAGCGCGTCGCTCTCCAGCCGTGAGTACTCGCGCACCTCCAGCGTGACCTCGAACCCGGCCTTCTCCAACTGCTGATTCAGCACCTGGGCGACTTCCGGGAGTTCGGGCCGGTTGTCGTAGGTGGCGAGCGTGATACGTGTCCCCTCGGGCTGTGCGGGCTTCGCCCGCCCGACCGGCTCGGTGCGCTTGCCGGCGGCCCAGGTGACGGCGGGCCCGTAGACGCCGACGCCGGCGTCGGCGTACCCCTCATAGACACCCGTGGCGAACGCGGAGGTGTCGACGGCCTGCCGGGCGGCGGCCCGGAGCGCGGCGTCCTTGAAGGCGCCCTTCTCGGTGTTGAGGAGCAGGCTCGTGGTGCGGGTCGTGGCGGTCGCCTCGCGGGTGGCCTTGTCGAGGGTGGCGGCCTGGCCGACGGGGATCGCCTCGGCGAGGTCGACCTGGTCCGTTCGCAGGGCGTTTGCGCGGGCGGTGCCGTCGGCGACGAACTTGACGTCGATGCCGGTGGCCTGGGCGCGGCCGCCCCAGTAGTCGTCGTAGCGGTCGAGGGTGGCGGCGGTGGCGCCCATGACCTTGGTGAGCTCGAAGGGCCCGGTGGCGGTGCCGACCGGGTCGACCTTGTCCTTGGTGCCGTACGCCTTGCCGGAGAAGACGGCGAGGGCAGGACTGGACAGACGCAGCGGCAGGACGGGGTCGGGGTCCCCGGTGGTGATCCGTACGCCGGTGCTGCCCTCGGCCTTCGCGGTGAGGGTGACGCCGGAGAGGGCGGCCGGGACGGGCTTGGCCTGCGTGGCGTGGGTGAGGGCGGCGGCGACGGCGGCCGGGGTGACGGCTGTGCCGTCCTGGAAAGTGGCCTCGCGCAGGGTGAACAGCCAGGTGCGGTCGTTCTCCTGCTGCCAGGAGGCGGCGAGGGCCGGAGCCGCGGCGCCGTTGGCGTCCAGCGCGGTCAGGCCCTCGGTGACGCCGAGGCGGCTGAGGATGGTGGAGTCGGCGCCGTACGGCGAGAGGTTCTCGGCGGGCGGGAAGGCGAGGGCGACGCGGAGGCGGGAGCCGTCCTGGGCGTCACCCGCGGCGCCGGTGCCACCGCCGGAGGCGAAGCAGCCCGCCAGGATGGGGGCCAGCACGAGGGCGAGGAGCGGGCGGAGTGGGCGCCGCACGTTCTGTCGCACGTTCTATCGCTCCATCGGTATCTCGAAGTGGACGACGCCGCAGGCGCCGTCGGGATCCACGCGTTCGTCGTGCACGACCTTGCCGCGCGAGCGCCAGAAGGCCTCGGCACCGGGCACGTTCGGGTCGGTGTGCAGATAGACGGACCGGTAGCCGCCGTCCGCCGCCGCGAAGGCGAGCAGTTCGTCGACCATCCGCCGGGCGAGTCCGCGCCTGCGGTGCTCGGGACGGACGTAGACGCGGCGCAGCTGTGCGGTCTCGCCGCAGGGGTAGCGCTCGGCGAGGTGGCGCGGGTTCGGCGGGTGGGCAGGACCGCGGGAGTCAAGGGCGGCGGTGGCCACGACACCGTTGTCGCGCGGGTCGAGCGCGACGAGGAGGGTGTGGCGGGGCGGGGCGAGGTAGGCGGCGGCCGGGTCGATGATGTCCGTGTGCCAGCGGGGCACATAGCCGGTGCCGAAGTCGCGGTAGACGGTGTCGAGCATCAGGGCTCGCGCACCGTCGAGGTCGTCCGGGCTTGCCGCCCTGATGCTGTAGTCGTGCACTTGCACATCATATGCATTAAGCATCAGGGCTGATCACGGCCGACCCCGCGACCCGCCCGCCACTCGCCCGCCGCCCACCCAATCCCCTTACAGGTCAGGCGATTTGACAGTGATCGCGAGCCGCCGACAACCTAGCCACATGACATCCATTTTCAACAAGGGCAGCCTGAAGGCTGCCGCCCTGGTCAGGAGGGCGGCCCTGACCACCCTGGCCGCTCCATCTGCTCCATCTGCTCCAGCCGCTCCAGCCGTGAAAGCGGGCGGCTGCTGATGCGTATCGCGTTCGTCGGCAAGGGCGGCAGCGGCAAGACGACCCTGTCGGCACTGTTCTCCCGCCACCTCGCCCGCGCCGGCGCGCCCGTGCTGGCCATCGACGGCGACATCAACCAGCACCTCGCCGAGGCACTGGGCCACGACGGGAAGGCCCCCCTGGACGCCCCGCCCCTCGGCGCCCACCTGAGGGACATCAAGGAGTTCCTGCGCGGCACCAACCCGCGTATCCCGTCCGCCGACGCCATGATCAAGACCACCCCGCCCGGCAGAGGCTCCCGCCTCCTGAACCTGCTCGGCGACGACGAACTGCACGCGCGGCACGTCCGGCACGTGGGGGACGTGCCGGTGATGGTGACGGGCGAGTTCGACGAGAGCGACCTGGGCGTGGCCTGCTACCACTCCAAGCTCGGCGCGGTCGAGCTCTACCTCGGCCACTTGGTCGACGGCCCCGGCGAATACGCCGTGGTCGACATGACGGCCGGCGCGGACGCCTTCGCGTCGGGCCTGTTCACCCGCTTCGACATGACGTTCCTGGTGGCGGAGCCCACACGCAAGGGCGTCTCGGTGTACCGCCAGTACCGGGACCACGCCAGGGAGTTCGGCATCCGCATCGCCGTCATCGGCAACAAGGTGACATGCGAGGACGACCTCCTCTTCCTCAAGGAAGAGGTCGGCGACGACCTCCTCACCCACCTGGTCCACTCCTCCTGGGTACGCGCGGCCGAGCAGGGCCGGGAACAGGGCGAGTTGGAGTCCCACAACGTCCACGCCCTCAACATCCTGCGCGAGGCGGTCGACGCCCACCCCAAGGACTGGCCCACGATCCACCGCCACGCCGTCGAATTCCACCTGCGCAACGCGCGCGCCTGGGCGGACGACAGGACGGGGCTCGACCTGGCCGCTCAGGTGGACCCGGAGTTCGTGCCCGGCCCGACGGCACTGACCTGACGACGACGTATCTCCCAGCACCACGGATCGCCACCACCGAACAGGAACATACGCACATGTCTCTCGACGTCTCCCCCAAGCTCCTCGCCGAAGCCGAACACGGTGACATCCGCGAGGAGGACTTCGTGGACACCGTCCGCACTTCACTGCCGTACGCCTACGACCTGATCGCCTCCCTCGCGACCGAACTGCGCGAGGGCACGGCCGAGTTCACCGACAACCAGACCCCTCCCCCGTCGGAGCAGGAACGCGGCCAACTCCTGCGCGCCCTGGCCAGCGACGCGATCCGCACCAGCCTGGAGCGCCACTTCGGCGTGACCCTGGCCTTCCAGAACTGCCACCGGGTGGCGGCGTTCCGGACGGAGGCGCGGGGTGGGGAGACGTATGCGCGGTTCACTTCGGTGCGGTCGCAGGTGCTGAATCAGTCGCCGGAGTTCAGGGACTGCTGAACTGACGCACCCGCTCGGCACCCGCTCGCAGCGATGGCCGTCCTGGGACGGCGGTGCTGGGGCTTCCCTGAGAAGGCGTCGCGACCCCGCCGACGGGGACGGCCCCTCCCGCGTGCGGCAAGGGGCCGTCCGTGGACGGCGGAGGGCGCTGTCCTCACGAAGGGACGGGCCCTGCTGCGCTACCGCGGTGCGGCGGCCACCGGCGCCGCCGCGTACCCCGTCGGCCGAGCCGTGAACGTCCCCCGCCCCTGCGTCCGGCTCCGCAACCGCGTCGCGTAGCCGAACAGTTCGGCCAGCGGCACGGTCGCCGTCACGGCCGCCGCGCCCGTGCGCGTGGACGAGCCCGAGACGCGGCCTCGCCGTGCAGCCAGGTCGCCGAGGACCCCGCCGACCGCGTCCTCGGGCACGGTCACCGTGACCTCGACGACCGGCTCCAGGAGGACCATCGCGCAGGTGCGCAGGGCATCCCGGAGGCCGAGTCGGCCGGCCGTGCGGAAGGCCGTGTCGGAGGAGTCCTTCACGTGGGTCGAGCCGTCGGTGAGGGTGACGCGCAGCCCGGTCACCGGGTGGCCGCCGAGCGGGCCTTCGGCGAGGGCGTCCCGGCAGCCGGCCTCCACGGCGCGTACGTACTCCTGCGGCACGCGACCGCCGACGACGGTCGAGCGGAACTCGAAACCCGCCTCCGTCTCCAGCGGTTCCACGTCGAGGATCACGTGCGCGAACTGCCCCGCGCCGCCGTCCTGTTTCACGTGTCGGAAGACGAAGCCGGACACCCCGCGGCCGACCGTTTCGCGGTGGGCGACTCGGGGGCGGCCGACGTTGACGTCCAGCCCGGCCTCCCGCCGGATCTTCTCCACCGCGACCTCCAGGTGCAGTTCGCCCATGCCGGACAGCACCGTCTGCCCGGTCTCGGCGTCGGTCCGCACGACCAGCGACGGGTCCTCCTCGGCCAGCCGGGCCAGCGCGGAGGCCAGCCGGTCGGTGTCGGTGGACCTGCGGGCCTCGACCGCCACGGACACCACCGGGTCTGCCACGCTCGGCGGTTCGAGGACGAGGGGAGCGCCCGGTGCGCAGAGCGTGGAACCCGTGCGAGCCGACTTCAGGCCGACCACGGCCACGATGTCCCCGGCGACCGCCCGGTCCACCTGGGCGTGGCGGTCGGCCTGGACCCGCAGGATCCGCCCGATCCGCTCACTGCGCCGCGCACCGGCGTCGAACACCGTGTCTCCCTTCTCGATCGTTCCCGAGTACACGCGCAGGTAGGTGAGCCTGCCGGTCGACGTGGCACTCACCTTGAACGCCAGCGCCGCGAACGGCGCCGACGGGTCCGCGGGCCGGTCCTCCTCCACCCCGTCGTGCAGACCGCGTACGGCCGGTACGTCGAGGGGCGACGGCAAATACGCCACGATCGCGTCGAGCAACGGCTCGATCCCGCGGTTGCGGTAGGCCGAGCCGCACAGCACGACCACGCCGTCGCCGCTGCCGGTCAGGTCGCGCAGGGCGGTGACGAGGGTCTCCGGCGAGAGCGCCGACCGCGCGCAGAACTCCTCCAGCGCGCCGGCATGCAGTTCGGCCACCGCCTCCTCCAGGAGCCGTCGACGCCGGTGCGCCTCCTCCCGCAGATCGTCCGGCACGTTCTCTTCTACGAGCGTCTCGGCGCCGTCGACCCACACCAGCGCCCGCATCCGCACGAGGTCCACGACACCGCGGAAGCCGTCCTCCGTGCCGATGGGCAACTGGACGACCAGCGGCGCCGGATGCAGCCGTTCCCGGATCGACGCCACGGCCGTGTCGAGATCGGCCCCTGCCCGGTCCAGCTTGTTGACGAAGGCGATTCTCGGCACGCCGTGCCGGTCGGCCTGCCGCCATACCGACTCGCTCTGCGGTTCGACCCCGGCCACGGCGTCGAACACCGCGACCGCGCCGTCGAGGACGCGCAGCGAACGCTCCACCTCGTCGGCGAAGTCGACGTGCCCCGGGGTGTCGATGAGGTTGATGCGGTGGCCGTCCCAGGCGCAGCTGACCGCCGCCGCGAAGATGGTGATCCCGCGATCACGCTCCTGCGGATCGAAGTCGGTGACGGTGGTGCCGTCGTGGACCTCGCCGCGCTTGTGCGTGGTCCCGGTGGCGTACAGGATCCGCTCGGTGACGGTGGTCTTTCCCGCGTCGACGTGGGCGAGGATGCCGAGGTTGCGGATGGCAGTGAGGGTGGTGAGGGTATCGAGGTTGATGCGCACGGCCCTTGGCCTTTCGGATGATCCGGAAGCGGAACGGAAGCGGGTCAGCGCGATTCCCGGACGACATGCAGGCGCACGTGAGCATGACCTGCTGCCCCGTCAGACTGCGGGGCAGCAGGAACGGCAAGGTACGGCAAGGGAGTTGACGTAACTCAGGCGCTCTCGGAGCTCTCAGGCGTTCGTCGCGGGCATCCGGTACCGGCCGCGCAGCGGGCACCGGGCGGACGAGGACACGAGGATCACCACGTACCGGCAGGGGGAGACGACGACAGCGGTGCGGTCACGCACGGCCCGGCTCCCCTCGACTCGTCACGACGACGCGCCGCCGGGTGGTGGGCGGCGCGTGATTGCGTGGTGAGTCTAGGGAGCCGGGCCAGGTCTGAGCACACGATTTTCCTGCCGGCGCCGCAACATGTGAACCGGTGCGCGAGCCGTCACCACCGTACGGGCAACGTCCGCAGTCCGCCGAGGAGAAGACTCTCCGCGCGATGCAAGTCCTTGGCCTACATGGCTAGTTGATGGGCCGCCTGATTACGGAGAAGGACCTCGCAGGTGACCTGGAGCCCGGTGCGCGCCAGGCTCTGCCCGAGGCACGAGTGCAGTCCGGCGTGGCCCTGGAGGAGTTCGGCCGGGTCGTCGCCCCGGGCGGGGCAGGCGTGATCATCTCCAGCATGGCCGGGTATCTCGGCTCGCCGAAGCCGCCCCTGGACCGGCGGCGCCCGCCAGCACCTCCGCAGGCCGACGATTCGTACAACCCATGCGATTCATACAGACGCCTGATGCGAATCTCATGGACTTCCGGTGACAGACGATCGATGTCCCGCAGCCCCTGTTCTGCCATCGTGGGAGGTCAGAGGCGCAGGTGAGGGGCCCCACCCCGCCGTTCGCCCGTCCCCCCGCGGGAGGCATACCGTGGACAAGCGGTACGAGGTGTACTGCCTCACTCACCCGCACTTCTACGACACGCCGTCCCACGGCCGGACGCGCCGCCGCTTCCACCAGACGCTCCGCCCGCCCCCTCCCTCGTGGTTGCGCGAGGAACTCGGCGACTGGGTGGTCTGCCGTCCCGTCGACAGGCAACTCCCCACGCAGGGCTGGAAGATCCACGCCTCGGCGTGTCCGGACAACGCGCAGGCGATCCTGGACGCGGTGTGGGACTACTGCGTCCAGCGTCGTATCGCCTTCAAGTTCCTGCCCGGCCTGGACACCCTGTTCCTCGCCAACGCCAAGTACGCGCATCGCGGATCCAGCGGCAAGTTCGTGACCATCTACCCGGCGGACGAGGCCGAGTGCCGGCGCGTGCTCACCGAGCTCGGCACCGCCCTCGACGGCCTGCAGGGGCCGTACATTCTGAGCGATCTGCGCTGGGGCGCCGGTCCGCTGTACGTCAGGTACGGCGCCTTCGCCGACCGGTACTGCGTCTCGGCCGACGGTGTGCTGGAGCAGGCGGTGGCGGACCCCTCCGGACGGCTGGTCCCCGATCTGCGTGGCCCCACCTTCCAGGTGCCGGAGTGGGTGCCGCTGCCCGCGTTCCTCGAACCCCACCTCGCCGAGAGCCGGCGGACCACCGTCGCCGACCTGCCCTACCGGATCGAGAAGGCGCTGCACTTCTCCAACGGCGGAGGGCTGTACGCCGCGGTCGACACCCGCACCGAGGAACGCGTCGTCCTCAAGGAGGCCCGGCCCCACGCGGGGCTCACGGCCGACGGCGCGGACGCCGTCACCCGGCTGGAGCGCGAGCGGACGGCCCTGGAACGGCTGCGTGGCCTGCCCTGCGTCCCCGAGATCCGCGATCACTTCGAGCTGGGCGGTCACCGGTTCCTCGTCGAGGAGTTCATCGAGGGAAGGGCCCTGCACAACGTGTTCGTCGAACGCTATCCGCTGACGAACCTGGACGCCGACGCGGCGGCCTTCGCCGACTACGCGTCCTGGGCCCTCGACATCCACCGGCAGGTGGAGGAAGCGGTCGCCGCGGTCCATGAGCGGGGCATCGTGATCGGCGACGTGCACACGTTCAACGTCCTGGTCCGCCCCGACGGCAGGGTGGTGCTGATCGACTTCGAGGGAGCGTCGGACGTGGCGCAGGCGGGGCGCCAGGTCCTCGCGGCCCCAGGTTTCATCGCCCCCGGCGGGGCCACCGGCTTCGACATCGACCGGTATGCGCTGGCCTGTCTGCGGATCTTCCTCTTCCTGCCACTGACAGGCCTCATCGAGCTGGACGGCAGGAAGGCCGGGCAGCTCGCCAGGGAGGCCGCCCGGCTTTTCCCTGTTCCCCGGCGGTTCCTCGACGACGCCGTCCGCACACTCACCGGCGACGGCGGGATGACCTGCGGGACGGACGACGAGCCCCGTCTCGAGCCCGACCCATCAGGCTGGCTGCGCGCCCGCACCTCGATGACCGACGCCATCCTGGCCGCCGCCACGCCCGAGCGCCACGACCGGCTCTTCCCGGGCGACATCGAGCAGTTCCTGCTCCCGGGCGGCGGCCTGGACGTGGCCCACGGCGCGGCCGGCGTGCTGTACGCGCTGGACGTGACCGGCGCCGGCCGCCGATCCGACCACGAGGACTGGCTGATCCGGCACGCGCTGAACCCGGAACCCGGAACCCGCCTCGGCCTCTACGACGGGCTGCACGGCGTCGCATACGTCCTCGAACACCTCGGGCACCACGAGGAGGCCGCCAAGGTCCTCGACATGTGCCTGGGCGAGCACTGGGAGGCCCTCGCCCCGGACCTCAAAGGCGGCCTGTCCGGCATCGGGCTCAACCTGCTGCACTTCGCCACCGCCCGCGGCGACGCCGCCTGCGCCGACGCCGCCCTTCGCGTGGCACAGACCGTCGCCGACCGCCTCGGCCCGGCCGACGCCGTGCCCGAGACCAGTGGCGGAGTCCACCCGAGAGCGGGGCTGATGTACGGCTCGTCCGGGCCCGCGCTGCTGTTCCTGCGTCTGTACGAGCGCAGTGGCGACCCGGCGCTCCTCGACCTGGCCGCCACCGCGCTGCGCCAGGACCTGCGCCGCTGCCTGGAGCGCGCGGACGGGTCGATGGAGGTGAACGAGGGCTGGCGCACCATGCCCTATCTCGCCGACGGCAGCGCGGGCATCGGCATGGTCCTCGACGAGTACCTCGCCCACCGCGCGGACGAGCGGTTCTCGGCCGCCGCCCACGCGATCCGCAGGGCCGCCGGCGCATCGTTCTACATCGAACCCGGTCTCTTCGACGGCGTGGCCGGAATGATCCTCCACCTCAGCCGCGGGCACCCGCCCGGCACCGCCGCCGCCCGCGACCCCGTGATCGCGGACCACGTACGCCACCTGGCGCGCCATGCCTGCCTGCTCGACGGCCGACTCGCCTTCCCGGGCGAGCAGTTGCTGCGGCTGTCCATGGACCTGGCCACCGGCACCGCGGGAGTCCTGCTGGCGCTGGGCGCGGCCTTCCACTCCCGGCCCACCGGACTGCCGTTCCTGACACCGGGCCTGCCCGCTCATGACCTCCCCGTCCCCACACAAGTACGAGAGAGGAGGTGAGGACACATGTCGCTCCTCGAACTGCAGGGTCTGACCATCGAGTCGGAGACCGGTTACGCGCCGCCGCCGGGCAGCCGGGCAAGCAAGGGCTGCGGTGGCAGCCGCCTCAGCCTGCTGATCTGCTAGTCCTTCCGACTAGTCCTCACCCACACGGCGGGGGCAGGCACACCGCGCGCCCCCGCCCCATTCGCTGGAACCGTACGCCGACGGGAGCAGCCCGTGGACCGACGCGCGGCGGACCGTCTGCTGCTGACGACGGTCCGGCGAGGCGGTGTGTGGGGCGGGATCCAGGCCGCCGTGTCCCTGCTGCTGGCAGGCGTCTACGTTCTCCTGCCCGCCGTCATGGGCCGCACGGTCGACGCCGTACTCGGGCGCGGCGACACCTCCCTGTGGCTGACCTTGTCCGCCGTCACCGTCGCCCTGCTGGTGGCGTGCGACGCCGCGGACGACTACGCGGGCGCCGTGGCCAACGCCCGCTGCACGGCATGGCTGCGGCACACCCTGCTCGGCCATGTCCTCGACCTGGGCGCTTCCGCCGGCCGCCGTCACACCCCCGGCGACCTGGTGGCCCGTCTGGTGGGCAACACCGCCCGGGCGGGCAGTGCCCCGTCGAGCCTGGTGTGGGCGGTGACCGACCTGGTCCCCCCGGTCGGGGCCGTGGTGGCCTTGGCCCTCATCGACCCCTGGTTGTGCCTCACCTTCGTGGCCGGACTGCCGCTGATCGCCCTGATGGTGCGCGCCTTCGTCCGCGACGTCTCCGACCTCAACGACCGTTACTTCGCCACGCAGGGCCGCGTCGCCACCCGACTCGTCGACGCCCTCACCGGAATCCGCACCATCACGGCGGCCGGGACCCTGACCCGCGAGACCGAGCGGGTACTGCAGCCGCTTCCAGAGCTGCACCGCCACGGCCTGGGCATGTGGCGCGCGGTCGCCCGGGTCTCCGCACGGGACGCGGCGATCGTCCCCCTGCTGGAGATCGCCGTACTGGCCGTCGCCGGGCTGGGGCTCGCCCAAGGCCGCATCACTCTTGGTCAGATGCTCGCCGCGAGCGGGTATGTGGTCCTGGCCACCGGCGTAAGTTCGCTGGTGGCCTCGGTGAACCGACTGGCCTTCGCACGCGCCACCGCGGGCCGGATCGCCGAGGTGCTGGGCGAGCCCACGGTCGCGTACGGCGACGCGCGCCTGCCCCGCGGGGGCGGCGGACGTCTGGAGTTCCGCCAGGTCACGGTACGCACAGCCGAGGGCGACGCCGCGCTGGACGGCATCGACCTGGACCTGCCGGCGGGTGCGCTGACCGCCGTCGTAGGACGCTCGGGAGCCGGCAAGTCCCTGCTGGCCGCGCTGGCCGGACGGCTGGCCGACCCCGACGAGGGCGAGATACGGCTCGACGGAGTGCCGCTGCGCGACGTGGACCGCACGGAGCTGCGGCACGCCGTCGCCTACGGCTTCGAACGCCCGGTGCTGCTGGGCGAGACCTTCGCCGACGCGATCGGATTCGGGCCGCGCACGCCCAGGGGTGGGGAGGTCCGCGCCGGGGCCACCGCGGCACGCGCCGACGCCTTCATCCGGACCATGCCCGAGGGTTACGGCACCCGGCTCACCGGTGCTCCGCTGTCCGGCGGCGAGTACCAGCGCATCGGCCTGGCACGCGCCTTCGTCCAGTCCGCACCCTCCGGCCGCCTCCTGGTGCTGGACGACGTGACGGCCAGCCTGGACACCGTCACCGAGCACCACATCAGCCAGGCCCTGACCGGCACCGGGCCACTCGCCGGCCGGTCCCGGCTGGTCGTGACCCACCGTGCCTCCACGGCCGCCGACGCGGAGGTGGTGGTCTGGCTCGACGCGGGGCGGGTGCGGGGGGTGGGCACGCATCGGGAACTGTGGATGGAGGAGGGGTATCGGGCGGTGTTCCGGCCGGAGCCGGGGGGTGACGGGGAGGCGGGTCCGCAGCTGGTTCGGCACCGGGGCGTACATCCGAAACCGGCATCGGCACCGGCACCGGATCGCGACGCAGCCGTGTGGGACGGAGGCGTGTGGTGAGCCCGGCGCCTGGGGCGTTGCTGCGCTCCACACTGCGCACGCGGCGCCGGGCGTACGTACGACTCACCGGCTGGTCGCTGGTCGAGGCCGTCCCCGCGCTGCTGTCGGGCTGGCTGGTCGCCCGTGCCGTCGACGAAGGCTTCCTCGCCGACCGCACGGCGGAGGGCCTCAGCTGGCTCGGCCTGCTGGCCTGCGCCGTCCTCGTCGGTGCCTGGGGCACCCGGCAGGCCACCCTCCAACTGGCCGCGGTCGTCGAGCCGCTCCGCGACGACCTGGTCAGGCTCGTCACCACCGGCACGCTGCACCGCTCCGCCCACGTGGGGCAGAGCGCCGACACGGCGGGCGTGGCACGGCTGACCGAACAGGTGGAGATCGCCCGTGAGTCGTACGGAGCGGTCGTGATGTTCGTGCAGAGCTTCGCGGTCACGACGGTGAGCGTGCTGCTCGGGCTCGCCGCACTGGATCCCGCCCTGCTGCTGTTCGTCGTGCCGCCCCTCATGGCCGGGCTCGTCCTCTTCCTGCTGGCCCTGCGGGCGATGGCGGCCCGGCAGCGGGCGGTCGTCCTCGCCGACGAGGCCATCGCCGAGCAGGTGAGCACGGTGGCCGGCGGCCTACGGGACGTGACGGCCTGCGGTGCCGAGGCGACGGTACGTCGTCGAGCCGGCGCCCGTATCGACGAGGCGGCGCGCGCTGCCCGCGCCCTGGCCCGGCTCACCGCGTTGCGCACGGCCGCGCTGGGTGTCGGCGGCTGGCTGCCGATCGTGCTCATCCTGGCCGGTGCGCCCTGGCTGGTACGCGGCGGGGTGACGGCCGGCGCGATCCTGGGAGCGCTGACCTACGTCGCGCAGAGCCTGCAACCTGCCCTGCGCGGCTTCGTCCAGGGACTCGGGGGCAGCGGGCTGTGGCTGCTGGTCACACTCGGCCGAATTCTGGAGGCGGCGGGGACGGGGGTGGGAGGAGCGGCGGGGAGGGCCGGGCCTGCAAGGGTGGCGGAAACTGCTGAGGCAGCGGGGATGGCGAAGCCGGCGGGGCCTGCGGGGTCGTCGGCGGGGGTAGCGACGGCGGCAACGTCGGACGGCAGACTCCCCCGCGACGGCCGTGTCGAGCTGCAGGGCGTCACCTTCGGCTATGCCCCCTGCGCCGAACCGGTCGTCCGGGATCTCGACCTGTCCCTCCCCTCGGGCACCCATCTGGCGGTCGTCGGCCCCAGTGGCGCGGGCAAGTCCACGCTCGCCGCGCTCATCGCGGGGATGCTCGACCCGCAGGTCGGCCAGGTACACCTGGGCGGCGTCCCGGTCCGCGCCCTGGACGTCGGCCGACTCTCCCGGTCCCGCGTGCTGATCCCGCAGGAGGCGTACGTCGTCGCCGGCACCCTGCGCGAGAACCTCGCCTATCTGCACCCGGCGGCCACCCCGCCCGACCTCGACGCGGCGGTCGACGCAATCGGCGCCACCGCGCTCGTCGAACGCATCGGCGGCTACGACGCCCCGGTGAACCCGGCCCTGCTGTCCGCCGGCGAGCGCCAGCTGATCGCCCTTGTCCGTGCCCTGCTTCCGCCCGCCCCGCTGATCCTGCTGGACGAGGCCACCTGCCACCTCGACCCGGCCGCCGAGGCAGGCGCCGAACGGGCCTTCGCCTGCCGCCGGTCCACCTTGATCGTCTGCGCCCACCGGATCAGCTCCGCCCTGCGCGCCGACCTCGTCCTCGTGATGGACGGGCCGCGTTGCCGCCTGGGCACCCACGACCAACTGCTGGCCGACTGTGCCCTGTACCGCGACCTGATCGGCCACTGGGACCAGATGGCGACTGACGTCCGACGCTGATGGCAGAGGTGCAGTGCGGCAGGCAGCACTTGCCTGCCGCCGGCCCGGCTACAGCCAGCCGGACTCCCGGGCGATCCGGATCGCGTCGATGCGGTTGCGTGCGCCGGCCTTCCTGGAGACCGCGTTCAGGTGATTGCGGACCGTTCCCACCGATAGCGACAGCCGGTCGGCGATCTCACGCGTGGGCGTGCCGTCCGCCGCCAGCCGCAGCACCTCGAGTTCCCTCCCGGTCAGCGGGTTCTCCACCGAGGAGAGCGCCAGCAGCGCGAGTCCCGGGTCGATGAACCGCTCGCCCGCCGCCACCTTGCGGACCCCCTGGGGCAGGATGTCGCAGGGGCTGTTCCTGCCGATGAGGCCCGCGACGCGACGCGCCAGCGCCCGCCGCAGATACTCGGAGGTGGCCGACCCGACCACCAGCAGGGTGCGGCACTCCGGCAGCCGCGTGGCCAGCTCCAGGGAGGTACCGAGCACGCTGTCCTCCCCGCCGTCGGCATCGATGACGACCACGTCGGGCCGGTACGACAACGCCTGAACGACCGTCTGACTGTGCTCCGGCGACGCCGGGACCACCTCGATGTCCTTCTCACGTGTGAGCAGGGCGGCGAGTGCCCCCCGCACGAGGCCTGCCTCCTCGACGAGAAGAACACGGATCAACATCGCTCCTACCCGGCCGGACCCGGCCTCCATGACGCAGCGCGCCCCGGACACTCCGGCGGCGCCATACGAAGTATCTCCACCTTTCCACCCATTCGCCGGGAGCCGCCCCGCCCACCCGCGACCGAGTCGAGGTCCTGCACATGGCTCAACCGCTGAACGCCGCCCGGCCGGATGCGGTCGTGGTCCGGCACGGCCGCCGCCTGCGGTTTCAGCCGGGGAACCCGGCCAACCGGCCCACCGACCCACAAAACAGTTCATGCGGGCCGAGGTAACCCTCGACCCGCATGAACTGGAAGTGATCTGTTGAATCTGTTGATCTGTGTCCGAGGGGGGACTTGAACCCCCACGCCCGATAAAGGGCACTAGCACCTCAAGCTAGCGCGTCTGCCATTCCGCCACCCGGACTAGGTGTCTGCCGCCTTGCCGGGGGTCTTCCCCGCGGCGACATGGACAACAATACCAAGGTTTCGGAGTGCCCTTCACCTGCATATCCGTCCGTCGGACGGCGGCCCGGCGGGCGCGCGAGGCGAGCCGGAGGCGAGGCCGTTCGAGGGGTTTCACCTCGCGTGATTCCGTGGTCACGCATGGCTGAGACCGGCCGGTGGCGTCCCTGCGGAGCGGGCGCACCACCGGCCCCCGTCCCGGCGCGGGGGATCACGTCACGGCATGCCCGATGCCGTCACGGCGTACCAGATGCCGTCACGGCATGAGGTGGTAGTCCGGGAAGTTCCCGGGCAACCGCTCCCCGGCCGGCCCCTGCGTCACCGCGCGCACCAGCAGCTCGCCACCGACGAACGCACCCCGCCAGGACGCGCCGAAGCCGCCGAACAGCTCGTCGCGGTCGCCGCGGGAGCGCGGTTTGCCGTGGCCGACCTTGAACGCGCGGATCTGCGGGGCCAGGCGGCCGTAGGTCTCCTGGTCGTCCGTGGACAGCGTGGCCACGAGCGCGCCGTTGGACGCGTTCATCGCCGCCAGCAGCTCTGCCTCCGTGTCGACCAGGACGATCGTGTCGACCGGCCCGAACGGCTCCGCGTGGTGCAGCGGGGAGGACGGGGGCGGGTTCAGCAGGGTGACCGGCTGGACGTACGCCGAGGTGTCCTGGCCGGGCAGGTATCGGGCGTCCGACAGCTGTCCCCGGTGCAGCGGGACGGCGCCTCGGTCGATCGCCTCGGCGACCTGGTCCTGGAGTTCCTTCGCCTTGGCGGCGTTGATCAACGGCCCGAAGTCCAGCCGCGGGTAGGGGTCGTCCCGCTGCTCGACAGCCAGGGGGTGGCCGACCGTCAGCGTGCGTACCGCCGGGAGGTACGCCGCGAGGAACTCGTCGAACAGCTCACGCTGGACGACGAAGCGCGGGTACGCGGTGCAGCGCTGCTTGCCGTAGTCGAAGAGCTTGGGGATGACCGCCGTGAGCGCGTCCCAGTCCGTGTAGTTCCAGATGCCCCAGGTGTTGAGTCCTTCCTGTTCGAGTACGTGTCGTTTGCCGAGGTCGGCGACGGCCGTGGCCACCGCGGCGCCGGTGTCGCGGCCGCCGACGAAGGAGACGCAGCCGATCTCGGGCGCCCGCACCAGCGCCTCCGACAGCTCGCCTCCGCTGCCGCTGACGAGGGTGACGGGAATTCCCTCGCGGGTGGCGAGCGCGCAGGCCAGGGTCAGACAGGCGACACCGCCGTCGGTCGGGGTCTTGGCGATGACCGCGTTGCCTGCCAATGCTTGTACCAACACTGCGTGAACGAGCACGCTCATCGGGTAGTTCCAACTGGCGATGTTGGATACCGGACCGTCCAGCGGGGCCCGGCCTGCCACCATTGGCTCGATGCCGTCGACGTACCAGCGCACGCCGTCGATGGCCCGGTCGACGTCCGCCTGGGCGAGCCGCCAGGGCTTGCCGATCTCCCAGACGAGGAGCAGTGCGAGCAGTTCCCGGTGCTGGGTCAGGGCGTCGAGGGTTGCCGCGACGCGGGCCCGGCGCTCCTCCAGCGGGATGTGCCGCCAGGCGCGGTGCTGGTCGAGCGAGGCGCGTACGGCCTGGTGGGCAGTGGCCCGGTCCAGGCGCGGCGGGCCGGCGATCGGGCTGCCGTCGACGGGGCTGGTGGCGGGCAGGGCTCGGCCGTCCGCCTGCCAGGTGGAGTTCCAGAGGTTGAGGACACGGTCGTCCCGGAAGGCCTCCGGGGCCACGGCGAGGCAGCGCTGCCAGGCGTCGGTCCAGGAGGTGCCGGATTTCAGGGTGAGGGTGGTTGCCATCGGGGTCTCCGCTCTCGGTGCACAGTCGAGAGAAAAAAGGGGGCCGTAGGACCCTTCCTTGAAAGGGTGGGGTGGGAGACGGGTGGGCGGTCGTACATGGCTGCGGCGGACGCTAGCGGGGCGCGGGCACAGCTGAAAGTGACCTCGCGTCGACTATGAGTGACGTCACGCTCGGGCTCCCAGGCGCTCCAGCACAAGGCGCGCGGTCTCGGTGGGCGTTTGGCCGACCCGTACCCCGACGGCCTCAAGCGCCTCCTTCTTCGCGGCCGCCGTACCGGAGGATCCGGACACGATCGCGCCCGCGTGCCCCATCGTCTTGCCCTCGGGCGCGGTGAACCCGGCGATGTAGCCGACGACCGGCTTGGTCACGTGGTCGCGGATGTACGCGGCCGCGCGTTCCTCCGCATCGCCGCCGATCTCCCCGATGAGGACGATGAGTTCGGTGTCGGGGTCGCCCTGGAAGGCGGCGAGGCAGTCGATGTGGGTCGTGCCGACGACCGGGTCGCCGCCGATGCCGACGCAGGTCGAGAAGCCGATGTCGCGGAGCTCGTACATCAGTTGGTACGTGAGCGTGCCGGACTTGGAGACCAGGCCTATGCCGCCGGGCTTGGTGATGTCGGCCGGGATGATGCCCGCGTTGGACTGGCCGGGGGTGATCAGGCCGGGACAGTTGGGGCCGATGACGCGGGTGCCCTTGGCCTTGGCATACGTGGTGAAGGCGACGGAGTCGTGGACCGGGATGCCTTCCGTGATCACGACGGCGAGTCCGATGCCGGCGTCGGCGGCCTCGACGACGGCCGCTTTGGTGAAGGCGGGCGGCACGAACACAACGGTCACGTCGGCGCCGGTGGCGCGGATGCCGTCGGCGACCGAGCCGAAGACGGGGACAGCACGGTCGTCGAAGTCGACGGTGCGGCCGGCCTTGCGCGGGTTGACGCCGCCGACGACGTTCGTACCCGCGGCGAGCATGCGCCGGGTGTGCTTCATGCCCTCGCCGCCGGTCATCCCCTGGACGAGGACCTTGCTCTCCTTGGTGAGGTAGATGGCCATGTCGTCATGTCTCCTCAGGCTGTGGCGGCGGCGAGTTGGGCGGCCCGCAGCGCGGCGCCGTCCATGGTGGTGACCTGCTGGACCAGGGGGTGGGCGCGTTCGTCGAGGATGGCGCGCCCGCGGACGGCGCTGTTGCCGTCGAGGCGTACGACGAGCGGCTTGGTCAACTGGACGCTGTCCAGGGCCCGCACGATGCCGTCGGCGACCGCGTCGCACGCGGTGATCCCGCCGAAGACGTTGACGAAGACCGACTTCACGGCCGGGTCGGAGAGGATGACGGACAGGCCGTCGGCCATGATCTGGGCCGATGCCCCGCCCCCGATGTCGAGGAAGTTCGCGGGGCGGGCGCCACAGCCCGCGACGACGTCGAGGGTGGACATGACGAGGCCGGCACCGTTGCCGATGATGCCGACTTCGCCGTCGAGCTTGACGTAGTTGAGGCCCTTGGCTGCGGCCGCCGCCTCCAGCGCGTCGTCGTGCTCCACGCCGTCGGCACCCCAACGCGCCTGCCGGAAGCGGGCGTTGTCATCGAGAGTGACCTTGCCGTCGAGGGCGATGATCTGCCCCTGCGCGGTGCGGACGAGCGGGTTCACCTCGACGAGGAGGGCGTCCTCGCGGACCAGCACCTCCCAGAGCCGCATGAGGACGTCGACGGTCTGCGGCGGCAGTCCGGCCGCCGCGGCGATCTCGCCCGCCTTCGCCGAGGTGACGCCCTCGGCCGGGTCGATGGGGATACGGGCCACGGCCTCGGGCCGACTGGCGGCGACCTCCTCGATCGCCATGCCGCCTTCGGCCGAGGCGATGGCGAGGAAACGGCCCGCGGCGCGGTCGAGAACGTAGGACACGTAGAACTCGGTCGCGATGTCCACGGGTTGGGCCAGCATCACCTTGCCGACCGTGTGGCCCTTGATGTCCATGCCGAGGATCTGCCGTGCCGTGATCTCCGCCGCCGCAGGGTCCGCGGCGAGCTTCACACCGCCCGCCTTGCCGCGGCCACCGGTCTTCACCTGCGCCTTGACCACGACCCGGCCGCCGAGTCGGCGTGCGATCTCGCGGGCTTCCTTGGGTGAGTCGGTCACCTCTGCCCGTGACACCAAGATGCCGTGTTCTTCGAAGAGTTCCCTTGCCTGGTGTTCGTACAGGTCCATTCCGGCTCCTGACTCAAAAGTGCCGCACGCCCCCTGGACACCACCCACCGGATGCGGGATAACAAGGTTCATACAGTATTCGTCGACTGTATGCAATGTACCGCGAGAGCCTTCCAACCCCCTACGAAGGGACAGGACTTCGCCATGCCCGACGACACTCAGGACGTCATTTCCGGTGGTCATCTCGTTGCCAAGGCGCTGAAGGCCGAGGGGGTCGACCGCATCTACACCTTGTGCGGCGGCCACATCATCGACATCTACGACGGCTGCGTCGACGAGGGCATCGAGGTCGTCGACGTCCGTCACGAGCAGGTCGCCGCCCACGCCGCCGACGGTTACGCCCGTATCACCGGCAAGCCCGGCTGTGCGGTCGTCACCGCGGGTCCCGGCACCACCGACGCCGTCACCGGCGTCGCCAACGCCTTCCGCGCCGAGTCACCGATGCTGCTCATCGGCGGCCAGGGCGCCCTCACCCAGCACAAGATGGGCTCCCTCCAGGACCTGCCGCACGTCGACATGATGACGCCGATCACCAAGTTCGCGGCGGCCGTGCCGGACACGGCGCGCGCGGCGGACATGGTGTCGATGGCGTTCCGCGAGTGCTACCACGGAGCGCCCGGACCCTCCTTCCTGGAGATCCCGCGCGACGTCCTCGACGCCAAGGTGCCGGTGAGCAAGGCGCGCGTGCCCAAGCAGGGCGCCTACCGTGCCTCCACCCGCTCAGCCGGCGACCCCGAGGCGATCGAGAGGCTCGCCGACCTGCTGGTCCACGCCGAGAAGCCGGCCATCCTGCTCGGCAGCCAGGTGTGGACGACGCGCGGCACCGAGTCGGCCATCGAGCTCGTGCGCACCCTCAACATCCCCGCCTACATGAACGGCGCCGGACGCGGCACGCTCGCGCCGGGCGACCCGCACCACTTCCAGCTGTCGCGCCGGTACGCCTTCTCCCACGCCGACGTCATCGTGATCGTCGGCACGCCCTTCGACTTCCGCATGGGCTACGGCAAGCGGCTGTCGCCGGACGCCACCGTCGTGCAGATCGACCTCGACTACCGCACCGTCGGCAAGAACCGCGACATCGACCTCGGGATCGTGGGCGACGCGGGGCTGGTGCTGAAGTCGGTGACCGAGGCGGCCTCCGGGCGCGTCAACGGCGGCGCGTCGAAGCGCAAGGAGTGGCTCGACGAGCTGCGCGCGGCCGAGCAGACCGCCCTGGAGAAGCGGCTGCCGAGCCTGAAGTCGGACGCCTCGCCGATCCACCCGTACCGGCTGGTCAGCGAGATCAACGACTTCCTCACCGAGGACTCCATCTACATCGGCGACGGCGGCGACATCGTCACCTTCTCCGGTCAGGTCGTGCAGCCCAAGTCACCGGGTCACTGGATGGATCCGGGCCCCCTGGGCACGCTCGGCGTCGGGGTGCCGTTCGTGCTCGCGGCCAAGCAGGCGCGGCCCGACAAGGAGGTCGTCGCGCTCTTCGGTGACGGCGCGTTCTCCCTCACCGGCTGGGACTTCGAGACTCTCGTCCGCTACAACCTCCCCTTCGTCGGCATCGTCGGCAACAACTCCTCGATGAACCAGATCCGCTACGGCCAGGCCCAGAAGTACGGCCTGGAGCGCGAGCGGGTCGGCAACACCCTCGGCGACGTCCACTACGACAAGTTCGCGCAGATGCTGGGCGGTTACGGCGAGGAGGTCCGTGACCCCGCCGACATCGGCCCCGCGCTGCGGCGCGCCCGCGAGTCCGGCAAGCCGTCGCTGATCAACGTCTGGGTCGACCCCGACGCGTACGCCCCCGGAACCATGAACCAGACCATGTACAAGTGAGGTGGCCTCCATGACTGGTACGCCGACCAAGGCCCTCGAAGGCATCCGCGTCCTGGACATGACCCACGTCCAGTCCGGTCCCTCCGCGACCCAGCTGCTCGCCTGGCTAGGCGCGGACGTCGTCAAGCTGGAGGCGCCGACCGGTGACATCACGCGCAAGCAGTTGCGCGATCTCCCGGACGTCGACTCCCTCTACTTCACGATGCTCAACTGCAACAAGCGGAGCATCACCCTGAACACCAAGACCGAGCGCGGCAAGGAGATCCTCACCGAGCTGATCCGGCGTTCCGACGTCATGGTCGAGAACTTCGGACCGGGCGCGGTCGACCGAATGGGCTTCACCTGGGACCGCATCCAGGAGATCAATCCGCGTATCGTCTATGCCTCCATCAAGGGGTTCGGTGACGGCCCGTACACCAACTTCAAGGCGTACGAGGTCGTCGCGCAGGCCATGGGCGGGTCGATGTCGACCACCGGTTTCGAGGACGGGCCGCCGCTGGCGACGGGGGCCCAGATCGGGGACTCGGGGACGGGTGTGCACGCCGTGGCGGGGATTCTCGCGGCGCTGTTCCAGCGCGAGAACACCGGGCGTGGGCAGCGGGTCAACGTGGCCATGCAGCACGCTGTACTCAACCTGTGCCGGGTGAAGCTGAGGGACCAGCAGCGCCTGGCACACGGGCCGCTTGCTGAATATCCGAACGAGGACTTCGGCACGGAAGTTCCCCGCTCGGGAAACGCGTCCGGCGGCGGTCAGCCGGGCTGGGCGGTCAAGTGCGCGCCGGGCGGGCCGAACGACTACGTGTACGTCATCGTGCAGCCCGTCGGCTGGCAGCCGATCAGTGAGCTCATCGGCCGGCCCGAACTCGCCGACGACCCCGAGTGGGCGACCCCGGAGGCCCGGCTGCCCAAGCTGAACAAGATGTTCCAGCTGATCGAGGAGTGGTCCTCGGCCCTGCCCAAGTGGGAGGTGCTGGAGAAGCTCAACGCGCACAACATCCCGTGCGGGCCGATCCTGTCCACCGAGGAGATCATCGAGGACTCGTCGCTGGTCGCCAACGAGATGGTCGTCACCGTGCCGCACCCCGAGCGGGGCGAGTTCGTGACCGTCGGCAGCCCGCTCAAGCTCTCCGACTCCCCCGTCGAGGTGAGCAGTTCACCGCTGCTCGGCCAGCACAACGAAGAGGTCTACATCGGCGAGCTCGGCCTCGGCGACGAGGAGCTGCGCCTGCTCAAGTCGAACGGAGTGATCTGACGTGATGGCCGAAGACCGCGTCCTGAGGGTGCGGACGCTCCTCGACTCCGTGCGGGCCGAGGGACGCACGGCGCTGACCGCGCCCGAGGGCAAGGTGATCGCCGACGCGTACGGGATCGCCGTACCGGGCGAGGAACTCGCGACGGACGTCGACGAGGCGGTGGCGTACGCGGCCCGCTTCGGCGGACCGGTCGTCATGAAGATCGTCTCTCCCGACATCCTCCACAAGACCGACGCCGGAGGCGTGATCGTGGGCGTCGAGGGGGCGACGGACGTACGGGCGGCGTTCCACACGATCGTCGACAACGCGCGCGCGTACAACGCGGATGCCCGCATCGAGGGCGTGCAGGTGCAGGAGCTGCTCCCCAAGGGGCAGGAGGTCATCGTCGGCGCGGTCACCGATCCGACGTTCGGGAAGGTCGTGGCCTTCGGGCTCGGCGGGGTGCTCGTCGAGGTCCTCAAGGACATCACCTTCCGGCTGGCTCCCGTGGCCGCCGACGAGGCGCTGTCCATGCTGGACTCGATCCGGGCGGCGGAGATCCTGCGCGGGGTACGCGGCCAGGCGGCCGTGGACCGGTGGGCGATAGCCGAGCAGATCCGCCGGGTGTCGCAGCTCGTCGCGGACTTCCCGGAGATCGCCGAGGTGGACCTCAACCCGGTGATCGCGACGGCGGAGGGGGCTGTCGCGGCCGATATCCGGGTGATCCTCTCCGAGGCGCCCGTGAAGCAGCGCCGCCGCTACTCGCGCGAGGAGATCCTCACCTCCATGCGCCGGTTGATGCAGCCGTCGTCGGTCGCCGTGATCGGAGCGTCCAACGAGCAGGGCAAGATCGGCAATTCGGTCATGCGCAACCTCATCGACGGCGGTTTCGCCGGGGACATCCATCCAGTGAACCCCAAGGCCGATGACATTCTGGGCCGCAAGGCGTACAAGAGTGTCACGGACGTTCCCGGTGAGGTGGATGTGGCGGTCTTCGCTATCCCCGCCAAGTTCGTGGCCTCGGCCCTGGGGGAGGTGGGACGCAAGAAGATCCCGAACGCCGTGCTGATCCCCTCCGGGTTCGCGGAGACCGGTGAGCACGAACTCCAGGCGGAGATCGTGGAGATCGCCGAGCGGCACGGCATCCGCCTCCTCGGCCCGAACATCTACGGTTACTACTCGACGTGGCAGGACCTGTGTGCCACGTTCTGCACGCCGTACGACGTCAAGGGCGGGGTGGCGCTGACCTCGCAGTCCGGCGGCATCGGGATGGCCATCCTGGGCTTCGCGCGGACCACTAAGACGGGCGTGTCGGCGATCGTGGGCCTCGGCAACAAGTCGGATCTGGACGAGGACGACCTGCTGACCTGGTTCGGTGAGGACCCGCACACCGAGTGCATCGCCATGCACCTGGAGGACCTCAAGGACGGGCGCGCCTTCGTCGAGGCCGCGCGGGCGACCGTACCGAAGAAGCCGGTCGTGGTGCTGAAGGCGGGACGTACAGCGGCGGGCGCGAAGGCCGCGGGCTCGCACACCGGAGCCCTCGCCGGCGATGACGCCGTGTACGAGGACATCCTGAAGCAGGCCGGTGTCATCCGGGCGCCCGGGCTGAACGAAATGCTGGAGTACGCGCGCGCGTTGCCGGTGCTTCCGGCCCCCAAGGGCGACAACGTCGTGATCATCACCGGGGCGGGCGGCAGCGGCGTACTGCTGTCGGACGCCGTGACCGACAACGGCCTGTCCCTGATGGAGATCCCGCCGGACCTGGACGAGGCCTTCCGGAAGTTCATCCCGCCCTTCGGGGCCGCGGGCAACCCGGTGGACATCACGGGGGGCGAGCCGCCGTCGACGTACGAGGCGACGATCCGGCTCGGTCTGGAGGATCCGCGCATCCACGCCCTGGTGCTGGGCTACTGGCACACGATCGTCACTCCTCCGATGGTCTTCGCGGAGCTCACCGCGCGCGTGGTGGCCGAGTTCCGGGAGCGCGGCGTGGAGAAGCCCGTGGTGGCGTCGCTCGCGGGTGACGTCGAGGTCGAGGAGGCCTGCCAGTACCTGTACGAGCGGGGGGTCGTGGCGTACCCGTACACGACCGAGAAGCCGGTGGCCGTGCTCGGCGCGAAGTACCGGTGGGCGCGGGCGGCGGGGCTGTTGGGGGGCGGTTCATGAGGTGAGTGGGCGCGGGTCGGCCGACGGTGCGCGTCGGCCGGCCCCGGGACCCGTGCGCACACGAAAGGCATTGGACAGGGGGCGCTGGCCAGAACTTTCGACGCAAGGGGTGCAACTAACGTGACAACTACCGATGTTCCACGGGTCGCCGCCTATCGAGAGGTGACCGACAAGAACGGACGCGTCTATCGCGTCGGTGAGTCCGACATCGACATCATGGGGCGCAAACGCAAGTGGATGGTGATCCTGCCCTGGATCGGCATGATGGGCATCTCCTCCGCCGAGTACGCGTTCGCGTCCGCCGAGGACACCCTGCACACGGCGCACCACTGGAACAGCATGCACATCTTCTGGATGATGACCGTCTGGGTCTTCTTCCAGGCCGCGGTGGCCTTCCCCGCGGGCAAGCTGCGTGAGAGCGGAAAGCTGCCGGCCCGCTGGGCGATGATGTGCGGGGCGGCGGGCACATTGCTGGGCTATCTGTCGCTGGCCTTCGCGCCGCATGTCGTCTTCGCCTACATCGGCTTCAGCATGTTCAGCGGCATGGGCGCGGGCATGGTGTACGCCACCTGCGTCAACATGGTGGGCAAGTGGTATCCGGAGCGCAAGGGCGGCAAGACCGGGTTCGTCAACGGCGGTTTCGCCTACGGCTCGGTGCCCTTCGTCTTCATCTTCAACGGCTACATGGACCTGACCAACTTCCGCTGGGTGCTGGTCTCGGTCGGTGTCTTCCTGGCCGGAATCGTCGCGTTCTCCGGCTACTTCTTCAAGGACCCGCCGAAGAACTGGTGGCCCGCCTCGATCGACCCGCTCAACCCGCCGAAGGACCCGCGCGCGGCCCGCTCGCTGCGGATGAACCCGCCGGCGGTCCGCCAGTACTCCCCCAAGGAGGCGTGGAAGACCGGCCGGGTGGCCCTGATGTGGTTCTGTCTGGCGTGCACGTCCGGCGTGAACATCTTCGGTATCGCGTTCCAGGTGGACATCGGCGAGGAGGCCGGCTTCGCGGGCGGGATCGTGGCCACGGCCATGTCCCTCAAGGCGATCGTCAACGGTACCGGCCGTGGCGTCATCGGCTGGCTCTCCGACCTCTACGGCCGCAAGCGGTGCCTGCTCGCCGTGTGCGTCATCCTGGGTCTCGCCCAGTTCGGCATCCTCTGGTCCGCGGACAGCAAGAACCTGACGCTGTTCCTGATCTTCTCCGCGATCTCCGGCTTCGGCGGCGGCGCCATCTTCCCGATGTTCGCGGCGCTCACCGCCGACTACTTCGGCGAGAACAACAACGCGTCCAACTACGGCATGGTCTACAGCGCCAAGCTCGTCTCCGGTCTGGGCGCGGGCATGGGCGCCGTGGTCGTCGGCGCCTGGGGGCACTCCGGTGCCTTCATCCTGGCCGGCTCGATCTCGCTCTTCGCCGGCTGCGTGGCGCTGTTCCTCCGCCCCCCGGGACGCGACAACGAAACGCGCATCGCCCCCAACCCCCAACCGCTCGGCGAGGACACGGCCTGACATGACGGCAGATCCGCACACGGCAAACAGCTCGTCCGCACAGTCCGACGCCGCACACCGTCCCTACCGCGAAGTGACCGACGCGCGAGGCCGCGTCTACCGCATCGGCGAGACCGACCGCGACGTCCTCGGCCACTCCCGCAAGCTCATGGTGTATCTCCCGTGGATCGCCATGATGGCCATCAGCGTCTTCGAATACGCGTACGGCTCCGCGGAGGACACCCTGTCCCACGCGCATGGCTGGACGCAGAGCAACACCTTCTGGATCCTCAGCGTCTGGGTGTTCTTCCAGGCCGGCATCGCCTTCCCCGCGGGCTGGCTGCGGGAGAAGGGCATCCTGACGGCCCGCACAGCGATGTACCTCGGCTCGGGCCTGTGCCTGCTGGGCTTCCTCGCTCTGTCGCACCTGAGCAACGTCTGGCTCGCCCTCCTCGGCTTCGGCGTCATCGGTGGCATCGGCGCCGGCCTGGTCTACGCGACCTGCATCAACATGGTCGGCAAGTGGTTCCCCGAGCGGCGTGGCGCGCGGACCGGGTTCGTCAATGGCGGGTTCGCGTACGGATCGCTGCCGTTCATCTTCATCTTCAACTACGGGTTCGACACCGCGAACTACCACCGGGTGCTGGACCTGATCGGCTGCTACGTCATGATCGTCGTTCTCGGATGCGCGTTCTTCTTCAAGGACCCCCCGAAGAACTGGTGGCCCGCGGACGTCGATCCGCTGACGTACACGGGCAACCAGAAGAACGCGACGAGCCTGGCCAAGAACCCTCCGGCGGTGAAGCAGTACACGCCCCGGGAGGCCATCAGGACGGGCATGCTGCCGCTGATGTGGCTGTCCGTCGTGCTGACCGCCGGGGTGTCGATCTTCGGCATATCCTTCCAGGTCGACTACGCCAAGGAGGTGGGCTTCGGCCCGCTGGTCGCGGCCTCCTCGATGGGCGTGATGGCGGTCATCAACGGCATCGGCCGTGGCGTCGTGGGCTGGCTCTCCGACCGGTGGGGCCGCAAGTCGACCCTGGTGTTCGTCATCGTCGTGCTGGGTCTCGCCCAGTTCGGCGTGATCTGGGCCGGCGCCGTGCAGAGCGAAGGGCTGTTCCTGTCCTTCGCGTTCCTCTCCGGCTTCGGCGGCGGCGCGTTCTACCCCCTGTTCGCGGCCCTCACCCCGGACTACTTCGGGGAGAACTACAACGCCACCAACTACGGCCTCGTCTACAGCGGCAAGCTGATCAGCGGCCTGTTCGGCGGCGGTCTGGGCTCCATGGTGGTCGCTGCCTGGGGCTACGACGGCGCGTACGCGCTGGCCGGGGGCGTGTCGCTGGTGGCGGCGGCGATCGCGTTGCTGCTGCGACAGCCGGGACGAACGCCGACACCCATGGTGGCGGGCTGACGAGTCGCGAACGTGAGGAGGCCCTCCCCGTCCGGGGAGGGCCTCCTCACGTCGGTACGGCCGTCAGCACTTCTCGCGCAGCGAGTGCAGATGCTCACTCGAACGCCGTGCGAAGGTGAGGGACTCGGTCGGGTTGTCGTGCTCCGCCTGCCAGTGGTGGGCGAATCGCTGACCGCGCAGCCTGGTCACGGCGGAGATGAACCGCTGGTAGTCGATGTCACCGTCGCCGACGTCGACCATGCGGAAGCCGTACTGGTTGGCGGGGTCGCTCACACCGTCCTTGACGTGGAAGAGCGGGTAGCGGTGCGGCTGCTTGAGTACGTAGTCCAGCGGCTCGAAGGGGGCGGCCGATCCGTCGGGTCGCTTCGAGAAGCGGAACTGGCCCGAGTACGCCCAGAAGATGTCCATCTCCAGGAAGACGAGGTCCGGGTCGGTCTCGGCGAGCAGCACGTCGTAGAGGCGGACCTTGGGGTTGTCGGTGGCGAAGGAGAACTCCTCGGAGTGGTTGTGCTGGTAGAACTTCATGCCGCGCGCCTTCGCCGCCGCGCCGTAGGTGTTGAACTCCTCGGCGGCGCGCTTCCAGGCGTCGACGGTGGAGCCGTAGCGGAACGGCCCGGAGGCGGTGCCTATGTGCTTCAGGCCGAGGGCCTGGGCGTCGTCGAGGACCTTGGTGAGGTTCTGGGCGAAGGTGTAGGCGCCCGGGTCGCTCGAGTAGTAGCCGACGTGGCTGCCGATCGGATTCAGGCCGTGGTTCCGGGCCAGCCGCTTGAGCTGGGCGAGGGTGATCGGGCCGGCCGAGCCCTGGGTGTATCCGGCGAACTCGACCTCGTCGTAGCCGTACTTCTCCAACTCGGCGAAGACCGGGGCGAAGCCGAGCGTGGAGACCTTGTCGCGCAGGCTGTAGAGCTGGATGCCGAGCCGGCCGGGGGGCAGGACGGGACGGCCGCGGCCGGCGCCACGGGGGGCCGTGCCGGTGGTGGAAGCGGTGCCGGGGGCGGCGGTCGCGGGGGCCGCGGCGGCTCCCAGCAGGGCGGCAGCTGTGGTGCCCGCAGCCACGCCGAGCATGCCTCGTCTGGTGAGGCGGTGGGTGAGTTCGGGATCCGTCTGGGAAAAGCGGCTCATGCCTGGAACTCCCTGTGATCGAAGGCCGTTGTCAGTGGTGAGTGCTTCACTGGTGACCAGTCGGAAGAGACGGGTCGGTGGGACCGGCGGGCTGGTGCGTGCCGGTCGTGACCGGTCAGCCGAGACCGGCGAGTTGGAGCAGGAGTGACTTCACATCGGTGGCCGCGACGCGGTCGCCGAGAGCGCGGGGGGTGGAGCAGATGAGGAGCGGACCGTCGTCGTCGCTCGCAGGTATGCGGCCATGGCTGCCGCGAATAGGTGACGGATCCAGGGGCACGACCGCCATGCGGTAGCGCATGCCCAGTTTCTTGCGGGCGAGTGCGGTCGCCGCCTTGACCTTGATGTAGGGGTCGAGGGGATCCAGGAAGAGTTCGACCGGGTCATAGCCGGGTTTGCGATGGATCTCGACCAGTCGCGCGAAGTCGGGCGCGCAGGCGTCGTCGAGCCAGTAGTAGTACGTGAACCAGGCATCCGGCTCCGCGACGGCGACGAGCTCGCCGGAGCGTGGATGGTCGAGATGGTGGGCCTTCTTGCCCTGGTCGTCCAGGAGTTGCTCGATGCCGGGTAGCCCGTCCAGGGCGGTCCGCGTCGCGTCGAGGTCTTCCGGTCGGCGCACATAGACATGAGCGATCTGGTGGTCGGCGACCGCGAAGGCACGTGACGTCATCGGGTCGAGGTACTCCATGCCGTCCTGGGTGTGCACCTCCAACAGGCCTGCCCGTCGCAGCGCGCGGTTGATGTCGACGGGCCGGTTCACGCGAGTGATGCCGTACTCGGACAGCGCGACGACGGTACGGCCCTCGGCGTGGGCGTCGTCCAGAAGCGGTGCCATGACGGCGTCCAGGTCGGCGGCCGCCTTCAGCGAGCGTGAATCGTCCGGGCCGAAGCGCTGCAGGTCGTAGTCGAGATGAGGGAGGTAGCAGAGCGTCAGGTCGGGGCGCCGGGTGCGGATGATGTGGCGGGTCGCGTCGATGATCCAGCGGCTGGAGACCAGGTCCGCTCCGGGGCCCCAGAAGTGGAAGAGCGGGAAGGTGCCCAGCTTCTCGGTGAGTTCGTCGTGCAGGGCGGGCGGCCGGGTGTAGCAGTCGGGTTCCTTGCGGCCGTCGGAGTAGTAGATCGGACGGGGGGTGACGGTGATGTCGGTGTCGGCGCCCATGGCGTACCACCAGCAGATATTGGCGACGGTGTAGCCGGGATACGCGCGGCGGGCGGCGTCCCAGAGTTTGTCGCCGGCGACCAGTCCGTTGTGCTGGCGCCACAGGAGTACGTCGCCGAGGTCACGGAAGTACCAGCCGTTGCCGACGATGCCGTGCTCCGACGGGTGAGTGCCGGTCAGGAAGGTCGACTGGGCGGCGCAGGTGACCGCGGGCAGGACGGTGCCGAGCGGCGCGCGGGAGCCGGACTGGGCGAGGGTCTTGAGGTGGGGCATGTGGTCGAGGAGACGCGGGGTGAGGCCGACGACGTCGAGGACGAGGAGAGGGGTGGGACCTCCCATGGTGGTGGCCTCCGTTCGGGGTGCTGGGCGGTCACGCGGCGAGGTGGGCGGGGCTGCCGGGTCCGGCCTCTCGGTCACGGCAGCTCCTTCAGGCCGAGGTCCGTCAACAGGTCGCGGGCGAGAGTGAGTTCGGCGGCGATGCCGTCGGCGAGCTGGCTGCGGGCGCGGGGTCGCAGTTCGGCCGGGAGGGCCTGCCAGGTGTACGTCTCGACCTCGAGGTGGCGAGTGAGCGGGTGCGGGCCGCCGACGAGCCGGGTCAGTGCGGCCTTGAGGACGGGGAGTGTGGAGGTGAGGGGCTCGGCGGGGGCCGCGTGAAGTGGGACGTGGAAGTGCGCGCGCCATGGGGAGGCGTCGGGCAGGGCGTCGCCTTTGAGGGCCTCGCCGAGGTCGTCGGTGCCGCGCAGGCCGGCGGCGGTGGCGGTGCGGGTCTGATGCAGGAAGCGGGGTTCGTCGAAGGCGGCGAGGGCCTCGCGGACATCGGGGAGATGGGGGTGTTCGGCGTGCAGGGCGGCTGAGAGCTGGGATTTGACGACGGGGACGCGGGCTTCGGTGAGCGCGTCCAGGGCGGTGTGCGGATCTTCGAAGGAGGTGGCGAGGTGACAGGTGTCGACGCAGATGCCGATGCGGTCGTGCCCGACAGCGGTGAGCGGGGCGATGGCGTCGGCGGTGGTCTCGACGATGCAACCGGGCTCGGGTTCGAGGCCGACCCGGATGTCGCGGCCGGTCAACTCCTGCAGGGCGTCGAGGCGTTCAGCGAGGGCGACCAGGGCGGTGCGGGCGGTCTCGGCCCGTCGGTCGTCGTAGGGGGTGCGCCAGGCGAGGGGCAGGGTGGAGATGCTGCCTTGGCTGACGTCGTCGGGGAGGAGACCGGCGAGGACGCGGGCCAGGGAGGTGGTGTGTTCGAGGCGTTCGGGGTCGGCCCAGTCCGGCCTGTACACGCGGTACTTGACCTCTTCGGCGCCGAAGCCCTCATACGGGAAGCCGTTGAGGGTGACGACCTCGAGGCCGCGCCGGTCGAGTTCGGTGCGCAGGCCGCGCAGGGCGGACGGGTCCGAGACGAGGGCGTGGGCGGCGTCCTTGGCGAGCCACAGGCCGATGCCGATGCGGTCGCGGCCGAGCCGTCGGCGGACGGGTTCGCAGTGGTCGCGGAGTTGGGCGAGGACGCCGTCGAGGGTTTCGGCCGGGTGGACGTTGGTGCAGTACGCGAGGTGGACGGTGGAGCCGTCGGGGTGTCGGAAGCGCATGGCTCACGCCTCCGGGGCCGGGGCGATTGCCGGGTCGTCCCACCTTCTTGGTTCGCCGAACGGGTCGTCCGACGCCCTCGGGGCACCGGCAAGTCCTTCCGGTTCCTTCGGAGCGCCACGGAGGATGGAGTTGCCCTCATGGGTGGACTCCGGGGACGCGGTCCCGATGTCGAGGGTGAGGCGGCCGCTGAGCCCGTAGAAGGCGATGGGGTTGCGCCACAGCACCAGGTCGACGTCATCCTCCCCGAAGCCTTCGGTCAGCATCAGATCGGCCACCTTGCGCGTCTTCAGGGGATCGCTCCTGCCCCAGTCGGCTGCGGAGTTCACCAGCACCCGCTCGGTCCCATACGCGCGCAGGATCGCGACCATCCGCTCCTCGTCCATCTTGGTGTCGGGATAGACGGAGAAGCCGAGCCAGCAGCCGCTGTCCTTGGCCTCCTTGACCGTCGTCTCGTTGAGGTGGTCGACAAGGACGCGGTCCGGGGGCAGCGCGGACTCCCGGACGACATCGAGGGTGCGGCGCAGGCCGGCCAGCTTGTCGCGGTGCGGGGTGTGGACGAGCGCGGGCAGTTCGTGCTCGGCGGCGAGTTGGAGCTGGGCGGCAAGGGCGGTGTCCTCGGCGGGGGTCATCGAGTCGTAGCCGATCTCGCCGACGGCGACGACCTGGTCCTTCACGAGATACCGGGGCAGTTCGTCGAGGACGGGGACACAGCGCGGGTCGTTCGCCTCCTTGGGGTTGAGGGCGAGGGTGCAGTGGTGGGCGATGCCGTACTGGGCGGCGCGGAAGGGCTCCCAGCCGAGGAGGGAGTCGAAGTAGTCGAGAAAGGAGGCGGGAGACGTGCGGGGTTGGCCTAGCCAGAAGGAGGGCTCGACGACGGCGCGGACACCGGCGGCGTGCATGGCCTCGTAGTCGTCGGTGGTGCGTGACGTCATGTGGATGTGGGGGTCGAAGAGGCGCATCAGGACTCCTTGCCGTCGGTGCCTCGGGTGCCGTCGCTGCCGTGGGTGCCGTGGCTGCCGCACCCAGCGGCGGGCGCGGGTGGGGTGGCCGTGCGGTCGGTGAGGGTCAGGACGCTGTACAGGTCTTCGGGCACGGGCCGACCCGCGGCGGTGCGTTCGGCGGCGTAGTCGCCGAGCATGCGGGCGAGTTCGGCGTCGGAGTGGGCGCGCCGGTTCAGGTCGGCCACCGCGATGATGGGCACCCCGGTGAACAGGCACTTCAGGACGGCGTGGCGCCACTGGTGGGGATCAAGGTGCCGGGCGGCGTAGGGGCCGACGGCGGCGGCGAGGAGCCGGGTGTCGTTGGTGCGCAGGGCGTCCTCGACGAGCGGGAGGGCCTGCGGGCCGGGCACGAGGTGGGGCAGTGCGTGCAGGACGGCGCGGCGTTCGGCGGCGGTGCCCTGGAAGTAGACCCGGGTGACAGCGTCCACATCGGCCTGGGCCGCGTGCAGGATGAGGACGCGGGCGGCGTCGGCGTGCTCGGCGCCACAGCGGCGCCCGGCCTCGGCGATGCGCAACTCCCAGACGGAGATGGGCCCGTGAGTGCCGGGATGGGCGGCGGCCTCGCGGAGGGCCCGGTGGAGCCACGCGCGGGCGGCGGTACCGAGGCGGGCGGTGAGGTGGCCACGCAGTTCGGCGGGCGGGGTGAGGGCGAGGGTGGTGCCCGGGGTGTCCGGTCGGCTCTCGACACCCGCCCGGTCCCCGGCGCTTGGCCGAGCCGCCCTGCCTACCTGGCCACCGGCACCGGCACCGGCACCGGCACCGGCACCGGGCGGAGCCTCCGTCTCTGCCCCCCTCCCGGCATCGGGCCGAGCCTCTGCTCCCCGTCGGCTCTCGGTACCCGCCCTGTCACCGGCGTCTGGCCGCGCCGCCGTGCCCGGTAGGCCCTCGGCACCCGAGGGACTGTCGGCGCCCGGGCGGGGGTCGGTGCCTGCATGGGGTTCGGTGCCTGGGCTGCCCTTGGTGCCTGCCTGAGGTTCGGGCAGTGGGCTGCCCTTGGTGCCTGCCTGAGGTTCGGGCAGTGGGCTGCTCTCGGGGTCCGCATCCGGGGTTGCCGGGGTGCTGCGGCAGGGGGTCATGCGGTGCTCCCTTCAGGGGTGGCGGAGGGATCGCCAGGGCGTGGGACGAGTACGGGTGACCCGGTGGCCGTGGATTCGGCGCGGCGGAGGAACGGGAGGGAGAGTTCGGCGAAGTGGGGGCCCGCGTGGGAGTGGCGGGGCAGTTCGACGACGGTCAGTCCCTGGTAACCGGTGGTGGCGAGGGCGGCGAGCACGGGCGGGAAGTCGACCTCGCCGTCGCCGAAGGGGAGGTGTTCATGGATGCCGCGGCGCATGTCCTCGATCTGGACGTGACGCAGCCAGGGGGCGGCGGCGCGTACGCAGTCGGCGGGAGGGAGGGGTTCGAGGCACTGGCAGTGGCCGATGTCGAGGGTCAGGCCGAGGTGTTCCGGGTCGCCGAGTGCGCGGCGCAGGCGGTGGAAGTCGGAGAGGGTGGCGAGGAGGTGGCCCGGTTCGGGCTCGACGGCGAGAGGGATGCCGACGGTGGCGGCGGCGTCCAGGACGGGAGTGAGTGTGTCGGCCAGGCGGTGCCAGGCGGTCTCCGGGTCGGTTCCCGGCGGTGTGATGCCGCTGAAGCAGTGAACGGCGTGGGCGCCGAGGTCGGCCGCTACCCGGACGGCACGGATCAGCAGGTCGACGCGACGGGCACGGTCGTCCGGGTCGGAGTCCAGGAGGGAGGGACCGTGTTTACGACGTGGATCAAGCACATAGCGGGCGCCCGTCTCCACGGTGACTTGCAGACCGAGGGTGTCCAGGCGGTGCGCGACGCGGCGGGTGCGTGCGGTGAGGTCGGGGGCGAGTGGGTCCAGGTGCATGTGGTCGAGGGTCAGGCCGACGCCGTCGTAGCCGAGGTCGGCGAGCAAGGCCAGGGCGTCGTCGAGGCGGAGGTCGGCGAGGCCATTGGTGCCGTAGCCGAAGCGGAGGGCCCCGCGCCCGCTCCCCTTCACCGTTGCTCCTCGGAGTGGCCGGCACGATCGCACGCGCCGAGCCGACTGGGAGTGTCACCCGGCGGCTCAGTCCCCTTCCCCGGCACCCCCAGCGGCTCAGCGCCGGCTCCCCGCGCACCCAACGGCTCAGCACCAACTTCCCGCACGCCCAACCGCTCACCCCCGACTCCCCGCACGCCCAACAGCTCACCCGCAGCTCCCCGCACACCCAACGGCTCACCCTCAGCTCCCCGTAGCCGCTCCGCGAACCGTCCCAGTGCCGCGTACTGCTCGCCCAGCGCCCCCGACCCGTCCCCCACCGGATCCTTGAAGTAGAAGCCCAGTTCGGCGAGGGGTCCGGACAGGCCCGTCTCGTGGGCGCGTGCGGTCAGACGGGCGAGGTCGAGGACCAGGGGTGCCGCGAGGGCGGAGTCGCAGCCCTGCCAGATGGTTTGGAGGATCATGCGGGTGCCGAGGAAGCCGTCGAAGGCGATGTGGTCCCACGCGGTCTTCCAGTCGCCGAGCGCGGGGACGTCGTCGATGTGGACCTCGCCCTCGGGCACCTCGCCCAGGACGTCCGCCAGCACTCTCTCCTTGCCGGCGTTCTTCGCCGCCGCGGCGGCCGGGTCGGCCAGGGAAGCGCCGTCGCCGCCGCCGAGCAGGTTCGTGCCGGACCAGGCGCGGACCGCCAGTGCCCGTTGGGTGAACATGGGGCCCAGGACCGAGCGGAGCAGTGTCTGGCCCGTCTTGCCGTCGCGGCCCGCGTACGGCAGGCCGGTCGACGAGGCCAGGCGGGCCAGCGCCGGGTGGTTCAGGCCCGTCGACGGGGTGAAGTTCACGTACGGGCAGCCCGCGCGCAGGGCCGCCGCCGCGTACAGCGAACTCGGGGGCAGGGCAGTGCCGGTGGGGGCGGGTTCGGTGGACGCCACGTTCACGACGACGGCGCGGGCGAGCTCGCGTCGCCGTATGAAGTCACGTATGTCCGAGGCGAAGGCGGCGATGAGCTCCTCCTCGCCACGGCTGTCTCCGGGGACAGGGCCGCCGGGCCTGATCTCGCCGTCGGTGGCGGCGAGTTCGGTCCGTACGGCCGAGGGGAGACCGGGAGGCAGGACGCCGCCTGCCTCCAGGGCCTCGGCGCGTTTGGGCAGGGGGTAGTCCACCGTGTCGTGGCCGCCGAAGACGAGGGACGACAGCGGAGGCAGGCCGCTGTCCGCGAACATGGGCGTCTCGGTGACCAGGCCCGTCGGCGGGTGCAGGCCCGCGGTGACGGCGGCGCACCCGGCGACGACGCTCGTGGCGACGGAGCCGCGCGCCCCGATCAGCCAGACACCGACGCGTGAGTCGGAGGGGAAAACGGACGCGGACATGGCGGCCTCCTTGTCGAACGCGTCGTCTGATCGACCCGACCCCACCGGCTCTGGCGGGGTCCGGTCGGTTGGGGAAAAGACGACGGGCGGGAGTCCGGCGTCCCCCGCCCGCCGTCGCTCAGTCGCCCTGCGAAGCCCTGGCTCCGTGCGAAGCCCTAGCTCCGTGCGAAGCCGAGGATTCGGATGACTTCGCGGGCAGTTCCTTGATCCGGACGTCGCGGATGGACACCTCGTCGTCGGCGCCGTGGTTCTGGATGCCGATGTGTCCGTCGGTGAGGCTCCGGGCCGGGTCGGTGTTGGTGAAGTCGTTGATCTTCACGCCGTTGAGATAGACGCGGAGGCGTTCTCCCTCCACGCGGATCTCGTACGTGTTCCACTCCCCCGGCGGGTTCAGCGCACGGTCGCGCTTGCCGAGGTCGGCGGACTGGAAGCCGTAGACGGAACCCGTCGTCTTCTCGGGCACGTCCGTGGCGTCGATCTGGATCTCGTAACCGTTGTGCACGGCCGACCACGGATCGTCCGAGGGCGGGAAGCCCACGAACACACCGGAGTTGTCGTCGCCGGCCATCCTCCAGTCGAGCTTCAGGGAGTACGAGCCGAAGCCTGACGCGGCGTACCAGAGCATGCCCATGCCGCCGGTCGACGTGAGCGTGCCGTCGTCGGAGAGGGTGAAAGAGCCCGGGCCGGCCTGGCGCCAGCCGTCCAGCGAAGCCTGCGTGCCGTCGAAGAGCGGGCGGTAGCCGTTCTCCGGGCGGCAGTCGGCCTCGGCGTCGCCGACGGCCCAGCGGATTCCACCGAGCAGGTGCTCGCGGAACTGGGGCTCGGCGTAGGACTCCTTGGTGTGGCCGCCGCCGGTGTAGAAGGCACGGCCGCCCTGATAGTTCTGGCACCAGGCGATCGGGTGGTCGCCGTTCATGGTGCCGCCGGTGTACGAGGACTCGTCGAGGGAGGCGAGGACATGTGCCCTCTCCCGGGGATTCGAGCGGTAGTTGTACCACTCGTCCGTGCGGTTCCACGTCTGCGCCAGACCCGAGGTCGCCGGGTGGGCGTGGTCCTCGACGTCCACGGTCGCAGGCTGGATCGCCGGGTGCGACTGGAAGTAGGCGCCGGCGAGGCCGCCGTAGAACGCCCAGTCGTACTCGGTGTCGGCGGCCGCGTGGATGCCGACGTAGCCGCCGCCGCGTCGGATGTATCCCTCGAAGGCCGTTTGCTGGGCGGCGTTCAGGACGTCCCCGGTGGTCGACAGGAACACGACGGCGTCGTAGCGGCGCAGGTTGCCGGCGGTGAAGGCCGCGGCGTCCTCCGTCGCGTCGACCGTGAAGCCGCCCGTCTCGCCGAGTTGCTTCACCGCGGCGATCCCGTCGGGGATCGAGTCGTGGCGGAAGCCGGCCGTCTTGGAGAAGACCAGCACCCTCTTGGCCTCGGCTCCGGGCCGCGAGTCCCGCGAGGACTGTGATGCGGCCGTCCCCGAGACACAGCCGAGAAGTACGGCGGCTCCCACGGCTGCCGTTGCCACGCGTCGAGTTGGGTGTATGCGCATCTCCGTACCTCCTCTCATCCCGTGGTGAAGGTGAAGTCGTCCACGTCGTACAGGGCGCCCGTGCCGCTCCCCTTGAAGACGAGGTAGAGCGTGGTCGTGCCCCTCGGTGCGCGGGACAGGTCGGCCGTGACGTCCTGGAAGGTCTCCCAGCCGCCGGTCACCGGCACGGTCGTCTTGCCGAGCAGGGTGCCCGTCGAGGACCCCGCACGGACCTCGAGCGTGCCGCCCGCGCCGGCGGAGGAGATCCGGGCGGTGATCTTCTTGGCGTTGCCCAAGGCGTACGGTGTGAAGGAGATCCAGTCGCCGTTGTTGATGTTGCCGACGGTCTTGCCGCCGTGTGCGGTGGCCTTGGTGATGATCGAGACGCCGGAGCCGTTGCCGAAGTGCTCGGCCTGGCGGTGCCTCGGCTGGGTGACGTTCTGGTCGTGCGTGGTGAGCGGGGCCTGGCCGCCGCCTCCGCCGTCGGTGTACTCGGCGTCCATGACGCCGAAGATGTTGGCGTCCTCGTCGTGGCCGCCGTCGGCGCTGGTCTGGATGGTGCCGGTGCAGCCGTTCGCGGAGGTCACCGGGTGGCCGTGGCTGTCGTGGCCGAGGATGAAGGTGACCTTGACCTTCGTGCAGTCGATCGTCCGGTCCTCGGGGTCGCTGACCCGCACCTTGAACGGGATCGCGTCACCGAAGCTGAACAGCTGCCCGTCCTGCGGGAGTTCCAGCGTCACCTTGGGCGCCGTGTTGCCGACGACGATCTGCACGCTCGCGCTGCCGGTGCGGCCCGAGGGGTCCTTGGCGGTCAGCGTCGCGGTGTAGGTGCCGTTCTTCTTGTACCGGTACGACGGGTCCGCTGCCGTCGACTTGCCGCCATCGCCGAAGTCCCAGCTGTAGGTCAGCGCGTCTGCGTCCTGGTCGGTCGTGCCCTCCGAGGAGAACTGCACCCTCAGCGGTGCCTGCCCCGAGGTCTTGCTCGCCGCGGCCTGCGCCACGGGCGAGTGCCCGTCGGTGGCGTTCTCGATGCGGTACAGGGCCGAGTGCTCGTCACCGCCGAACCAGGAGACGCCGTAGTCGAGGACGTACAGCGCGCCGTCCGGACCGAAGGCCATGTCCATGATCTGGGTGCCGGTCCAGGGGACGTCGTTGATCGACTGCACGGTCCCGGCGTCGTCGCTCACGATCCGCTTGATCCAGCGGCGCCCGAACTCCCCGGCGAAGAAGTCCCCGTCGTAGGCCTCGGGGAACTTCACCGGCGAGTCGAGTGAGGCGTCGTAGTGGTAGACCGGGCCGCCCATCGGCGACTCGGAGCCGGTGCCGAACTCGGGTACGGAACCGCCGTCGTACGGGATCCAGGCGGCCTGGGCCGGGGGCAGGTCGGTCAGACCGGTGTTGTGCGGCGAGGTGTTCTTCGGCGCGGCACAGTCGAAGGACGCGCCGGACTGGCCGGTCGCGAAGTCGTAGTCGACGTAGGCGTCGTTGTCGCCGGTGCAGTACGGCCACCCGTAGTTGCCGGGGCCGGTGACGCGGGCGAACTCGACCTGGCCGGCCGGGCCACGGGCCGGGTCGGCGGCGCCGGCGTCGGGGCCGTAGTCGCCGACGTAGACGATGCCTGTCTTCTTGTCGACGCTGAAGCGGAACGGGTTGCGGAAGCCCATCGCATAGATCTCGGGCCGCGTCTTGTCGGTGCCGGGCGCGAAGAGGTTGCCGTCGGGGATGGAGTACGAGCCGTCGGCGTTGACCTTGATGCGCAGGATCTTGCCGCGCAGGTCGTTGGTGTTGCCCGAAGAACGCTGGGCGTCGAAGGCCGGGTTGCGGTTGGCGCGCTCGTCGATGGGGGTGAAGCCGTCCGACTGGAACGGATTGGAGTCGTCGCCCGTTGAGAGATACAGATTGCCCGCCGCATCGAAGTCGATGTCGCCGCCGACATGGCAGCACAGGCCGCGGGAGGCGGGAATGTCGAGGATCTTCGTCTCGCTGGCTGCATCCAGCGTGCCGTCGGTCTTCAGGACGAAGCGGGAGAGACGGTTGACGCCGTCGAAGGCAGCGAAGTCGGCCGCCGTTCCCGTCTCGGGGGCGTCACCGGCCGGGGTGTCGAGCGGGGGTGCGTAGTAGAGGTAGATGAAGCGGTTCTCGGCGAATCCGGGGTCGACGCCGATGCCTTGCAGGCCCTCCTCGTCGTGCGAGTACACATCGAGCTTGCCTGCGAGCTTGGTGTTGCCCGCCGCGTCGGTGAGGCGTAGCTCGCCGTCGCGGGAGGTGTGCAGGACGGAGCGGTCCGGGAGGACGGCGAGCGACATGGGCTCGCCGACCTCCGGTTCGCCCTTGGCGAGGGTGACCTGCTGGAAGTCCTCGGCCGCGGCCGCCGCGGCGGTCCGGGGAGCAGCAGCGCCCCTCCCCTCGTCGGCGACGGCTGCGCCGGCCTGGGGTGCGGTGAAGGTGAGTGTGGCGCCCGCCAGCAGTGCGCCGCTGAGCAGCGCCACCGCCTTGCGGAAGGACGGGCGTCGTCTGTGGGTCTCGTTTCTGCCGGTGCTGGTGGTGCGGTCGTTCCCGTGCACGAGTGCCTCCAGAAAGGGGCCGGTTGTACGGGCGGGTGCGTACGCCGGGATGCGCCGTCATCCCGGAGAGTCGAACAGGGCTCGACGAGCCCCTGAACAGCTCAGAAGGGTCAGAACCGGTGAGAACAGGTCAGTTGCCGAACGCCGCGTCGAAGGAGGCCGACGGTGGCTCGAAGTCGTACGCCTTGAGGCGGGTCAGCGCCTCCGGGGCGCCCTGGAGCCGGTCCATACCGGCGTCCTCCCACTCCACGGAGATGGGGCCCTGGTAGTCGATGGAGCGCAGCATGCGGAAGACGTCCTCCCAGGGGACGTCGCCGTGTCCGGCCGACACGAAGTCCCAGCCTCGGCGCGGGTCGCCCCAGGGCAGGTGCGAGCCGAGGCGGCCGTTGCGGCCGTCGAGGCGTTTGCGGGCCTCCTTGCAGTCGACGTGGTAGATGCGGTCGCGGAAGTCCCACAGGAAGCCGACCGGGTCGAGGTCCTGCCACACGAAGTGCGACGGGTCGAAGTTCAGGCCGAAGGCGGGGCGACCGCCGACGGCTTCCAGGGCCCGCCAGGTCGTCCAGTAGTCGTAGGCGATCTCGCTGGGGTGGACCTCGTGCGCGAACCGCACGCCCTCCTCGTCGAAGACGTCCAGGATGGGATTCCAGCGGGTCGCGAAGTCCTCATAGCCGCGCTCGATCATCGACTCGGGTGCGGGCGGGAACATGGCGACGAGATGCCAGATCGCGGAGCCGGTGAAGCCGACGACGGTGTTCACGCCGAAGGCGGCCGCGGCGCGCGCGGTGTCCTTCATGCGGTCGGCGGCCCGCCTGCGAACCCCCTCGGGGTCGCCGTCGGCCCACACCTCGCCCGGCAGAATGGCCTGGTGGCGTTCGTCGATGATGGCGTCGCAGACGGCCTGGCCGACGAGGTGGTTGGAGATGGCCCAGCACTTGAGGCCGTACTTGTCGAGCAGCGCCTTTCGGGAATCGATGTACGTCGGGTCCGCGAGGGCCTTGTCGACCTCGAAGTGGTCTCCCCAGCAGGCGAGTTCGAGTCCGTCGTAGCCGAAGTCGCGGGCGAGCCGGCAGACCTCCTCCAGCGGCAGGTCGGCCCACTGGCCGGTGAAGAGCGTGAAGGTGCGTGGCATTCTCGTCGGCCTCCTCAGACCGCTATGGGCGTGTAGACGGAGTTCTTCTCGGCGCTCTCCTCCACCGCCGCCAGTACTCGCTGCACCTGCAGCCCCTCGGCGAAGGATGGTTCGGGTCGGCGGCCCTCCGCGATGGCGTGGACCAGGTCGCGGGCCTGGTGGACGAAGGTGTGCTCGTAGCCGAGGCCGTGGCCCGGGGGCCACCAGGCGTCCAGGTAGGGGTGGTCGGGTTCGGTGACGAGGATGCGGCGAAAGCCCGCGTGGGCTGCGGGTTCCGTGCCGTCGTGGTAGGCGAGTTCGTTGAGGCGCTCCAGGTCGAAGGCCAACGAGCCGCGTTCGCCGTTGAGTTCGATGCGCAGGGCGTTCTTGCGGCCGGTGGCGTAGCGGGTGGCCTCGAAGGAGGCGAGGGCGCCGGACGGGAAGCGGCCGGTGAACAGGGCGGCGTCGTCGACGGTGACCTGGCCGGTGGCACCCTCGGCCGAGACGGCGGAGAGCCCCTTCGCGGCCCCGCCGGGCAGCGGGCGTTCCTTCACGAAGGTCTCCGTCAGGGCGGACACCCCGGTCAGCCACTCCCCCGCCAGGTGCTGCGCGAGGTCGATGATGTGCGCGCCGAGGTCGCCGAGCGCGCCCGATCCGGCCAGTTCCTTGCGCAGCCGCCAGGTCAGCGGGAAGTCGGGGTCGACCAGCCAGTCCTGGAGGTACGTCACGCGCACATGCCGCAGCGCGCCCAGGCGTCCCTCGGCGACCATGCGGCGGGCCAGGGCGGTGGCCGGCACCCGGCGGTAGTTGAAGCCGACCATCGCCACCTGGCCGCGCGTGTACGCCTCTTCGGCCGCCCGTGTCATCGAGGTGGCTTCCTCGACGGTGTTGGCGAGGGGCTTCTCGCACAGGACGTGCTTGCCGGCGGCCAGGGCCGCGAGGGCGATCTCGGCGTGGCTGTCGCCGGGTGTGCAGATGTCGACGAGGTCGATGTCGTCCCGTTCGACGAGGGCACGCCAGTCGGTCTCGACGGACGCCCAGCCGTGTCGGTCGGCGGCCGCCCGCGCGGCAGCGGCGTCGCGGCCGCAGATCACGGCCTGCACCGGGTTCAGCGGCAGGTCGAAGACGCGGCCCGCGGTGCGCCAGCCCTGGGAGTGGGCGGCGCCCATGAAGGCGTAGCCCACCATTCCCACGCGCAGGGGTGGCTTGCCTGCCTCGGTCCCTTCTGACTGCTGCTGCGGCTGTCCCATGTGGGTGTCCTCCTCGTCCTGGTCGGGGTGGCGCACGTGGGGGGTGCGGGCGGAACGGATCACTTGAAGCCGGTGGACATGTACTGGTCGACGTTGGTCTTGTCGACGACCGCCGAGTAGAGCGTGATCGAGGCCGGGATCTCGAACTCGGCCATGCCGCCGATGCCCTTGCCCTGGCCCAGCGCGCGGGCCAGGTCGATGGCGGAGGCGGCCATGGTCGGCGGGTACAGGACGGTGGCCTTGAGGACGCCGTCGTCCTGCTTGATGGCCTGGAAGGCGGACAGCGCGCCCGCGCCGCCGACCATCAGGAAGTCGTCGCGCCCGGCTTGTTCGATGGCGCGCAGGGCGCCCACGCCCTGGTCGTCGTCGTGGTTCCACAGGGCGTCGAACTTCGACTGGGCCTGTAGGAGTTGGGCCATCTTGGCCTGTCCGGACTCGACGGTGAACTCGGCCGCCTGACGGGCCACCTTCTTGATGTTGGGGTAGTTCTTCAGTGCGTCGTCGAAGCCCTGGGTGCGCTGCTGGGTCAGCTCCAGGTTGTCCAGCCCGGCCAGTTCGATGACGCGGGCGTTCGACTTCCCCTTGAGCTTCTCGCCGATGTAGTGCCCGGCGTTCAGGCCCATCCCGTAGTTGTCGCCGCCGATCCAGCAGCGGTACGCCTGAGGGGAGTTGAAGACCCGGTCGAGGTTGACGACCGGGATCCTGGCCCGCATCGCCTTCAGGCCGACCTGCGTGAGCGCCTTGCCGTCGGCGGGCAGCACCACCAGCACGTCGACCTTCTTGTTGATCAGCGTCTCTATCTGGCCGATCTGCGCGGCGGTGTCGTTGGAGCCCTCGGTGATCTCCAGGGTGACGTCGGAGTACTTCTCGGCGCGGCTCTTGGCGTTGTCGTTGATGGCGTTGAGCCAGCCGTGGTCGGCCTGGGGTCCGGCGAAGCCGATGGTGACCGGCTTGCCGGACTTGTCGTCGGCGGCCGGCTGGTCGTTCGCGGCCGGTTCGTCGTCGGACTCGTTGCTCGTGCAACCTGTGAGGAGGGCACCGGCACCTACGGCGGCGGTCCCGAACAGCAGCCCTCTGCGACTGGTGAAGCGGCTCATGGTCTCTGGCATGGCGGTGAACCCTTTCCTCAGGTAGTGCTGAGCGGGAGCGACACGACCCTCAGGTCGTGCTCGCGGTACGGCGCTGGACCAGCACGGCGGCGACGATGATCGCGCCCTTGGCGATCTGCTGGACGTCGCTCTGCAGGTTGTTCAGGGCGAAGATGTTGGTGATCGTGGTGAAGATCAGGACGCCGAGCACCGAGCCGGTGATGGTGCCGCGACCCCCGCTGAGCAGCGTGCCGCCGATGATCGCGGCCGCGATGGCGTCGAGTTCGTAGAGGTTGCCGTTGGTGTTCTGACCGGATCCGGACAGGATGATCAGCAGGAAGGCGGCGATGCCGCAGCACAGCCCGGACAGCAGGTAGAGGTAGAGCCGCTGGCGCCGCACGTCGATGCCGGCGAGCCGGGCCGCCTCCGCGTTGCCGCCGACGGCGACCGTACGCCGCCCGAAGGTCGTGCGGTTCAGGATCAGCCAGCCGATGATCGTCACGACCGCGAACACCATGACGAGCGGCGGAATGCCGAGCACATACGCGTCGCGCTCGCCGAGGTCCAGCACGGAGGGCACGGTCACGATCTGCGTCTTGCCGTCCGTGATCTGCAGCGCCAGTCCGCGTGCGGAGGCCAGCATGGCGAGCGTGGCGATGAACGGGACCATCGCGCCGTACGCGATGAGCAGCCCGTTGACCAGGCCGCACCCCACACCGACGATCACCGCCGTGAAGAGGATGCCGGCGAAGCCGTACTCCTGGGTCGCGACGGTCGTCGCCCACACCGAGGCGAGCGCGACGATCGCGCCGACGGACAGGTCGATGCCGCCGGAGACGATGACGAAGGTCATGCCGACGGTGACGACGCCGATCACGGAGGCCTGGGTGAGGACGAGTTGGAGGTTGCGGGTGTCCAGGAACTCGTCCGGCTTGGTGATGCCGCCGATGACGATCAGTGCGGCGAGGACGCCGAGCAGGGAGAGGGTGCGCAGGTCGGCGCGGGCCATCAGGCCCCGCCAGGCGGGCGGTGCGCCGGCCGACGGCACCTTGCCGGTGCTGTCCCGGGGCGGGGAGGCGTGCTGCGTCATGACGCCGGGCTTCCTTCCATGACGAGGTCGAGGACACGGTGTTCGTCGAGTGCGCGGGCCGGTGCGGTGTGGACGACGCGGCCTTCGCGGAGCACCAGCACGCGGTCGGCGAGGCCCAGCACCTCGGGCACTTCGCTGGATACGAGCAGTACGGCGAGGCCTTCGTCGGCCAGCCGACGGACGACCGCATACAGTTCCGCGCGGGCGCCGACGTCGACGCCGCGGGTGGGTTCGTCGAGCAGCAGGACGCGGCAGCCGCGCAGCAGCCAGCGGGCCAGGACGGCCTTTTGCTGGTTGCCGCCGGAGAGGGTGCGCACGGGCACGGACGGGTTGTCGGGCCGCAGCGACAGCTCGCGGGTCGCGGCCCGAGCGGCCCCCAGTTCGGCGGCCCGGTCGATCCAGCCGCCGCGCGAGAAGCGGGACATGGAGGAGACCGAGACGTTGCGGGTGACGGACTCCAGCATCAGCAGCGCCTGCGCCTTGCGTTCCTCGGGGGCGAGCCCGAGGCCGGCGCGGACGGCGGCGCGTACGCTGCCCGGCTTCAACGGCCGGCCGTCGACCAGCACCTGACCGGCTGTCGGCTTCCGTGCACCGTAGACGGTCTCCAGGATCTCGGAGCGCCCCGAGCCCACCAGTCCGGCCAGCCCGACGATCTCGCCGGGCCGCACGGTCAGGTCGAAGGGCTCGAACTCACCGTCCCGGGCGAGACCTCGGACCTCCAGCAGCGGCTTCCCGTCCGTCACCTCCCTTGTCGGCCGCTCAGGGAAGACGTACTCCACATTGCGGCCCGTCATCAGCGCCACGACCTCACGAGTCGGCGTCGTCTTCGCCGGAAGCCCGCCCGCCACGGCCCGCCCGTCCTTCAGCACCGTCACCCGGTCGCCGATGCGTCGGATCTCCTCCAGCCGGTGCGAGATGTAGACCACGGCGACGCCGTCGGCGGTGAGGTCGCCGACGATGCGGAAGAGGTTGTCGACCTCGTCCGGGTCGAGGGCGGCGGACGGCTCGTCCATCACGATCAGCCGTACGTCGTGGGAGAGCGCCCGCGCCATGGAGACGATCTGCTGCTGCGCCGCCGACAACTCGCCGACCAGGCGGGCCGGATCGATCTCCGGATGCCCAAGTCGCTTGAGCAGCTGGGCTGTTGACGCCCGGGCCACCTTTCCTCGTACGACGAAGCCGGCGGCCGTGGGTTCATGGCCGAGGTGGACGTTCTCGGCCACCGACAGGTGCTCCACCAGGTCGAGTTCCTGGTAGATGGTGGCGATGCCGAGGCGCATGGCGGCGATCGGCGAGCGGAGCGTGACCGTCTCGCCGCGCCAGTGGATCGTGCCGGTGTCGGGCTGGTGGGCGCCGGCCAGGACCTTGATAAGGGTGGATTTGCCGGCGCCGTTCTGGCCGAGCAGGCAGTGCACTTCACCGGCCTGGACGTCGAGGTCGACGCCGTCGAGGGCGCGGACTCCGGGGAACGACTTGGTGATGCCGGACATGCTGAGCAGCGGTGGTTCTGATGCCATGAGGTCCCCTTGGCGGGCGTGCGGGCCGGTTTCAGGGCGCTGTCGGGCAGGCGTGATCGAGACAGGGCAGAGCAGGGCGAAGCAGAGCGCTGTGCGGGGTGCTGTGCGAGTGAGCCGTATCGAGTAAGTGGCTTTACGCGGGTGAGAACAGGTGGTCGCTGATGAGCCGGGCCGCGCCGATGACTCCGGCGGTGGGGCCCAACTCCCCCAGAACGATGGGCAGGTTGCCGGTCGCCAGGGGCAGCGACTGGCGGTAGACCTGGGTGCGGATCGCGGCGAGCAGGGTGTGGCCGAGGCCGGTCACCCCGCCGCCGATCACCACCAGGCCGGGGTTGAAGAAGCTGACGAGTCCGGCGATGACCTGGCCGACGCGGTTGCCGCCCTCGCGGATCAGGTCGAGGGCGGTGGCGTCACCCGCGGCAGCCGCGGCGGCGACGTCCACGGCGGTCAGGGTGCCGTTCGCCGCCAGCCGCGAGGCGAGTTCCTCCGACCGCCCCTGCTGGGCCGCCTCGACGGCGTCCCGGGCGAGGGCCGCCCCGCTGAAGTGGGCCTCCAGGCAGCCCCGGTTGCCGCAGGCGCAGGGGCGGCCGTCGGGCACGGCCTGGATGTGCCCGATGTCGCCCGCGCTGCCGGTGACACCGCGGTGGACGTCACCGCCCGCGACGATCCCGCAGCCGATGCCGGTGCCGATCTTGACGCAGAGGAAGTCGCCCACGGAGCGTGCGACGCCCGCGTGCTGCTCCCCCATCGCCATGAGGTTCACGTCGTTGTCGACCATGACAGGGCAGCCGAGTTCCTGGCTGAGCGCCTCCCGCACCGGGAAGCCGTCCCAGCCCGGCATGATCGGCGGAGCCACCGGGACGCCCTCGGGGAAGCGGACGGGGCCCGGGACGCCGATGCCGGCGCCGTCGTACCCCTCCGCGAGCCCGGAGGCCCTCAACTTAGCTGCCATGGACAGGACTTGCTCGAAGACCGCGACCGGGCCCTCGCGGACGTCCATGGGCTGGTTGAGGTGTCCCAGGATCTCCAGTTCGGCGTTGGTGACGGCGACGTCGACCGAGGTCGCGCCGATGTCGACGCCGAGGAAGCGCAGTCCGGGGTTGAGCCGGACATTGTGGGAGCGGCGGCCGCCGCGCGAGGCGGCGAGTCCGTCGGCCACGACCAGGCCCGTCTCCAGCAGGCGGTCGACCTCCACGGCCAACTTGGACCGCGAGAGGTCGATCTGGTCGCCCAGCTGGGCCCGGGAGTTGGGCCCTCCGTCGCGCAACAGCTTGAGCAGCCGGGCCTGATGGGCGTTCGCGGGTCGCGCCGTCATGCGTCTCACGAGCCCCTCCCCGCCTCAATCGGCCTGCGCGCGCCGGGTTTCGGCCACTCGCGTGGCCTGCTTTCGAGGGGAACGTAGCAGCGGCTGCCGGGAGTGGGAAGAAGTTGCGCAGAGATTGCCCTCAACTTTCTCCACTCACAGGACAAAGCATCGGGGTGCCCTCTGGTGTGATCGGACCCGGCCCCGCAGGATGGGCCCACGCCGGGCCTGCCGCGGCTCGAGGCGGGGAGGGGGGACCGGGTGTTTCTGGTGACGGGTGCCACGGGGAATGTGGGTGCCGAAGTCGTCCGGGCGCTGGCGGAGGCCGGGGAGCCGGTGCGCGCGCTGAGCCGCTCGGGCCGGGCGGAGGGGTTGCCGCCGGGGGTGGAGGCCGTGGCGGGCGACCTGAACCGGCCCGAGACGGTACGGGACGCGCTCGACGGCGTACGGTCACTGTTCCTGATGCCCGGATACGAAGGACAGAGCCGGATCCTGGCCGACGCGCGGGCGGCGGGCGTCGAGCACGTCGTGCTCCTGTCCGGGAAGTCGGCCGGGATCGACGACGACAACGCGGTCACGCGCTATCTACGGGCGGCAGAGTCGGAGGTGCGCGCGTCCGGGATGGCGTGGACCTTCGTGCGGCCGGTGAGCTTCATGTCCAACGCGCTGGCGCTGGCGGACCAGATCCGCAAGGGCGACGAGGTGCGCGTACCGTTCCCGGGCGTGCGCACGGCGGACATCTCCCCCTACGACATCGCCCAGGTGGCCGCCCGCGCGCTCCGCTCGGCCGGGCACGAGGGCCGCGTCCACACGGTGACCGGACCCGAATCCCTGCTGCCCTCGGACCGCGTCCGCATCCTCGGCGAGGTGCTCGGCCGTGAACTGCGCACCGTCGGCCTCACGGACGACGAGGCCCGCGCGGCGATGGGCGCCCACTTCCCGGCCCCGTACGTCGACGCGTTCTTCCGCTTCTTCGTCGACGGGATCCTGGACGAATCCCAGGTGCTGCCGACCGTGCGGGAGGTCACGGGGCGGGCGCCGCGCACGTTCGAGCAGTGGGCCCGGGCCCACGCGGACGCGTTCTGAGAAAACCCTTCGTGGCGCGTCGTCATGGGCTCGCCGATGAGTCGTGGGCGGCGATCGGGCCGTTGCCGGGTCCGCCGCGGTTGCCCACGGCTACCGGGCGAGGCGATCGGCCAGGTCCCGTGGCGGGCTGACAACGAAGATCGAGCAGGCCGTTGCCGACAAGGGCTGCTCCTCCACGAAGATCCGCGCCTACCCGCACAGGCGAGGCATCAAGGCCGCGATCCCGGAACGAATCGACCAGATCAACGGCCGCACCCGGCACGGCAACAGCCTCTGCCGGCTCCACCGGTCGGGCACGACCTAGGACTTCGGCCGGGCGTGGTACGACCGCCGGGTGTGCTCCGTGTGCTCCCGCATCAGCTCCGTGGCCCGCTGCTCGTCCCGCGCGGTGATCGCGGCGATCATGCCCCGGTGCTCGATCCAGGACTGCTGTCCGCGCTGGCGGGCGACGGGCGTGTAGTACCAGCGAACGCGGCGGTCCACCTGTGCGGCGAGCTCGGCGAGGACCGCGTTGCCCGCCAGTTCCATGATCTTCGCGTGGAAGCGGGCGTTGAGGGCGACGGCCGCGTCCACGTCGTCGGCGGCGACGGCGTTCTCGCCCTCCGCGCACAGCGACTCGAGGGCCGCGATGCCGGCGCTGTCGGCGTGGGCGGCGGCGAGCCGGGCGGCCTCGGCCTCCAGAAGGGTACGGACGGTGAGGAGCTGGTCGGCCTCCTGCTCCGTCGGCTCGTGCACGAACGCGCCCTGCGCGGGCCGCAGATCGACCCAGCCCTCGGTGTTCAGGCGCTGCAGCGCCTCGCGCACCGGCTGCCGTGACACGCCGAGATGACCTGCCAGTTCGCTCTCCACCAGGTGCTGGCCCGGCTGGAGGGCGCGGGTGGTGATGAGTTCGAGCAGCGCCTCGTAGACGCGGTCGCGCAGTGGACCGGGCCGTTCGAGCTTGGGCACCGCACCCTGCGGCAGTCCTGTCGACAACATCGGTCCCCCTCCTGGGCGAACTGCGGGCAGCGACTGCATCCGGTAGCCGACCGTCACTGGAAAGCCAGTATCGATTGTCTTTCGTCTACAGTCTACGGCGCACAGAGGCCAGGGGACCGGGGAGTTGGCCTCGTCACACGGGCGCGCAGGGCCGACAGCGAAACGACAGCGGTCAGGGGCAGCGGACGACCTGACCCGCGTACGACAGGTTCCCCCCGAACCCGAAGAGCAGCACCGGATCCCCGGACGACATCCGCCCCTGTTCCACGAGCTTGGAGAACGCCAGCGGAATGCTCGCCGCCGACGTGTTCCCGGACTCGGAGACATCGCGCGCGACCACGGCGTTGACGGCACCGAGCTTGAGGGCAAGGGGCTCGATGATGCGCAGGTTGGCCTGGTGCAGGACCACTCCGGCGAGGTCCTCCGGGACGAGGCCCGCCCGCTCGCAGGCCCTGCGGGCGACGGCCGGCAACTGCGTCGTCGCCCAGCGGTAGACGCTCTGCCCCTCCTGCGCGAACCGCGCGGGCTGTCCCTCGATACGCACCGCGTGCCCCATCTCGGGCACCGACCCCCACAAGACGGGCCCGATGGCGGCCTCCTGGGACGCCTCCACGACGGCCGCGCCGGCCCCGTCCCCGACCAGCACGCAGGTCGTACGGTCGCTCCAGTCGGTCACGTCGGACATCTTGTCGGCGCCGATCACCAGCGCCCGGGCCGCGGCGCCCGCGCGGACGGCGTGGTCGGCGGTGGCCAGGGCATGGGTGAAGCCCGCGCAGACGACGTTCAGGTCCATCGCGGCGGGCGACGGGATGCCGAGCCGGGCCGCGACCCGGGCGGCCATGTTCGGGGAGCGGTCGATGGCGGTGGAGGTGGCGACCAGGACCAGGTCGATGTCGCCGGGCGCGAGGCCCGCCGCCGCGAGCGCCTTGGCGGCGGCGTGCGAGGCCAGTTCGTCGACCGGCTCGTCGGGCCCGGCGATGTGGCGCGTACGGATGCCCACCCGGCTCTTGATCCACTCGTCACTGGTGTCGACCATGCCCGCCAGGTCCTCGTTGGTGAGTACCTTGGCGGGCTGGTAGTGGCCGACTGCGGCGATGCGCGAGCCGTTCATCGATGGTGATCCCCTCGAACCTCGGGTAGCGGGATTCACCAGTCTGATCAGTGACTCACCGGTACGGCTGCACGTGATGCCACAGGAATCGGGCGCCCCTGTTGTCGGCTTCCATCAGGCCCTCGGACGCCCGAACATCTCCCGAACGCCTAGCCGGTGAACAGCTGCGTCGCCTTTTGTACGAGTTCGTAGAGCCCGTACGCGAGCGGTACTCCCACCCATACCCAGGCGAAGGCGATCAGCCCCCGTCGGCCAGTCGGACTGCTAGTGCTGTCGCTGGACATCCGCGGCCTCCTTCTCCTTCTGCTCGTTCGACGCCGGGGCGGGAACGTGGTGGCGGGGATGCACGGGCCGGACGAGTTCGTTGGCGACGAAGCCGACGGCGAGCAGCCCGATCATGATGAACAGGGACATCGTGTACAGGGACGAGCCGCCCTTGCCGGCCTCCTCCTGCCGGTCGGCGATCCAGTTGACGATCAGCGGGCCGAGGACGCCGGCCGTGGACCAGGCGGTGAGCAGCCGTCCGTGGATGGCGCCGACCTGGTAGGCCCCGAAGAGGTCCTTCAGATACGCGGGGATCGTGGCGAAGCCGCCGCCGTAGAAGGACAGGATCACCAGCGCGCACAGGACGAACAGCGGCTTGGACGAGTCGCCGGCCAGCGCGATCAGCCCGTACATGAGGGCGCCGGCGCCCAGGTACAGGCGGTAGATGTTCTTGCGTCCGATCAGGTCGGAGGTCGACGACCAGCCGATCCGGCCCGCCATGTTGGCGGCGGACAGCAGGGCGACGAAGCCGGCGGCGGCCGACGCCGACACCGTTGTCGAGGTGTTCGCGAAGAAGTCCGTGATCATCGGCGCGGCCTTCTCCAGGATGCCGATGCCGGCGGTCACGTTCATGCAGAGCACGATCCACAGACACCAGAACTGTGGTGTGCGCACGGCGTTGCGGGCGGACACCTGCGGTCCGTCGAAGGCGCCGGGCCCGTCGCCGACCGGCTTCTCGGTGCGTGGCACCCGGACCAGCAGCACACCGAGCAGCATGAAGACGGCGTACGACAACCCGTGCACGAGGAACGCCAGCGCGATCCCGGAGCTGTCGCTGCCGAACGACTCCAGCATCTGCGCCGACCAGGGCGAGGCGATGAGCGCGCCGCCGCCGAAGCCCATGATGGCTATGCCGGTGGCCATGCCGGGCCGGTCCGGGAACCACTTGATCAGTGTCGAGACCGGTGAGATGTAGCCGATGCCGAGGCCGATCCCGCCGACGAAGCCGTAACCGAGGACGATCAGCCAGTACTGCTCGGTGGCGGCGCCCAGCGCGGAGAGCAGGAAGCCGGACGAGAAGCAGATCAGGGCGACGGTCATCGCCCAGCGTGGCCCGTTGCGCTCCACCAGCGTGCCGCCGAACGCGGCCGACAGACCGAGCATGACGATGCCGAGCTGGAACGGCAGCGCGCTCTGGGTGCCGCTGAGGCCGAGCGCGGACTCGAGCGGGGGCTTGAACACACTCCAGGCGTAGGCCTGGCCGATGGACAGATGGACCGACAGAGCGGCGGGCGGAACCAGCCAGCGGCTCCATCCCGGGGGAGCTACAGGGGGACTCATGATCCCGAACGGTAGGGAGGAGCGGGAGAGTTGAGAAGGCGGCGCGTCGACGGTATGCGATGAACGGTATGCCGGACGCGACGAACGGTCGAACGCCGTGCGCGAACCCTTGCTGACCCCTCATCCATACTGTAGACAATATTCCGTCGACAGGATTCGGCCCCCGTCTCTGGCCGGTCCGAGAACTTCCCAGCCACCTCCGCGGTACTCCCTCGACCGAACGGAGCGTTCCGAAGTGAAAGTTGCAGTCCTCGGCGCCGGTGCCATCGGCGCCTACGTCGGAGCCGCGCTGCATCGCGCGGGCGCCGACGTGCATCTCATCGCCCGTGGACCACATCTGGCGGCCATGAGGCAGCACGGCGTGCGAGTGCTCAGTCCGCGTGGTGACTTCACCGCCCGTGCCCACGCGACCGACGACCCGGCCGAAGTCGGCCCGGTCGACTATGTCTTCCTGGGCCTGAAGGCCAACTCGTACGCGGCGTGCGGGCCGCTGATCGAGCCCCTTCTGCACGACACCACGGCGGTCGTCGCCGCCCAGAACGGCATCCCCTGGTGGTACTTCCACCGGCACGGCGGCCCGTACGACGGCCACCGCATCGACAGTGTGGACCCGGACGGCGCGGTCAGTGCGGTGCTCGCGCCCGAACGGGCCGTCGGCTGTGTCGTATACGCGGCCACCGAACTCGAAGGGCCCGGTGTCGTAAGGCACTTGGAAGGCACCCGCTTCTCCATCGGCGAACCCGACCGCAGCATCTCCGGGCGCTGTGCCGCGTTCAGCGAAGCCATGGTGGCCGGCGGCCTGAAGTGCCCGGTGGAGCCCGACCTGCGCAACGACATCTGGCTCAAGCTGCTCGGCAACATCTCCTTCAACCCGATCAGCGCGCTGGCCCGCGCCACCATGCGGCAGATGTGCCTGCACGGCGGCACCCGCAAGGTCATCGAGATCATGATGACCGAGACGCTCTCGGTCGCCGAGGCCCTCGGCTGCGAGGTCGGCGTCTCCATCGAGCGCCGGCTCGCGGGCGCGGAGCGGGTCGGCGACCACCGCACCTCCACGCTCCAGGACCTGGAGCGCGGCAAGCCGCTCGAACTCGACGTGCTCCTCGCGGCGGTCGTCGAGTTGGCGGACATCACCGGCGTGGACGTGCCCACCCTGCGCACCGTGCACGCCATCTCGGACCTGCTCGCGCTGAGGAGCGCCGCATGAACTCTGACGAACGCCGCACGAGGAAACGCGATCGGACCCCGAAGACCTACACCCGGCTCACCCATCCCCTCGTGCGGGACTCGCGCGACGAGCCCTTCCGGCAGGCGAGTTGGGAGGAGGCGCTGGACCGTGCCGCCCGCGGCCTGGCGGCGGCCCGCGGCGCGTTCGGCATGTTCTCCTGCGCCCGTGCGACCAACGAGATGAACTACGTCGCCCAGAAGTTCGCCCGCGTCGTCATGGGCACCAACAACGTCGACTCCTGCAACCGCACCTGCCATGCCCCCAGCGTGGCCGGCCTGTCGGCGGCCTTCGGCTCGGGCGGGGGCACCTCGTCGTACGAGGAGATCGAGCACACGGACGTCATCGTGATGTGGGGCTCCAACGCCCGCTTCGCGCACCCGATCTTCTTCCAGCACGTGCTGAAGGGGATCAGGAACGGCGCCCGCATGTACGCCGTCGATCCGCGCCGCACCTCCACCGCCGAGTGGGCGGAGAGCTGGCTCGGGCTGAACGTCGGCACGGACATCCCGATGGCGCACGCGATCGGCCGCGAGATCATCCACGCGGGCCTGACGAACGAGGCGTTCATCGAGCGGGCGACCAGCGGCTTCGAGGAGTACAAGGCGCTGGTCGAGCCGTGGACGCTGTCCCTCGCCGAGAAGGTGACGGGCGTACCGGCCGCCGCCATAAGGGAGTTGGCCCACGCCTACGCCCGCGCCGAGCGCGCCCAGCTGTGCTGGACCCTCGGCATCACCGAGCACCACAACGGCACCGACAACGTCCGCGCGCTGATCAACCTGTCCCTGCTGACCGGGCACGTGGGCCGCTACGGCAGCGGGCTGCAGCCCCTGCGCGGCCAGAACAACGTGCAGGGCGGCGGCGACATGGGCGCGATCCCCAACCGCCTGCCCGGCTTCCAGGACATCCTCGACCCCGCCTCCCGCCTGAAGTTCGAGTCGGCCTGGGACACCGTCATCCAGCCCCACTACGGCCTCAACCTCACCGAGATGTTCGAGGCGATGGAGGAGGGCACGCTCAAGGCCGTCTACTGCATCGGCGAGAACCCGGCGCAGTCGGAGGCCGACAGCGAGCAGGCCGTACGGCGGATGCGGCAGCTGGACTTCCTGGTCGTCCAGGACATCTTCCTGACCAGGACGGCCGAGCTGGCGGACGTCGTCCTCCCCGCGACCGCCGGGTGGGCCGAGACCGACGGCACCACCACCAACAGTGAGCGGCGCGTCCAGCGGGTGCGGCGTGCAGTCACCCCGCCCGGCGAGGCGCGCGAGGACATCGACATCATCTGCGAGCTGGCCGCGCGGCTCGGCCACGACTGGAAGTACGCCGACGCCGAGGCCGTCTGGAACGAGCTCAGGGCCGTCTCGCCGGACCACTACGGGATGACGTACGAGCGCCTGGCGGAGCACCAGGGCATCCAGTGGCCGTGCCCGAGCACCGATCAGCTCGAACCGACCTACCTGCACGGCCGGTTGTGGGAGGCGGACCCGGCCAGGCGTGGCATGCCGGCGCCGTTCGGGATCGTCCAGCACGATCCGCCGGTCGACCTCACCGACGAGGAGTACCCGATCCGGCTCACCACCGGGCGGCGGCTCGACTCCTACAACACCGGTGTGCAGAGCGGGAGTTTCGCCTCCCCGCTGCGGCGCGGCGAGTTCGTCGAGCTGTGCCCGGAGGACGCCGAGCGGTACGGGGTCGTGGTCGGCGAGGAGGTCCAGGTGACCTCGCGGCGCGGTTCGGTCGTCGCGCCGGTGTGGATCGACACCGCGCTACGGCCCGGGCTCGCCTTCATGACCATGCACTTTCCCGACGAGGTGGACACCAACCAGCTGACGATCGAGGCGAACTGCCCGATCGCGGGGACGGCGGAGTTCAAGGCGTCGGCGATCCGGATCGAGAAGCTCCCCGTCGCGACCGTAGTGACGAACTGAGGTGACGTAAGTGGACCTGCACTTCGGCGACAGCAAACCGACGGACGACGAACGGGCGGCCGTGGACGCCCTGTTGGGCCCGCCGGAGTCCTCCTGGGAGGGCGCCGCCCGCGATGAGATGAGGGCCGCCGACCTGCGCTGGGCGCGCGGCGGACGCGAGGCCCGGGACCGCCGCGAACTGCTGTTGCCGGGGCTGCACGCGATCAACGACCGGGTCGGCTGGATCAGCGAGGGCGCCCTCGACTACCTGTGCCGGCGGCTGACGGTGCCGCCGGCGGAGGCGTACGGCGTCGCCACCTTCTACGCCATGTTCTCGGTCAAGCCACGCCCCGCCACCGTGCTCCACGTCTGCACGGACCTCGCGTGCGCGGCAGCCGGGGCGAGCGAGCTGTGCGCCGGCATCGAGGCGCGGCTCGGGCTCGGCAGCGGGGTGAGCGTGGAGCGCAGCCCCTGCCTGGGCCTGTGCGAACGCGCTCCGGCGGCGCTCGCGATCAAGGCGGGCGACCCGGTGCGTACGGCGGTGTCGGCGCCGGCGACCGTGCACGACGCCGTCCTTGCCGCGAGCGCGCCGGACTCGGCGCCCGAGGAGCCGCCCGCCGCGATGGCCGTACCGCAGGCGGGGGATCCCGCGCTGACCCTGCTGCGGCGCGTTGGAGTCGTCGACCCGTCGTCGCTGGACGACTACCGCGCCCACGGCGGCTACACCGCCCTGCGCCGGGCCTTCGGCCTCGGTCCCGCCGGAGTCATCCGCGAGGTCACCGACTCCGGCCTGGTCGGGCGCGGCGGCGCCGCCTTCCCCACCGGCCGCAAATGGCAGGCCACGGCGTCGCAGCCCGACCATCCGCACTACGTCGTCTGCAACGCCGACGAATCCGAGCCGGGCACCTTCAAGGACCGCGTGATCATGGAGGGGGACCCGTACGCGCTGGTGGAGGCGATGACGATCGCGGCGTACGCGATCGGCGCGCACAAGGGATACGTATACCTGCGCGGCGAATACCCGCGTGCCTTGAGCCGTATGCAGTACGCCGTCGACCAGGCGCGTGGACGCGGTCTGCTCGGCGACGACATCCTCGGGCAGGGATACGCCTTCGACATCGAGATCCGCCGCGGCGCCGGGGCATACATCTGCGGTGAGGAGACGGCTCTCTTCAACTCCATCGAGGGCTACCGGGGCGAACCGCGCTCGAAGCCGCCGTTCCCCGTGGAGAAGGGCCTGTTCGGCAAGCCGACGGTCGAGAACAACGTAGAGACGCTGGTCAATGTCTTGCCCATCCTGACGAGGGGTGCCCCCGCGTACGCCGCGATCGGCACGGCGAAGTCCACCGGGCCGAAGCTGTTCTGTGTGTCCGGGAGTGTGGACCGGCCCGGCATCTACGAACTCCCCTTCGGTGCGACGCTGGGCGAACTGCTGGAACTGGCCGGAGTGCGGGGGCGGCTGCGGGCGGTGCTGCTCGGCGGTGCGGCGGGCGGCTTCGTGCGGGCCGACGAGTTGGACATCCCGCTCACCTTCGAGGGCACGCGGGAGGCGGGCACGACACTCGGCTCGGGCGTGGTCATGGCCTTCGACGACACGGTCCCGCTGCCCCGGTTGCTGTTGCGCATCGCCGAGTTCTTCCGCGACGAGTCGTGCGGGCAGTGCGTGCCGTGCCGGGTCGGGACCGTACGGCAGGAGGAGGCGCTGCACCGGATCGTGGAGCGCACGGGTGCGGCGGCCGCCGATGACATCGCCCTGCTCAGGGAGGTCGGCCGCGCGATGCGGGACGCCTCGATCTGCGGTCTGGGACAGACCGCGTGGAACGCCGTGGAATCCGCCATCGACCGTCTGGGGGCGTACGAATGACCGCGATACCGCTGGGAATCCCGCGCCGACTGCTGGAGTTCACCCTCGACGGGGAGCCCGTGCGCGGGGCGGAGGGCTCCACGATCCTCGACGCCTGCCGAGCCGTCGGCAAGGACATCCCGACCCTGTGTCACGGGGACACCCTCACGCCCAAGAACGCCTGCCGGGTGTGCGTCGTCGAGGTCGAGGGGTCCCGGACCCTGGTCCCCGCCTGCTCACGCAAGGCCGAGCCCGGCATGGAGGTGAAGACCGACACCGAACGCGCCCGGCACAGCCGCAAGATCGTCCTGGAGCTTCTCGCGTCGTCGGTCGACCTGTCGACCACCCCGAAGGTCGCGGAGTGGATCAAGGAGTACGAGGCGAAGCCGGACCGCTTCGGCCCCGACGCGGCTCGTCTCGACGAGGAACCGAAGATCGACAACGACCTGTATGTGCGCGACTACGACAAGTGCATCCTCTGCTACAAGTGCGTGGACGCCTGCGGCGACCAGTGGCAGAACAGTTTCGCGATCTCCGTCGCCGGGCGTGGCTTCGACGCCCGCATCGCGGTCGAGCAGGACGCTCCGCTGACCGACTCGGCGTGCGTGTACTGCGGGAACTGCATCGAGGTGTGTCCGACGGGTGCCTTGTCCTTCAAGTCCGAGTTCGACATGCGGGCAGCGGGTACCTGGGACGAGTCGGCGCAGACGGAGACGACCACGGTGTGCGCGTACTGCGGAGTGGGCTGCAACCTCACCCTGCACGTGCAGGACAATGAGATCGTGAAGGTCACCTCGCCGCACGACAACCCGGTGACCCACGGCAACCTGTGCATCAAGGGTCGCTTCGGCTACCAGCACGTACAGAACCGGGACTGATCAGGACTGGTGGGGACAGGGACATGGGACGAGTCACGGAACGACGCAAGGTGATCCGGATCCGGGACGGCGCCGTCTCCACCCGGCCGGACACGCTCGTCGCCGAGGAACCCTTGGAGATCCGGCTCAACGGCAAGCCGCTGGCGATCACCATGCGCACACCCGGCGACGACTTCGCGCTGGCCGCCGGGTTCCTGGTGAGCGAGGGGGTGCTCGCGGAGCAGGCCGATCTGCAGAACATCGTGTACTGCGCGGGCGCCACGGCGGACGGCTCGAACACGTACAACGTGGTGGACGTGAGGACGGCCCCGGGGGTGGCGATCCCTGACATCACCCTCGAACGCAACGTCTACACGACGTCGTCCTGCGGGCTGTGCGGCAAGGCGTCGCTGGACGCGGTGCGTACGACGGCCCGCTGGCCCATCGACGACGGCGAGGGCGCCCCGGTCCGGCTCGACCCCGACCTGCTCGCGGGCCTCCCCGACCGGCTGCGCGCGGCCCAACGGGTCTTCGACCGGACCGGGGGCCTGCACGCGGCGGCCCTGTTCACCGAGGACGGCGAGCTGCTCGACATACGGGAGGACGTGGGCCGGCACAACGCGGTCGACAAGCTGGTCGGCCGCGCCTTGCAGAACGGCGACCTGCCCCTGTCCCGCACGGTCCTCCTCGTCTCCGGCCGGGCCAGCTTCGAGCTCGCCCAGAAGGCGGTCATGGCCGGCATCCCGGTCCTGGCGGCGGTCTCGGCACCCTCGTCCCTCGCCGTGGACCTGGCCGCGGAGACGGGCCTGACGCTGGTGGGCTTCCTGCGGGGCAGCTCCATGAACGTGTACGCGGGCGAACACCGGCTCGCCCTGCGGACCGCGGCCGCCCAGGCCTGACCGGCTCCCCGCGACACGACGGCGGAGCCCCCGACCGGCGGGGAGCGCCCCCTGCGCCGCGAGGGGGCACTGCTGTGTTTGACGGCTCGGTCGCCTACGGGCGCTTTCAGCCGGGGTCGTCGGCCCAGTGACGTTGGTGGGCACTTGCCCGGCCTCGGTGTGGGCCGGCCGGCCCGCTCAGGCGGCTGTGAAGGTCACGTCCTGAAAGTCACGTCCGACGCCCGCACCACCGACCCCAGCCTCGGGAAGTCGAGCCGCACCGAAGCCTCGTGCTCCGCCGGCGTGAACGCCGTCATCGCGTCCTCGACAAAGACCAGCTCGTAGCCGAGGTCGCCGGCGGCGCGGGCGGTGGACTCGACGCCGAGGTTGGTGGCGATGCCGCCGAACACCAGGGTGGTGACGCCGCGTTCGCGGAGGCGGTCGTCCAGGCCCGTGCCCTGGAAAGCGCCGATCGTGCGCTTCACGATCTCGATGTCGCCCTCCTTCAGCAGTCCCGCCACCAGCCCGCTGCCGGGCGGCTGCTCGGCGACCGAGGGGCGTTCGACGCGGACGAGGACGACGGTCGCCCCCGCGGAGCGGAACCGGGCGGCCAACTCCTCGCACGTCACGAGGACTTCGGTTCCCTTGCGGGGCTCCAGGGGCAGGGCGACGATGCGATCCATCAGATCGACGAGCACAAGGGCGGTGCGTGCGCCTTCGAGCGCGAGGGGTGCGGTCATGACGGAACGTTATCCGCCGTCAGCTCTGCGTACCGGAGATCCGGATCAACAGGTCCATGAACCGGTCACGTTCGGCCGCCGAGAGCGGGGCGAGGAGCGCGTCGTTGGCCTCGCGGGCCGCCTTCTCGCAGCGCGTCAGCAGGCGTCCGCCCTCGTCCGTGAGGGAGACCGCGTTCTTGCGGCGGTCGCGGGGGTCGGGCTCGCGCACGACAAGGCCGGCGGACTGCAGGTCGTTGAGGATCCCCACCAGGTCCTTGGGGTCGAGCTGGACGCCGCGCCCCAGGTCGGCCTGGGCGACGGGGGCGAGGTCGCGGACGGCGGAGAGCACCACGTGGTGCCACATCTTCATGCCCTCCGCGGCCAGCGCCTCCCCCACCAGGGAACGCCCCCGGGCGGCGGCACGGCCGAGCAGCCAGCTGGGGAGGGAGCGGATCGCGAGGAGCGGGGCTTCGGACATGCGGACACCCTATCGGGATTTCATTGGACTTCCCAACGACTGGTCGGTAGCGTCAGCGCCGTCGAAACCGTTGGTATCCCCAATGACTTCTGGAGGTGCGATGCGCCGCGTCCGCTACGAGTCCGCCGGTGGCCCCCTGTTCCTGGAGCGGGCCCTCACCCCGGAACCGGGCCCTGGTGAGCTCCTCGTCCGCTGCGAGGCGATCGGCGTGACGCTCCCTGTCGTCCGCAAGGTCACCGAGGCCCCCGAGCCCGTCCCGCTGGGCGGCGAGATCGCCGGCAGGGTCGTGGCCGTGGGCGCCGGGGCCACCCGCTTCCGAACCGGCGACCGCGTCACCGGCCTGTGCTTCGGGCACGGGTACGCCGACTACGCGCTGCTGCACGAGGCCATGGCCTCCCCGATTCCCGCCACCGCACCACCACCGATGCCGTCGCCCTCGTCCGCAGCGGCCTGGTCGCACTCGGCGCACTGGAGGCCGCCCGGCCCGAGCGCGGAGAGGCGGCGCTGATCACCGCGGCGGCAAACGGCGTCGGGCATCTCGCCGTGCAGCTCGCGCGGGCCCGGGGCGCGGGGCGGGTCGTGGGCGCCGTGTCCGATCCGGCCAAGGCGGACTTCGTGCGCCCTCGGCGCCGACGACGTGGTCGCGTACCGGGAGGGCAGTTGGGGAGCCCCCGTCGACTACGTCCTCGACGCGGTCGGCGGCGACCTGCTCACCCCGGCCCTCGCCGCACTCGCCCCGCTCGCGAGGAGCCGGAGTTGTACGAGCGGTGGCGCAGGGAGCTGTGGGAGCTGTTCGCCGAAGGCGCGCTGAAGCCTGCCGTGCACGGGGAGTTCGGGCTGGAGGAGGCGGCCGAGGCGCATGCGGCGATCGAGTCCCGGGGCAACCGAGGGAAAGTCGTACTCCATCCGTGAGGTGACACGTGCACGGTTCTTGTGATGGGTGCGATAGCCCAACTAACGTCTGTGATGCGCACCTTGGACGTGGGATGTCCGAATGTTCAGATGACTGGACGCACGACCAGACGATGAAGGGCGGGCCGCACCATGCCGTCAAGAGTTCGCGCACGTCTCAGAGCTGCCCTCGTCGCGGCCGTCGCCACTACGGCGACGGCCGCGACATTGGGTTCGGCGCCGTCCCAACCGGCCGACCGGACAGCACTGTTCGAGCAGCAGGTGCTCTTCAAGGCCTCCCAGGATCCCGGCTACGCCTGCTTCCGGATCCCGGCGATCGTGAAGACCAAGGACGGCACGCTGCTGGCGTTCGCCGAGGGGCGGGTGCTCAACTGCGGTGACGCCGCCGACATCGACATCGTTCTCAAGCGGTCGACGGACGGTGGCCGCACCTGGGGGCCGCTCCAGGTCGTCAACGAGGGCGACGGCGACACACACGGCAACCCGGCGCCGATCGTGGACCGGGAGACCGGCCGCATCCTCCTGGCGGAGACGTACAACCCGGGCCGTACGGACAGCGGCAGTTGCTCCGTCCCCTGCGAGCGCACCCCTTATCTCCAGTACAGCGACGACGACGGCCGGACCTGGTCCGAGCCGCGCGATCTGAGCGACGAGATACTGCCCGCGAACTGGAACTCGTGGTACGCCACCGGCCCCGTGCACGGCATCCAGCTCACCAGGGGCAAGCACGCCGGGCGGCTCGTCTTCGGCGTCAACACCGAAACCTGGGACGGCAGTCGGGTCACCGCCAACCACGCCGCCCTCATCGTCAGCGACGACGGCGGCGACCACTGGCGGATCGGCGCCACCGACTCCTGGCCCATCGCCGCGGCCGACGGCACCTTCCGGCAGAAGCCGTCCGAAGTGACCCTCACCGAGCGCACGGACGGCACGATCCTCATCAGCGGCCGGGAGCAGGACGGCACCGATCTCGGGCACCGCTCCCAGACGTACAGCCGCGACGGCGGCGACAGCTTCACCGGCCCGTTCCGCGACCTCCCGGACCTGTACACGCCCCAGGTCCAGGGCGCCACGCTCCGTCTGGGCAACCGCCTCCTGCTGTCCGCGCCCGGTGATCCCGACCGCCGTCGGACCATGATGATCCGGTCCTCCTGGAACGGCGGCAGCACCTGGGACAGCGTGGATCGCGGCAAGGTCGTGACCACGGACTGGTCGGGCTACTCCGACATGGTGGGCATCGACGCGTCCACCGTGGGGCTGATGTACGAGGGCGGCGCCGTCGACGCGCGCGACGAGATCCGCTTCGCCCGCTTCGACGAGGCCTGGCTCGGACCGCGCCGCGGCCCCGATCCGACCACCCCCGACCTCGCGCCGAGCGCACCCCGAGCGACCGTCCTCGGTGGCCCCGAGGAGACGGACGGCGTGTTGGGCGACGCCCTGGAGTTCGACGGCGCCGACGACGCCGTACGTCTGCCGTACCGGTCCCGGCTCCCGCTCGGCACCGGTGACTTCACGGCCTCGTTGTTCTTCCGCTACTCCGCCACCGCCGGTGAGCAGCCGTTCCTGTGGATGGGCGGGATCGGATCCACCCAGCCCCAGATCTGGCTGCGTGGCGAGCCCGACAACGACCGGGTGCGCGCCCTGATCACCACACGGCAGGGGTTCGGGACCGTGCGCACCGCGTCCGTGTGGGCCACCGGCGCCCACAACGACGGCGAGTGGCACCACCTCGCCCTGCGGCGCGGCGGAGGACAGCTGACGCTCTTCCTGGACGGTACGGCGATCAGCACCGCGGACGTGCCCGGTTCGGTCAGCCGGAACTCGCCGTTCGGCGTGCACGTCGGCCAGCGCATGGACAGCCGGGCCTTCCTCACCGGCGCGATCGACGACGTCCACGTGTGGAACCGGGCGCTCGGCGACGCGGAAATCAACGCCGCGGCACAGGTCACCGCCCGTAAGGGTTCGGCCACCGAGGGCACCGTACTGTGGCTGCCCATGGACCAGGTGCGCTGAGGCCACTAACGTCCCGGGCGTGCCCGACGACACACGAGCACGGCAGCGCACGGCAACCGGCCTCGGACTCCTGCTGGCCCTGGTTCTCGGGGCCGTGCTGCTCACCGCCCTCCCGGACGACGGCGAACGGGAGGGCGGTGGCACGTGCGCGCCGCATTCGGTCGCGTCCTGGAAGGCCGACGACGGCCTCACGGCCGAGTTCGCCCGCTACGGCGACGACCCCTCCCGCACCGACGACTGGACCGGCGGTGACGGCACCCACTCGGTGCGGCTGCCGGACGGCCGGCTGCTGTGGCTGTTCTCGGACACCTACCTCGGCCAGGTGTACGCCCCGCCCAATCCGTTCGGCGAGTCCCACACCTGGCGGGACACGACCGCCCCCCTGGTGCGCAACTCGGCGGTCGTCATGCGCGACGGACGCCTGGAGCGCACTTTGGCCACCCCGCTCTTCCCCGACCCCGCCCCGAACCAGTGGCGCTGGCCGGTGGCGGCCCGCGTCGAGCCCCGCTCCCCCGGCTCCTCCGAGCAGGTGCTGCGGGTGCTGCTGTGGGTGCGCACGGCCGGGCAGGCCCCCTGGATCTACGGCGTGCCCACCGCCACCGAGGTCGCCACGCTCTCGCTGCCCGACCTGCGGGTCGAGTCGGTCGTCAAGGTCCTCGACCAGCAGCTGGTGCCGGATGCCTCCCGGCGGGTCCTGTTCGGCACGACGCTGGTGGAGCAGGACGGCTGGACGTATGTCTTCGGCGGCGACGACGGGCAGGCCGCGTCCCGGCCTGCCTCGCACGCGTACGTCGCGCGTATCCCCGAGGGCAGGCTGGCCGAGCCGGGTGCCTGGCAGTACTGGAACGGCTCCGCGTGGGGCAAGGCCGGGCGGGCCCAGCCGCGCGCGGTACTCGGGGACGGGCAGCGCAAGGGGGTGGGCAGCGCGTTCTCCGTGGTGCGGGTGCGGGGGACATACGTCCTGTTCACGATGGCCGCGGGTACCGACGGGCTGACCACTGTCACGTCGTACTGGGCCTGCTCCCCCACCGGCCCGTGGCACGGGCCGACGAAGGACTTCAGCCCGGCGCTGCCACAGGGCGGCCAGGTCGCCGCCTACAACCCGCAGACACACCCCGAGCTGAGCGACGACGGACGTCTCGTCGTCAGCTACGACGTCAACTGGCTGGAGACGGGCGGCGCCGCGGCGCAGCTCAACCGGAACGTGTCCCTGTACCGACCGCGGTTCGTGACGTTGCGGCTGGCTCCGACGCGGTGACCGGCTCCGAGGCGTCGGTGTCGACGTCGGCGTCGACCTCGGCGTCGTGGGCCCGGCGCTTTGCGATGACCGCGCACACCATCAGTTGCATCTGGTGGAAGAGCATCAGCGGCAGCACGGCCAGCGAGGCGTGCGCGCCGAACAGGACGCTCGCCATGGGCAGGCCGGCGGCGAGGGACTTCTTCGAGCCGGCGAACTGGATCGCGATGCGGTCCTCTCGGTTGAAGCGCAGCGCCTTGGCGCCGTACCAGGTCAGGGCGAGCATGACGGCCAGCAGCACCACCTCGACGGCGAGCAGTCCGGCCAGCCGTATCGGACTCACCTGGTGCCAGATGCCCTGGACCATGCCCTCGCTGAACGCGGTGTAGACGACCAGCAGGATCGAGCCGCGGTCGACCAGCCCGAGGACCTTCTTGTGCCGGGCGACGAAGCCGCCGATCCAGCGGCGCAGCAACTGCCCGGCGACGAACGGCACCAGCAGTTGCAGCACGATCTTGAGAAGCGAGTCGGCCGAGAAGCCGCCGCCGCTGCTGCCGAGCACGGCCGCCGCGAGGAGCGGGGTGAGGACGATGCCCACGAGGGAGGAGAAGGAACCCGCGCAGATCGCGGCGGGCACGTTGCCGCGGGCCATCGAGGTGAAGGCGATCGACGACTGAATGGTCGACGGGACGAGGGTGAGGAAGAGCAGGCCCTGGTAGAGCGGGTGCGTCAGGAGCACCGGGACCAGGCCGCGGGCGGCCAGGCCCAGCAGCGGGAAGACGACGAAGGTGCAGGCCAGAACGGTGACATGAAGCCGCCAGTGCTTCAGACCGTCCAGCGCCTCACGGGTGGACAGCCGCGCGCCGTAGAGGAAGAACAGGAAGGCGATGGCGGCCGTGGAGGCACCGGACGCCACGTCGGAGGCCGTCCCGCGCGCCGGGAAGAGGGCCGCGAGGCCCACGGTCCCGAGCAGCAGCAGAATGTACGGGTCGATCGGCATCCAACGCGGCCATTGCAGGCGTTTCACTGTGCTCCACTACTTCGCTGTCGTACTCGGCTGTTCCTTCGCGGAACCTCGAGTTCCCGGCACGGGCGTGCCCTCTCCATCGTGCTCCGGCGATCAGCGATCGGGAATCCGGCATACCACTCTGACTGTCATCACGTTTCGCAATAACGGCCGGTAGCCTGAGTGCTGTGTACGACCCCTCCCATCTGCGCACGTTCCTCGCGGTGGCCCAGACGCTGAGCTTCACGCAGGCCGCGCGTCGCCTCGGGCTGCGCCAGTCGACCGTGAGCCAGCACGTGCGACGCCTTGAGGACGCCACCGGGCGCCCGTTGTTCGCCCGGGACACCCACTCCGTGGAGCTGACCGAGGACGGCGAGGCGATGCTCGGCTTCGCCCGCCGGATCCTGGAGGTGCACGAGCAGGCCACGGCGTTTTTCACCGGCACGCGGCTGCGCGGCCGGCTCCGCTTCGGCGCGTCCGAGGACTTCGTCCTGACCCGTCTGCCGGAGATCCTGGAGGGCTTCCGCTACGACCACCCCGAGGTCGACCTGGAACTGACGGTCGAACTCTCGGGCACCCTGCACGAACAGCTGGCCGCCGGAAAGCTCGACCTGGTCCTCGCCAAGCGGCGCCCCGAGGATCCTCGGGGCGAGCTGGTCTGGCACGACCGGCTGGTGTGGATCGGCGCGGAGCGGCTCCGCCTGGAGCCGGATCGCCCGGTGCCGTTGATTGTCTATCCGCCGCCGGGTATCACGCGGGCCCTTGCGCTGGAGGCGCTGGAGCGGCAGGGGCGTGAGTGGCGGATCGTGTGCACCAGCGGCAGCCTCAACGGGCTGATCGCGGCGGCTCGGGCGGGGCTCGGGGTGATGGCGCACTCGCGGGGGCTGATTCCACCGGGGCTGGCGCGCGTGCCCGAGCGGGTCGGCTTGCCGGAACTGGGGCGGGTCGACTTCGTGCTGGTGCACGGGCGCCGGCGGACGGCTGCGCAGGGGGCGGCTGAGGCGTTGGCGGGGGCGATTTTGGCGGGCGGGGACCGGTTGCACCGGCGCTAGGTGTGCTGACCGGAGAGGTCGGTGACGCGGCTGGCCGTACGGGGCTGGTCCCCCCCGGCGTCGCGGGCGCCGCGCCGGCCGCCGTACCGCAGGAGCGGGCGGGCATGGCGGGCGGTGCGGTGAACACCTTCCAGCAGCTCGGGTACGCGCTCGGCATCGCGCTGTACGACACGGCGCTCACCTCGCGGATGGGGGACACGCTGCCGCAGGATGCGGCTCATGCCCTGGCCGGCGGCGGGCTCGACGGGCGTGGTGGCCGGGGTTCTGGTGCTCGCCCTGGTCAGGAGGCAGCCCGCGGTGCAGGCCGGAGTGACGGATTCGACCACCCGCACGCTGACAGAGGAGACGACGGAAGAGACGGACAAGGCGTCGGCGACACACCGGGGATGACATGATCGACAGGGCCCGTATCGGGTAATCGGGTCGTACAGATTCGGTGGAGATTACGGGCCCGAAACTTACTCAACCGTCAGTTTTCTGTCCGACCCTTCCCCATGTGAGCGCATTTTCCCGCACTGACCAGTGCGTACCCGAGCACCGGTCGATTTCCGGCCCCCTCCCGTCCGAAACGCGGGTGGGGTAGCTTTCACCGCGCTGAGCGGAGCTTCAGCCGAGGCATTCGGAGCGGGGAGCGGGGTTTGCGCGAGTTCACCAACCCTCCGTTGGCGTTGGCACCGCCGGTGGGCGGTCTGGCCGACGTCGTCTTCGAGCATGCGCAGGAGGATCCGCTGTATGTCGCCCTCGGCCGCAAGGACGAGGACGGACAGTGGCGGGACGTCACCGCCGCCGAGTTCCGGGACGAGGTGCTCGCCCTCGCCAAGGGGCTGCTCGCCCGTGGCATCCGTTTCGGCGACCGGGTCGCGATCATGTCCCGTACACGGTACGAGTGGACGCTGTTCGACTACGCGCTGTGGACGATCGGCGCCCAGGTGGTGCCGATCTACCCCACCTCCTCGGCCGAACAGTGCTTCTGGACGCTGTACGACGCCGAGTGCTCGGCGGCGATCGTCGAGCACGAGGACCACGCGATGACGATCGCCACCGTCATCGACCGGCTGCCCCGGCTGCACCAGCTGTGGCAGCTGGACTCGGGCGCCGTGCAGGAGCTGTACGACGCCGGCGCCGCCCTCGACGACGAGGTGGTCCACCGCCACCGGCAGGCGGTCACCCCCGACTCCGTCGCGACGATCATCTACACCTCGGGCACGACGGGCCGCCCCAAGGGCTGTGTCATCTCGCACGGCAACTTCATGTACGAGGCGGACACCGTCATCGAGCGCTGGGAGCCGGTGTTCCACTCCAAGAAGGGCGACGAGGCGGCGACGCTGCTGTTCCTGCCGCTCGCGCACGTCTTCGGACGGATGGTGCAGGTCGCCGCGATCCGCGGCAAGGTCCGCTTCGGCCACCAGCCGCAGATGAACGCGGCCGCGCTGCTGCCGGACCTGGCCGCGTTCAAGCCGACGTTCTTCCTGGCCGTGCCGTACATCTTCGAGAAGGTCTTCAACGCCGCCCGCCGCAAGGCCGAGAAGGAGGGCAGGTCGGGCGCCTTCGAGAAGGCCGTCGAAGTCGCCGTGAAGTACGCGGACGCCGTGGAGGCCAAGGCGTGGGGCGTCGGCCCCGGCCCGTCGGCGGGTCTGCGCATGCAGCACCAGCTCTTCGACAAGCTCGTCTACTCCAAGATGCGGGCCGCGATGGGCGGCCGTATCAAGCAGGCGATGACCGGTGGTTCGGCGATGGACCGGCGGCTCGGCCTGTTCTTCGCGGGCGCCGGCGTCCACGTCTACGAGGGGTACGGCCTCACCGAGTCGACGGCGGCCGCGACCGCCAACCCGCCCTATCGCACCCGCTACGGCACCGTCGGCCAGCCCATCCCGGGCATGACCGTGCACATCGCGGACGACGGCGAGATCTGGCTGCGCGGCCCCAACATCTTCCAGGGCTACCTCAACAACCAGAAGGCCACCGACGCGGCCCTGCACGACGGCTGGCTGGCCACCGGCGACCTGGGCTCCCTCGACGAGGACGGCTACCTCACCATCACCGGCCGCAAGAAGGAGATCCTGGTCACCTCCGGTGGCAAGAGCGTCTCACCGGGCGTGCTGGAGGAGCGCGTCCGGGACCACCCGCTGGTCGCCCAGTGCATCGTCGTCGGCAACGACCGCCCGTACATCGCGGCCCTGGTCACCCTCGACCAGGAGGCCGTCGAGCACTGGCTGATGATGCGTGACAAGCCCCAGATGAGCCCGGCCCAGCTGGTCCGAGACGCCGACCTGGAGACCGAGGTGCGGCGCGCCGTCGTGGCCGCCAACACCCTTGTCTCCCAGGCCGAGTCGATCCGCACCTTCCGCATCCTCGCCCAGCCCTTCACCGAGGAGCACGGACTCCTCACACCGTCACTGAAGCTGAAGCGCAAGGCGATCGAGAACGCGTACGCGGGCGAGGTCGAGGCGCTGTACCGGGCCTGAGGCCAACGGATTCCCACGGATTCTCCGGTCAGGAATGCATCGCGGCTCGTGATCGTTGACGATGTCAGTACCACCTGACGACAACCGTAAGGATCAAGAGCTCGTGAGCAGCAAGGTCCCCCAGATCACCCTCAACAACGGCGTCGAGATGCCCCAGCTGGGCTTCGGCGTCTGGCAGGTGCCGGACGACGAGGCGGAGCAGGCGGTCGGCACTGCGCTGGAGGCCGGGTACCGCAGCATCGACACAGCGGCGATCTACGGCAACGAGGAGGGCACCGGCAAGGCCATCGCCGCCGCCGGCATCCCCCGCGAGGACATCTTCGTCACCACCAAGCTCTGGAACAGCGAGCAGGGGTACGACTCCACGCTGCGCGCCTTCGACGTGTCGCTGGGGAAGCTGGGTCTCGACTACGTCGACCTGTACCTCATCCACTGGCCGCTGCCGGCCCGCGACACGTACGTCGACACCTACAAGGCCTTCGAGAAGCTCTACGCCGACGGCCGGGTCCGCGCGATCGGTGTGTCGAACTTCCTTCCGGAGCACCTGCGGCGGCTGATCGGCGAGACGTCGGTCGTCCCGGCGGTCAACCAGATCGAGCTGCACCCCCACCTGCAGCAGCACGCCTCCCGTGAGTACCACGCCGAGCAGGGCATCGCCACCGAGGCCTGGTCGCCGCTCGGCCAGGGCAAGGGGCTGCTGGAGGTCCCGGCGATCGTCGCCATCGCGCGGAAGCACGGCCGTACCCCGGCCCAGATCGTGCTGCGCTGGCACCTCCAGCTGGGCAACGTCGTGATCCCGAAGTCCGTGACGCCGTCGCGGATCAAGGAGAACATCGAGGTCTTCGACTTCAGCCTGGACTCCGAGGACCTCGCGGCGATCAGCGCGCTGAACGAGGACCGGCGGATCGGTCCGGACCCGGCGACGTTCGACGCCTGACACCGCTGCGCGACCGTCCGTCCGCCCGCCGCTCAGCCGTACGAGCGGCGGGCGGACGCGTCAGGGAGGGGGCGCCTCAGTCACCGCGCACGTCGGTGAAGACGACCTCGAACTCCTCCAGCCCGATCACGGACACATGCGCCTTGGCCGCACCTTCGTGCCGGGCCGCCGCCTGGCCCGCGCGGGACGCCGCCAGGGACGCCTGATCGACGAAGACCGCTCCGACCATCCCCCGGCCCCGCTCCCGGTCGACCATCAGCGACGCCCGGGCCAGCCCCGGGAGGGTGTCCAGCTTGGGCACCACCGTCGCGCGGAACGTGTCGGCGAGCAGGTCGGTGTCCATGGGGTCGAACTCCAGCCGGGTGAGCCGTAGTCCGCCGCCCGCCTGCGGCTGCCTGACCTGGTGGAAGACCAACGCCTCGTAGTTGAAGACCGCCAGTGTCCCCGCGAACGGCTCCAGCATGGCCGCCCGCCGCTCGCGCAACACCTCGTCGCTGTTGCGGCGGTCCTCCTCCGACTCCCACCAGCTCGCCGCGAGCAGCTTCCCGAGCGTCCGGTCCACGAAGACACTTGCTCCGCGGTACCCCGGACGGTCTTCCAACAGGTCCCGCCCTTCTGTGTTCATCGTCCTGATGGCCGTGTCGATCTTCGCGGGATCGCCGGTCGTGTAGATGGCGCGTACGAACATGACACCTCCCGGAAATCCGGGCCCACATCCGAAATCTTCGGCACGTCCAGTCTTCTACTGGGGTCATTACGCCGCAATCAGCACAAGTCAGGAAAGTTTCCTAATAGATCTGTCAGAAGAGTTGGAAGAGAGGCGCTTTCCCCAGTGCGCAGCCGAACCCTGACCCTCGCCGCGGCCTCCGTCGCCGCACTGCTCGCCGCCGGACTGTTCCCCGCGAGCGCCTCCGGCACATCACGACCGCCGTCCGCCCGGGAGGGTTCGGTCAGCGCGGCCGACCTGCTCGCGAAGGTGACGTCCTGCTCGCAGATCTCCCACGGCAAGTACCGCACCGACGAGGGCACCCCGGCCACCGTCCCCGTGTGCGGCAAGCACGGCGCCGTCTTCTGGACGGCCGACATGGACATCGACTGCGACGGGCAGCGCACCGACGAGTGCAATGAGGACACCGACCCCTGGTTCCAGCCCGACACGGCCTTCCACCAGTCCGACGGCCTGCCGCTGCGCTCCGACACACTGCCGTATGTCGTCGTCCCCAGGATCAGTGACATCTGGGACCACTCCGCGGCGGGCATCGAGGGCGGCAGCGTCGTCGCCGTCATCCACGACGACCAGGTCCTGTACGCCGTCGTCGGCGACACCGGCCCTCAGGGGGTCATCGGCGAGGCCTCCTACGCCGCCGCCGAGGCCCTCGGCATCGACCCCGACCCGGCGACCGGCGGCACCGCCTCCGGCGTGACGTACATCCTCTTCGAGAACTCCCGCGTCTCGCCCATCGAGAGCCACAGCGCGGCGGTCTCGCTGGGCGAGCAGTTGGCTCAGGAGTTCATCGGGCTCGCCGAGAACACCCGGCGGCAGGTGACCGTACGGCCGCTCGGCCGGCCCGACTGACGTACGGGCATGCTCAGTTGTCCCGCCGCGGCGCCGATGCTTGGAGAGTCCTCGAAGTCAAGGCTCACTTCGTCCGTACCGCCGTGTACACCGTCTGCGCCGCCAGGACGAACACGTCCGGCCGGTGGTGCACGCTCGCCTTGTCGTCCGGGTCGAGGAGCCGGTCGAGGGTCGCGCGGTCGTCGGCGTCGAGGTGGTCGCCGAGGCCCTCGCGGGTGCGGGTCAGGGAGGCGACGACGTAGGCGCGGGCCCGGTCCGTGGTCGGAGCGGGCAGATCGAGGAGGAAGGTGCGGGTTCCGGTGGGCCTGAGGCCGGCGGAGGTGAGCAGCGCCGGCCAGTCCTCGGTCTCGGCGACGGAGCCGGGAAGGTCCGCGCGCATCGCGGCGAACCGCTCCTCTTCCAGCGCATCGAGGCGCGCCTGCAGTCCGGGCCGTCCGAAGCCGAGGTCGCGCGGCAGGAACCGGGCCGGCAGGCCGCCCTCCTGGAGGGCCAGGGTGCCGCCGGGCGTGAGGCGGGCGGCGAACGCGGCGAGGGCGGCACGCTGGTCGCCGAGGTGGTGCAGGCTGCGGCTGGCCCAGAGCAGATCGGCCGGATAGTCCAAGTCGTCGAGGGCGCCCGGGAGTTCACCGGTGAGGGTGCCGAAGCGGTCGGCGACGCCGAGTCGCTCGGCCCGCGCCCGGGCCCGCTCGAGGAGCGGTGCGGATCCGTCGACGGCGACGATCCGCGCGCCCGGGAAGGTGTCGGCGAGCAGGCAGGCGACCACGCCCGGTCCGCTGCCCACGTCCACGATCAGTCCGGGCTCGGTCTGCCGCTTGGCCAGCCAGGCCATGGCGTGCTCGTACAGGGGCGTGAACAGCTCCGCCTGGGCCTCCAGCAGCGGGGCCATCTCGTTCCAGTCGATGTCGGTGTGGTCGTGGTGAGAGTGATGGTGACCGGCCTGGTGGTCTCCGTGGTGGTGCGCCATGCTCGTCAGCCTCTCCTTCGGATGGGGCCAGCGTGCGCCGACGCACCGTCACGGGGCCACTGTCGTTGCCGCAACGGCAAAAAACGACGGCAAAAATGGGATGCGGCCCGCAGGACCGATCACCCACGATGGCCCGATGGACGACGAGATGGTGAGGCGCTTCCTCGAGGACGGGTTCGTGAAGATCGAGGGCGCCTTTCCGCCTCGCGTCGCCGAGCACTGCGCGCGGCTGCTGTGGCGCGAGACGGGGTACGACCCACAGGACCCGGGCACCTGGAAGGACCCCGTGCACTGGGTGTACGACATGGCGCAGGGCCCCTTCGCGGCGGCCGTCAACACGCCCGTCCTGCACGAGGCCTTCGATGTGCTGGTGGGTGAGGACCGCTGGCAGTCACGCTATTCGCTGGGCAGTTTCCCGCTGCGGTTCCCGCACGAGGAGGAACCGGACGACGCCGGTTGGCACATCGAGGGCAGTTACGTGCCCGAAGGCGCCGAGCACCCGCACACGAACGTGCACTCGAAGGACCGTGCGCTGCTGATGCTGTTCCTGTTCAGCGAGGTCACCGAGGACGACGCCCCGACCCGGATCCGGGTCGGCTCGCATCTCGACGTACCGCCGGTCCTGGAGCCGTACGGCGAAGCGGGCGCCTCCTTCCTGGAGCTCGGCCCGAAGGTCGCCGAGGCCTCCGCGCACCGCCCGCTCGCCCACGCCACCGGCAGCCCCGGCGACGTCTACCTCTGCCACCCCTTCCTGGTCCACGCCGCCCAGCCGCACCACGGCACCCGGCCCCGCTTCATGGCGCAACCGCCCCTGCACACGGCGGTGCCGTACGAGCTGGAGCGGGCCGACGGCGACTACTCGGTGGCGGAGTTCGCGATCCGCCGGGGCCTGTCCCGAGAGAGCTGACCCCGGCGGACCGCGGATTCACCGCGTCACGACAGCGGCGGGTACGCGTTCTGCATGAGCTGCTGGAACTGCGCCGAGAACCAGTGGCCGGACAGCGGGGCGTTCGCCAGGGCGCCGGACATGTTGTTGTTGTTGCGCGGGTTGCCGGTGTACGTCGGGTCGCACATCCGGTCGAAGCCCTTGCCCTCGTCGTTCGGGATCGCGCTGCTGGCGCCGTCGGACTCACCCGGGGGCTTCATCCACACGTAGGCGTCGATCCCGGCCGCCGGGGAGGCCTGCGGGCGCTCGCCGAGACCGGCTCCGGACTGGTTGCACCAGTTGCCGGTGTTGATGCGCCGGTCGATGCGACCGCCGTTGACGTAGGTGTCCACGTCCGTCATGGCGCCCGGACCGGTCGGCCGGGCACTGCCGCCCCAGCCGTTGCGGGAGGTGTCGATCAGCATGCCGACGCCCGAGGGGAAGCCCTGGTTCACGGCCTCCGCCCGGAAGGCCTGGGCGTAGGAGAGCTCGTCGACGTAGCGGTTCCAGTCCACCCACTTCGACTCGCGCACGGACTTGCCGTTCACGGAGTCGCTGATGGTGAAGTACTGCTCCTTCAGCGCGCTGTAGTTGGCGGTGTTGGTGATGAAACCGGCCACGTCGTTGACGGTGGCGCCTTCGGCCGTCGCGGCCTGCTTGATCAACTGGACGCTCGCCGAGAAGTTGTCGTCCCAGCCGAGCCAGCCGTGGTGCCCGGCGTCCACGTAGTTGTAGACGTTGGCGCTGTCACCGAGCTTGTTCAGCGCGTAGCCGACACCCTTGATGTAGTTGCCGTTGGCCTTCATCGTGTCGCAGTTCGGGGTGGCCGTGACCCGCGGCGAGACGTTGGTGACGAGGTTCGGCAGCGAGTCGAGTTCGACCGTGTTGACGATCCGCAGCGAGGCATACTTGGGATCGGCGAGGATCGCGGCGATCGGGTCGATGTACTGCGTCTTGTACTTGTCGATCTCCGTCGGCCCGAGCTCACCGTTGGAGGCGAGCGCGGCGCAGTCGCGGCCCGGCAGGTTGTAGATCACCAGCTGGACGACGAGCTCGCCGCTGCCCTTCTGCTTCAGGGCCTCGTCGAGGTGGGCGCGCAGGCCCATCTTGCCGCCGGCGCCGTTGATCGCGGCGGTCCGGTCCAGCCACACGCCGGTGGGCTGGTTGGCGATGCGACTGCCGCCCGGCTCGGCGGCGGCGTTGGCGGACCACTCCGGGTTCACGTACACCTTGGCGCCGGAGTACGGGTTGTCGGCCTTCGGCCCGGTGGGGTCGGGGTCGGGCGGGTCCGTGGGTCCGCCGCCGCCGTCGACGTTGCAGGTCACGCCGTCGAGGGTGAAGGTGGCCGGGATGGCGTTGGTGCCGCTGTAGGTGCCCTGGAAGCCGAAGCTGACCGAACCGCCCGTCGACAGTGTCCCGTTGTAGGTCTCGTTGGTGGCGGTGACGGCCGCGCCGCTCTGGCTGATCTTGGCGTTCCAGCCGTTGGTGACCTTCTGGTTTCCGGCGTACGACCACTTCACCGACCAGTTGGACTTGGCGGCGCCGCTGTTGGTGACGGTCACGGCGGCGGTGAAGCCGGTGTCCCACTGGTTCTGCACCTTGTAGTCGACGGTGCAGGGGACGGCGGCCGTGCCGACGTCCGTGGGGACGGCCGCGGCGAGCGCGGTTCCCGAGGACCCGGCGACCAGCGCCAGGGCGGCGAGCATCGCTGTTCTGGTACGACTCATGAGTGCGGGTTCCTTCTCCGTGAGGGGTGAGAGGGGTTATCCGTCGAGGGCGCGCAGATGATCACGCAGCCCTGTGCCGTACGACGTGGGAGTTCCGTCGTAACTGGAGATCAGGGCGGGCCCGGAGTTGCAGTTCCAGGTGTTCCAGGTCCAGCCCAGATAGGACAGGCCGCGGTCGTCGAACCACTTCATGACCTGGTCGATGAACGAGTGTGCGCAGGTGTTCTCTCCGATCTCCCCCGCCACCAGCGGCACTTGGGCCGCGACGGGGGCGAGCGTGGAGTTCCAGCAGCTCTCGTTCGCACAGGCGTTGAAGTTGTAGACGTGCCATGCCGCGGCGAGATTGCCCGCCGGATCGGTGGGCTTGTACGTCAGCCACTGGCTCAGGTCGTTCGAGTACGCGAGCCCGCCGAGCAGGATCAGGTTGTCGGCGCCGGTGTCCCGTACGGCGTCGACGAGGTCCTGCATGCCGGCGACCTCGTACCCGATGCCGGGACAGGTGCCGCCGTCCCGCCAGCACTGCCACGCCTGGGTGGTCGTGGACGTCGCGCGGTCGGGGTAGGGCTCGTTGAACAGGTCGAAGACGACGGTCGGGTCGTCCTTGAAGGTGCCGGCCACCGACGCCCAGAACGCGGGTGTGTACTGCATGTTGGGCATCGGCTTCTGGCAGCCGGCGTGCACGTCGGAGCAGCCCGCCGAGTTGCCGGTGTACTGGCCCCAGGACCAGTGGAGTTCGAGCATCGGCGTCATGCCGTGCGCCTTCACTCGGGCCACCAGGTCCTTGACGGCGTTGATGTAGTTCGCGCCGCCGTACTCGGGCTTGATGTGGGACAGGCCCAGCCAGCACTCCTCGTTCAGCGGAATGCGGACGGTGTTGGCGTTCCAGTCGGCGATCGCCTTGATGGCGGCGTCGTCGACCGGGCCGTCCCAGATGCCGTAGCCCTGGACGCACATGAACTCGCCGCCGGAACGATTGACGCCGAGCAGGCGACGGGTGGTGCCGTCGGCGTCCACGAGCTCGTTCCCGGAGACGTGCAGGGCCGGCACCGTGCCGTCACCGGGGCCCGTCGGATCGGTCGGATCCGTGGGGTCCGTGGGATCCGTCGGATCGGTGGGCGACGGTTCGGCGTCGACATTGCAGGTGGTGCCGTTGAGCTTGAACGCCGTCGGTACGGCATTGCTCCCCGACCAGGACGCGATGAAACCGGCGCTGACGCCGGCGCCGGTGCCGAGCGCGCCGTTCCAGTTCTCATTGGTCGCGGTCACCGTCGTACCGGACTGGGACCACTTGGCGTTCCAGCCCTGGGTGACCTTCTGGCCGCCCGCGAAGTCGAAACTCAGACTCCAACTGCTCACGGCGGCCGTGTTGTTGGTGATCGCCACGGCACCCTGGAAGCCGCTGTCCCACTGACTGGTGACGGAGTACTCCACCGTGCAGGCGGGTGCGGCTCCCTGCGCCGTGACCACCGGCACCGTCACGGCCCCGAGGAGGGCGACCGCGCCGGTGACGGCTAAAAGTACTGAACGCGGGGGGTGTCGCATGAGCGACTCCTTGCAGATCAGGCGCGTCGTGACGGACGCGTCGACTGATGGAATCGCTCCCACTGGTGTCAATGAAGCTAGCGCCAAGTGAGGGTAAAGGACAGAGGAGTTGCTGACTTTCCCTCAACTAAATCCGTCGAATCTTTTCGACTCTTCAAGCACCTTGACCCCTTGCACCCCCGTCCCCACTATGGGAGCGCTCCCACTGGTTCAAGCCTTGACTTCTCCGAGCCGCAAGGAGGAACCAGCACGTGCATCCCCCACGCAGACGCAGAACCGTACGACGGTTGTGGACGGCCGCCGTCGCGGCCCTGGCGCTTCCCTTGACGATGCTGAGCACGGGTTCGACACCCGCTCAGGCAGCGGCAGTTCAGTGCAGTGTCGACTACAAGACCAATGACTGGGGCTCCGGCTTCACCGCGGAGCTGACGATCACCAACCGCGGTACGGACGTCATCGACGGCTGGACCCTGACGTACGGCTACGCGGGCAACCAGAAGCTCAGCAACGGCTGGAACGGCACCTGGTCCCAGTCCGGCCAGTCGATCACGGTGAAGGACGCCGGCTACAACGGCAGGATCGCCGCCGGAGCCGCGGTCACCACCGGCGCGCAGTTCACCTACAGCGGCGCCAACGCCGCTCCGACGAACTTCGCGATCAACGGCATCTCCTGCACCGGCGCCCACCAACCCCCCATCACCGTGCTGACCAGCCCGGCGGCGGGCGCCGTCTACACGCAGGGCGGCGCCGTCCCGCTCGCGGCCACCGCCGCGGCCGCGGACAACGCGACCATCAGCAAGGTCGAGTTCTACGACAACACCACGCTGCTGGGCACGGACACGACGGCGCCGTACTCACTCTCGGTCTCAAGTTTGACCGTGGGCAGTCATTCACTCCTCGCGAAGGCGTACGACAGTCTGGGCGCGTCCGCCGAGTCGACCCCGGTCGGCATCACGGTCGCCTCGGGTCCCGCCGTGGTGACCTCGCAGACCCAACTCCCGGTTCAGCAGGGCAAGTCGGCCTCGTACGACGTCAAGCTGTCGACCCAGCCGTCGTCCAACGTGACCGTCACGACTGCCCGCGCGAGCGGCAACTCGGGCCTGTCGGTGACCGGCGGCGCCTCGCTCACCTTCACCCCGTCGAACTGGAACACCGCGCAACGGGTGACCATCACCGCCGACAGCTCCGGCACCGGCGCGGCGACCTTCGAGTCGACGGCCAACGGGCACGCGAAGGCGTCAGTCACGGTGACCCAGATCGCGGCGACGAAGGCGTACGACGCCCGCTTCCTGGAGCTGTACGGCAAGATCACCAACCCGGCGAACGGCTACTTCTCGCCCGAGGGCATTCCCTACCACTCGGTCGAGACGCTGATCGTCGAGGCACCGGACCACGGTCACGAGACGACGTCCGAGGCCTACAGCTACCTTCTCTGGCTGCAGGCGATGTACGGCAAGGTCACGGGCGACTGGAGCAAGTTCAACGGGGCCTGGGAGATCATGGAGAAGTACATGATCCCGACCCACGCCGACCAGCCGACCAACTCCTTCTACAACGCCTCGAAGCCGGCGACGTACGCGCCCGAGCTGGACACCCCGAACGAGTACCCGGCGAAGCTCGACGCGTCGGTCTCGGTCGGCTCGGATCCGATCGCCGGTGAACTGAAGACCGCGTACGGTACGGACGATGTCTACGGCATGCACTGGCTGCAGGACGTCGACAACGTCTACGGCTACGGCAACTCGCCGGGCAAGTGCGAGGCCGGTCCGACGGACACCGGGCCGTCGTACATCAACACCTTCCAGCGCGGCGCGCAGGAGTCGGTGTGGGAGACGGTGCCGCAGCCGACCTGTGACGCCTTCAAGTACGGCGGCAAGAACGGGTATCTGGACCTGTTCACCGGTGACGCCTCTTACGCCAAGCAGTGGAAGTTCACCAACGCCCCGGACGCCGACGCGCGTGCGGTGCAGGCCGCGTACTGGGCCGACAAGTGGGCCGACGAGCAGGGCAAGGGCAGCCAGATCTCCGCGACCGTGGCCAAGGCCGCGAAGATGGGTGACTACCTGCGCTACTCGATGTACGACAAGTACTTCAAGAAGGTCGGCAACTGTGTGGGCGCCTCGTCCTGCCCGGCGGGCACCGGCAAGGACGCCTCGCACTACCTGATGTCCTGGTACTACGCCTGGGGCGGCGCCACCGACACCTCGGCGGGCTGGGCCTGGCGCATCGGCTCCAGCCACGCGCACGGCGGCTACCAGAACCCGATGGCCGCGTACGCCCTGTCCAACTACGCCGACCTGAAGCCCAAGTCGGCTACGGGGCAGGCGGATTGGGCCAAGTCACTTGAGCGGCAGGTCGAGTTCTATCGCTGGCTCCAGTCCAGCGAGGGCGCGATCGCGGGCGGTGCGACCAACAGCTGGGCGGGCCGGTACGCGACCCCGCCGGCCGGCAAGTCGACCTTCTACGGCATGTACTACGACCAGCAGCCCGTCTACCACGACCCGCCGTCCAACCAGTGGTTCGGCTTCCAGGCGTGGTCGATGGAGCGGGTGGCCGAGTACTACCAGCAGACGGGGAACGCGGCCGCGAAGGCCGTCCTCGACAAGTGGGTCGACTGGGCGCTGTCCGAGACGACCGTCAACCCGGACGGTACGTACCGGATCCCGTCGACGCTTCAGTGGTCGGGGCAGCCCGACACCTGGAACCCGTCAAGTCCGGGCGCCAACAACGGCCTTCACGTCACCGTCGTCGACTACACCAACGACGTCGGTGTGGCGGCCGCGTACGCCAAGACCCTGACGTACTACGCCGACCGCTCCGGTGACACCGAGGCCGCGACGACGGCGAAGGCGTTGCTGGACGGCATGTGGGACAACTACCAGGACGATCTCGGTATCGCCGTCCCGGAAACCCGCGCCGACTACAACCGCTTCGACGACGGAATCCACATCCCGAGCGGCTGGACCGGCACCATGCCGAACGGCGACGCGATCAACTCGTCGTCGACCTTCGACTCCATCCGCTCGTTCTACGAGGACGACCCGGCCTGGTCGAAGATCGAGGCGTATCTCGCGGGCGGTGCGGCGCCGTCGTTCACGTATCACCGGTTCTGGGCCCAGGCGGACATCGCCTTGGCCATGGGTTCGTACGCGGAGCTTCTCGAATAGCCCCCGCCGGGCGCTCCGCGGGTTGGGCCGTGTTCGACTGCGGGTCCGGTTGTGGCTGGTCGCGCAGTTCCCCGCGCCCCTGAAAGACAGGGCGTGGCAGTTCACGGCGTTTCCTCGGAACCGCCTGAAGAGTTTCGCGTGCGTGGTCTCGTCACCTGACGGCGGGACCGAACTGCCGGGCGGCCCCCTCCCGCACTGGGGGTCGCCCGGCAACTCTCGCGATCGATGGAAAGCGCTTGCCATCACTGGTCTCCTCTCCCCCCACACCGGAAAGGACCCCTCGTGCGAAGAACCCGCATCCTCACCGCCGCGCTGGCCCTCGCGGCCGGGCTGCTCGCGGGCACCCCGCCCGCGCTCGCCGCTCCTGCCGCGAAGGACGTGTCGATCAGTGCCGACACCTACACCTGGAAGAACGCCCGCATCGACGGCGGCGGTTTCGTGCCCGGCATCGTCTTCAACCGCAAGGAGAAGAACCTCGCCTACGCCCGTACCGACATCGGCGGCGCCTACCGCTGGCAGGAGGCGTCGAAGACGTGGACGCCGTTGCTGGACTCGGTCGGCTGGGACGACTGGGGGCACACGGGTGTGGTGAGTCTGGCGTCCGACTCCGTGGACCCGGACAAGGTGTACGCGGCGGTCGGCACGTATACGAACAGCTGGGATCCGACGAACGGCGCCGTCATGCGCTCCTCCGACCGCGGCGCCAGCTGGCAGAAGACCGACCTGCCGTTCAAGCTGGGCGGCAACATGCCGGGCCGCGGCATGGGTGAGCGGCTGGCGGTCGACCCGAACAAGAACAGCGTGCTGTATCTGGGCGCGCCCAGCGGCAAGGGGCTGTGGCGCTCGACCGACTCCGGGGTGAGCTGGTCGCAGGTGGGGAACTTCCCCAACGTCGGCAACTACGTGCAGGATCCGAGTGACACGAGCGGGTACGCCAGCGACAACCAGGGGATCGTCTGGGTCACCTTCGACGAGTCCACGGGGACGTCGGGGAACGCGACCGAGACGATCTACGTCGGGGTCGCCGACAAGGACAACGCCGTGTACCGGTCGACCGACGCGGGCGCCACCTGGTCGCGGGTCGCCGGGCAGCCGACGGGATACCTCGCGCACAAGGGCGTGCTGGACGCGACGAACGGCTACCTCTACCTCGCCTACAGCGACAAGGGCGGTCCGTACGACGGCGGCAAGGGCCGGCTGTGGCGGTACGCGACGGCGACCGGCACCTGGACGGACATCAGCCCGGTCGCCGAGGCCGACACCTACTACGGCTTCGCCGGCCTGACCGTCGACCGGCAGAAGCCCGGCACGGTGATGGCGACGGCGTACAGCTCCTGGTGGCCGGACACGCAGATCTTCCGCTCGACGGACAGCGGCGGGACGTGGACGAAGGCGTGGGACTACACGTCGTATCCCAACCGCGCCAACCGCTACACGATGGACGTCTCGTCGTCACCGTGGCTGAGCTGGGGCGCGAACCCGTCGCCGCCCGAACAGACGCCGAAGCTGGGGTGGATGACGGAGGCGCTGGAGATCGACCCGTTCGACTCGAACCGGATGATGTACGGGACGGGCGCGACGATCTACGGCACCGAGGATCTGACGAAGTGGGACAGCGGAAGCCAGTTCACCATAAAGCCGATGGTGCAGGGCCTGGAGGAGACGGCCGTCAACGACCTCGCCTCTCCCCCGTCGGGCGCCCCGCTCCTGAGTGCCCTCGGTGACATCGGCGGCTTCCGGCACACGGACCTCACCAAGGTGCCGTCGATGATGTTCACGCAGCCGAACTTCACCACGACGACGAGCCTGGACTACGCCGAGTCCAACCCCAACACGGTCGTCCGGGTCGGCAATCTCGACTCCGGTCCGCACATCGCGTTCTCGACGGACAACGGCGCCAACTGGTTCGCAGGGACGGACCCTTCGGGCGTCAGCGAGGGCGGCACCGTGGCCGCGGCGGCGGACGGCAGCCGGTTCGTGTGGAGCCCCGCCGGTACGGGAGTGCAGTACACGACGGGCTTCGGCACCTCCTGGTCGGCCTCCAGTGGCATTCCGGCGGGGGCGGTCGTCGAGTCCGACCGGGTGGACCCGAAGGTCTTCTACGGCTTCAAGTCCGGGAAGTTCTACGTGAGTACGGACGGCGGGGCGACCTTCACCGCGTCCTCGGCGACGGGGTTGCCGAGCGGCGACAGCGTCCGCTTCAAGGCGCTGCCCGGGGTGAAGGGGGACGTGTGGCTGGCAGGGGGTGCGACGGACGGGGCGTACGGGCTGTGGCACTCGACCGATGGCGGCGCGACCTTCACGAAGCTCTCGAACGTCGAGCAGGCCGACTCGATCGGCTTCGGCAAGGCGGCGACGGGAGCCTCGTACCAGACGCTGTACACCAGCGCGAAGATCGGCGGCGTACGCGGCGTCTTCCGGTCGACGGACAAGGGCGCGACCTGGACCCGGATCAACGACGACGCCCACCAGTGGGGTTGGACGGGGGCGGCGATCACGGGTGATCCGCGCGTGTACGGCCGGGTGTACGTCTCGACGAACGGCCGGGGCGTCATCTACGGCGACACCTCCGACACGGGTGGCGGAGACGGCGGCGGTGGCGGAACCGACCCCACCCCTGCGCCGACCGGCGCCTGCGCGGTGACGTACAAGGTCACCAACCAGTGGTCGGGCGGTTTCCAGGCGGACGTACAGCTGTCCAACACCGGTTCACGTGCCTGGAGCGGCTGGTCCCTCGGCTGGTCCTTCCCGGACGGGCAGCGGGTCACGCAGGTGTGGAACGCCGAGCACACCCAGTCGGGCTCGGCGGTGACCGCGAAGAACGTCGGCTGGAACGGCAACGTGGCGGCGGGTGCGTCCGTGAGCTTCGGGTTCACGGGAAGCTGGTCGGGGGTGAACGCGAAGCCGACCGCGTTCAAGCTGGGCGATCAGACCTGCACGGTGAGTTGAGCGAGCCCGAGGGCGCGTGCCGGCGACGGTACGCGCCCTCGGTGCTGTCCTACAGCGTCCACTCCCCGATCTGCTCGGCGAAGCCCGAGTCCATCCCCCACGTGACCGTGGCCGCCTTCGACGCCTTGGGCACCTCGAAGACGACCCAGCCGAGCGCCTTGGCGCCGGGCTTCAGCCGGACGTCCGACGACATCGACGGGCCGGCCGTGATATCGGCGAGGACGGTCCCGAACTGCTGGCCCTGGTCGTCGGTCATCTTCGCCCCGTTCACGGGAGCGTCGGAGTAGACCTTGGTGCCGGCGTTGACGAGCTGGAACTGCACGCCGATCCACCGGTTTCCGGACTCGGGGGCGAAGAACTCGTCACTGGACTTGGCGTTGTCCACGACCTTGACGACGGTGACGTCGAGTCCGCTGCCGTCCTCCATGCCCTTGAGGGCGAGCGTGTCGCCGACCTTGGCGACGTCGGGCGCGGCGCTGCTCTTCTCGGCGGCGGGCTCCTTGGCGTTGCCGCTGTCGGCCTTGGCGGAGGCCTTCGCCTTCGGCTTGTCGACGACCTCGTCGCCGGAGCCGGAACCGCAGGCGGTCAGGCCGAGCGCGGCGACGGCGACGGCCGCGGTGGCGGCGAGACGTATGCGGGTGTGGTGGACCATGTTCTCCCCAGGTTTCGGTGGTACGCGTGTGAATGACCTGTGAAGGACCCGCATGGTTGCACGGAGCATCGAAAAAAATCGGGCGCGCGAAGCAACCTGGCAGCCCGTCACTACGTCCGGGCTGCCAGGTCGGGTGAGTTGGTCCGCTCAGGGCGTGTACACCGTCGGCCGGGGCGCCGTCGGCATGCCGTTGCCGATGAAGAAGCTCGGGTGCGGGGGCTGGTTGTAGGCAGTGTTCTGCCATGCCAGGGCCGTGCGGTACATCGGGTCGTGGAGCAGGGTCGTGATCTTCGTGCTCGTTTCGTACGGCGTCGAATAGATCCTGAGCGCCGTGTTGCCGCTGGTGCGCCAGATGACCTCCTCGCGCCAGTCGCCGAGGATGTCGCCGGAGAGGACGGGCGTGGCCTTCGTGCCGTTGTTGGAGGAGACACCGGAGCCGGTCAGCAGGCGGGTGTCGGACGACGTGCCGTACTTGTCGATGCGGGTGCCGTCGAGGAGTTCGCGGACGGGGTCGCCGTCCCACCAGGACAGGAAGTTGATGCTGGACGGCTCCCGGCCGAGGGAGCCGCCGGTCGCCGAGCGCAGCGTGGTGTCCGAGGCGGACCAGGCCTCGGCGCCCGCGCTGCCGGCGTAGATGTCACCGGCGACGCCGCGGCCGTTGTCGGCGCCCGAGGCCGTCTGCCACAGGAGCGAGCCGGTGCGCGCGTCGGCCATCCAGGAGCCGGGCTTGCTGGAGTCCTCCGAGACCTTGAAGTACTCCAGGCCCGCGCGGGACGGGTTGAGGTCCCCGACGTGGCCCGCGTCGCCGTGGCCCAGTTTCGTGGTCCACAGCCCCCAGCCGTTGTCGTCCACGGTCATGGCGCCGTACACGATCTCGTCCTTGCCGTCGGCGTCGACGTCCGCGACGGACAGGCTGTGGTTGCCCTGACCGTCGTAGCCCTGGCCGCTGTTGGTGGAGGAGTTGGTGTCGAAGGTCCAGCGGCGGGTGAAGGTGCCGTTGCGCCAGTCCCAGGCGGCGATGACCGTGCGGGTGTAGTAGCCGCGGGCCATGATGAGGGAGGGACGGGCGCCGTCCAGGTAGGCGGTTCCGGCGAGGAACCGGTCGACCCGGTTGCCGTACGAGTCGCCCCACGAGGACACCGTGCCCCGGGCCGGCACGTAGTCGACCGTCCCCATCGCCTTGCCGGTCTGCCCGTTGAACATGGTCAGGTACTCGGGCCCGGAGAGGATGTAGCCGCTCGCATTGCGGTGGTCGGCGGACGAACTGCCGATCACCGCGCCGGTGCCGTCCCGCGTACCGTCGGCCGTCTTCATGGCGACCTCGGCCTTGCGGTCGCCGTCGTAGTCGTACACCTGGAACTGCGTGTAGTGCGCGCCGGAGCGGATGTTGCGGCCCAGGTCGATGCGCCACAGCCGGGTGCCGTCGAGCTTGATGCCGTCGACGAAGGTGTTGCCGGTGTAGCCGGACTGCGAGTTGTCCTTGGCGTTGGTGGGCTGCCACTTCAGGACGATGTCGAGGGCGCCGTCGCCGTCGAGGTCGCCGACGGAGGCGTCGTTGGCCTCGTAGGTGTACGCCACTCCGTCGGGGGTCGTACCGCCGGCGGGCGGGCTGATCGGGACGTCCTTGTACCCCGGCCGGAACTGGATGGCGTGCACGGAGTCGGCCTGCTCCACGCCGCCCACGATCGCGCGGACCGTGTAGTCGGCCTGTTCGGGAGCGCCCGAGTGGAAGTAGTTCGTGGAGCCGGTGATCGGGGTCGAGTTGACCTTCGTACCGGCCCGGTAGACGTTGAAGGAGACGTCGTTCGGGTCGGTGCCCAGCCAGCGCCAGCTGACCAGGTTGCCGCCGGCCGTGTGGACGCTGACCACACCCCGGTCGAGGGCCTCGACCTGGCGGGCGGTGGCGGCCTCGGCAATATCGGCGCCGTTCAGCGTGGTGAGTCCGGCCGCGACCAGGGCAGCGGTGGCCAGGGTCACGGAGAGGGCGGTGCGGCGTCTACGGTGCTTGCGCGGGTGCTGCACGTGACGTACCTCCTCGGGAGGACGGACGGGTTCCGTCCCCTCAGTCGCCGCCGCGCGCCCTCACGTTGCCGTATCTCTCGGCCAGTTCGGCCACCGTCCGGGCGATCTTCGCGCGCAGTTCCGGCGGTTCGAGCACCTCGACGCCGGCGCCCAGACGCAGGAACTCGGCGTGGGCGTGGTCGACGGACTCGATGGGGACGGTGACCCGGGTCCAGCCGTCCGCCTCCGTACGGGGGTGTGCCGCGCGGTCGAGGATCACGCCGGGCGCCAGCCGGACCACCGCCTCGCCGGGGCGGAGCCGGTCGAGGAAGTCGCGCTGGTACGCCGCCCAGTAGGCGGCCAGGCCGAAGTCTTCGGGGCGGGTGAACTCCTCGCCCGTGACGTCGAGTCGGAGGATCTGGTCGACGCGGTACGTGCGAGGTCCGGGGCCCGCGACGACGTACCAGCGCCCCGCCTTGAGGACGAGTCCGTACGGCTCCAGGCGGCGCTCCACATCGGTGGGTTCACGCCAGCGGCGGTACAGGACATGCAGGACGCGGCTGTTCCAGACGGCGTCGGCCACCGCGGGGAGGTACGGCGTCTCGTCGGCGTCGGCGTACCAGCCGGGTGCGTCGAGGTGGAAGCGGCCGCTGATCCGGTCGGCGTGGGGGCGCAGTTCCTGCGGCAGGGCGGCGCGGACCTTGAGCTGGGCGGCGGCCAGGACGGAGCCGAGGCCCAGCTGGGCGGCAGGGCCGGGGGCACCGGCGAGGAAGAGGGCCTCGGCCTCGTCGGCGGTGAGTCCGGTGAGGCGGGTGCGGTAGCCGTCGAGGAGGCGGTAGCCGCCTGCGTGGCCCGCATCGCCGTACAGCGGGACGCCGGCGGCGCTCAGCGCCTCGACGTCCCGGTAGACCGTGCGCACCGACACCTCCAGTTCCTCGGCGAGTTGGGCGGCGGTCATCCGGCCGCGGGTCTGGAGCAGCAGGAGGACGGAGACGAGTCGGCTGGACTTCACTGATACAGGATGTCAGTGAAGGGCTCCTAGCGTGCCGTCATGGCCTTCACGGAGAAACCGGCCTTCGCCGAGAAGCTGTTGACCGTGCCCCCGCCGATCGAGGTGGCCGGGCGGCACGTCAAGCGCTACCACGTCACCGCCGACCCCGCGGGCATCGCACCCGAGGTGGAGAAGGCGGCGTACGAGATCCTGCCGGCACTGCTGCCGGAGCCGGACGGCACGCCGCCGGCGACGTTCGTGGTCCTGCACCGAGGTGGGGACGACGGCGCCTACCTGAACGCCTACAGCTGGGTCTGGGACAACGTCCTGCACTTCAGGGGCGCCGCGGCGGGCCAGCCGGTGCTGGGCTGTCCCGACCACGACCCGACCCACTTCGTCACGCCCGACCTGCCGTGGATCGGCTGCGTCTGGGAACTCCCGCCGATCCTGCACGAACGGGACGCCTGGGTACGGCACCTGCTCGCGCCCGAAGTCCCCGACCTCAAGGCCTACTTGGCCGACTCCCTCCCCCCAGGAACCACTGGAGACCGCGCATGAGCAGCCCGCACGACTTCGACTTCTTCCACGGCGAGTGGGAGGTCCTCAACCGCCGCCGCACCGACTTCCTCGACCCCGAAAGCGGCTGGGAGGAGTTCCCGGCCACCAGCCACTGCCGGCCGTTGTTCGACGGGGCCGCCAATGTCGACGAGATCGACATGCCGTACCTGGGCTCGAAGGGGCTGACGTTGCGGCTGTTCGACCGGGAGACCGAGCAATGGTCGCTGAACTGGTCCTCCAGCGGCAGCGGCAAGCTGTTCCCGCCGGTCATCGGGCGCTTCGAGGGCGACCGCGGGGAGTTCCACGGAGACGACACTCACGACGGGAAGGACGTGCGGGTGCGATTCGTCTGGTCGGGCGTATCCGCCGGCTCGGCCCGCTGGGAGCAGGCGTTCTCCGTCGACGGCGGGGAGACCTGGGTGACCAACTGGGTCATGGAGTTCACTCGGGCTTCCGGAACGCCCGGAGGCTGAACACCGGGTCCGGCCGGGGGCGGTCCTGGTCCGGCAGTTCCGCCAGCCGGGCGGCGAACTCGTCGGCGAGCGCGCCGCCCGGCGGCAGGGCGACGAACCAGCCCCGGCGCAGGTCGGCGATCGTACGGCGGGGGCTGCGCCCCTGGCCACGGCCGGTGAAGCGGGCCTGCCCGGCCGGGACCAGGCCGTGGTCGAAGGCGTACGACTCGACGAGCGCCGCCTCGTCCCGGGCCGGGCGGCGCGGGCGGGAGGCCAGCACGGCATCGATGTCACTGCCCACGTTGTGCGCGGCGGCCTTGTCGACCGTGGTGACGTACACCCCGCCGGGCCGCAGCACCCGGGCACACTCACCGACGATGGTCCGCACGTCCTCGTCGGTCGCTGCCAGGTGCAGCAGCCACACGCTGCTGACAGCGTCGAACCGGGCGTCCCGCAGCGGCAGCCGGCGACTGTCGGCGAGCAGGACGGCGCCGGGCAGGCGGGCGGCGGCCTGCCGGGCCATGCGGGGTGCGAGGTCGACACCGGTGACGCACAGACCGTCCCGCGCGGCGGCGAGCCGACGCGTCACGATGCCGGTGCCGCAGGCGACGTCGAGCAGGCGCCGGGTCCCGTCCGGCAGGAGCCCCAGCACCGCCTCGGCCGCGGCCGCCGCCCGGGGCTCGCCGCCGCGCGAGGCGTCGTACCGCTCCGCTTCCTTGTCGTAGTCCAGCACGCCCGTCAGTGTGCCCCGTGGCCGGGAGCGAGATCCTCGATTTTCCGGGCGAGGGCGAAGTCCCGCTCGGTCACCGCGCTCACGGTGTGGGTGTTCACGGTGAGGGACACCGTGTTGTAGCCGAGGGTGAGGTCGGAGTGGTGGTCGAGCTCCTCCTGGACCTGGGCGATGTGCACGACCATCGCCGTGGCCGCGAAGTGCGAGGGGAGCCGGTAGGAGCGGGCGAGGCGGTCGCCGTCCAGTGACCAGCCCGGCAGCTCCGCGAGCCGGTCCTCGATCTCCTTCTGCGACAGCGGTTCGAGGGGCATGGCCTCGCTCCTTCCTGCGGTGGGGGGTCCGTCTTCAGCCTGCCACAGCCTGGCCCCGGCGGCCCGCACCCACTCGGGCGAGGGGGGCGTGGTCGCCGTACACCGGGCGCCCTGCGCGCAGGATCGCGCCCTCCAGGGGCTCGTCCCTGACGAGGTGCACGGCCTCGCCCGCCGGGGACGACATCCACGGCTCGGTCACTCCACGCGGTCCTCGACTACGGTCGTACCCATGACCATTGGCCCGTCCGCAGACGCCGCGCACGCCACCGCCCCCACCGACCAGGGCGTAGGCCCTCTGCTACGGGGCTGGCGGGTGCAACGGCGGGTCAGCCAGCTGGAGTTGGCGCTGCGGGCCGACTCCTCGGCGCGGCACATCAGCTTCATCGAGACGGGCCGTTCGCGGCCGAGCGAGGAGATGGTGCTGCGGCTGGCCGAGCACCTGGAGGTGCCGGTGCGTGAGCGCAACGCGCTGCTGCTGGCGGCCGGGTACGCCCCGCGCTACCCGGAGACCCCACTCGACGATCCCGCGCTGGACGCCGTCCGCGCGGGCATGGAGCAGCTGATCCAGGGCTACGAGCCCTACCCGGCCCTCGTGGTCGACGCGATGTACAACGTCCACGCCGCCAACCGGGGCATCCTGATGCTGCTCGACGGCATCCCCGAGCACCTTCTCGCGCCCCCGCTGAACGCGATGCGCCTGACCCTGCACCCGGAGGGTCTCGCGCCGCGCATCCGCAACCTGCGTGAGTGGCGCGGGCATCTGCTCGCCCAGATGGACCGGCAGATCGCGCTGCACCGCTCCGAGCCGCTGCGGAAGCTGTACGAGGAGGTGGCCGCGTACCCGGTGCCGGAGGAGGCACCGGACGCCGAACCCGCCGGGCCCGTCCCGTACTTCGCGCTGCCGTTGCAGGTCGAGCACGAGGGCCGGGTCCTGTCCTTCGTCTCCTCCATCTCCACCTTCAACACACCCATGGACGTGACCGTCGCCGAGCTGGCCATCGAAACCCTCCTCCCGGCCGATCCGGCGACGGTCAAGTACCTTCAGTCGCTGATGTCCTGACTGCTCCTCAGCGCCGCGTACTGCAACCCGGCGAACCCGGCCACGGTGAGCGCCTGGAGCACGGTCCACACCGCACCCGCCGTGGTCGGCGCCAGCCACACCACGAGGGCCACGAGGCTCAGCACCGCCCAGGCGAGGTTGGCCTCGATCACGGCCCGCACCGGGAAGGCGCCGGGGCGGGCGCGGGAGGCGAGCAGGCCGACGGCGGTGGCGTAGACGGTGAGGAAGGCACCGAGCGCGAGCAGCAGCGCGCTGTCGACCCCGAGCAGCCGCCCCAGCGGCCCGGACGCGGCGAGATAGGCAAGCCCGTTCGCCCCGGTCACCACCGCGTCAAGGGCCAGGAATCGGCGCAGCACGGTCTGCGGGTCGGAGGTCCGAGCGAGCGCGGCGAGCGAGGTGGCGGACATGACGAGTCACCCTCCATCGGGGTCGAGTTGCGGTGACCCAACGATCCCGCGGACGGCCGGTGCGGTCGATTACCTGTGAGGTAAAGCAGGGCTGCGGGCAACGCCGTCAGGGGCGCGGGGCTGTAGCGGTGTGCGGCTCCGCCGCGCGGGCGCGATCAGCCCCCACGAACCCGCAGACCGCATACAACAGGGGCCACCCCATGGGCACCCGGAACATGGCACACTGCCTCCGTACTTCCGGCGCACAGGGGAGACGTGGCGTGAGTGAGCGGCGACCGGCCCCCACCGTGGGCCAGGTGGTGCTCGGCAAGCGCCTGCAGGAACTGCGCGAGGCGGCCGGCCTGAGCCGTGACGAGGCCGCACGGGTCCTGCGGGTGGCCTCGGCGACCGTCCGCCGGATGGAGACCGCCGAGGTCGCACTGAAGATCCCGTATGTGCAGGTGCTCCTGGAGACGTACGGCGTGCCCGAGGAGGACGCGGCCGCGTTCGTCGCCCTGGCCGAGGAGGCCAACCTGCCGGGCTGGTGGCAGCGGTTCCACGACGTACTGCCGGACTGGTTCAGCCTGTACGTCAGCCTGGAGGGCGCCGCCCGCATCATCCGCTCCTACGAGCCGCACTTCGTGCCCGGTCTGCTGCAGACGGAGGAGTACGCGCGTGCCGTGATGGAGGCGGGGACGATCGGGCAGACGGGGCCGGAGACCATCGAGCGGCATGTGGCGCTGCGCATGGCGAGGCAGCGGCTGCTGGAGCGCCCGGACCCGCCCCACCTGTGGGTGATCATGGACGAGACGGTGCTGCGTCGCCCGGTGAGCGCGCGCGGCGAGGTGATGCGCGACCAGCTGGACAAGCTTCTGGAGTTCGCCGAGCGCGACCGGGTCACTCTGCAGATCGCCGAGTTCGCCTCCGGCCCGCACCCGGGGACGTACGCACCCTTCACCCTGTTCCGCTTCGCCGAGCCCGAGCTGCCCGACATGGTCTACACCGAGTATCTGACCGGCGCCCTGTATCTCGACTCCCGCAAGGAGGTCGCCGCGCATCTGGAGGTCCTGGACCACATGTCGACGGCCGCCGCGTCGGCCGAGCGCACGAAGAAGATCCTGCGGGAGCATCGCGAGGGCTTCTGACGGCGAGGACTTCTGACGCGAGGACTCCTGACGCGAGGACTTCTGAGCGGCGCACGCCCCGATCTTCCCGGTCCTGCACGGCAACCTTCGCACCCCGTGCGGCGACTTCCGAGTGACTCCCCCAGCTCCGTTCCGAGACCAGAGGAGAACACACCGCATGACCGGATCCAAGGCCGAGCCCACCCGCGTCGACACCAGCCGACCGCATCCGGCCCGCGTCTACGACTGGTGGCTGGGCGGCAAGGACAACTACCCGGTGGACGAGGAGCTGGCCCGGAAGATCCTCGCCGTGGACGGCACGGTCCTGCGCGGGGCGCGCGCCAACCGCCGGTTCATGCACCGGGCCGTGCGCACCGCCGCCGAGGCCGGGATACGCCAGTTCCTGGACATCGGCACCGGCATCCCCACCGAGCCCAATCTGCACCAGGTGGCACAGGACGTCGCCCCGGAGTCCAAGGTCGTGTACGCCGACAACGACCCGATCGTGCTGCGGCACGCACAGGCGCTGCTGCACGGCACCGCCGAGGGCAGCACCGACTACGTGCACGCCGACGTCCGAGACATCGACGCCCTGCTGGGCCGAGCGGGCGAGTTGCTGGACTTCGCCGAGCCGGTCGCGCTGTCGCTGGTCGCGCTGACCCACTACCTGGGCGACGATCCGGACGGCGACGACGTATACGGCCTGCTCCAGAAGTACGTCGCCGCGCTCGCCCCGGGCAGCTATCTGATCCTGTCCCAGGTCACCCCCGACCTCAGTCCGGAGGCCATCGAGAACGCGGCGAACCAGTTCCGGCGCAGCGGCACGCCGTTCTTCCCCCGGTCGCTGGCCGAGTTCTCCCGCTTCTTCGAGGGCCTGGAGTTGCTCGGCCCCGGCGTCATCCCCGTGTACGGCTGGCGTCCGGAGCCGGCGGACGTGGCGGCGCAGGCGGAGGGCATCGTGCCGGTGTACGCGGGGGTCGCCCGCAAGAACTGACCCGTACGGCTGCCGTGAAGGGGTGCGCTCCCGCGCCTCGCCCTAGGTTCGGGACCAGGGCAAGCAAGGGAGCGCCGGTGACCGACACGCAGATACCGCCCACCTCGCCCGCCGAACCGCCGGCCGAGCCGGGCGCGGCGCTGCTGAAGGCGGGCAGGTTCTTCCGGCCGGGCATGCCCGCGCCCGATCTGCACAGCGTCGAGCTGACCGGCGGGCGCGAGGCGGACGCCTTCTACCGGGTCCGGTCGAGCGCCGGCCCCGACCGCCCCGGGTACGAGCCCCGCGGCGACGCCTTCTCCTGGTACACCTACTCCCCCACCCGGGTCCGCTACCCGTACATCCGCGGGGTGCTCCTGGAGATGTACCGGGAGGCGAAGGAGCGTCTGCGCGACCCCGTCCTGGCCTGGGCGGACGTCCAGAACGACCCCGACCGTCGCCGCCACTACCAGCAGGTCCGCGGCAAGGGCGGCCTGGTACGGGCGAGTTGGGACGAAGCGGTCGAGCTGGTCGCCGCCGCGCACGTCCACACCATCAAGACATACGGCCCCGACCGCATCGCCTGCTTCTCCCCCGCCCCCGCGATGTCGATGGTGTCGCACGCGGCGGGCGCCCGCTTCCACTCCCTGATCGGCGCGCCGATGCCGTCGTTCCACGACTGGTACGCCGACCTGCCCGTGGCTTCCCCGCAGGTCTTCGGCGACCAGAGCGACGTACCGGAGTCGGGCGACTGGTGGGACGCGGCGTATCTGATGATGTGGGGCTCGAACGTCCCGGTGCCCCGCCCACCCGACGCGCACTGGATGGCGGAGGCCCGCTACCGGGGCCAGAAGGTCGTGGTGGTCGCCCCCGACCACGCCGGCAACGCCAAGTTCGCCGACGAGTGGCTCCACCCGCACCCCGGCACGGACGGCGCACTGGCCCTCGCCATGGGCCACGTCGTGCTCAAGGAGTTCTTCGTCGACCGTGAGACACCGTTCTTCGCGGACTACGTACGGCAGTTCACCGACCTGCCCTTCCTGGTCACGCTGGAGGAGCGGGACGGCGCCTACGTCCCCGCGAAGTTCCTGCGCGCTTCGGAACTGGGCCAGGGGGGCGGAAGCGCCGAGTGGAAGACGGTCGTACTCGACGAGGTGACGGGCCGCGCGGTCGCCCCGCACGGCTCTCTCGGCTTCCGCTGGTCCGAGTCGGGCGAGGGCAGATGGAATCTCGAACTCGACGGGACACAGCCGCAGTTGACCCTGTACGGCAGTGAGGTCGCCGCTGGTGTGGAGGTGCTGCTGCCCCGCTTCGACACCGAGGGCGGGCCGCACGGGCAGGGACGCGGGGATGTCGTCCGGCGTGGTGTTCCGGCGACGAAGCTCGGCGGCGCCCACGGGCCCCTGGTGACCACGGTCTTCGACCTGCTGCTCGCCCAGTACGGGGTGGGGCGGCAGGGGCTGCCGGGCCGCTGGCCGGTGTCGTACGACGACGCCGACGCGCCCGGCACGCCCGCCTGGCAGGAGGCGCACACCTCCGTCCCGGCGGCCAAGTGCATACGCATCGCGAGGGAGTTCGCGCGGACGGCCGAGCGGTCGAAGGGCCGCTGCATGATCCTGACGGGCACCGGCACCAACCACTGGTTCCACTCCGAGACGATTCTCCGCGCGTTCCTCGCCCTGCTCCAGCTCACCGGCTGCCAGGGCCGCAACGGCGGCGGCTGGGCGCACTACCCGGGCCAGGAGAAGGGCCGTCCGGTGACCGGCTGGGCGACGCTCGCGGCCGCGTCGGACTGGTCGCGGCCGCCGCGCCAGATGATCGGCACGGCGTACTGGTACCTCAACACCGGCCAATGGCGCTACGACGGGTTCACGGCCGACATGCTGGCCTCGCCGCTCGGTCAGGGCCGGTTGCGGGGGATGACGGGCGCGGATTGTCTGGCGCTGTCGGCGCGTGCGGGATGGATGCCGTCGTATCCGACCTTCGACCGCAATCCGCTGGAGCTGGGCGAGGTGTTCGGCGATCCGGTGGCGCGGGTGGTGGCGGAACTGCGGGCGGGCACCTTGAAGTTCGCCTGCGAGGACCCGGACGCGCCGGAGAACTGGCCGCGGGTGCTGACGCTGTGGCGGGCCGACCTGCTGGGCTCGTCGGCCAAGGGCGCCGAGTACTTCACCCGAGACCTGCTGGGCACGCACTCGTCCCTCCAGGCGGAGGAGGCCGCCGAGGACATACGGACGCGGGAGGTGACCTGGCGCGACGAGGCGCCCGAGGGCAAGCTCGATCTGCTGCTGTCGCTGGACTTCCGACAGACGCCGTCCACGCTGCTGTCGGACGTCGTCCTGCCCGCCGCGACCTGGTACGAGAAGCACGACCTGGCCGGCACGGACATGCATCCCTACGTCCGCTCCTTCACCCCGGCCGTGGATCCGCCGTGGCAGGCCCGCACCGACTTCGACACGTTCAAGGCGCTGGCCGAGCGGCTCAGTGAGCTGGCCGTCGGCCATCTGGGGGTGCGCAAGGACCTGGTAGCGACTGCGCTCCAGCACGACACCCCGGGCGAGATCGCCCAGCCGGGCGGGGTCGTCCGGGACTGGAAGCGCGGCGAGTGCGAGCCCGTACCCGGCAGGACCATGCCGCACCTGACCGTCGTCGAGCGCGACTACACGGCGATCGGCGCCCGGTTCGCCTCGCTCGGTCCGCTGGTGGAGCAGCTCGGCCTGCCGACCAGGGGCATCACGCTGCAGCCGGACGAGGAGGTCGAGGACCTCCGGCGGCTGAACGGCATGACACCCGACGGCCGCCCCTTGCTCGATACGGCGGTGAAGGCGGCGAACACCGTCCTCGCCCTCTCCGGCACCACCAACAGCCGCCTCGCCACCCAGGGTTTCCGCGCCCTTCAGGCCCGTACCGGGCAGGAGATGGCGCATCTGGCGGCCGACGACGAGGGCAAGCAGATCACATACGCGGACGCCCAGGCCGCGCCCGTGCCGGTGATCCCCTCACCGGAGTGGTCGGGCAGCGAGTCGGGCGGGCGCCGCTACACCGCCTTCACGCTCAACACCGAGCATCTCAAGCCCTGGCACACCCTCACCGGCCGCCAGCACTTCTTCCTGGACCACGACTGGATCCACGAGCTGGGCGAGGCGCTCCCGGTCTACCGGCCACCGCTGGACATGAACAAGCTGTTCGGCGAGCCGCGACTCGGCCCGGACGGGCAACCGGAGGTGGCGGTGCGTCACCTCACCCCGCACGACAAGTGGTCCATCCACTCCGAGTACCAGGACGACCTCTTCCTGCCGGCTCTCTCCCGCGGCGGCCAGAGCATCTGGATGTCCCCACAGGACGCGGAGGCGATCGGCGTCGTGGACAACGACTGGGTCGAGGCCGTCAACCGCAACGGCGTGGTCGCCGCCCGGGCCGTCGTCTCGCACCGTATGCCGCCCGGCACCGTCTCCATGCATCACGCACAGGAACGCAACGCCGCCGTCCCGAGGACGGAGTCCACCGGCAAGCGCGGCGGTATCCACGATGCGCTCAACCGGCTGATCCTCAAGCCGTCCCATCTCGTCGGCGGCTACGCCCAGTTGTCCTGGGCGTTCAACTACCTGGGTCCGACGGGCAACCAGCGCGACGAGGTGACGGTGATCCGCCGCCGCAGCCAGGAGGTCGAGTACTGATGCGTCCGATGGCCCAGATAGCGATGGTGATGAACCTCGACAAGTGCATCGGCTGCCACACCTGCTCGGTCACCTGCAAACAGGCGTGGACCGATCGGCAGGGCATGGAGCACGTCTGGTTCAACAACGTCGAGACCCGCCCCGGCCAGGGCTACCCGCGCGGCTACGAGGACCAGGAGCGCTGGCGCGGCGGCTGGGAGCTGAACCGGCGCGGCGCGCTGAAACCGAAGTCGGGCGGGCGGCTGCGCAGGCTTGCCGGGATCTTCTCCCACCCCGAACTCCCGGAGATCAAGGACTACTACGAGCCCTGGACGTACGACGACGAGAACCCCGCGGACGCTCCGGCGTACGGCGGCCCGGACCCCATGGTCGAGCGGGCGCGCCGACAGGCCTCGGACAAGGTGCGGTTCGAGTTCGAGCAGACCTTCATGTTCTCTCTGCCGCGCATCTGCGAGCACTGCCTCAACCCGTCCTGCGTGGCCTCGTGCCCGTCCGGCGCGATGTACAAGCGGGCGGAGGACGGCATCGTCCTCGTCGACCAGGACCGGTGCCGGGGCTGGCGGATGTGTGTGACGGGATGCCCGTACAAGAAGGTGTACTTCAACCACCGCACCGGCAAGGCCGAGAAGTGCACGCTGTGCTCTCCGCGCATCGAGGCCGGCATGCCGACGGTCTGCTCGGAGACATGCGTGGGCCGGCTGCGCTACCTCGGGGTGGTGCTCTACGACGCCGACAAGGTGACGGCCGCCGCCTCGGTGCGCGACGAACACGACCTGTACGAGGCGCAGTTGGGCGTGTTCCTCGATCCCGAGGACAGTGAGGTGCGGCGGGCGTGCGAGGAGGCGGGGATCCCGTACGACTGGCTGGAGGCCGCCCGTCACTCACCCGTGTACGCGCTGATCAGCAAGTATCGGGTGGCGCTTCCGCTGCATCCGGAGTACCGGACGATGCCGATGGTCTGGTACATCCCGCCGCTCTCCCCGGTGGTGGACGCGCTGTCGGAGACCGGACACGACGGTGAGGACGCGGGCAACCTGTTCGGCGCGATCGACAGTCTGCGCATTCCGCTGGAGTACCTGGCGGAGTTGTTCACGGCCGGTGACGTCGGCCCGGTCCGGTCCTCGCTGGAGAAGCTGGCCGCGATGCGCTCCCACATGCGGGCGGTCAACCTCGGCGAGGAGCCGGATCCTTCGGTGCCGGCCGCCGTGGGCATGGGCGTCTACGAGATCGAGCAGATGTACCGGCTGCTGGCGATCGCCAAGGACGAGGAGCGGTACGTGATTCCGACGGCAGCCGTCGGGGACGCCCGCCGCCTGGAGGAGTCGGCGCTCCCGGAGGGCTGCAGTCTGGACTACGACGGCGGGCCCGGGATGGGCGGGGACGGCCCCTTCGGCCGGGACTCGGGCCGCAGGCTGCTGCCGCTGATGCCGGTGGAGAACTTCCACCTCCTGCGCGGACGACAGACCGCGGACGACGCGGCGCACACCACTTCTACAGCCGACGCCGAGGAGGCCTGATGCCGTCCTTCGAGGTGCTCTACCAGGCGGCCGCGCTCTGCCTGACCTACCCCGACGACGAATTCCGCGCCCGCCTGCCGCTCCTGCGCGAAGCCGCCCCGCAACTACGCGAGTTCACCGACCACGCGAGGGTCACGCCCCCGCAGGAGCTGGCCGCCCACTACGTCCAGGTCTTCGACTTCGACAACCGCCACAGCCTGTACCTGAGCTGGTGGCGCGACGGGGACACCCGGCGGCGCGGCATGTCGCTGGTCCGCTTCAAGGACGTCTACCGCGCGCACGGACTGGAGTGCACCGACGAGGAGCCGCCCGACTTCCTGCCCGCGGTACTGGAGTTCACGGCCCGCACCGGCAACACCGACCTCCTGCTGGAACACCGGGACGCCCTGGAAGAGCTCCGCTCCGGGCTCGCCGACTTCGGCACACCGTACGCGTCCGTCCTGGACGCCGTGTGCGCCACCCTTCCGACCGCACAGACGGGGGCGCGGCCATGACCACACTCCTGTGGGGCGTCCTGCCCTACGTCACGTTCGCCCTGCTCGTCGCCGGCCTGGTCTGGCGTCACCGCTACGACCGGTTCGGCCGACCCGCACGCTCGTCCCAGGTGTACGAGTCTAAGCTCCTGATCATCGCCTCGCCCGCCTTCCACTACGGCATCCTGTTCGTGCTGGTCGGCCATGTGGTGGGGCTGTTCATCCCGGAGTCCTGGACAGACACGCTGGGCGTCAGCGCGCACGGCTACCACCTGTTCTCCCTCTACGGCGGCACGGCGGCCGGCGTGCTCACGGTCGCCGGGATCCTGTTGCTCGTATACCGCCGCCGCACCAACGCCCCCGTCCTCCGTGCGACGACCGCCAACGACAAGCTCATGTACGTCGTCCTGCTCGCGGCGATGGTGCTGGGCATGGTCGCCAAACTGGCCCACGCTTCCGGCGACGGGTACGACTACCGCCAGTCCATCGCCCCTTGGGCCCGCAGTCTGTTCACCCTCCAGCCGGATGTCGACCGCATGGCGGGCGTGCCGGTGCTGTACGAGGTCCACGCGGTGATCGGCATGACGTTGATCGCGCTGGTGCCGTACACGCGGCTGGCTCACATGTTCAGCGCGCCGGTGCAGTATCTGTTCCGGCCGTATGTGGTGTACCGGGCGCGTGACCCGCGGCAGCTGGGACCGCGCCCGGACAAACAAGGCTGGGAGACGAGCCGTCGCTAGGCCGCTCCGCCCTTCTGCTCCTTCTCGTCGTCGACGATCTCCGCGTCCACCACGCCCTCTTCGTCGGGGGCGCTCGCCTTCGGCTCATCGGCTGAACCGCCGGAGGCCGACGCGTACATCGCCTGGCCCATCTTCTGGCTGACCGTGGCGAGCTTCTCGACGCCCGTGCGCAGGGCGCTCGTCTCGGCGTTCTGCTCCAGTTGCCGCTTCAGTTCCGTGACCGCCGACTCGACCTCCGACCTGGTGTCCGCCGGGACCTTGTCCTCGTTGTCGCGGAGGAACTTCTCGGTCTGGTAGACGAGTTGTTCGGCCTGGTTGCGCGTCTCCGCCGCCTCGCGTCGCTTGCGGTCCTCCTCGGCGTACTGTTCGGCCTCCCGCATCATGCGGTCGATGTCGTCCTTCGGGAGCGCCGAGCCGCCCGTGACCGTCATCTTCTGCTCACGGCCGGTGGCCAGGTCCTTGGCGGAGACGTGCATGATCCCGTTGGCGTCGATGTCGAACGCGACCTCGATCTGCGGGACGCCGCGCGGCGCGGGCGGCAGACCGGTGAGGTCGAAGACGCCGAGCTTCTTGTTGTACGCCGCGATCTCGCGTTCGCCCTGGTAGACCTGGATGCCGACGGAGGGCTGGTTGTCGGTGGCGGTGGTGAAGATCTCCGAACGCCGGGTGGGGATCGTCGTGTTGCGTTCGATGAGCTTCGTCATGATGCCGCCCTTGGTCTCGATGCCGAGGGACAGCGGGGTGACGTCGAGCAGCAGGACGTCCTTGACGTCGCCGCGGATGACGCCCGCCTGGAGGGCGGCGCCGACGGCCACGACCTCGTCGGGGTTGACGCCCTTGTGCGGGTCCTTGCCGGTGAGTTCCTTCACCAGGTCGGTGACGGCGGGCATGCGGGTGGAGCCGCCGACGAGGATGACGTGGTCGACCGCGGAGAGCTTGATCCCGGCGTCCTTGACGGCTTGGTGGAAGGGGGTCTTGCAGCGGTCGAGGAGGTCGGCGGTGAGCTCCTGGAACTGGGCACGGGTCATCTTCTCGTCGAGGTGCAGGGGGCCCTCGGCGGAGGCGGTGATGTAGGGCAGGTTGATCGTCGTCTCGGAGGAGCTGGACAGCTCGATCTTGGCCTTCTCGGCCCCCTCACGCAGCCGCTGCAGCGCCATCTTGTCGTTGCCGAGGTCGATGCCGTACTGCCCCTTGAACTTCTTCACCAGGTGCTCGACGACCCGCTGGTCCCAGTCGTCGCCGCCCAGGTGTGTGTCACCGTTGGTGGCCTTGACCTCGATGACTCCGTCGCCGATCTCCAGCAGGGAGACGTCGAAGGTGCCGCCGCCGAGGTCGAAGACCAGCACCGTCTGTTCCTCGCCCCGGTCGAGGCCGTAGGCGAGGGCGGCGGCCGTGGGCTCGTTGATGATCCTCAGGACCTTCAGGCCCGCGATCTCCCCGGCCTCCTTGGTGGCCTGCCGCTGGGCGTCGTCGAAGTACGCGGGCACGGTGATCACCGCGTCGGTGACGTCCTCGCCGAGATAGGACTCGGCGTCCCGCTTCAGCTTCTGCAGCACCCGGGCCGACAGCTCCTGCGCCCGGTAGCGGGTGCCGTCGATGTCGCCCTGGTCCGGGAAGCGCCAGTTCCCGTCGCCCATGTGCCGCTTCACGGAGCGGGCGGTGCGCTCGACGTTCGTCACCGCCTGCCGCTTGGCCACCTCACCCACGAGTACTTCGCCGTTCTTGGCGAAGGCCACGACCGACGGTGTGGTCCTGGCCCCCTCCGCGTTGGCGACGACCGTGGGCTCACCGCCCTCCAGGACGGCCACCACCGAGTTCGTGGTCCCGAGATCGATCCCGACCGCGCGTGCCATCGCTGTCCCCTTCCGCCAGGGCGCCCCTTGAACTCCAGCACAAAACTTGAGCGGGTTCTTGTCAATGGGACGGGTGACCGGGGGGAGCGGTGCCAAACGAGGGCTGAGCGCTCGCTCAGGGCCTGGGCCTGGGAGCGCCCCTAGGGGGCAGGCCCGCAGGGCCGCCCCCTAGGGGCGCGGGGCTGTATCGATATGCGGCTCCGCCGCGTGGGCGCGACAAGCCCCCACACCGCCGCAGACGCCACACAGCCGCCGCGGCACCCCCATGGGCGAACCGCTACGACAACTTCGCCGACAGCGTGATCGGCACCGCCTTCAGCGCCTGGCTGACCGGGCAGTTGACCTTGGCGTCCTCGGCCCTGGCCTGGAAGTCCTCCTCGGAGATGCCCGGAATCGTGGCCTCGACGGTGATGTGGATTCCGGTGATGCCCTCGCCCGGCTGGAACGTCACATCGGCGGAGGTGACCAGCTTGGTCGGCGGGGTGCCGGCCTTGTCGAGGATGTTCGAGAAGGCCATGGAGTAGCAGCTGGAGTGGGCGGCGGCGATCAGCTCCTCCGGGCTGGTCTTGCCGTTCGCGTCCTCGGCGCGCGACGCCCACGTGACCGGCTGCTGGGCGATGCTGCCGGAGGAGTCGAAGGAGACGACGCCATTGCCCTTGAACAGATTGCCTTCCCACACGGTGTGTGCGGAGCGCGTGGTTGCCACGATGAATCCCTTCGCATGCTTACGGGGAGGTCCCGGGTACGGGTTCCGTGTCCCCCATCCGATCACACTCAGGCTCACTGCACTCGGAAGACCGGCCCACGCGGGGTGAACGGCAGGCGACGTCCCTGGGGGATCAGGTACGCGTGCTCGCGCCGCACCCTCAGCACGTCGCACCAGCCGTCCGTGATGACCAGGACGGGCGCGCCCGGCGGGAAGTCGTCCGCGCGCTGGAGGAGATCGATCCCGGGCTGCAGGACCGTACCGCCGCGGCCGTGCACCCGCACCCGCCCGGCGATCTCGGTCACCGGCACATACCCGGCGTCGTAGGGGGCGGCGTCGCAGAACACCACCCGCGCCGCCGGTACGTCCCGGGCCGCCGCGTAGGAGGCGATGGCGCCCAGCGCCTTGCCGAGCAGGACGGCCCCCATGGAGCCGGAGGTGTCCAGGACCACGCCGAAGGTGCAGCGGGCGATCTCCTCGGGCGGGAACCAGCGGCCCGCGCGCGGGATGTCGGGCGTCGACGACTGACGGCGCGAGGGACGGGCGTACGACCGCACCGGCTCGGGGCGGGGGACGAACTCGTCGAACCAGCGGGCCAGTCGGGCGTCCCACGGCAGCGGCGGATGGCTGAGCGCGCGGATCTCCTGGACCAGGCCGCCGGGCAGGAAGCCGCGCTCCTGCTGCTGGTGCAGGTCCAGGCCGTGCGAGAGGCCCCGGCGGTAGAACTCGTCGAGGTCGCAGGTGTCGCCGGGCGGCCCGAGCGGGGCGCCGAGCACATCGCCGACGCCCTTGCCGCGCAGGGTGGCCAGGCGGCGCATCCGGCGCAGGTCGCCGACGATCCGGTCGTACACCTCCTCGGCGGACAGGCCGGTGAACTGCGCGTCGTACAGCAGCCCTTGGGGCATCTCGCCGACCTGCATCTCGCGCAGCCAGCCGTTGATGACGTAGTCGCAGGCGACATTGAACAGGTACGGGTCGCGGGCACCGCAGCGGTCGCCGTGGCGCAGGGCGGCGTGCAGCATCTCGTGGGCGAGGATGAACCGCCATTCCTCGTCCTCGAAGGTCCGCAGCGGGTTGATGTAGATCTCGCCGGCCTCGGCGTTGACGGCGGCGACGGAGATGCCGTGGGCGCGGGCGAGTTCGGCGTCGGCGACCAGCTTGATGCCGGCCGCGATGCCGCCGAGCAGCGGGTAGGAGGTGATGAACCACTCCAGTGCCCACTGCCACGGCCGCTTCTTGACCGGTTCGCCGTCCATGGAGTCGCGTCGGCCGCCCGCCATGTCCATCGCGGTGGACACGGTGCGGGTCAGCGCGGTGGCGAAGGCCAGTTGGTGGTCCGGAGGCTGGTGGTACCAGTCCCGCCATTCCACGAGCAGCTGGTCGGGCTCGGCGCCGGCGGTACCGCAGCGCTCATACGTGGCCGGGAGCCCATGGCGTCGCCAGTGCGCGGCGAGTCGCTCCTCGTCGCCGTCCGGGTACGACAGGGGCTGGTCGTCCGGGGTTCGGCCCACGGGGAAGGACAGCAGGAAACGGTTGACGACCACGCAGCGCGCCGCGAGGTCGTACCGGTCGGGCTGCTCGCGCTCCCCCTTCGCCGCCGGGACATGGCCGAAGCCGAGGTGGAGGACGGCGTGCGCGATCGACCAGGCCCACACGGCGGGATCGGCGACGCGGGTCGGGTGGGCGTGCAGCGTGCCGCTGGAGGAGACGCGGACGAGTCCGTCCCGGAGCGCCGTGTCGCACTTCTCGTCGCGGCAGACGCTGAACTCTACGGCGGCGAGCGCGGGATTGGCCCGCACCAGCCGCATTCCCTCGGCGAACGCCTCCCCCGCGACATCCCGCTTCTTCTTTACGGGAGTCCGGTTGGCGGGAGTTCGGCTCATCGCCGCGCCTCCACCAGCCGCGGCATGTCCCGTGCCGCCTCGACCAGGAACCAGGCGGGCAGGGCGGGGTTGCCGTCGGTGTCGGAGGCGATGACGCTCTGGGCGACCTCGACGGAGATCTCCGCGAGCTGCACCAGCAGCGACTTGGCGCGGTACGCGGTCTGCCGGCCGCTCGCCGACATGTGCTCCTTGCTGGCGGGCAGTTCCTTGATGAGCCGGCCGCGGAAGGACTCGGCGAGGTAGTAGAGCAGGTCGCGGTCCTCCATGCGGTGCGGCCAGCGGGCGTCGCCCTTGATGATTGCCTCGATGCCGAACTGGCTGCGCACGATCTTGACGTAGCCGCAGAACGCGGTGGCGTGCGTCGGCGTCAGCGTGCCGTGCGCGAGCACCTTCAGCGTCTCCTCGTCGAGGTCGCGTCCGAAGGAGTGCAGCGCGTCGGAGAGCATGTGCCAGGAGCGGGGCGTGGAGAACGGCTCCTCGGTCTTCGGCGGCTTGGACCACAGGTGGTCGGGCCGGTCGATGAGGTGGTCCAGGATCCACGGGTGGATCCCGTTGTTCGCGGCCCAGGTCAGCCAGTCCTTGGCGGACGCCTCCAGGTGGACGTGGGTGAGACGGTTGACCAGCGCGGAGGCGATGGGGCGGGCGAGGGCGTTGTCCGTCGAGCGGTTGCCGGCGCCGATCACGATGGAGCCCTTCGGCAGCTCGTAGTTGCCGATACGGCGGTCCAGGATCAGCGAGTAGAACGCCTTCTGCACATCCGGGGTGGCCGCGTTGAGCTCGTCCAGGAACAGGCAGTACGGCTCGTCGCGGGCGATCGCCTCCGGCGGGCAGAACACCGACCGCCCGTCCCGGATCTGCGGCACGCCGATCAGGTCCTCCGGCGCGAGCTGGGTGCCGAGCAGACTCACGCACTCCAGCCCCAGCGACTCGGCGAAGTCCCTGACGAGGGAGGACTTTCCGATGCCGGGGGCGCCCCAGAGGAAGACCGGCCGCACGGTGGCGAGGCCGAGAAGGAGTTCGGGGATTCGGGCGGGCGTGACGGTGACGGCTGCCTGCAACGCAGGTGCTCCTTGGGGTGTGTTCGAGAGGTTTGCGACTTTGCGACTCGAACAGTGTGGGCCCGCGGCCCCTCCAACGCAGCCGATTTTCAGGCGGCCCGCTCCTCCGGCTCCGTCTCCAAGGGCACCTGGGGGCCGTCCGCTTCGCGCAGCCAGCGCCGCAGCACGCGGTGCACGTGCTCGGCGCCGACGAGGTCCTCCCCGTCGTCGACCGGCGCGGAGAAGACGAGCGGCGACAGCAGGAACGGCTTGCCCTGCGCGCCGCCGAGCCCGCCGTGCGAACCGATCTGCTCCTCGAAGGCGAGGACCTCGCCGCCGTCGGCCGGGTCGTAGGCGGAGTTGACCATGATGTCGGCGGCGTTCGGGAAGGCGTGCGTGCGCCGTACGGCGTCGGCGGCACCCGGCCCGAAGACCTCCAACGGCCCGGGCTTGTCATCCAGTTGGTCGAGAGGGATCTCCGCGCCGTACGCGCCGAGCACGAGCCCGCCGTGCTTCTCGCTGCGGACGAGCAGGAAACCGACGCCGGGATGGTTGGCGAGGGTGGTGAGCAGGGCGGGGTGGCGGGCGTCGATCTCCTCCTTGGTCATCCGGTGCGGCACGTCCGGGAAGGAGACCAGGCCGAGGTTGCCGGAGGCCAGCACGATCGGCTCGGAACGGCGGCGCGAGGGGCGGTGCTGCTCGCCGCCCTCCTCGACGGGGATGCGCAGCGCCGCGCGCACCGCCGCACGGGCCTCGGCCCCGCTGTGGGTGCGCTGCGCCCTGCGCGGCACGGGCAGCCCGCAGCCGGCCCGCACCAGGTCGCCGAGGCCGAGGCCGTAGCGGGCGCGGAAGGTCTCGCCGGGGCTCTGGCCGTGGTCCGACAGCACGACGAACCGGTACGGCCGCGGCGCGTGCTCGGCGACCTTCTCGATCAACGCCAGTGCCCGGTCGAGGCGTTCGAGGACCTTCTCGGCGTCCCGGCTGCACGGCCCCGAGTGGTGGGCCACTTCGTCGTACGCCACGAGGTCGGCGTAGACGGAGGTGCGCCCGGCGAGCATGTCGCCCATCACCGCGGCCACGACGACGTCCCGCTCGACGACGGTCGCGAAGGCGCGGACGAACGGGTAGAGACCGCCGCGCGAGACCCTCGGCCGGACCTTGCGGGCGCGGGCCCGGGTGGACTGGCCGATCTCGCGGCCGACCTCGGCGACGAAGGACAGGGCCGTGCGCACGGCGTTGGCCGGGTCGGAGAAGTAGGCGAAGTAGCCCGCCCGGGAGCGGTTCTCGCGACTGCGGCGCTTGGTGGCGATGGACAGCACGAGGGCCTGCTCGTCGGCACCGCCGCTGAAGAGGTTGCCGCGGCTGGCGCCGTCGGCGGTGAGCAGTCCGCCGTCGCCGGTGCGGTCGATGGCGCGGCGCTGGAGTTCGGCGGCGCTGGTGGGGCGGTTGCAGACCATCACCTCGCGCCCGGCCTTCTCGTACCAGCGGAAGGCGGGGACGTCGTGGTTGCTGCCGTGCAGGATGCCGAGCTGGCTGGCGCCGGTCTGGCTGGACCAGTCGGTGCGCCAGGGGGTGAGCCGGTGGGTGGGGCGGGCGCCGCCGCCGAGCCAGCGGGCGACCGTGGGCATCAGGTCCTTGTCGACGGCGGCGCACAGGACGTCGTGGCCCACGCCGTCGAGCTGCAGGAAGACGGTGCCGGGGCTGGACGGGCCGGGTGGCAGCGCTCTGCGGCGGCGGTCGGCGAGGCGGTACAGCCTGCGCCGGTACGCGTCGTCGTCCCGTACGGCGAGGGCCGCGCCGGTGGCGGAGGCGACGGCGGACATCACGGCGGCGACGATGACGGCGGTCTCGGGGGCGGCCTCGCTGTCGCCGGAGGGCACGAGGCGCAGGGCGACGATGAGCAGCGAGCCGTTGAGGAAGAACACCAGCAGGCCGAGCACCAGGGCGGGCACCAGCAGCAGGAGCCGTATGAGGAGGGGCCAGAAGATCGCCGAGAGCAGACCGAACGCGCCGGCGCCGAGGGCGGCGGTGACGGCGATGCTGGTGGCGCTGTCGCCGTCCGCGGACTGGAGCTGGAAGTCGGGCAGGATCCCGGCGAGCACGAGCATGGTGACGGTGGAGACCGCCCACACGGTGACGCTCCGCCCGACCTGACTGGCAACCCGCCGCCAACGCCCACCACGCACGCCCAGCCCACCTCACGTCCCGGCTCGCCGCCCCGAACGAGCCTTCGGTCCCCAGCGTGGCATACCGCTCCGACACCGGGCGGGGGCCGGGCCTCGGCCCGGTGTTTCTCGCCCCCGCCGCCCCTGCCCGTCCCATTCTTGAAGGGAGGCTCCGCCCCCCTGGACCCCCATCGGCCCTGAACCGGCCTCGTCCTCGAACGCCGGACGGGCCGGAATGTGTCAACGTCCGTCGTAGCCGGCCGTCGGCATCGACAGTCTCCGATGTACCCGGGCCTTCATCTGCGCGTCGTACAACGGCTCCGCGCGCCCCACGAGCTCCACCCGCACACCCCGCCGGGCGCACTCCGCGGTGAACTCCTCGACGGACGACAGCGCGCTCTCCAGCACCCTCCGGCTGGGCGCCACGAACAGGTCGAGGCCGGGCCGCACGCCCTCCCACAGCACGCTGTGGTCCGCCCGCAACCGGCGTACGAGCAGCTCACGCGCGACGACGTACCCGTGCTCCGCGGCCCAGCGGGCGCACATGGCGTGCTGGCTGCGGGAGTCCACCAGGAAGGGGTCGGCGTCCAGCTCTTCGAGAGGCGTCAGACTGGCGATCGCCGTGACACGCACTACGGATGACCCCATGGCGTCCCCCTCACCTCCGGGTTTCGCCGCCGACCCTACTCCAGCCCGTACGCTTCGGGGAGTCGCGCGAAGGAGGCAAAGAAGGTGCCGGTGGAGATCACCTGGTGGGGTCACGCCACTTGCACGGTCGACGACTCGAACGTACGCGTCCTCACCGATCCCCTGTTCGCGCGCCGGCTCGCACACTTGCGCCGCCGCCGGGGCGCGCTGCCACCGCCCGGCGCCTGGCACGCGGACGTCGCCGCGGTCTCCCACCTCCACGCGGACCACCTGCACGTTCCGTCCCTGGCGAGGCTGGCGCGGGGCACCCTCCTGCTCGTGCCCCGGGGTGCGCCCCGCGCGGTGCCGGCACTGCGTCGGCTCACGCATCTGCGGGTGACCGAGATGGCGCCCGGGGACGTGACGACGGTGGGCGAGCTGACCGTACGGGCCGTGTCCGCGCGGCACGACGGGCGGCGACTGCCCGTCGGACCGCACCGCTCCCCCGCCCTGGGCTATGTCATCGAGGGCGAGGGGCGTACGTACTTCGCCGGGGACACCGGGCTGTTCGAGTCGATGGCGAAGGAGGTCGGGCCGGTCGACGTGGCACTGCTGCCGGTGGGCGGCTGGGGACCGTATCTCGGGGAGGGCCATCTGGACGCGGGGCGGGCCGCCGAGGCACTGGCCCTGCTCGCGCCGCACAGTGCCGTGCCGGTGCACTACGGCACGTACTGGCCGATCGGCATGGACGCCGTGCGCCCCCATGAATTCCATGCGCCGGGCGACGAGTTCGCGCGGCTCGCGGCGGAGCGCGCGCCCGGCGTATCGGTGCACCGGCTCACGCACGGGGAGAGCGTGCGCCTGGAGGTGACCCGGTGACGGTGCTGGCCGCCACCACGACGGTGGTGCCGCCCGAGTCGACACAGCAGGCGATCGGCTATCCGTCGCTGTTCCTGCTCGTACTGATCGGGGCGCTCGTGCCGATCGTGCCGACCGGGGCGCTGGTGAGTTCGGCGGCGGTGGTGGCGTTCCACCAGACGGCGCCGTTCTCGCTGGCGCTGGTGTTCGTGACGGCATCGACCGCCGCGTTCCTGGGGGATGCGACGCTGTACTGGCTGGGGCGGCGCGGTATGCGGTCGAAGAACGGCTCGCGCTGGCTGGAGGCGATCCGCTCGCGCGCGCCGGAGGAACGGCTCGCTCAGGCGCAGGAGAAGCTCGCCGCGCATGGGGTGGCCGTGCTGGTGCTGTCCCGGCTGGTGCCGGCGGGGCGGTTGCCGGTGATGTTGGCCTGTCTGCTGGGGAAGTGGCCGATGCGGCGGTTTGCGCGGGGGAACCTGCCGGCATGCCTCGCGTGGGCGGTGACGTATCAGCTGATCGGGATTCTTGGGGGGTCCCTGTTCAGTGAGCCGTGGGAGGGTGTGGTCGCGGCGGTTGCGTTGACGTTGGTCATCAGCGTGGCGCCGAGTGTGTGGAGGCGGCTTCGACCTGCCAGGTGATGTTTCGTCGCGGAGTGCGGGTCGTTTGTGGTTGCTCGCGCAGTTTCCCGCGCCCCTTTAGGTTGGCTGCTCTACAGCACCTTTGAAGCGCCCACCGGCATGTCCCACAGGTCCGCCCGGTCCAACCCCGCCTTCTCCCACGCCACCCGCACGCGCGTGAGCGGTTCCAGGACCGGCTCAGCCGACAGCACGAACGTCGCCCAGTGCATCGGCGCCATCCGCTGCGCGCCCAGATCCTGGGCGGCGCGGACCGCCTCCTCCGGGTCGCAGTGGACGTCGCTGAGCCACCAGCGGGGGTCGTAGGCGCCGATGGGGAGCAGGGCGAGGTCGATGCCGGGATAGCGCTCGCCGATGCGGGTGAACCAGTGGCCGTAGCCCGTGTCGCCCGCGAAGTACACGCGCTGTCCGTCGGGGGCGGTGAGCACCCAGCCGCCCCACAGACTGCGGCAGGTGTCGGTCAGGGTGCGCTTGGACCAGTGGTGGGCGGGCACGAAGTCGAAGCGGACGCCGGACAGTTCGGCCGCCTCCCACCAGTCCAGCTCGGTGACCTGGGTGAAGCGGCGGCGACGGAACCAGCCCGCGAGGCCGGCCGGCACGAACACGGGGGTGTCGCGCGGGAGTCGGCGCAGCGTGGGGGCGTCCAGGTGGTCGTAGTGGTTGTGGCTGATGACCACCGCGTCCACGCGCGGCAGGGCGCTCCAGGGGATGCCGACGGGGGTGATGCGGGCCGGGGTGCCGAGGATGCGGCGCGACCAGACGGGGTCGGTGAGGACGGTCAGCCCGCCGATCCGCACGACCCAACTGGCGTGCCCCGCCCAGGAGACGGCGACCGTGCGCGCGTCCACGCGGGGCAGCGGGGCCGGTTCGAAGGGCAGCCGGGGGATGTCGGCCAGGCCCTCGCGGCCGGGGCGTACGGCGCCCTCGCGGGCGAAGCGGGCGAGGGTCCTGAAGCCGGGCAGCGGGGCGGTGAGACGGTCGTGGAAAGTCCGCGGCCACGCCCGGCGTTCACCCAGCGGGCGGGGTGCGGCGAGCGGCGGGAACGGGGGCGAGAGGGGTGACGGGCCCGCCGGAGCGTCGGTTCCCCGGGGCGTCGTACGCGGCGTGGTCGTCGTACGCGGTGTGGTCGACATGGCTGACTCGGACTGCTGCGTCATCGAGGAGGCTCCCATCGCTGAGCGTCGTCGCGGAGATCGTCGAAGACCGACTTCAGGTGGATCAACGCACGTTGCACGTGTGGCAGTTCCAACGGCGAGGGTGAGGTGACGCATTCCGCGCGTTCCTCGTCGCTGCCGGCCAGCAGCGGCCCGGTGGACAGCCGTACGCGCAGTGCGCCGAGGTCGTCGCCGAAGCGGTGCCCGCCCGGGGCGGGCAGGCCGAGCCGGGCGGCGAGGTAGTCCTCCAGGTCCTGCGCGTCCCCCACGTCGTGCGCGGACAGCCCGGCGCGCAGCGGGCCGAGGTCGACGTACAGATGCCGCCCGGCCTGCGGGGGCCGCGCCACGGCACCGGCCCCTACGGCGGCCGCGTACATGGCGCCGGCCACGCGCGCGTGCAAGCGTACGGCGGCGGTGACCCGCGCGGTGACCGGCTCGGGCTCGGCCAGCGCATACCCGGCCGCGAGGGCGACCGGTCCGGCGACGCGGGCGCCGAGCGCGGTGAGCACGTCGAGCACGCGCGCGTGGAGGCTGTCGCCGACCTCGCCCGCGGGGAACCGGGCGACCGCGGCCGGCCAGCCCGGCGGGAGGTGGGCGCCGGACAGGTCGGTGACGACGGTGACCTGATCGGGCAGCATCTCGGCGGGGCTGAGCAGCACGGTGTCGTGCGGGGCGTGCACGGTGTCGCGCCAGGTCTCGTCGCTGACGATGTGCAACCCCTCGTCGGTGGCGGCCTCCAGGGTCTCGTGCAGCACTTCGGGCGGGGCCACCGTGGCGGTGGGGTCGTCGGCGACGGACAGCACGAGCAGCCGCGGGTCACCACCCTCCGCGCGGACTCGGCGGACGGTCTCCAGAAGGGCGTACGGATCCGGGACACCGCCGCACTCGGCCGGTGTCGCCACGTGGAAGACGGGTCTGCCCAACAGGCGTGCGTACGGCGCCCACCAGGCCGCGCAGGGCCGCGGCACCAGGACGTCGCCGCCGAGGGCCGCGGTCAGCGCGAGCAGCAGCGCGGGCGCCCCGGGAGCGGCCACCGCCCGGTCGGGCTCGGTCGGCAGGCCACGCCGGTCCCAGTAGCCGCACGCGGCCTCCAGGAGTGCGGCACCGCCGCCGACCGGCTCGCTCTCGGCCCGCCCCGCCGCCGCGGCGAGCACGGCGGCCAGTTCGGGCAGCACGGGCAGCCCGTCGTCCGGGAGCGGCGGCCCGAAACGGACGGGGCCGTGGTCTTCGGGGTCCGTCCGGCGCATCCGTGCCTCCGCGCAGTGCCTGGTGTCCTGTTGGTCCGTCGTGGTCCGGTGCTCCCGCGCTCTGCGTACCCATCGTCGGGCAACCCCATGAGCCTCCGCTGAGGTTGCGCCCGTCACATACGGTCTGTCAGTCCTCCGCTGTGGGCGTCTTGCGGCGCAGCCGGTACACCGCGCCGCCGAGCGCGCCCGCGATCAGGACGCCTCCGGCGACCAGCGCGGAGACGGAGTCGGTGAAGGCACCGCCCGCGCCGGCCTCCACGCCACGATGGATCGCCTCGCTGGCGCAGTCTTCCCGGTGCTGGCCGCCGGTGTCCGAGGGGTGCTCGCCGGTGTCCGAGCGGTGCTTGGTTTCGTTCGAGTGAGGTTCTGACTTGTCCAGAGAGGGGTCGGCCTTGTCCGCGTAGGGATCGGTGTTGTCCGCGTGGGGCTCGGCGTTGTCCGTGTGGGGCTCGGCGTCGTCCGCGTAGGGCTCGGCGTTGTCCCCATGGGACTCGGCATTGCCCGAGTGCTGCTCACCGCAGGGCCGGCTCCCGCCCTCGCTGTCGCCCTGGCCACCGTCGACCGCACCCCCACCCCCGTCGACGCCACCCTTGCCACCCTCGGCACCACCCCCGCCGTCCTCACCGCCCCCGCCGCCGTCACTGCCCCCACCGTCCCCCATGCTGCCGCCCTCGACGCCAGTTCCGCCCTCGTCCGCGGCACCCTCACCACCGGCACTGTCGCGAGCCACTGCGAGCGTTGCGCTCCACGGCTTGCCCTCCCCGCCGGCGGCCGCCGGGCAGGTGCCGTCGCCGAGGGAGTCGCAGGAGACCGAGACGGTGACGCTGCCGCCCGGCGAGGCCGTGCCGGGGCTGACCTCCGCGGCCGGGTCCGCGGAGGCGGCCGAGGCGGTACTGCCGACGACGGCACCGGCCAGAGCGGCGACGGACAGGGCGCGGGCGGTGCGGCGCATGGGGTGAACTCCTTCGGCCGACGGCTGCGGGGTACGGCGTTCGTGCCCCCGCAGCCATGACAGCCCGCCCTGCGTCCGGGCGCGCGCGGCCGGGCACCATTCGCGGGACGGCGGACGGCCGAGCGGGTGACGCGGAGGGCGTCGAGGTGTCGACGCGTGGAGGCGTAGAGGCGTGGAGGCCTCGACCGAAGCCACTTGGCCAGTTGGATTTCCGAACCGAGTTCACCCCAGTGCGTCCGGTTTCCCAACTCACCCCGTCAGTTCATCAGCGCCGCCAGGTCCCGCTCCAGCCCGCGCCCCCGCCTGCTGACGACGCCGGCCGCGACGTCCGACAGCTTGCGGTTGGTGCCCTGCGAGATGCGGCGCAGCACGCCGAAAGCGGCGTCGGCGTCGCAGCCGAGGACATGCATGACGATGCCGCACGCCTGGTCGACGACGGGCCGGGAGCGCAGGGCGGTGCCGAGGTGGTCGAGCTCGGTGAGCGCGGCGCGGTAGGAGCGGTCGCGGACCAGGCAGCTCGCGGCGAGTTCGCCCAGGGCGTGCACGGGCCCGTGCGCGGCGTCCTCGAGGGCGCCGGGCCGGAAGCTGTAGAGACTGAGCGTGACCGTCAGGCCGGATCGGCGGAACGGGAGCGTGACGCTGGAGCGCACGCCCGAGTCGAGCGCCATGGCGCGGTACTCCGGCCAGCGCTCGTCGCGCAGCAGGTCGGCCGAGTCGACGGGCCTGCCCCGTTCCAGGGCGGCCGGAATGGGCCCGTCCCCGGACCGCAGTTGCACGGCGACGAGTCCGGCGAGGTCGGGATGGGTCACGGCGGCGGGCCGCTCGGCTCCCGCCTCGGCCACCAGGCTGCTGGCTCCGCAGCAGTCGGCGGTACAGCGCACGGCCTGTTCGACCAACTCGGACAGCCTGCGCCCCGGAAGGGCGGCTTCAGCGGATTCGTCACCCCAGTGACCCACCTGTTCGTGAGCGGGCATCCTCAACCCCTCCTCTTCCGTGCGCGTTCCCGGACCCGCTTCCGTGTGCGTTCCCGGACCCACGCGGGGAAAACAGGGAATGCGGCGGAGAAGCGGTGGAGAACAGGGAGAACCAGTTGGCACCCGCCGCTCCGCGAAGCCTCACCGACAGCTAGGTTCGTTCCCATGACGCAGACGGACGAATTCGGTGAAGAGCTCGCGGATTTCGTGCGCCGCGTCGCGGAACTCAAGGCGGCGCGGTCCCTCTCGGGAGGGGACCTGCCGACGGTCCTGGACGCGGCGATCTTCGAACTCGACCATGTCGCCGACCAGTTGTGGCCCCGGTACGAGCGGCTGTCCTCGGGCGGAGTGCCCCGTACGGCGTCCGCCGACCGTCAGGAGCACCATCTGCTGCGGGCGGTGTTCCAGCGGTTTCCGCTACCGGTGGCACTGGTGGACCGGGAGGCGGTGGTGCGTCGGCTGAACTTCGCGGCGACGTCCTTCACCGGCGTGCGGGCGGGCTATGCGACGGGCCGGCCCCTGACCGGTTTGCTCACCCATGCCGACCGGGCGGCCTTCCGGTCCCAGGCCGCGGCGGTGGCGCGGGGCGAGGGCGACCGCAGTCTCACCGTGCGCCTCCAGCAGCGGCCGTCCGCGCCGGTCCACGCGACCCTGACCGCCGTACGCCCGAGCGGGGAGCCGCACACCACGGTGCTCGTGGTGCTGCAACCCGGCGACCTGCGCGCACCCGGTGCCCCGGGCCCGGCAGAGAGCCCGACGGCCCAGATTCCCGACCTCGGCGAGACCACCCGGCACGCGGCCCTGGCGGACCTCGCGGACGAGATGACCACGGCGCTGCTCACCACAGCACGCGGCGACCGCGAGGCGGTCCTGCAGCGGGCGGCCCGGGTCCTGCACGGCTCCTTCGCCGACTGGGTGATCGCCGACACGGGCACGGCCGAGCTGTCCCGTACGACGGTGCTGGCCCCGTCGGAGAAGGAGGCGAAGGCGCTGGCGGCCCAGGCCCCCACGGCGTGCCCCCTGGTCGTGCAGACGGCACGCACCGCCTCCCCGGCCCTGCAGGTCCGCCCACCGGATCCGGCCGCCTTCGGCCACACCGCCGAGGGCGCCCCGGTCCTCGTGCAGGCGAACGTCACGTCACTGTTGTGCGTGCCTGTGACGGTCGACGGCACCGTGCGGGGCGTCCTGACGCTGTTCAGATGCGGAGTCCGTCCGGCGTTCTCCATGGCGGAGGCCAAGGCGATGGACACGATGTCCCGGCACATGGCAGTGGCGGCCGGGGGAACGCCCTGAAGGGGCGCGGGGCCGGCCGCGATCCGTAGCCGACCCCACGCCCCCACGGCGCTGCTCTCCCGACCTACGCCACGTCGCTGAGCACCTGTTCCCGCACCCGGCTGCAGCACCGGCTGATGAGCCGGGACACATGCATCTGCGAGATACCCAGTTGCTCGGCGATCCGGCTCTGGGTCATGTCGCCGAAGAACCGCATGTACAAAATCGCCCGCTCACGCTCGGGCAGCGCCGCGAGCCGAGGCGCTACGGCCTCACGGTCCACGACCGTGTCCAGCGCGGGATCCACGGAACCCAGCGCGTCGCTCAGCGAATACCCGTCCTCGCTGCCGGGCAGCTCGGCGTCCAGGGACAGGGCGGTGAAACTCTCCAGCGCCTCCAGCCCGACCCGGACATCGGCTTCGGTCATGTCCGCGTGCTCGGCGATCTCGGCGACCGTGGGCCTGCGGCCCGAGACGGTCTGCAGATCCTGAACGGCGAACCTCACACGGTTACGCAGGTCCTGCACCCGACGCGGTACATGCAGCGTCCACATGTGGTCGCGGAAGTGCCGCTTGATCTCGCCGGTGATGGTCGGCACGGCGTAGCTCTCGAAGGCGTTGCCGCGCTCGGGGTCGTACCGGTCGACGGCCTTGACCAGGCCGAGGGCGGCGACCTGCCGCAGGTCGTCGAAGCTCTCGCCGCGGCTGCGGAACCGGCCGGCGAGCCGGTCGGCCATGGGCAGCCACGCCTCGACGATCTTGTCGCGCAGGGTGTCGCGCTGCTGCCCCTCGGGCAGCTTGGCGAGGGTGCGGAAGTCCTCCGCTGTGTCGGGGGCGTCGTCGTGCGGGTGGTGCTTCGCGCTCACTGAAGTGGGCATCGTGCGTCGCAACTCCCTTGGTTGTGCTCTGGCTTGGACGGTCACCATGGGAGTGCGGGCGCGTACCGGAACCGGACACACCCGTGGCGGGGAGTCCCGCTTCCCACGGACGTGCCTCCTGTCCGAAGCACTGTTTCTTCGCCTGCCCCCGCGCCCGGGCCGCAAACACCCGGACAGGTTTTCCACCGGCCCGCAGGGTCACTCGTAGCGGGGCCGCGCAGTCCCCCACCGGAGCCCAGGAGGTCCCGCATGAGCACCAAGGTCGCCGACCACGTCCTGCAGCGCCTGCGCGAGTGGGGTGTGGAGCACGTCTTCGGCTATCCCGGCGACGGCATCAACGGTCTGCTCGCCGCCTGGGGGCGGGCCGAGAACCAGCCCCGTTTCATCCAGTCCCGGCACGAGGAGATGTCCGCGTTCCAGGCGGTCGGTTACGCCAAGTTCAGCGGCCGTGTCGGCGTGTGCGCGGCGACGTCCGGCCCTGGCGCGATCCACCTTCTGAACGGCCTGTACGACGCCAAGCTCGACCACGTGCCCGTCCTGGCGATCGTCGGCCAGACGCACCGCACCGCGATGGGCGGCTCCTACCAGCAGGAGGTGGACCTGCACACGCTGTTCAAGGACGTGGCCTCGAACTTCGTGGAGACGGTGACGGTCCCCGAGCAGCTGCCGAACGTGCTGGACCGGGCGATCCGCACCGCGTACGCGCGCCGCGCCCCCACGGCGATCATCATCCCCGGCGACGTCCAGGAGCTCGACTACTCGCCGCCGACGCACGAGTTCAAGATGGTGCCCTCCAGCCTGGACCGCAGCAGTTGGACGGCGATCCCCTCGGACGACTCGATCCGCAGGGCCGCCGAAATCCTCAACTCCGGGGACAAGGTGGCGATCCTGATCGGCCAGGGCGCGTCCGGCGCGCGGACCGAGGTGGAGCGGATCGCCGAACTGCTGGGCGCCGGCGTGGCCAAGGCGCTGCTCGGCAAGGACGCGCTGAGCGACGAACTGCCGTACGTCACCGGCTCGATCGGCCTGCTGGGCACCCGCCCGTCGTACGAACTGATGCGGGACTGCGACACCCTGCTGACCATCGGGTCCTCCTTCCCGTACACGCAGTTCCTGCCGGACTTCGACAAGGCGCGGGGCGTGCAGATCGACATCGACCCGCACATGGTGGGGATGCGCTATCCGTACGAGGTGAATCTCGTCGGCGACGCGAAGGCGACGCTTCAGCGGCTGATCCCGCTGATCGAGGAGGGCCGTGGCCGCGAGTGGTACGACACGGTGTGCGACAACGTGACGACCTGGCGCGAGGTCATGGAGCGGCGGGCGAACCTGTCGGCCGACCCGATCAACCCGGAGTACGTCGCCCGCGCCCTGGACCCGCTGCTCCCCGACAACGCGATCATCTCGTCCGACTCGGGCTCGGCGGCCAACTGGTACGCCCGCCACCTGACGATGCGGCCCGGCATGCGCTCGTCACTGTCGGGAACGCTGGCGACGATGGGCTGCGGGGTGCCGTACGCGATCGGCGCCAAGTTCGCCCACCCGGACCGTCCGGCGATCGCGCTGGTCGGCGACGGGGCGATGCAGATGAACGGCCTGGCAGAGCTGATCACGGCGGCGAAGTACAAGGACCTGTGGGAGGACCCGCGCCTGGTCGTCGGCATCTGGAACAACCACGACCTCAACCAGGTCACCTGGGAGATGCGCGCCATGGAGGGCGCCCCGTCCTTCCTGCCCTCGCAGGAGCTCCCCGACGTCCAGTACGCCGCCTTCGCCCGCTCCCTCGGCCTGACCGGCATCCGCGTGGAGAAGCCCGAGGACGTCGAGGCGGGCTGGCGCGCGGGCCTGGAGGCCGACGGCCCCGCGGTGATCGAGTTCCTCACCGACCCCGCCGTACCGCCGATCCCGCCGCATGCCACGTGGGAGCAGATGGAGGCGACGGCGGAGTCGATCCTGAAGGGGGACGCGGACCGGGGCTCGATGATCAGGCAGGGGTTCAAGGCGAAGATGCAGGAGTTTTTGCCGGGGCGGGAGAAGAAGCACCACTGACGCTGTTGAACGGCACTCAAGAGTTCAGTTGCGCACGAAACAGTTCAGCGGTCAGTTCAGTAGCGCGGTGAACTGTTCAGTGCCATACCTAGCATCGTGGTGTGGCTGAAGGTCCCAACCGTCCCGCCACGTGTCCGAGTCAGCTGTCCCCGGCCAGCAGCGCTGCAGCGCACCCCAGATCCGGCCTGCGGCCCGAGGAGCAGTGGCGAATGGCCTCACACCACGCACATCCTGTTTCTCCCTGCGGTGCACCGCGCCGACCACAGTCCCCAGCGGTGTGCAGCAGTAGCTGCTCGGCGAGGTGCTGGGCATCGAGCCTCTTCCGGAGCGACCGCCCGTCCCCGCGGTCTCTCCGCGGCGCAGCCGGGCGCAGAAATGGGAGGCGAACTTGGCGGCGTCCCGCCAGTACCGCACCCGGGAGGGGCATCTGAACGTACCTCGATCGCACATCGAAACTGTTGACGGGGCGGAGCCGGCCCTCGGTGTGTTCATCGCCAACGCCCGTACTCGCAAAGCGAGTCTTGCTCCCGAACGAGTGGAGGAGCTGTCCGCTGTTGGTATGCGCTGGCAGCGAGTCGGGGAAAGGGGTCAGCTGGGCCGTGGTGGGCGTCGGCCTCGCAGACGGTGAACGGACGGGCCTGAGCCAGCGGGGAGTCAGCCCGGGCCGTGGCAGTGCACGCGCGGCGGGTGCACATGGGCCGCTTGGGGAACTGTGGCCGCTGCCAAGCGAGTTCACGGCGGAGGATCTGGCCCGGCTGCGTGAGCAGGCCCTGCAGATCTTGAACGAGCCCCTCGACCGTCACTGGCGGGAGGGCTGAGCTCGGAGTCGAGGCGTCAGGCGATGTCGCTGGGGCGACGGGAGCCGGCTGTGATCCGATGCGACGAGCTCCTTGACGTCAGGGCGGCGAGCCGGTCGAAGACGTCCTGGGCGGCCTCCGCGTAACTGAGGCCGTGGGCGGCGGCGTTGCGCTGGGAGAGGCGGATCAGGGCCATCGTCGTGGAACTCCACACCTTGGCGTCCATCTCGTCGAGTTCCGGGTACCGCACACGCAGCGCGTCCGCGAGATGGTCCTCCCAGACGACAGTGCGGAGGTTGACAGCCGCCATGAGGGTCTCGGACTGCTCGGTCATCGGAGCCAGGGCAGTGAAGAGGTCTCCGTATTCGCGACCCCAGGTCACGACGGCTTCGGTGAGCGTCGGCAGCACCTCGGCCTCGGGCTGCCCCACCGTCTCGATCAGCCCCATGAGACGTGCGTTCGTCTGGTCCCAGATGTCGAGGATCACGGTTTCCTTCGACGGGAAGTACCGGAAGAACGTCCGTGACGTGACCCCCGCGTGCGCCGCGATCTCGCTGACCTTCACGTCGTCGAAGCCCCGTTGGGCGAAGAGCGCGACTGCGCTCGTGCCGAGCCTGCGCGCGATGCTCCTGGTGTCGCGCAGGGTCGTACCGCGCCGCTCCTCGGTGACCGCCGCGACTCCTTGTACGGCGGCGAGCAGCGCGGCGCTCGCTCCGGTGGCCCAGCTCTCGTCCCTCACCGGGCCAGGCTAGCGAATCCGGCGACAGGCGACTGTTCAGGCGTTCGACCGCCATTGATTTCCATCACGTTTCCCTACCTCTTGCCACACCCAGGTTCGTGTCATACGGTGACACGAGTTTCGAGTCACAGTGTGACACGAAATGGACGGCCGTACGGCATGGCCCGTCGGCCGCTTCTCTCCCCTCCCGGCACGCAAGGAAGCGGGCTCCCATGACTGCTCTCGTCGATCGACAGAAGATCCTCGCGGCGGCCGGTTCCGACAAGGAACTGGCCTACAAGCTGCGCACCTACTCCGGCCGCGTCCGGTTCGATCTGCCCGAGGGGGCGTTCGACCTGGTGGTCGAGGACGGTGTCCCCGCCAGGGCCGAGGAGGTGCACGCAGACCTCGCCGCCGATGTGACCTTCTCCGCGCCGGCCGAGTTCTGGTCGACCGCGTTCTCCGCTGCTGTCCCCCCGGCCGGCTACGAGAGCTGCGTCGTCGGCATGACCCGCGGTCTGAGGATCGTCGGCGACTTCGGCGGCACCGTCGCCCCCTGGCAGAGCGGCTGGGCCCGCCTGTACCAGGTGGTGCGCGAGACGGTGGCCGGCGCGCCGGTCCGCAAGCCCTTCCAGGACCCCTTCCGCGAGACGGACAACGCCGTCGGACGGTACGTCTACGTCTCCGCGAACGGCCAGGAGGCACGGATTTACTACGAGACCTCCGGCCACGGCCCGATCCCGCTGCTGCTGCAGGCGACCGCAGGCGCCGACGGCCGCCAATACCGCCACCTGCTGGCCGACCCGCGGATGCAGGAACGCTTCACGATGTACGCCTACGACCTGCCCTACCACGGCAAGTCGCTGCCTCCGATCGGGGTGCGCTGGTGGGAGGAGACCTACCGCCCCGGCCGCGACGGCCTGATCAACTGGGTGGTCGCGATCGCCGACACCCTGGGCCTGGACAACCCGTACTTCATGGGCTGCTCGGTCGGCGGCCAGCTCGCCCTCGACCTCGCGGCCGAACGCGGCGACCGCTTCGGCGCGTTCATCTCCCTCAACGGCTGGTACGGCAACCCGCCGCTGTTCGACGGCTTCTCCAACGACATGTTCCGCACCCCGTCGATCGCCGACAGCTACGCCCCCGCGCTCAACTTCGGTGCGACCGCGCCCCAGGCACCCGAGCCGAACGCGCACGAGACGTACTGGATCTACCGCTCGGCGTTCCCCGGCATCTACGCGGGCGACAACGACTACTTCGCCTACGAGCACGACCTCAAGGAGAACGGGCACAAGATCGACGCCCACGCGAAGCCCGTCTACGTCGTCACCGGCGAGTACGACCCGGCCAGCGACGACGACGTCAACGGCGGCCCGGCCGTGGAGAAGTTCATCCCCGGCGCCAAGTTCATCAAGGTCGCCGGGCTCGGGCACTTCGCCCCCTGCGACGACCCGATCGGGTTCGGCGACGCCATCGTCCCGATCCTCGACGAGGTCATCGCCAAAGCTGCCTCCGCCGGCCAGTCCTGATGCCGCTCCCGCGAAGAAAGGCCCGTACGACATGAGTGTCACCCACGACCTCGTCCGGCGGTCGGCCACCGGCAGGCCGGTCATCGACTTCGACCACCACTCGCCCGCCTACCGCGACACCTGGAAGCAACTCGCCGCCCGGTTCCACGCCACCGGCAGCCCCATCGCCTGGACCGAACACCACGGCGGCTACTGGGTGGTGGCCTCGTGGGAGGAGGTGCAGCGCATCGGCTCCGACTGGGAGACCTTCACCTCCGTCAACGACCTGACCGGCACCGAGAACGGCGGCAAGGGCCAGCTCATCCCCCAGATGCCCTACCGGCTGCACCTCGGGGAGTCCGACCCGCCGCTGCACACCGAACGCCGCCGCATCGAAGCGCCGTTCTTCACCCCGAAAGCCCTGCGCCAGTGGGCTCCCGTCGCCCGGCAGTACCTCGACGAGGCCCTCGACAAGGTGGCGGGGCGGGGGCAAGCCGAGCTGATCGACGACGTGATTATCCCGACCACGGCACGCACCACGCTCTACGTCCTCGGATACGACGCCGACGACTGGCACGACGCCGCCTACGCCGCGCACGAGGGTGTGTACCTGCTGCCGGACGATCCCCGCTACCCGCACGAGGCACAGGCACGGCTCCGGGTCCGCTTCCGCGACATGCTGGCCGCCCGCAGCCAGAACCCGGCCGGTGACGTCCTCTCGGCCCTGGCCACCGGTACGGTGCAGGGCGAACCGCTCGGTCTCGAGGTGGCCGAGAGCATGGTGAACGCGCTGGTCTTCGGCGGCTTCGACACCACTACCGCCGCGACCGCAAGTGCGCTGATCCATCTCACCCAGCACCCCGACCAGGCGGAGCGGGTGCGCACGGACGCCGCGTACCGGAAGAACGCCATCGAGGAATTCCTGCGGTTCTGGCCACCGGGGACCGGCATCGCCCGTACCGCCGTACGGGACACCGAGATCCTCGGGCAGCCGATCGCCCGTGGGGAGAGCGTCTACATGTGGCTGGCCGGCGCCAACCGCGACCCGCTGAAGTTCCCCGACCCGGACCGGCTCGACCTGGAGCGGGACAACGCGCGCGACCACGTCTCCTTCAGCACCGGACACCACCGCTGCCTCGGCTCGCCCCTGGCCAAGGCCGAACTCGACGCCATGCTGGAGACGATCCTCACCCGGCTGCCCGGCCTGCACATCGACCCGGACGCCGTGGTCGGCTACCCGAGCATCGGGGGCGCGCACGGCTACATCTCGGTCCCCGCGACCTTCACTCCCACTTCGACCCCGACGGAGGTGTGACGAACATGCCCAAGGTCACTTATGTGTCCGACGCCGGTGAGGTCCGCGTCGTCGACGGCTTGGTCGGCGACTCGGTGATGCAGACTGCAGTCCGCAACGGCGTCCCCGGCATCACCGGCGAATGCGGCGGCGTCCTGTCCTGCGCCACCTGTCACGTCTTCGTGGACGAAGCCGACCTGGATCGGCTGGAACCGGTCAGTGGCCTGGAGGACGAGATGCTCGACGGCACGGTCGTCGACCGCTGCCCCAACTCCCGGCTGTCCTGCCAGATCAAGCTCTCCGAAGAGCTCGGCGATCTGCGCGTGACCACCCCGGAAGCCCAGGAGTAGCACGTCGTGAACAGCACCGCCGTCGCCCCGCGCGACACCGGCGTGCTCGTGGTGGGCGCCTGTCAGGCCGGCATCCAGCTGGCCTGTTCCCTCCGCGAGTACGGCTACACGGCCCCGATCACCGTGGTCGGCGCCGAACAGCACGCGCCCTACCAGCGTCCACCGCTCTCCAAGACCCTCCTGCACGCGGAGACGTCGCCCGACGCGATCGCACTGCGTTCGGAGGCGTTCTACGCCGACCAGGGCATCCGGCTGGTGCTCGGGGAACGCATCATCCGGGTCGACCGGGGCGACGGCGGTGCGGGTGTCGCGTACGCGCACTCCGGCCGTAGCTTCGCGTTCGACCGGCTCGCGCTCACCGTGGGCGCCCGCCCGCGCCGCCTGCCCGTCCCCGGCGCCGATCTGGCCGGCGTCCACTACCTCCGGGACGCCGACGACGCGCTCGCCCTGCGTGCGGCCCTGGCAGAGGCGGTCGACGTCCTGGTCATCGGCGGTGGCTTCATCGGACTCGAAGTCGCGGCCAGTGCCCGGGGGCTCGGCTGCGAGGTCACCGTCGCCCTCGCCGACGACCGACTGCTCGAACGTGCCGTAGGGGTCCCGACCAGCGAGTTCTTCCTCGACGCCCACATCCGGCGCGGGGTGCGAGTGCACCTCGGAGCGCCGCCCGTACGCCTCCTGGACGACGGTCACGGGCGCGTCCGTGGCGCCGAACTCCCCGACGGCAGCGTGCTGACGGCCGACCTGGTGGTCGTCGGGATCGGCGCCGTGCCCCGCACCGAACTCGCCGAGCAGCTCGGACTGACCGTCGACAACGGCATCGTCGTCAACGAGTACGGCCTCGCCTCCGACGGCACCACGGTCGCCGCGGGCGACTGCGTCGCCTGCCCCCCGCCGGTGGACCTCCCCGACGGCCCGGCCCGGATCCGCTTCGAGTCGGTGAACACCGCCGTCGAACAGGCGAAGACCGCCGCCGCCCTGCTCGCCGACAGGCCGGTCCCCTACTGGGCCGTGCCCTGGTTCTGGTCCGACCAGTACGACCTCAAACTCCAGGTCGCCGGCCTGTCGACCGGCCATGACCGGTACGTCGTACGCGGTGAGCCGGACACGGAGAAGTTCGCCGTCCTCTACTACCGCGGCGGACATCTGGTCGCCGGTGACTTCGTCAACCGGCCGGCCGACTTCCTCGCCGTACGCTCCGCCTTGGCCGCGGGCCGGACCATCCCGCCGGAAGCGGCCACTGACACCACGGTGCCGTTGAAGAAGCTCATCGCCGACGGTCCCCGGCAGGCAGTGGCATGACCGCCGGCCCGACCGCCCTGCCCGGACTGCGGTGGAGCGTCAAAGTCCCGTTCCTGCGCTACATCGCCCGCTCTCCAGAAGGCCGCTGCTCGGTCACCGACGGCGCCTCGGTCGTCGACGAGCACATGTTCCTCTTCAGCCCGGACGATGCGTCGGCATTCGACGCCGGTACGGTCACCGGCCTGCTGAAGTTCCGGGGAGACGTACGCTTCGCCGCCCACTACGGGCTGCTCTTCCTCCGCATCGCCGACCCCTGGCTGTCCGTCACCGGCGGCGCGGGAACCCTGACCATCGCGGCACCGCCCGGCCAGTCACCCGAGCGCATCCCCCTGACCACCCTCCACCTGCGGACCGCCGATCCGACGGACCACGCCGACTCTTGCCTCGGCACGCACGTCCGGCTGACTGCTCAGGGATCCGAACTCTTCAACGGGGTCTACCCCGTGGACGAACCGTTCGACGACCTGACCCTCCTCCTCACTCCGTCCTCCACAACCGCCCTGGAGAAGACACCATGACGACCCTCGCGTCGGACACGGAAACGGCCCCCTGGCCGACCGAACCCACCCCCGACCTGCTGACCCGGATCAGCCAGGCACGGGCCAAAGGGGTGGCTTGGCTGCGCGACCGCATTGCCGACGACGGCCGCCCCGAAGGCGCCGAGACCGCCAACTCGTGGTGGCGCGCCCCTTGGGCCCTGTGCGTCGGCGGAGCCCCGGACGCCGCCGCCGCGATGATGGGCTGGGCCGAACGCGAGGCCCTCACCGACGAAGGCGACCTCCGCTCCGGCCCCTACGACGCCCCCGGCGGCACCAGCCCCGTCTACCACCTCTCCCCCCTCGCGATCGCCTCCTGGCTGCTCGGCCGCTACGACACCGCGACCGCGATCAACACCACGCTCGCACGCTTCCAGAACCCCGGCACCGGCGGAGCCTACGATCTCCGCGACTTCGCGCAGGACCCCCTGGAGGACAACCTCAAGACCGCCCAACTGGGCTTCTCCGCGCTGGTCACCGGTGACCGTCACACCGCCGACGGCGTCCACCGGTGGCTGAATCGCAACCTCGCCGACCAGCCCGACCTGCCCCACCGGCTGTTCACCAGCCGCCGCGGCGACACCCTGGTCACCGACTTCCCGGACGAGACGGCCTTCCTCCGCGTGGTCGACTTCCGGGCGCCCCGGCAGGCGTACTTCCACCCCGGCATCGCCGCCGCCTTCCTCGCCGGATACGCACGACAGACCAGCGACGCCTCAGCGCTCCGGCTGGGCCGTGAGTACCTCGCCCTCACCACAGGCGGCACCGAGGAGCAGTACGACGACCCGACGTCGGTACAGATCTGCAAGTTCGGCTGGGGCGCCGCCGCCATGCTCACGGCCGACCCGGACGGCGGCCACCTCCCCTGGACGGTCCGGATGGGCGAGTGGTTCGTACAGCGCCAGCGCCACGACGGCGCCTGGGCACCGTCGTCGTTCGCGACCCCGAGGCCCGGAATGCTCGACCTGTACTGGAAGACGGCCGAGCACGTGATGGAACTGTCCTACATCGAGCACGCCCTGCGCTCCACGAGCGCCGGCACCACCCCCGCCTGACGCATTGATGCGCACGGCCGAAGACGGACGTGTGTCGGCAAAGGAACCAGGAATGCTCGCTGTCGTTACCCAGGGCAATGGCACCGTCGAAGTGACGGATGCTCCCAAGCCCACTGTCGTGGAACCCGATGACGTGATCGTCAAGGTGAGCGCGGCCGCCGTGTGCGGGACGGATCTGCACTTCGTCCGGCACCCGTTCCTGCCGCCCACCCTCACGCTGGGGCACGAGTTCATCGGCACCGTCGTCGAGACGGGCACCCAGGTACACCATGTGACCGAGGGGCAGCGGGTGCTGTCGAAGATGTTCGTCGCCTGCGGACGGTGCAAACCCTGCCGCACCGCGAACCAGCCCCGGTGCGCCGAATACCGGCTCTTCGGCGGAGGCATCCTCGACGGAGGCCAGGCCGAGTACGTCCGCGTCCCGCGCGCCGACTTCACACTCAGCGAACTCGACGCCTCCGTGTCCGACCAGGACGCGCTCGTCCTCACCGACATCCTCCCCACCGCCTGGGAGGCGCTCGTCAAGACCCGCTTCCAGAGCGGTGCGACCGTGGGCGTCGTCGGCTCCGGCCCGGTCGGCCTCCTCATCGCGCAACTGGCCCTCGCCCGCGGCGCGGCCGCCGTCCACCTCGTGGACCTGGACCAGCGTCGCCTGAAGCAGGCGGAGAAGCTCGGCGCGGTGCCGGTGCCCGGCGGTGAGGGTGCCGCCGAGCGCGTTCTCGAACTGACCGGTGGGAACGGCGTCGACGTGGCCATCGACGCCGTCGGCGCCATCCCTGCGATCAGCACCGCCCTGGCGTGTGTGGCCCTCGGCGGCACCGTCGGTCTCGTCGGTGTCCTGCTCGACGGCGACCTGCCGGTCACCGCGCAGAACCTGTTCGGACGCCAGGTGACCATCGTGCCGGTCACCGGCAACCCGTACGCGGCCGACGACAACCTCACCACCATGATCACCGCGGGGAGGATCGAGCCGGGCATCGTCATCGACCACGAAGCCCCCCTGTCCGCCGCCGCCGAGACCTACCAGTCGTTCATGGCACGCGACTTCGTCAAGACCGTGCTGCGGCCCTGAACCCTCCCGCCGCGCTCCCGCGCTGCCGGGAGCGGGGCACTCCAGCCGACGAGATCACCAGCAACATCAGCAACACGAAAGGAAACAGACATGACCAAGGCAGCCGTGCAATTAAAGGCAGACGGCCCCGTCGAATTCATCGAGGTCGACGTCCGGCCGCCAGGTCCTGGAGAAGTCCGTGTCCGGATGGCCGCCGCCGGCCTGTGCCACACGGACGTGCAGGCCCTCTACGGCGGCGTCGCCAGCATGACCATGCCGCCACCGGCGGTCGCCGGACACGAGGGCGCCGGCGTGGTGACCGAGGTCGGCCCGGGCGTCTTGGGCCCCGCCGTCGGCGACCACGTGATCCTCTCCGCCTTGGGGCACGATGGCACGTGCGAGTTCTGTACGGACGATCATCCCTCGTTGTGCCTGCGGAGCCTTCAGCTGGCGGACCCGCGCACGGGGAACGGCCCCGCCCTGTCGGTCGACGGCACCCCGGTGACCCCCTTCGGCCCCCTCGGCACGTTCACCGAGGAGACGATCGTGCCCGCGGAATGCGCCGTCGCCATCGACAAGGCCATGCCGCTGGACCTCGCGTGCCTCATCGGCTGCGCGGTCTCCACGGGAGTGGGTGCCGTCCGCAACCGGGTCACGGTACGGCCCGGCGACCACGTCGCGGCCCTCGGCTGCGGCGGAGTGGGCCTGAACATCGTCCAGGCGGCACGACGGGCGGGCGCCGGCAGCGTGATCGCGGTCGACGTCAGTGAGGAGAAGCTGGCGGCCGCGACCGCGTTCGGCGCGACCCACGTCATCGACGCCCGCCACGTGCAGGTACCCGACGCCGTCCGCGCCGTCACCGGCCCCTTCGGCGCCCACTTCACGTTCGAGAGCACCGGTCTGACGGACTGCATGGTGCAGGCCGTCTCCGCAATCCGCCCGGGCGGAACCGCGGTCCTCCTGGGCATGGCGCCCAGCTCCTCCGCACTCGCCCTTGACAACATCGCCGACATCATCCTCCAGGAGAAGGTGATCACCGGCTCGCTGATGGGCAGCGGCTACTCGGCCCGCGACTTCCCCGTTCTGGTGCGCGAGTACCTCGAAGGGACCCTCAAGCTCGACGAGCTCATCACCCGGCGTCGTCCCCTGGCCGAGATCAACGAGGCCATCGCCGACCTGAAGTCGGGCACCGGCCTGCGAACCGTCTTCACCTTCTGAGCCCTCTCATCCGGCTCCACCCCTCGTTCGCGGGCACGGAGGTCCCGCAGCACTGCACCCGACAAAACCGTGACGACATCACCGCGGGGACGATCTGCGAACCGATGAGGCCGTCCAAGCCCGTGCCGTCGCCGCTGCACCGCCGACTGCCGGCGCCCACGGTGCACGCCACACAACGCCGAGGAGGACCTTGTGGTCGTTACCAGCATCGATCCCGTACTCGATGCTCAGCATCCCGTACCGCCGGGCGAATTCTTCGACCCTCCGCCCGGCGCGGGCCAAGATTGGCAGACCGCGCCGCCGTGGTTCGACGGGGCGGGCTGGATCATGCCGATGGGCGGTTTCCTGCTGCGATCGGGAGACCGGACGATCCTGGTCGACGCGGGACTGGGACCGAACATCGATATCGTCGAAACGCGCGGAAAGCTGTTCGACTCGCTCGCCGATCTTGGCGTCACACCCGAGCAGATCACCGATGTCGTGCTCACCCACCTGCACTTGGACCACGTCGGCTGGGTCGCTCCTGCGGGTGAACCGATCTTCACTCACGCCCGGCACCACTGCCACCGCGCTGATTACGACTGGATGCGTGCTGATCCCGGCAGCAACCCTGCCACGGCCCGGGTGACCGATACCATCCGTGCCGTTTCCGACCTTCTCGACCTGGCCGAGGGGGAGCGAACGGAGATCGCGGATTCGGTCGCGCTGCGGCTGTTCGCCGGTCACACGCCCGGCAACTGCGTCGGCGAGATCGAGACCGCCGAAGCACGAGTACTGCTGCTGGGGGACACCGCGCATCACCCGGCACTCCTGGTCGAGGATGGGTGGACCGACCGCCTGGACGAAGATCGCGCCGCGGCGGCCAGGGCCCGCGACCGGCTCGCGCAGGAGATGGAACGTACCGGAGCCATCGGTCTTGGCGCACATTTCCCGGGGACCCAGGGCGGCCGCGTCATCCGTGACAAGCAGGGCGCACGGCAGTGGCAGCCGATCCCGAGCAACCGAATCCACACGAACTGAACGCACATGAAAGGAATCACAGGTGAAAACTGTCCGACTGGGCAAGAGCGGCCTGGAGATGAGCGGCGTCATCCTGGGCATGATGACCTACGGTGACCCCGAGCAGGGCTACCCGTCGTGGACCATCGGCCTCGATGAGGCCCGTCCGTTCGTCCGCCGGGCCTACGAGGCGGGTATCACGACCTTCGACACCTCCAACGTATATTCCAGCGGCACAAGTGAGGAAATCCTGGGCACGCTGACCAAAGAGTTGGGTCCGCGCGAAGAGTTCCAGATCGCGACGAAGGTGTACGGGCATCAGCGCCCGTCTCGCAACGGCTCCGGCCTGAGCCGGGTCGCCATCATGCACGAGATCGACGCCTCGCTGCGCCGCCTTGGTACCGACTACGTCGACCTTTATCAAATCCATGCTTTCGATCCGAATACACCGATCGAAGAGACGATGGAAGCACTGCACGACGTGGTCAAGGCCGGCAAAGCCCGCTATATAGGCGCATGCAATCTCCTGGTGTGGCAGCTCGCGCTCATGCAGAACGCGGCAGACCGACACGGGTGGACCAAGTTCGTGTCGAATCAGCTGCACTACAACTTGCTGGCGCGGGAGCTGGAACGCGAGGTCGCGCCCTATGCCGAAGCCACAGGCATGGGAATTCTGCCCTGGAGCCCGCTCGCGCGCGGACGGCTCACCCGGCCGTGGGGCTCGGAAGGGTCCGGGCGTGAAGCCAACGACACACTGGCTCCACAGCTGTATACCCGTGACGAGGAATCGCACAAGGGGGTCGTGACCGCTGTGCAGGAAGTCGCCGAGGCTCGCGGGGTGCCGATGGCGCAGGTCGCGGTGTCCTGGGTGGCGAATAAATCCCCGGTGGCCGCGCCGATTGTGGGTGCCACGAAGGAACGCCATATCGACGACGCCGTCGCCGGTCTCGAACTCGAACTCACCACCGAGGAGATCACCAAGCTCGAAGCGGCGAACACCTTGGTCCGCAACGGAATCATCTGAGTCCTCCCGCCGCTGCCCCGCCGGGCCGCGCACCACAACACCATCCATTCGGTGATCATCCGACCAGGAGAAGAAGATGTGCCCGACAGGGACACCGTCATCGCATCGGTTCCGACCGGGCTGTGGTGGTGAACAGGTGCCGGCCATCGACGGACGCACGTTTCCGATGTTCGATCCGGCCGATGGCCAGGTGCCGACCGAGGTCGCCGTGGCCGACTCCGCCGATGGCACCCGCGCGCTGGGGTTGCTCGACGGCACTGTCATCGCGGGTGATGCTGCCTCGACCGACAACGACGGAGTGCGATGTCTCTGATCGGCAAACTGCTTGTCAATCGGCGCGCCGGTGAACAGACCCTGGCCTGGCACCGATCGAATCTGGCCGCTGCGGCCACCTTCGACATCACCAGTCCCCATTTCGACCACGAAACCACGCTTCCTGTTCGGCATGTGGTGAAGAGACTCGGCGGGCAGAATCTTTCGCCGGCGCTGGCCTGGGCGCTGCCACCGGCCGAGACCGCGCAGTTGCTGCTCGTGGTCGAAGATCCCGACGTACCGCTGCGAAGCCCGCTGGTGCACGCGGCGGCACTGCTGGACCCCGCAGTGACCGAGCTACCGTGCAACGCACTTGATTCGAGCGCGCTCGACGCGGGCGTGCAGATCTTGCGGTCGAGCCAAGGGCGCGGCTATCAGGGCCCGGCACCGATCAAAGGTCATGGCCCGCACCGCTATGCGTTCCAGCTGTTCGCACTCGCCGAACCAATCTCCACAGTGGCGGGCAAACCGGTGGCCTCGGCGAAGCCGAAGGCTGTCCTGGAGGCTGGTCAGGCATTGGCCCGCGCACGGATTGACGGCTTCTACGATCGACCCTGAGATGCCGAAACAGGCGAATATCAAGCCTTTTCGAGCGTTCGCCACCGCTGATGATCGGCTGGCCCCGGCGGCGAAGCAATGTCTTCGTCGTTGTGGGCCGACTTCTTGGATTTTTTTGGTCTCCTCTAACGAGACATCCACTAATCGCGCATTTTCCCCCACCCCGGCCAGATACATCCCGAATTCAGGAGTCTGGCTAGCGTTGGAAGTCGATTCGGTCAATTCCATAACCTGAGTCCGGGCCCCTGGGTGCACTGACGGGAGGCTCGAGAGAAGGCGAAGTTATGGCTGGGCATGCCTATCGACAACAATGACGGCCACGCAACTCCGGGAAACGTATGACCGATATCGTGCTAGAACAGTGCGTCGGCCGAACCCAGGATTGTTCGGCAATCCCGTGGCATACCCTGCCGAGTTCCGCCGCCGGCAATGAGGCCATTTTGATCGATCTGGAGGAGTCCTTGCTGCAACGCGCCTGCTCCCGGTACCGGAGGTTCCGAGCCCTGCTGAGTGACAGGCCAGGTCGGCACCCCTGCTCCCGGAAGGTGGACGAGGTCGCCCGATCATGCGCCGCTCGATAAGTCATCGGTGCACCTCACGCGGCATGCCTGATCTCGTTGATGACTCCGCCGCCATCTCGTCGCTCGCGATCTGATGGGCCGCATGAGCGAGCCGGTCGAGGTCCCGCGACGGCCCGTTCAGACTCCGGCGACTGCTGCGGTCCGGAGGGCGTCGGGAGTGGTTCCGGTCCAGGTGCGGAAGGCGCGGTAGAAGGAGTTGGTGTCGTCGTAGCCGAGTAGGTAGGCGATTTCAGCGATGCGCATGGTGCTGTTGCCGAGGTAGTGGCGGGCCAGGTTTTCGCGGGTCGTGGCGAGGATTTCCTGGAAGCTTGTTCCTTCGAGCTTCAGTTGTCGTTGCAGGGTGCGGTTGCTGACGGCGAGGTGACGGGTGACCGCGGTCATGGAGCTTCCGCCGGCGGGAAGGGTTTCGTGCAGCGCGGCCCGCACCCGATCGGCGACGCTGGCCGTCGCCTGCAGGTCGGACAGGCGTCGGCGGAGTTCCGGGGCGAAGAACCGCCAGAGTTGCTCGTTCTCGGTGAGGAACGGGCGGTTCGCGTCGGCGGGCGCGAAGGTGATCGCGTGCGTCTGTCCCTTGTGGACTTCTACGCCGAGGTAGTCGTCCAGGCCGGCGTGCTCGGCAGGCAGCCAGGGATCGACGGCCCGGACCGGCCGGACGTCGTGGCGGGTCGCGATCCGGGCCAGAGCGACCCAGAACACCATCTCGGCGGCGGCCAGCTGGGGCGGCGGGGGCGTGTCCGGCGGCCACCGGAAGCTGATCGTCAAGCCTTCGTCGCCGTTGTCGAGCCGCAGGTGCAGGGGGCCGATGAGGGGCTTGTAGAGGGCGATGCGCTCAGCTGCCGTCCGCAGATCGGGGCTGCACAGGGCGGCGAAGATCGGCGGGTTGAACATCTCAACCGAGATCGACCGGCCGATCGCGACAGCCAGGTCCGGATCGCCGCTCTCGGCCTCGAGCGCCTCCCACAGCCGGAAGTACTCCTCGAGGGGGAGGGCGACCGGGCCGCGGCCGAACAGGTCGGCAGGCAGCTGGGCGCGCCGGAGCACCCGGGTGGATGACACGCCGAGGTCCTTCAGCAGGGCTTTGATGCTGGGATCCAGGGTGAATCGTCCGGTGCTCACGACGGGAGCGTAACGGCCGCCGGCATGCCTGACACCAGCAGATGGCGCCATTCCTCTCGCCAAGCGCGCCATCGAAAGCTGGCGTCATACGCAAGTGAGTTGGCGCGCCACGCTAGTGCCAGGCCGCAGATCCACTTCTAGCGTTCACAGCGAAACGGCACCACGTCCACCGAAAGGATCACCACCATGACCACCAAGGTCGCACTCGTCACCGGAGCTTCGTCGGGGATCGGCGAGGCCACCGCGCTCAGGCTGCGCGAGGCCGGCTACACCGTCTACGGCGCGGCGCGGCGTGTGCAGCGCATGCAACACCTGACCGAGCTGGGGATCCGGCTGCTGGCCATGGACGTCACCGACGACACTTCCATGCGGGAAGGCGTCGAGAAGCTCATCGCCGACACCGGCCGGCTCGACGTCCTCGTCAACAACGCCGGCTACGGTTCCTACGGCGCCGTCGAGGACGTCCCCCTGCAGGAGGCCAGGGAACAGTTCGAGGTCAACGTGTTCGGCGCAGCGCGCCTGACCCAGCTGGTCCTGCCGCACATGCGGGCGCAGCGCTCGGGAACCATCGTCAACATCACCTCGGTGGGTGGCCGCATGTGCACCTCACTGGGAGCCTGGTACCACGCCACGAAGTTCGCGCTGGAAGCGCTCAGCGACTGCCTGCGCATGGAGCTCAAGCCCTTCGGGATCGACGTCGTAGTGATCGAACCGGGCGGGGTCAAGTCCGAGTGGGGCGGCATCGCCGCGCAGAAGGCTCGCGCCGTCTCCGGCACCGGCCCGTACGCCCCGCAGGCCAACGCTGTGGCCGACTCGCTCAGTTCGGAGGCCAACGAACGCCGCATGTCGTCGCCGGACTTGATCGCCAAGACCATCGTCAAGTCCGTCCGGGCACGCCGGCCCAAGACGCGTTACGCCGTCGGCTTCGGCGCCAAGCCCATGATCTTCCTGCACAACACGCTGCCCAATCGCACCTTTGACGCCTTCATGCGCCGCGCCACCGGCGTGCCCGGGAAGTACGTGCCCGCGAACAACTGACGTGTGCCACACCCGATCGATCCGGCACGGCACGCGCGGACCGCACCCGGCACTTGATCCCTTTCCCCTAGCCTTGCCGAGCACGTGTACCTGTGCGGGCACAACTCGCCGCGCACCGCAGGCGCGAACTTTTACCTACTGCGCCAGCCGGCCGGAAACCTGATGATGATCGACACGCCGCGCTTGAGTACAGCCCTGGCGCGTGAGGTTGCATGGGAGTAACAGCTGCCGGGTCCGCCTCCGGACCGTACGAGTAAGCGCTTCCTGACACTGACAGGGACAGGAAGCGCCGACCATGCCTGCTCATACTGAACCCCATGATCCAAGAGCCCGATCCCGCTGTGGACGCCGGCGTGGTCCAGGAGCGCGGTGCCGAGCTGAGCGAATTCCTTCGCGGCCGCCGCGCCCGACTCAAACCCAGTGACTATGCGTCTCCGGAGATCCTCGATGCCTGGGCGCCGCTCGTCATCGAGGATCCCGAACGGCACGGTGACGTCGACCCGGAAGCGCGGGCGTCATCGGCTGCGGTGACCAGCGCCCCGGCAGGCAGCACATGCAGGTAGGACCACAGCAGGGAACGGAATATCTCCCAGTCGGGTTCGCCCTCCCCACGTGAGCAGGGCACGCGCCAGGTCCCGTTGGATGCTCGCCGCGCCTTCCTCGGTCAGCGCACCCACGGGCACAGTGAGATCGATCTGGGACATAGCCCTTCCTCTCTCTTCCGCCAGGTCCTCGGCGAGACGAGCCTGGTCACCTGTCGACGCCGCACCCCGGCTCGAGGACACCTCCAAGCGGATGTGTTGGCCCGCCCGGTGCTACGGCGTAGTGGGCCGGTGTGGGGAGCGGAGCACGAGCAGGGTGATCTCGCTGGGGGCGAAGACGCGGAACGGCGGGCCCCAGAAACTGGTGCCGCAGCTGGCGTAGAGGAGGGTGCGGGTGCCGTGCCGGCTGAGGTCGGCGAGGGCGGGCTGGTCGAGGCGGACCAGGTGGTGGAAGGGCCAGATCTGGCCGCCGTGGGTGTGGCCGGAGAGTTGAAGGTCGATGCCGGCGGCTGCCGCCCGGTCGACGAACTTGGGCCGGTGCGCCAAGAGCAGGACGGGTAGGTCGGGGTCGGCGCCGTCAGGGCTCCGGCGAGGTGGGCGCCATGGCCTGCCAGGCCGGAGGCCTCGACGGTGACGTCGCCCTCGCCGGCGACCACGAGGGTGTCGCCTCCGCGTTCCAGCAGCAGATGACGGTTACGCAGCGGCTCCCAGCCCAGCTCGTCCATCAGATCGACCCAGCCCTGGGCCTCGCTGTAGTACTCGTGGTTGCCGGTGACGTACACACGGGCCCGGGTGGCCCGCACGGTACCGAGTGGGACGGCCTGGGCACAGCGGCGTTCGGCCGTGCCGTCCGCGATGTCGCTGGTGTGGCAGACCAGGTCGGCTTTCAGGGTGTTCACCGTCTCGCATACGCGTGCCGACCAGCGAGCGCGATCGAGTGGGCCGTAGTGGGTGTCGGTGATGAGGTGCCCAGGAGCGCGCCTGCCAGCCTGGGATTTGCCGAACCAGCTTCCTGGGCCAACCGGACAGCGAGGCGAACTCGCGCCCTGACCTGCCCCTGCGGGCATGTGACTTGCTGATCGGTGGGCCGACCGGGAAACGACATCGACGGCTTCCGCCGCAGCCACCTGGGCCTTACCCAGCGCATGCTCACTCCTGCACGCCGATGCCGAGACCCGCCAGACCCTGGACACCTACCTCCGTGAGCAATGCAGCACCACGCGCACCGCCGAGCGGCTCTTCACTCACCGCAACACCGTGCTGCGCCGCCTGACCCCCGCCGACGACCTGCTGCCCCGCCCCCTTGCCGACAACGTCACCGCCGTCGCCGCCGCCCCCGAAGTGATCCGCTGGCGCGGTTGACCGGGTGCGTCGTCGGCGAGGGTCAGGAAAGCATCGGCGTGCTTAGAGATAGAGACGTTCGTTGATCTTCAGACCGTTCTCCCGGCAGTAGTTCTCGTAGTGATCGATGAACCAGAACACGTCCACCGTCTCCATCACGCGGTCCTCCTCGTCGAGGAACTCCAGCGGACCGTTGAGCCAGAACATCGTCTTCATCCCGTGCTCAGAGTAGAGGGTATGGCTGCGCCCCGGGCTCTCCCGGACGAAGTCCCCGGGCTTCCCGACCCAGTCGTACTCCAGGTAGCGCCAGCTGCCTTCGAGGACGTAGCCGGAGACCGGGCCACGATGCCGGTGGCGGCCCAGCGTGCCGCCCTCCTGCACCCACAGCACGTTGGCGGCGCTGCTGCCGCGGACATCAAAGGTGAGGTGTTTGATGAACACGTTGGGCACGAACGGCACCCACGGGCTGCTGTTTTCGCTGATGTACCCCTCCTCCAAGGCGTACTTGTCCCGCATGCGGTCCACGCGCGCCTCGGTCGCGACGTACTGCGCCATGATCTCTTCGGACGTAGTCATGTCACCTTGCCTCATTGCCTGGGTGGGTCTGTGGGTGCGAACGTACGGTCCGACCTGCGGCGGGGGCTTGACTGAGGCCGCACGGTTACTTGAACCTGAGCGCACCCACGACCGGGTCCCCGGAAGGTGCGCAGTGAGGTGGCACCGGTATGACGCTCGACTTCTCCACGGCGCCACTCGAAGGCCGAGCTCGGCTCGACTACTGGCGTGAGGTGGTCTGCACGACGTTCGTCCAGTACGAGATGGACGTGCCGCAGCCCACGTCCGCCGGGTTCCGGGGCAGGGTCACGGCCCAGACGCTCGGAGACCTGGGCGTCGCGAGGGTGGTCTCCGACCCCCACACGGTGTTCCGGTCCCCGACGCTGATCCGGAGATCGGGCGAGGACGACCTCCTGGTCAACCTGGCCGTCCAGGGCTGTGTGACGGTCTCCCAGCAGGAGCGGGACGCGGTCTTGCGCCCAGGCGACTTCACCGTCTACGACAGTGCCCGGCCCTGCCGTATCGTCTGCGCCGACCCGTTCGAACTGCTGGTGCTGAAGGTGCCCAGGCCGCTGTTCGACGCGCACTGCCCGCTGGCGCGGGACGCGATGGCGACCACGGTGCCGGGCGACCACGGGGTGGGCGCGCTCTTCGCGCCCTTCTTCCACTCTCTGACCGCCCACTCCGCCGGTCTGTCTCCCGACGCGAGGGAACGGATCGGCGCCACGCTGCTGGAGCTGCTGGCCACAGCTCTGTCCGAGCGAACCGATTCAGGCGCCCGGCTCGGCGTACCCAGAGCAGCCCATATGGACCGCGCCCGCCGGTACATCATCGACCACATCGCCGACCCCGACCTGTCGCCCGCCATGGTCGCCCGGGCGCTGGGAATCTCCGTCCGCTACCTGCACGCGATCTTCAGAGCCGAGGACACCTCACCGTCTCGCTGGATCCTGCAACAGCGGATCGACAGGGCCGCCGGGCTGCTCGCCGACCCGGGCCGGGCGGGCCGCAGTGTCACGGACATCGCCTACGCCGTCGGCTTCAAGGACGCCTCGCACTTCACCCGCGCCTTCAAGGACCGCCACGGGTTCAGCCCGCGCGAGTACCGCAGAAGGCTCGCGGGCTGAGCCAGGTGGGAACGATCGCCGGCCGGCGCTTGCACGGTCGGATGACAGTGATGACCATGGTGGCCACCCGCTGTCAGGCGCTTGCCTCGGCCCCCTCTTCGATCAGGTCGGCGACCGGTCCGGGGTTGGCTTCGACACCCCCGAGCTACCGCGAGGCCCTGCCTTCATGCGCCGACTTGATCGGTAAGCGAATGGCTTCTAAGGCCGCACAGAAGCCGGAGACCGGCGAGAACCGGGTTGAGGCCGTCGACGAACTCAAACACCACCGCAGGGTCTACCCGGGTCACCGTCCTCTTGCGCGGCCCTCGCATTCCGTAGCGGCGCGTGGAAGGACGAGTTCACCCCTGCTGAGTCGTCGGCCTTCCTCGCGAAGGGCCGCAAACCGGGTGGATGGACGAGTCACGGCATCCCGGTGTCACAGACCCGGTCGGGTCCGAATTTCAACGGCGACCCCGGTGATGGCCTGGTCGATCCCGGCCGTAAGTTCCGGAGCCGGCAGCGCGGAGCCGACCATCCCGTCGGTGAACCCCCTGGGGGCCGGTCTGGGCGGCCACGGTGCGCCGGTAGGTGAACTCGTCGAAGCCGGCCTTGCCGCCGTAGGCGCCTGTGCCGGAGCCTCCCACTCCGCCGAACGGGGCGTTGCTGAGGGAGGCGTGCAGGAGGCCGTCGTTGCGGGTGACACCGCCGGAGGTGGTGTCCTGCAGGAAGCGGCGGAAGTCGTCGCCGTCCTCGCCGTACCAATACGCCGCCAGAGCGGCCGGACGGTCGTTGATGAACGCGATCGCCTCGGCCAGATCGTCGTAGGGGTGGATGGTCAGCACCGGTCCGAAGATCTCCTCGCGGGTGATCTCCGCGTCGTCGGGGACGTCGATCAGCAGCGTCGGCGGGATCAGGCGCGCCTCGCGGGCTGCGTCCCACAAATCCTCGTCCGCCCCCAATAGGGGGCAAGCTTGCGCCGCCCCCTCGGCACGTCAAAGGGCACAGCTCGGCCTGGCCCCGAGCGATCACCTGTCGGACACACCCCGCGCACTCGAACCGTCGGCCGTTCTTCGCCCGGTGCGGCGCTGAAGTAGGGCGTGGCTCAGAACCCAGCGGAGACGTGACGGGTTCGTTGCCGTCGGTTTGCTTTACAGCCCCGCAATGTTGGATTAACTTCCAACATTGGAAGCAGTTCCAAGTATCCGCGAGCCCAACGACGCGAGCGGTGTTACGGAGGTCCGATGACCGACCGATTGAATGTGACGTTTCCTTCGGGGCCGGACGAGTGTCACGCCTGGCTGTACCTGCCCGAGGGCGGGGGTCGGCGCCCCGTGGTGGTCATGGCACACGGTCTCGGTGGGGTCCGCGAGATGCGGCTGGACGCCTACGCCGAGCGTTTCGCCGCCGCCGGCTACGCGTGCCTGGTGTTCGACTACCGGCACTTCGGGGCCAGCGGCGGTCAGCCGCGACAGCTCCTGAGCATCAGACGACAGCTCCAGGACTGGCGGGCCGCCGTGGCGTACGCGCGCTCCCGGCCGGAGACCGATCCCCGGCGCGTGGTGCTGTGGGGCACCTCTTTCGGCGGCGGCCATGTCCTGGCAACAGCCGCCCAGGACCCGGCCGTCGCCGCCGTCATCGCCCAGGGCCTGTTCACCGATGGTGTCGCCTCTGCCCTGGCGATGCGCCCGGACACCTCGGTGAAGGTGATGGCCCGCGCGGTCCGTGACGTGGTCGGCGCCCGCCTTGGGCGCCCTCCCGCCATGGTCGCGACGGCGGGGCCGCCCGGATCCGCCGCGTTGATGACCGCTGCGGACGCCGAGCCCGGCTACCTGGCCCTCGTGCCCAACGACGCGCTCTTCTCCAACCAGGTTGCGGCGCGGTTCGCCCTGGACATCCTCCGCTACCGGCCGGGCCGCCGGACCGCGAAGATCGCATGCCCGGTGCTGTTCTGCGTATGCGAGCACGACAGCGTGGCCCCCGCGCGGCCGACCCTGCGCCATGCCCGCAGGGCCCCGCGCGGCGAGATCCGCCTCTACCCCGACGGCCACTTCGACATCTACCTCGGCGAGCCCTTCGAACGCGTTGTCACGGACCAGCTCGCCTTCCTGGCGCGGCACGTCCCCATCGGCTCCGCACCCGGTGAAGCCCCGGGACCCACGACACCCTGAAAGAGGTACGAGATGCTCTCCTACCCGATTGCGGGGAAGACCGTCTTCATCACCGGCGCAGCCGGAGGCATCGGTGCGGCCACCGCCCGCACGCTGCACTCGCGCGGAGCCGACGTGGTCCTCGCCGACCGGGGCATCGACGCCACATCGGCCCTCGCCCGCGACCTCGGCGGCGACAGGACACTGGCGCTGTCGGTGGATGTCACCGACAGCGCCGCACTGGCCGACGCGGTGGACCGTACGGTCGACCGGTTCGGCGGCCTGGATGTCGTCTTCGCCAACGCGGGGATCGCGGCCGATCCGCCGGCGACGATCGCCACCATCGACCCGGCCATGTTCGAGCGCGTCGTCGAAGTGGACCTGCTGGGCGTCTGGCGCACCGTTCGCGCCGCACTGCCGCACGTCATCGCGGCGCGCGGGCACGTCCTGGTCACCGCTTCGGTGTACGCCTACTTCAACGGTATGACCAACGCCCCCTACGCCATGTCGAAGGCCGGCGTCGAGCAGTTCGGCCGCGCCCTGCGCGCCGAACTCGGCATCCACGGCGCCAGCGCCGGGGTCCTCTACCCCGGCTGGGTCCACACGCCCATCGCTGGAGCAGCCTTCGGAAGCAACGACATCACCACCCGCATGCGCGAGATCGCCTTCCCGTCCCTGCTCGGCAAGGCCATCGCCCCCACGCGCGTCGCGGACGCCGTCGTCCGCGGCATCGAGAACCGCTCGGCCCGTGTCATGGTCCCCCGCAGGTGGGTACCGTTTTCGGCCCTGCGCGGCGTCCTTAACCCCGTCACCGATCTCATCGCCGAACGCCACCCCGAACTGCGCCGACTCCTGCGCCGACTCGAGGAATCCGCCGGCCCCACAGGCAAGTCCCCGCAGACCGACTCATCGAGGTAGGCCGTCATGACCCGCTACGACCTGGCCGGGCGCACCGTCGTCCTCACTGGCTCCACCGGCGGCCTGGGCGCCGCCCTCGCCCGAGCCCTGCGCGGGCGCGGCGCCAACCTCGCGCTGCTCGACCTCAGCCTCGCGGCCACCACGGCCCAAGCCCAGGACCTGGGAGACGAAACGGTCGCCCGTGGCTGGCACGCCGACGTACGCGACCTCGCCGGCCTGCAGCAAGCCATGGACGAGGCCGCCTCGCACTTCGGGCGCCTCGACATCGTCATCGCAGGCGCCGGGATCGACACCATGGCCCCGATGGCGACCATCGACCCGTCGGCCTACGAACGTGTCATCGACGTCAACCTCAACGGGGTCTGGCGCACCTTCCGTGCGGCTCTGCCCCACGTCGAGGCCCAACGCGGCTATCTCCTCGCGATCTCCTCCATGGCCGCCTTCGTGCACTCGCCGCTCCAGATCTCCTACACCGCGAGCAAGGCCGGCGTGTGGGCGATGTGCGACAGCCTTCGCCTGGAGGTTCGCCACCTGGGTGTCGGTGTCGGCAGCGCCCACCCCACGTTCTTCCGCACTCCGATGATGGACGACGTGACCGCGGACCCGGCCGGGCACGCCCTCTGGGGCGGCAACTCCAAGGGGTTGTGGAAGATGGTGCCGCTGGAGAAGGTCATCGCCGGTATCGTCCGCGGCATCGAGCGCCGTGCGGACCGCGTCGTCGTCCCCAGGTCCCTCACCCTGACCGCGAACGCTCCCGGTCTGTTCCGGCCGATACTCGAACGTGTCGGTTTCCGCCCTCAGGCGGTCCAGCGCGCCCACGGCCTCGCCTCGGCGTCGGGCTGGCACGACCCGGCGGTGCATGAGCGCCACCAGGCCGGTTCCCGCTGAATTCCGGGCTGAAGGAAGCGGCCCAGGGGGTCCGGCCGTTCGAGCACCTCGTAAAGTAACGGAGACCATGACACCCAAGGTCACACGCACGACACGTCGGGCCGCCGCAACCCGTGCGGCCATCGTCGACGCCGCCGAGGAGCTGCTGGCCTCCGGAGGCCCCGACGCGGTCACCTTGGAAGGGATCGCCGAACGTGCGGATGTCGCCGTGCAGACGGTGTACAACCGCGTGGGCGGCCGCGCGGCCGTTCTCATCGCGGTTGCCGAGCGGGCACTCGAGGACAACCGGACCTACATGGACGACGCCTACGCTGCCCCGGGCACCCCCGTGGAACGCATCAGGGCCGCCTCGGCCGCGTACGTCCGCTTCGCCGCCGAGCGCCCACACCAGTTCCGCCTGCTGGCCGAGCCGCCGGACGAACCCGCGGCCCTGGAACGGGTCGCCGCGCTCGTCGACGAGCAGAACGCCAAACTCGCCGCCGCCCTGGCCGACGGGGTGGCCGACGGCTCGCTCGCCGCCGACCTCGATCCCGTCACCACCGCCACCGCGTTGTGGGCTGCCATGAACGGCGTTCTCGGCCTCTCCTGGCGCGCGGACCGACTCCGCGCTGACGCCTCCCACTTGACGGAACTCGTCGCAGCTGTGGAAAGGGTGGTTCTCCGCGGGCTGCTCGCCCGCTGAAGTCCGCCCGGGGCCGTGCCACCGTACGGTGGCCGGCCTGGCTCCCGCCGCGCCGGGATACCGCCGCCTGCGGATCGCTCCCCTTCCGGGTGGCGGTATCACCCAGGCTGGAGCACGTCTGCACACGCCGTACGGCACCGCCGAGGTGTCCTGGGCGCTCTCCGGGCGTGAACTCACCGTGGAGGCCACGTCGTCCCTCCGAACACCACGGCCGACGTTGTCCTGCCGGACGGCAGGGGCGTCATCGAGGTGGGCTCCGGGAGGCACACGTGGACAGTGGCGTTGGGGGCACACACGGTTGAGCAGGCACCGTTGTCCCTGGACATGACGATGGGGGAACTCATGGACCGCGAAGATGCGGTCCGTGTCTTCAAGGACTTGCTCGTCTCGTACTTCCCGGAGGCCGCAGAGTTCGTCGAGAGCGGCTCCGGAGCTCCGGCCGGACCACCGTACAGGCGATCGCCGGAATGCTGCCCGACGGCGAGAATTTCCTGGCCAACCTGGAAGGGCGGTTCACCACGCTGACCGCCGGTACTGAAGTCTCCTGAGCTCGAGTGACCGGCTATGCCCTCGACGTGGCCACCCGTTCCCTCCTGGCTTGGCGGCTAGCCATCATTTCGTTGATGACAGCCGGGCGGCGCATCTTGCGAAGCCGGTCTCGGTACGTGGCCTGGGCGTATTCGCTAATCTCGATGCGGTCCGTCCATCGGTGCCTTCTCGTCGACATATGCCCTGCCTGCGGCGTCAGATTGCGGCGCGGAGGCGGGAACAAGAAGCCTACAGGTCTCCCTACAGGGACCCATTACGCACGGGACACGCAGGAATGCGGAAACCGCTCGCCGAACCCGGTGGCAGCGAGCCAGCCGGAAGTATGCCGCCAGCGGATCGCAGACATCCCCACTCTCTCGGTCCCACATGCGTTGGTCGATCTGCAAGTGCGCGCGCTCGCCACTGCCGACGGCGGTGCGGCCCGGCTGGCCGGCGAGCCTGTCTCCGGCGCCGAATGGTTCGATGCTCTGCGCTACCTGACGGCAGCTGCGCGACTGGTCGTCCACGATGACGAACTCGCGGAACTTCCCGGGTTCGCCGCGGACACATTCGCCGCCGTCCGCACACAGCGCGCACTCAGCCCTCGCGCAGTACACCGGTGGGGCCAGCGCGATGCCGGGCACCGCGTCCGAAGCTGCCGCCGCTCTCGCACTCGCGGAACCCATCCTGAACGCCTCCGACTGGGGTGCTGGCGCACGCCATCTTGCTCCTTGGGCGCGCAGGTTGGCCGCAGAACGGCAAACCAGGCACAGTGGCCGCAACCCGCTGCGCGGCAGCCAGCACCCGGCGGGACTACATCGCATGATGACGGCGATCGTTCCCCACCAGAGACGAATCGCCGGCGCCGTTCCCACTGGATCATCCGTCGCCCTGGAGTTCCGGCATATTCCGAATCTGATAGACGCTGATGACTACCGCAACGTCATGGCCGTTCACCTTCCCGGAACCACACCTGTCATCGGCCCCGGAACCACACCTGTCATCGGCAGGCACTTCTGCTCCCTCGCGCTCGCTCGCCTGGCCGGGGCAGAGACTTGGGCCCAAGCCGAAGTCTCGCCAGACGCCCCACAGCGGCGCAAAGGAAATTGGGGGAAAACTACCCAGCGAATCCCTGACTCTCAGGCTTCTTGGAGCGGAATTCGCACTTTGGCCGATCTATTGCGGAAACGAGGAGCCATTGACTACGCCGCTCGCCGGAGAGCGCTATCCGAACTTCTCGAAGTCCCTTATGACAGCCTGTTGACGCTGTGGGGGCTGGAATGGCTGGACGAGAAGGGCACTGGACCCCAGTCTGACTCGAGAGCCGCTGGTGCCGTGGGCGGCCCGGTGCGATCGCGGTCTGCGCACTGAACTGTTCCGCGCGAGGGTCGCTACTTCCTTCCATGCAGAGAAGAGTTCAGTGCCCAGGTCAGGGCCACGGGAACTGAACTTTTTCCTTCCGTCCGACAGACGCGGCTCGCCCGACTACCCTGAGTTCCTGCGCTGAAGGGGGCTCGGGGGATGGAGCACGGGGGAAACGCGGCGGAGCAGCACAGGCCGCGGGTGTTCATCTCGTACGCCCATGACGACGACGCCCACATCGAGCAGGTGGAGACGCTCTACGAACTCCTGCGCGCGGACGGGCTGGACGCGAGGATGGACCTGTACGCGGCCGCGACGCCCCAGGACTGGGCGCGCTGGATGGGACGGGAGCTCGCGGAAGCCGACTACATCCTTGTCATCGCCTCCCCCGAGTACAAGCGTCGCGCCGAGCACGGGGGACGGGACGGCGTGGGGCGCGGGGTCGCCTGGGAAGCCCGTCACCTGAGCAATCGGCTCTACACCGACCCCGACGCGTGGTTCAAGAAGATCCTGCTGATCCTCCTGCCCGGGCGCGCCGAGCACGAGTTGCCGGCGTTCTTCGTCGCGGAACAGGTGACCCAGTTCAAGGTGCTCACGCTGGACACGGCGGGCATCAAGGAAACAGCCCGGTGCATGTGGGGTCAGCCGTACCGGAGGCCGCCGGAGCTCGGTCCGGTCCCCCGGTACGACACCCGTCCGCCGCTCGTGTCGGCCTCCGCAGAGCCCCCTGCCCTCCACGCCACGAGCGGGGCGACGGGCCCTGCCGTGCACGACCCGGACGTGTGTCCCGACGGACTGGACAAGGCCGCCTGGCGGCAGTTGGCCGAGATCCTGCGTGATGTGCGGCCTCAGAGCTGGGCCGAGCAGGCCTACCAGTGGTCCTTCGAAGCCGAGGGTGGTCCGGGGCGGGGTGCCGCCGCGCCGCACCGCACTCCCGCCGGTGACCTGTACGCATGGGCCAGGGACCTCGGCGAGCGTCGCCACACGCCGGGCAAGGTGCCCAAGCCGGTCGTCTTCGCGCACGCCCTGGCGGCCGGTTACGCGGCCGGGGAGAGCCCCGCCGATCGCAAGCGCGCCGGTGCGCTGGAGCGGTGGGTGGACCGGTTCCTGGACGGCCGGGCGGAGCTGCCGGACGCACCGGACATCAAGCGGGACGATGCGACGCTGACCGTATGGCTGTCGGAACATCCCCAGCGGCGGGACCGGTTCTACGCCCAGATATGGCTGCGTACGACGGACGGGAGGAAGCCCCGGCGTCTTCAGCCGCCGGAGGACGCGGGGTCGCTCGTCGTGGACATGGACGGGGCACGTGACCTGTTCCAGGAGTCCATGCGGACCCTCACCGGCGCGCTCACCGACGGCCGGCAGGGGCTCCACGTGCAGCTGAAGCGCATCGAATTCGCCGTCTTCGACGACCTGTTGGAGGAGGCGTTCGAAGAGTGGCCGGTGCAACTCCTCAAGGAGCCGCGCCCGATCGGCATGCTGTACGAGGTCGTCGTCCGCTGCCCGGCCCAGCGCCGCTCCTTCGACCTGCCTCAGCTGTGGTCCCTCCGATGGAACTGGCTGACCCGGCACAGCGGCCCGGACGAACAGGCGACGGCGTGGGTGGCGGACGAGGACGTCGAGTACCTGAACGAGCACCTCGGCAAGTGGCGCAAGAACGAGCGCCTGGCCTGCGTCGCGGTGTCGACATCACCGGCCGAGCAGGGCGTCGACGCGGCGCTGGAGGCCGGGATGCCCATCGTCGTCTGGCAGCGCGACGGCCACCGCGGCGACACCTGCGTGCCGCCCTTGAACACGCTCCTGGAACTGGACAAGGTGGCCGACGTGATGGAACTCCCCAACGCCGTGGCGGAGTTGCGCACGAACATGCACGTGCCCCCGGCGGCCCGGGCGAGCGTGATCCTGCTCTGGGACGACCCGGACCACTCGCCGGACGCGGACCCGCTGAGCGATGCGAACCTCGTCCCCTGACACGACCGTCCGGCACGCTGCCGGAGACCGACCGGAGGTGCCGTGAAGGACTGGTGGATCTACAAGGGCGACCCGGCGGTGCCGACCGACCGCCGCCTCGCCCGGCTCGCCGAGCACCGGCCGCCCTGGCGGGTGTTCGAGGGCGAGGTCGACCCCGGCCACCAGGTGCCCTCGCTCGACGAGAACCAGTACGCGGCGGACCGCGAGCGCGGGGCGGGCTACCTCGCCGACGACGCCGAGATCGACCTCGTCAACACGGCCCTCCTGCTGCGGCGCCCGCTGTTGGTCACCGGGGTGCCGGGGGTGGGGAAGTCGACGCTGGCGTACAGCATCGCCGAGGACCTGGGCCTCGGCCCGGTGCTGCGGTGGCCCATCACCAGCCGGGCCACGCTGCGCGACGGCCTGTACCGGTACGACGCGCTGCGGCGCCTGGAGGACGCCAACCTCACCCGCATGCAGGCGGCGTCGGACGAGCAGCCCCTGGACCCGCCGGAAGCGGAGGAAGACGACGAACGGCCGACGGACGCGGTGATTCCGCCGACGGACGGCATCGGCCGGTACCTCCGGCTGGGCCCGCTGGGCACCGCGTTCCTGCCGACCGAGCGCCCTCGTGTCCTGCTCGTCGACGAGATCGACAAGTGCGACATCGATCTGCCGGGTGACCTGCTCACGGTTCTGGACGAAGGGCGTTTCGACATCCCGGAGCTGATCCGCCTCGCCGATCACCAGCGGACGGTGACCGTGGGCACCGACGATCCCGGCGTACGGGCCCGGATCACCGCGGGCCGGGTGCAGTGCCGGGCGTTCCCGGTGGTCGTCCTGACCAGCAACGGCGAGCGGGAGTTCCCGCCGGCCTTCCTGCGCCGCTGCATCCGGCTGACCATCGACCGGCCGGGAGAGGACAAGCTGCTGCGCATCATCGAACGGCGCATCGGAGCCCTTGCCGCCGCGGAGGCCGCCGCACCCGACGGTCTGATCAGTACGTTCCTGCGGCGACGTGAACGCGGCGAACTGGGCACGGACCAGCTGCTCAACGCCGTACAGCTGCGTCTGGCCGGGGCGTGGACGGCGCCGGACGAGATCGGGCAGCTGGCGCAGGCGACGTTGCAACCGCTGAGCGGCCCGGACGCGACGTGATCACCCACCTCCTGGACCTCCTGCGGGAGGGCGGGGTCGAGGACCCCGGCCCCGAGGAGCTGGCGGACATCCTGTGGCTCGCCCAGCACTTACTCGGGGACGAGTCTCCCGGTACCGGGGACGCGCCCGGCCCGACGGCGGACCCGTCGGCCGCCAAGCCGCCGGAACCCCAGGAGGGTCGGGCACCACAGCCCCAGGAACCCGTCGAGGGCACCGGCGGGCCCGGCGCGGGCCGGCAGTCCGCGCTGCACATCCGAGGCCCGCACCGGCACGCCCGCACCGACCGTCTCGCCGCTCCCGTGCACGTCCCGGCGGAGGCCGCGCTGCCGCACGGCCTGGCGCTGACCAGGGCGCTGAAGCCGCTCACCCGCAAGGTGCCGTCCCGCACCGCGTTCGAACTGGACGAGGAGGCGACGGTCACGCGGCTCGTGGACGAGGACATCATGGTCCCCGTTCTGCGTCCCGAACCGGCTCGCTGGCTCAACCTCACCCTGGTCGTCGACACCAGCCCCTCGATGGCCCTGTGGCAGCACGAGGTCCGCGAGCTGCACCAGGGCCTGACGCGGCTCGGCGCGTTCCGCGACATCCGACGCTGGAACCTCTCCCCGGCCCCCGACGGCCCCGGGGTCGAGGTGCGCCCGCACCCGTCGGTGGGACGCCCGGCCCGGCACCACCGCGAGATCCTCGACCCGACCGGGAACCAGCTCATCGTCGTCCTCAGCGACACGGTCGGGGCCATCTGGCACGACGGGACGGCCGAGCGTCTGCTGCTCGACTGGGCGCAGCGCTCCCACCTCAGCGTCATGCACCTCCTGCCCACCTCGCTGTGGAACAGGGCGGGCGCCGCGCCGACGCCGGTGTCGCTGCGCATTCCGCAGCCGGGGGCGCCCAACGCGCGGTGGGACCTCGCGCTGCCCCGCCGTTTCGTCGCGCGCCGGAGGCCTGCCCTGGCCGTTCCCGTGGTCGAACTGGAGCCCGGACCGCTGCGGGGCTGGGCCCAGATGACCGCGGGCAGCGGCCGTTGGACCCCCACGGCGGCGCTGCTGCTGCCGCAGCACGCGACGCGCGGACGGCTCGGCGAGGGCCCGCCCTCCCGCTCCGCGGCACCGCCCCCGCCGCCGAGCACGGACGAGGCGATCCTGCGCTTCCGCAGGTCCTCGTCGCCGAGGTCGTGGCAGCTCGCGGGTCTGTTGTCCGCGCTCTCCACGGTGACGCTTCCCGTGGCCCGGCTCGTGCAGCAGGCCATGCTGCCCGGATCGTCCCGGAGCGAGCTGGCCGAGGTCTTCCTCGGCGGGATGCTGCACCGGGCCGAGGAGACGGCCGCCGGCGGCGAACACGCCGAGCCCCGCTTCGAGTTCCCTCCCGAGGTCCGCGACGCGCTCCTCAACGCTCAGTACCACCAGGACGTACGGGAGGTCCGGGCGCTGGTACGGGCTCAGGTGTCGGACCGTCTGAGGATTCGCCCGGGAAACCTTTCTACTTTCATCGCGGCGGCCACGGATGTGGACCCGAAGCGGGCGACCGTGCCCATCGTCGGGGAGCCGTTCGCCGTGGCTTCCGCGGCGGCGATGACCCGGCTCGGCCACGATCCTTCCCCCGCCGCTTCCCCCGCCTCGGACGAGATGCCGGGTACGGAGGGCGGGACCCCGTCGGCGCGCGTCCTGATCGGTCACGTGGGTGCGGACCGCGCGTGGGCCGAGTGGGCTGCCTGGCATGTCCAGGACGCGGGCTACGAGGTCGTGCTGGACGAGTGGAAGCGGGAGACGTGGCGCACCCTCGTCGGCCGGCTGCGGCACGAGCTGAGGCGGCCGGGGACGCGCGTGGTCGCCTTGTTCTCCGAGCACTTCCCCGGTCCTGACCGGCACCGGTTCGCGGAGGACCTCGCCCGTCTGGCAGCGGTCGGCGACATGGTCCCGGTACTCCTCGACGCATCCTCGCCCCCTCCGCTCACTCGGCCGCTCCCCACGCTGTCGGGCCTGGGCGAGCAGGAGGCGCGGCAGGCCCTGCTGGAGGCTGTGCGCAGGCCCTTCGGCGACCGGGCGGAATTCCTTCCCACCGGCGAACCGGGTCGGCTGCGGCAGACGGGAGACAGCGGGCCCAGGGTGCCCGGGACGCGGCCGCGGGTGTGGAACCTTCGCCGGCGCGATTCCACGTTCACCGGGCAGGAAGGCGAGCTCGCGGACGTCCGTACGCGGCTGGCGCACGAGGGGCGAGTTGCCGTCATCGCGCTGCACGGTCGCGGCGGAGTCGGCAAGAGCAGGCTCGCCGTCGAGTACGCGCACCGCTTCAGCGGCGAGTACGACGTGGTCTGGTGGGTGGCGGCCGACGATCTCGTACGGATCCCCCGGCAACTGGCGGAACTGGCCGAGGCCATCGGCGTGGCCCGGCCCGGCACGTCACCCGAGGTCGCCCTGCCCGCCCTGGCGGCCGAGCTGCGTTCCCGGCCCCGTTGGCTCCTCGTCTTCGACTCGGCCGAAGACCCTGCCGTCGTGACCCACATTCCCGACGGGCCGGGGCACGTCCTGGTCACTTCCCGGGATCCGAACCTGCGACTGAGCATCCCGGCCGTCTCCCTCGACGTGCTGTCCCTCACGGCGTCCGTGGCACTGCTGCGCAGCCGCCGTCCGGACCTGTCCGCCGCGGACGCCGTGCGCCTGGCCGAGTCCCTGGGCCACCTCCCGCTGGCGTTGGAGATGGCGGGCGCGTTGCTCTCGACGATGAGCGTGGACGCTTTTCTGCGGGGCCTCGCCCGATCGGTCGCCGGGCTGCCCGGGTGGACACCCCCTGTGGTCGCCGTGATCCGGGAGAGCGTCCTGCGTCTGCGCCGGCAGGACCGCGAGGCGGCCGACCTGCTCGACGCCTGTGCGCTGCTGCCGGCCTCCGAGCCCTTCCCCCTGCACGCCTGCGTCCCCGCGCGGCCCGGCAGGTCGCCCCTGGCACAGGATCTGGCCGATCCGTGGGCCCGCAACCGGCTGCTGAAGAAGGTCAGCGAGGTCGGGCTGGCCCGGGTGTCCGACGGCACCCTGCAACTGCACCAGCTCACCAAGGCCGTACTGCGCGGGGATCTCTCCCCTCGGGAGCGCCGTCGCGCGGCCGCTCACGCCGCCCTTCTGCTCACGTCGGCGTTCCCGAGCGGCGTGCCGGACCCCGCGACCACCTCGCACTGGCTCGCTCTGCTGCCCCACCTGCTGGCCGTCGCTCCCCGCGACCTCGTCACCTCGGACGCCCGGCATGCGGCGGGCGAGGCCTGCCGGTACCTCTACGAGCGGGGCGAGACCGAGAGCGTCCTGCGACGTCTGCGGGAACTCCACGAAGGCTGGACGGGTTCGCTCGGGCCCGACCATCCCGACACCCTGCGCGTCGCCGCCCACCTCGGCATCGTGCTGGCCGAGGCGGGGAACCTGGAGGAGTCACGGGCCCTGGCCGAGGACACGTACGAGCGGCAGTGCCGGCTCCTGGGCGAGAACCACTCCGACACCCTGCGTGCGGCCACCCACCTCGCCGACCGTCTGGCGCGCCTCGGGCATGCGGACAGAGCGCTGAGCCTGACCGCGGACACGTACGAGCGACGGCGCCGGACCCTGGGTGACGACGACCCGGACACCCTGCGCACGGCCTCTGTCCTCGCCAAGCGCCTGGCCGGCACGCTGCGGCTGCGGGAGGCACGGGTCGTGGCCGAGGGCGCCTACGAGCGACAGCGACAGGTCCTCGGTGCCGGCCACCCAGACACCCTGCGCACCAAGGACGTGCTGGCGGCCCTCCGGCATCGCACGGCGGAAGACGATCAGCCCAGAGTCTGATGGCGCGCCTTGACAGCCGACGGTGTGGCGGGCTCGAAGGGATCGGGTTCCCTTCGCGGCAACACCAGTTCCTCGTACCGCCCCAGTGCCAGCACCACGCCGAGCATGAGGAACGGGAGTAGCACAGCGAGCAGCGCCATGGCCTGGTCCTTCCCCGGAACCGAAGTAGGTGGGGGGTGAGGGAACGGGTCTCCCTCCTTCCGGTGGGCAAACCCCTGTGTCGGCCCCCGGTGTGCGGGTACGCGGTGCGCACGCCCGAAGATCTGGAGGGAGTCATGCAGCGAGGCAGCGACCGGCTGAGCGTTCACCGTGACGACGAGATGAAGCATGAACTGCAGGGGCTGCTGAGGTCCGGGCACCCCACCCGGACCGAGGAGTGGCACGATCCGGAGCCCTCGGCCGACGACGACCCCGAGGTCGCCGGCGGGCCGGTGGGGTGGCCGGGGCCCGCCCCGGCGTCCCTGGCCACGGTCCGGCTGGAGCTGGCGCGGATTCTGGGCCGTAGCTCATTCCCGGCGACCCCGCGGGAGCTGATCGCCGCGCTGCGCCGTGAGTACGCGCCCGACGCCCTGGTCGAGCCCTTGGAGCGGCTGCCGCGCTCGTCGCGCTACGCCAACGTCCAGGAACTGGCCGAGGCCGTGACCGGGGCCGAGCGGTCCACGCGGCGCAGGAACGCATAGGGGAACGCATAGGCGCCCGGTCGGCGGGTACTGCGGGCTGGGTCACGCCGACGCGGCCGCGGCACCCCTATCGGCCGGGGAACGCAGGAGGGCCAGTGATGGCTGATTTCGTGAAGGACGTCATGACGCCGGGGGTGGTCGCCGTCCGGCCGGACGCCTCGCTCGTCGAGGCCGCGCAGTTGATGCGCGCGCAGGACATCGGCGATGTGGTGGTGGCCGACGGGCAGCGGGTCGTGGGCGTGCTCACCGACCGTGACATCACGGTGCGGGCGGTCGCGGACGGCGCCGATCCGCTGACGGTGAGCGTCCAGTCGGTGTGCAGCCGGGACCCGGTGGTGGTCGACCCGGGCGAGCGCGTGTCCGTCGCGGTCTCGCTGATGCGCGAGCACGCGGTACGACGGCTGCCGGTCGTCGAGAACGGCCTGCCGGTCGGCGTCGTCAGCCTCGGCGACCTGGCCGAGACCCAGGATCCGGAATCCGCGCTGGCCGAGATCAGCCGCGCCGCTCCGGACGAGTGAGGCGCACGAGCCGGGCGGGACCGGACCGTTGAGGTCTCGGTCGCGTCGGCCTGCCTACGGCCCGACCGGAACAAGCAGCCGCCGACGGAACGACAAGCGCCCGACTGGCGACGAGGCCCGTTCTCAGGGCCACGGAAGGACATCGAGACATCATGCGTATCGCTTTTCTGACCGCACCCGAGGGCGTCGAGCAGGTCGAACTCACCGATCCCTGGCAAGCGGCGGTGGACGCGGGGCACGAGCCGGTGCTCGTGTCGACGAAGCGGGGCACGATCCAGGCGTTCCACCATCTCGACAAGGCGGAGAAGTTCCCCGTGCAGGAGGTCGTCGGCGAGACGTCGGCCGACTCCTTCGGCGGGCTCGTCCTGCCGGGTGGGGTCGCCAACCCGGACTTTCTGCGGATGGACGGCAAGGCCGTCGCGTTCGTACGGGACTTCTTCGAGCAGGGCCGGCCGGTCGCCTCGATCTGCCACGCCGCGTGGACGCTGGTGGAGGCGGACGTCGTACGCGGCCGGGTGCTGACCTCCTGGCCGAGTCTGCAGACCGACATCCGCAACGCGGGCGGCACCTGGGTCGACGAGCAGGTGCGGATCTGCGACCACGGCCCCAACAAGCTGGTCACCAGCCGTAAGCCGGACGACCTGAAGGCGTTCTGCGAGGCGTTCCTCGACGTGTTCGCCAAGGAGTCCAAGGAGGAGGCCGCCTGATGGGGGACCGCAAGCAGGAGCAGAGGGAGACCTTCCGGGCGGACGACCCCACTGCGGGGCCGCTCACCACCGACCAGGGTGTGGAGGTCGACCACACGGACGACTCGCTGGCCGCCGGTGAACGCGGTCCGACGCTGATGGAGGACTTCCACTTCCGGGAGAAGCTCACCCACTTCGACCACGAGCGGATCCCGGAGCGGGTGGTGCACGCGCGGGGCGCGGGCGCGTACGGCTATTTCGAACCGTACGAGTCCTGCGCGGAGTTCACGCGCGCGGCCTTCCTCCAGGACCCGTCCGTGCAGACCCCCGTCTTCGTGCGGTTCTCCACCGTGCAGGGGCCCAAGGGCTCCGCGGACACCGTGCGGGACGTGCGCGGCTTCGCGACCAAGTTCTATACGTCGGAGGGGAATTACGACCTGGTCGGCAACAACTTCCCGGTCTTCTTCATCCAGGACGGCATCAAGTTCCCCGACTTCGTGCACGCGGTGAAGCCGGAACCGCACAACGACATCCCGACCGGCGCCTCCGCCCACGACACCCTGTGGGACTTCGTGTCCCTGCAGCCGGAGACGCTGCACGCGATCATGTGGCTGATGTCGGACCGGGCGATCCCACGCAGCTACCGCATGATGCAGGGCTTCGGCGTGCACACCTTCCGGTTCGTGAACGCGGACGGGAAGGGCACCTTCGTCAAGTTCCACTGGAAGCCGAAGCTCGGCGTGCACTCACTGGTGTGGGACGAGGCGCAGGAGTGCCAGGGCCGTGACCCGGACTTCAACCGGCGCGATCTGTGGGACGCGATCGAGGCGGGCGAGTACCCGGAGTGGGAGCTGGGTGTCCAACTCGTGCCGGAGGAGGACGAGTTCGCGTTCGACTTCGATCTGCTCGACGCCACGAAGATCATCCCGGAGGAGCAGGTGCCGGTGCGGCCGATCGGCCGGATGGTGCTGAACCGCAACCCGGAGAATTTCTTCGCGGAGACCGAGCAGGTCGCGTTCCACACGGCGAACGTCGTCCCCGGTATCGACTTCACCAACGACCCGCTGCTCCAGGCCCGCAACTTCTCCTACCTGGACACGCAGCTGATCCGGCTGGGCGGTCCCAACTTCGCGCAGCTGCCGGTGAACCGGCCGGTGGCGCCCGTACGCACCAACCAGCGCGACGGCTACCACCAGGGCGCGATCCACCGGGGCACGAACTACTTCCCGAACTCCCTGGGCGGCGGCTGCCCCGCGCACGCCGGCGTCGACGGCAGCGCGTACACGCACTACGCCGAACGCGTCGACGGCGCCAAGATCCGCCGCCGCAGCCCGAGCTTCCAGGACCACTACACCCAGCCCGCGATGTTCTGGAACAGCATGGCGGACTGGGAGAAGCAGCACATCGTCGAGGCGTTCCGGTTCGAGCTCGGCAAGGTCGGCGCGAAGCCGGTGCGCTCCCGTACGGTCGAGCATCTCGCCCAGGTGAACGGCGAGTTGGCTCTCGAGGTGGCACGCGGCATCGGCGTGCCGGAGCCGTCCGGGACGCAGGCCGCGGACAAGCTGTCCTCCCCCGCGCTGAGCCTGGAGTCGCTGCGCGGCGACAGCTCGGTCCGCACCCGGCAGGTGGCGGTCCTGGTCGCCGACGGCGTCGACACCGCGCAGGTCGCGTCGGTGCGGGAGGCGCTCACGGCCGAGGGCGCGATCGTCGAGGTGCTGGCGCCGACGGACGGCACGGTCACCGGTGCCCACGGGGACGAGCTCGCGGTCGACCGCGCCCTGCCGACCGTCGCCTCCGTGCTGTACGACGCCGTACTGCTGCCCGGCGGCCCCGTGGGCACCCCGCCCACGGCCGCCGACCAGGACGCGATGCGCTTCGTACGGGACGCCTACCGGCACGGCAAGCCGGTCGGCGCGCTCGGCTCGGGTGTGGGCGTGCTGTCCTCCCTGAAGCCGGAGGGTGTGCGCCTGTCCGCCGAGTTCCACCGCACGGTGAGCGACCAGGGCGTCGTGACGGACACCTCGCCGGGCCCGGCGAGCGAGGACTTCCTGCGCGCCTTCACCTCCGCCCTTGCGGCCCACCGTCACTGGGGCCGAGCGCCGGTGCACTGCTGAGGAGGCCGACCGGCGAGGCGAGGATCGACGAGGCGAGGCTGGGCTGCGGCCCGGCCTCGTCCCTTTGTGCGCTCACATCTTCGGCGCTCACATCGGCGGCCCCGTCGGCTCCGGGCCGCCCGCGCCGCGGTCGCGGGCCCCCTCGCGGGTTCGGCCCGCGGCCACCGTACGGCGTGGGTTGCGGCGCAGGTACTCGCCCTCCAGCTGTGCCATGCGTTCGTTGTGGGCCCGCAGTGCGTCGTTCGAGCCGTACAGCAGCGTGTCGTGGCGCGTCCGGTGGATGGTCTCCAGCTCTTTCATCAGCTGTTGGTCGTCCAGCCGGCCGGGGTCGACTCCGGTCATGGTGGTGCCCCGCTCGTCGTGTTCATTCATGCGGTCCGGGTACCCGCCCGGTGAGCACACAGCCCCCGAGCGGCGTACGGAGAGACCATGGATCTCGCCTTTCTGCATCCACTGTACGAACACTCCGGGCCCTGGGCCTCCGTGTACGTGGACACCTCCCGGCACACGGAGGACACACCGCATGAGCGCCACCTGACCGCCCAGGCCCTGTCCCGGGAACTGGCCGAGCAGGGCGCCGACGACGCGACCTGCCGGGCCGTACGGAACGCGCTGGAGGAGCTGGAGCACTCCTCCGAGCCCCACGGGCGTGCGGTCTTCGCCCGCTCCGGTGAGGTGGTCCTCGATCCGCCCCTGGCCCGCGCCCCGCTGCGCGACAGCGCCCACTGGGCGCCGCTGCCGCACACCGCGCCGCTGCTGGAGCTGGCGGGTGAGGACCCGGTCTGCGTGGTGGCCTACGTCGACCGCAGGGGCGCCGCCTTCGAGCTGCGCAGCGCGCTGGGCCGGCAGGAGGTCGGTTCGGTCACCGGCCGGCAGCATCCGATCCACCGGACGAGTACGTCCGACTGGTCCGAACGCCACTTTCAGCTCAAGGTGGAGAACACCTGGGAGCACAACGCGGCCGAGATCGCCGACGCGCTCACCGTCTGCCAGGAGGAGACGCGGGCCGACCTGCTGATCCTCGTGGGTGACGACCGGGAACGGCGGACCGTGCACGAACGGCTGCCGCAGCGGCTGCACGACCTCGTGGTCGAGGCCCCGCACGGCACCGGCAGCCGGCTGCTCGACGAGGACGTCGAACAGGCGCGCGAGGCGCATGTACGGGAGCGGGCGGAACGTGAGCTGGAGCGGTTCCTGGCGGCCCGTGCGCCGGATTCCCAGGGGCGCTCCGCCGCGGTGGAGGGCGTGCCCGCGCTGGTCGAGGCCGCCCGGGAGCACCGTATCGACGAGCTTCTGATTCGTCCGGACGGTCCCGACGCGCACCGGGAGGTGTGGATCGGTGAGGAGCCGGACCAGGTGGCGGTACGCCGTACGGATCTGAAGATCCTCGGCGAACAGCGCTCCTGGGCGGCGCGGGCGGACGACGCGCTGATCCGCTGCGCGGTCGCGACGGGGGCGCCGGCGCTGTCGGTGACGCCTGCGGCCCAGGGGGAGGCCCCGGTGGGCGGACTGGGCGCGTTGCTGCGCTGGCAGTGACCGCCCCGGGTACGGACCGCTACCCCGCTCCTCAAACGCCGGACGGGCTGAAACAGCCCGTCCGGCGTTTGAGGACGAGGCCCGTTCAGGGCCGAAGCGGGGGTCTGGGGGCGGCAGCGCGCAGGGATGGGACGGGTAGGGGCGGCGGGGGCGAAGAAGCTACCGGGTTCGCTCCACCCGGCGTTCGTCCCACACCGCCTCCGCCGTCTCCCGCACCCGCCCATCGCTGCCGAAGACCAGGTACCGGTCGAACGACCGCGCGAACCAGCGGTCGTGCGTGACCGCCAGCACCGTGCCCTCGAAGGCCTCCAGCCCCTCCTGGAGCGCCTCCGCGGACTCCAGGTCGAGGTTGTCCGTAGGCTCGTCGAGGAGCAGGGCCGTGGCCCCCTCCAGCTCCAGCAGCAGGATCTGGAAGCGGGCCTGCTGGCCGCCGGAGAGGCGGTCGAAGGCCTGCTCGGCCTGATGGGTGAGCTCGTAGCGGCGCAGCCGGGACATCGCCGCGCCCCGGTCCTGGGCGTGCTCCTTCCACAGGATGTCGAGGAGCGTACGACCGACGAGCTCCGGATGCGCGTGCGTCTGGGCGAAGTGCCCGGGCACGACACGCGCCCCCAGCTTCCACTCCCCCGTGTGCGCCACGGCCTCGCCGGCCAGCAGCCGCAGGAAGTGCGACTTGCCGGAGCCGTTGGAGCCGAGGACGGCGACGCGTTCGCCGTAGAAGACCTCCAGGGAGAACGGCTTCATCAGCCCCGTGAGCTCAAGTCCCTCACAGGTGACGGCCCGCATCCCGGTGCGGCCGCCCTTCAGCCGCATCCTGATGTCCTGCTCGCGCGGCGGCTCCGGCGGCGGGCCGGCCTCCTCGAACTTGCGCAGCCGGGTCTGGGCCGCGCGGTAGCGGGAGGCCATGTCGGGGCTGTTCTCGGCCGCTTGACGGAGCGTCAGCACCAGTTTCTTCAACTGGGCGTGCTTCTCGTCCCAGCGCCTGCGCAACTCCTCGAAGCGGGCGAAGCGTTCACGGCGCGCCTCGTGGTACGTCCCGAAGCCGCCACCGTGCACCCACGCGTCGGCGCCCGCCGGCGAGGGCTCCACCGACACGATCTTCTCTGCGGCGCGGGCGAGGAGTTCGCGGTCGTGGGAGACGAAGAGGACCGTCTTGCGGGTCTCCTTCAGCCGCTCCTCCAGCCAGCGCTTGCCGGGCACGTCGAGGTAGTTGTCCGGCTCGTCGAGCAGCAGCACCTCGTCGGTGCCGCGCAGCAACGCCTCCAGCACCAGCCGCTTCTGCTCGCCGCCCGACAGGGTCCGCACCTGCCGCCACTGCGCCTTCTCGTACGGCACGCCGAGCGCGGCCGTGGTGCACATGTCCCACAGCGTCTCGGCCTCGTACCCGCGCGCCTCGGCCCAGTTGGCGAGCGCCTGCGCGTACTTGAGCTGGGCGGCCTCGTCATCGACGGTCATGAGGGCGTGCTCGGCGGCGTCGACGGCCTTCGCGGCCTCGCGGATGCGGGGTGACGCGACCGACACGAGCAGGTCGCGTACGGTCGTCTCGTCCCGTACGGACCCCACGAACTGCCGCATCACGCCGAGGCCGCCGCTGACGGTGACGGTGCCGCCGTGCGGTTTCAGCTCGCCGGAGATCAGCCGCAGCAGCGTCGTCTTGCCGGCACCGTTGGGCCCGACCAGCGCCACGACGGCGCCTTCGCCCACCCGGAAGGACACGTCGCCGAGCAACGCCCTCCCGTCGGGGAGGTAGTACTCGAGATGCGCGGCTTCCAAATGTCCCATGGGGCCGAATTCTGAGGTCCACCGACGGCTCGGGGCAAACGCTTATCCGACACACACGGGTCCCGCTCCCCCAGGAGGCGGGTTCGCAGGGGCGGCAGCCCCTGGAGGAGGGGCGGCGGGGGCGAGAACTCTCGGCCCACGTCCTACTCCGCGTCCACCGGCCGCCCCGTGGGCCCGCCCTCCCCCGCCGGAGCCACCACGGCCCCGGCCCAGCTCAGCGCCTTCCACCCATCGGACGGCGCCCCCTCCAGGATCACCACCCCGGTGTTGTCGAGGGGGTGCGCGGCGGCGAAGGGGACGTCGACGTTGTCCGCTCGGGCCGCCGTCCACATGCGGATCGCGGCGCCGTGGCTGACCATCGCGACGGTCGAGGCCCCGCTGTCGGCGGCCTCGGCCACCACGGCGTCGTAGCGCGCCAGTGTCTGCGCACCGCTGTCCCCGCCCGGCATGCGCAGCTCCGTGTCACCGGCCGCCCAGGCGAACACCGTCCTCATGTAGAGCTCGCCCTGCTCGGTGTCGCCGCGCAGCATCTCCAGGTCCCCCGCGTACACCTCCCGGATCCCGTCGCGCACGAGCACCTCGAGGCCGCGCGCGGCGGCGAGCGGGGCGGCGGTGAGCTGGGTGCGGATCAGGGTGGAGGCGTAGATCGCCTCGATGTCCTCGTCGGCCAGTGCCTCGGGGAGTGCCGCCGCCTGCCGTTCGCCGAGTGCGGTCAGGCCGGCGCCCGGCACAGCCGTGTCCAGCAGGTAGTCCACGTTGGAGGGCGTCTGGCCGTGGCGGACGAGGAGCAGGCGCATGTACGGGGTTCCTCCGTGTGTCGGTCACCGTCGGCCGGACAGGAATCGGCCAGTTCAGGGTACCCAGCCCTGTATGAGCCCAGACCTCGACCTCACCGTCCCGAAGCCCGGCCGGCACGCCCTGCGCAACCGGCTCCTCGCCCTCGACTCCCGGCTGTTCGAGTTCGCCGCCGAGCGGAACTGGCCGTATGCCGAGCGGGTCCTGCCGCGGCTGAGCCGGAGCGCGAACCACGGGGTGCTGTGGTTCGCGGCGGCCGCCGCCATCGCCGCCGGCCGCACCCCACGGGGCCGCCGGGCCGCGGCCCGGGGGCTCGCCTCGTTGAGCCTGGCCTCGCTGACCATCAACACCCTCGGCAAGCGGTCGGTGCGCCGCCCCCGCCCCCTCCTGGACCCCGTACCGCTGGTCCGGCAGCTGAAGCGGCAGCCGATCACCACCTCGTTCCCGTCCGGTCATGCCGCGTCGGCGGCCGCGTTCGCGACCGGTGTCGCCCTGGAGTCGCCCGCGTGGGGCCTGGCGGTGGCCCCGATCGCGTGGTCGGTCGCACTGTCCCGTGTGTACACCGGCGTCCACTTCCCGAGCGATGTGCTGGCGGGCGCGGCCCTGGGCGCGGGTGCGGCGTTCGCGGTGCGGGGCATGGTGCCGACGCGTGACCGGCTGATCCCGCCGGCCCGGCCCCGTACGGACGTTCCGGCGCTGCCGGACGGAGCCGGCCTGGTGATGGTGGCCAACCAGGGGGCGGGCACGGCGAACCGGGTGCACGCCCTGCTGGACGCGCTGCCGCGCGCCGAGGTCGTCGAGTGCGAACCGAGCTATCTGCGCGCCGAGTTGCAGAAAGCGGCGACCCGCGCGCGAGTGCTCGGCGTATGCGGCGGCGACGGCACCGTGAACGCGGCCGCCGAGGTGGCCCTGCGGCACGGCCTGCCCCTCGCCGTGCTGCCCGGCGGCACGCTGAACCACTTCGCGCACGACCTGGGCGTGGAGGGCGAACGCGATCTGATCCGAGCCGTCCAGCGGGGTGAGGCCGTACGCGTGGACGTGGGCCGGTTCACCTGCGACGGACAGCACGGTCTGTTCCTCAACACCTGCAGCCTGGGCGTGTATCCGGAGCTCGTGCGCAAGCGCGACCGCTTCGCGCCCCGGATCGGTGCCTGGCCGGCCGGCGTGTTCGCGGCCCTGCGCGTCCTGCGCAGCGACCGCCACCCGCTGCACGCCGAAGTCGGCGGCCGCGCCCACCCGTTGTGGCTGCTGTTCGCCGGGAACGGCACCTACCACCGGCTGGGCCTCGCCCCCGCCCGCCGCCTGGACCTCGCGGACGGCGTGCTGGACGTACGGGTCGTGCACGGCGGCCGCCGACCCGCCCTGCGCCTGCTCGCGGCCGCCCTCGCGGGCCCGCTGACCCGCTCCCCGGCCCATGCGGCGGTCCAGGTGGGCCGGCTGCACCTGTCGGGGGTCACCCCGGGCGCGCTCCTCGCGTACGACGGCGAAGTCACCGAGGTGGGGGGCGAGGTGACGCTGGAGAAGCTGCCGGAGGCGCTGACGGTCTACCGTCCGCTGTCCGGCTCCTGAGCAGCAGGCTCCTCGGCAGCTCGCTTCCGATCACCTCTCTGTCCAGATACTGAAACTCAGGTCTCACCATTCGACATGCGGGCGTACGGTGTCGCGTACCGCCCGGCGGGGCCGCGAGCCCTGTGCGCCGGTACGACGAGACGAGGGGAACAGTCATGTCGAAGGCACGGTCGAAGGCACAGGAGACCGCCGTCTACACGCACGGGCACCACGAGTCCGTGCTGCGCTCGCACACCTGGCGCACCGCCGCCAACTCGGCGGCCTATCTGCTCGGCTCGCTGAAGCCGCACATGAAGATCCTGGACGTCGGCTGCGGACCGGGCACGATCACCGCCGACCTGGCGGCCCTGGTCCCCGACGGGCACGTCACCGGTGTCGACCGGGCGCCGGAGATCCTGGAGCAGGCCCGGGCCACGGCCACCGGACGGGGTCTGGCGAACGTCGACTTCGCCGTCGCGGACGTCCACGCCCTGGACTTCCCGGACGACACGTTCTGTGTGGTCCACGCCCACCAGGTGCTCCAGCACGTCGGCGATCCGGTCGGCGCGCTGCGCGAGATGAGGCGGGTCACCCGACCGGGCGGCTTCATCGCCGTCCGCGACTCGGACTACGCGGCCATGACCTGGTACCCGGCGTCCCGGGGGTTGGACGACTGGCTGGACCTGTACCACCGGGTCGCCCGCGCCAACGGCGGCGAACCGGACGCCGGGCGCCGGCTGAAGTCCTGGGCGCTGCGGGCGGGGCTCACGGACATCACGGCCGGCTCGAGCACCTGGACCTTCGCCACGCCGGACGAGCGGGCCTGGTGGAGCGGTCTGTGGGCGGACCGCACGCTGGCCTCGGCGTATGCCGAGCGGGCCACGGAGGGTGGGCACGCGAGTGCCGAGCAGTTGGGGGCCGTGTCGGAGGCGTGGCGGGAGTGGGGACGGCAGGAGGACGGCTGGTTCAGCGTGCTGCACGGGGAGATTTTGTGCCGTAAGGAAGTCTGAATCGCGAATTTCTGGTGACTCGGCGAGCAGGAGGTCAAATCATGGTTCCTATTCTGCTCGTGTTGCTACTGGCCCTGATCCTGTTCGGTGCCGGATTCGCGCTGAAGGCCCTGTGGTGGATCGCGATCGCGGTTCTCGTGGTGTGGCTCCTTGGCTTCGTCATGCGTGGCACGACCGCGGCAGGCGGCAGGGGCCGCTGGTATCGATGGTGAGTTGATTTCATTCCCAGGGGACTCATTGGGGAAGTCATTTCACTCCCTTCACTCCCTGGGAAGCAGCGGTCCCAGCGGCCCGAGGTCCAGGTTCAGGTCCTCGGGCCGCAGCCCGTAGCGCTCGCGCAGCTCGGTCATACGCTCATCGAGCAGCATCAGCGTGAGCCCGATCCGTTCCTCCTGCTCCTCGCTCAGGTCGCCCTCGTCGAAGCGGCGCAGCGCTTGGCGTTCCATGAGCTGGCGCAGCAGTTCCACGACCGTCAGGACGAGTTTCACCAGGTCGCGTTCGACGGTGTCGGGCTCGAGGTCCAGCCGATTGCGGCGAGACGTCATGTCAGCTCCCCCCAGGGTGACGGGACCTGCTCGTTGACGGAGCTGATCAGCGCGTTCAGGTCGATGCGGACGAGGTCGACGTCCGCGATGCGCAGGGTGATGTCCCCCGTGACGACGACGCCTCCGGCGAGCAGCCGGTCGAGCAGGTCCACGAGCGCGATCTCTCGGCGTTCGACGACGGTCACGGGCCCACCTCCGGCTCCTCCACCGCGAACTCCCCGGTGAAGGAATAGGCCGCCCAGGGCCCGGTGAGTTCGACCCGAATTCCGGGATCGTCGTCCTTGGCGCGGTCCACGAGTTCCACGAATTCCTCGGAATCCGCACGCGGCACCAGATAGGCGGCGTTGAGCACATTCTGCCCGGGCGCGCGGGAAAGCGCGGAGTTCTGCGGGGCGTGCAGCCGGGAATCCTCGGCGAACGAGGAAAGCGTTTCGTGCAGTCGGCCGGCGAATGCGGTGGCCCGGTGCCACACGTCCTCGCGGGCCTGTGTCTGCGTACGGCGCCGACGCAGATAGTCGCGGCCCGACAGGGCCTTCGCCTCGGGCCGAGGCTCGGTGGGCGTCGCGGCCTGAGCGGGTTCCGTTTCGGCGTACACCTTGACGCCCCACTCCACCCGCCCGTCCAGCCGGTCGAGGACGCGGCGGAAGTCCTCCTCGCGTGCCTCCATCATGGCCCGTACGCCGCTGTCGTCCCGGAAGACGGTGGCGAGCCGCAACGGCAGCGGGGTCGTGACGACGGTGAGCGCGTCGATGATCGTCTGGTGGGCGCGGGCCGTCGCGGTGAGCCAGTCCAGGTCCTCCAGGTGGGCGCGCAGCGGCGCCTCGGCGAAGTCCGCCTCCGGCACCGTACTGACCACGGCGATCAGACCGTGGTGCGTCAGCTGCTTCGGCGGCGCCCCGGCGACCCCCGACAGCTGGGCCTGCAGGGCGGAGCGAAAGGGGCGGCAGACGGCGTAGACGTAGCGCAGGCCGGTCATGGGGCCTCCTCCTCTTCCCCGGCGGGCTCGAGCTGGGCCAGACGCGCGCGCAACTCGGCGTTCTCCCGCGCGAGTTCTTTGCGGCGGGCCCCGGAGGACAGCGCCGGGTCGTCCTCCCACCAGTCGATGCCCATCTCCTTCGCCTTGTCGACCGAGGCGACGATGAGGCGCAGCTTGATGGTGAGCAGCTCGATGTCGAGCAGGTTGATCCGGATGTCGCCCGCGATGACGATGCCCTTGTCCAGCACCCTTTCCAGGATGTCGGCGAGGTTGGCGCCGCTGCCCTGGCCGTAGGGCTCGGGCAGCCGGCTGGACATCGTCATCGCCGGCTCCCGCCGCCGGCGTACTCGGTCTCGTCCTCATCCTCGTACTCGGGCTCTTCCTCGTACGCGTCCTCGGGTTCCTCTTCGTCCTCGCCCTCTTCTTCCTCTTCCTCTTCCTCTTCCTCGTACGCGCCTTCGGGCTCGGTGCCCTCCTCGCCCTCCGCGTACTCGCCGTTCTCCTCGTCCTCTTCGCCCTCCTCGTTCTCGTCGTACTCCTCCTCGTCCTCCTCCTCTTCCGCGACCGCGTCCTCATGGCTGCGAACGACCTCGCCGTCACGGATCTCGCCGCGCCAGCCGTCCTCTGCCTCTCCCTTGAGGGTGATGAAGCGGACGTAGTTCTTGAGGTCGAGGCGGGCCCGGCGGCCCTGGGCGCGCCAGATGTTGCCGGTCTTCTCGAACAGGCCCTGGGGGTAGTACTCGATGACCAGCAGGACCCGGGTGAGGCTGTCGTCGAGCCGGTGGAAGGACACGACGCCCTTCGTGGTGCCCTTCGCGCCCTCCGACTTCCAGGCGATCCGGTCGTCGGGCACCTGCTCGGTGGTGTGCGCCTTCCAGCTGCGGTTGGACCAGAAGACCTTCAGCTGCCAGTCGGAGCTCGTGTCGTCGGCGCGGTTCGCGCTCTTCACGCCCTTCGCGAAGGTGCTGAAGTCCTGGTACTGGGTCCACTGGTCGTAGGCGGTGCGCAGCGGCACGCCCACGTCGACGTACTCGATGATGACGGTGGGCTTGTTGCCCGCCCCGCCCTTGCGTTTGCCCTTGCCGCCGAGATTCTTGAACGCGCTGACCACGCTGTCCTTGGCGTGTCCGGCGCCGACCTCCAGCGCGGTGCGCAGCGGGCCCTTGCCTTCGGCGAGCTTGCGGCCGCCGTCGAGGGCGAGCTTGCCCAGCCCCGGGCTGCGCCCCTCGGCGACATCGGTCAGCTTGACCGTGGCCTCGCCGAGTTTGCGGCCGGCGCCGACCAGCATCCGCTGGGCCTGCGCGGCGAGGTACTCCTGGAGTTCGGCCTTGAGCCGGTCGGCGGCCTCGCTGTGGGCCACGCCGGCGAGTGGTTGCTTCGCCGCTCCGCCGGCCGCGGAGCCCACTGCTCCGAGGGTGTCGGTCATCATCCGTCACCGCCCTTCGACTGACGCGCCCGGCCGCCGCGGGCGGTCCCGCGAGCCCCGGCCGTCTTCCTGGTGGTCGATTTGCCGGTCCCGCTCCGCTTCGCCGCCGCCTTCCTGGGCGCTGTCCTGCCGGCGGTGGTCTTCTTCGCCGCCGTCTTCTTCGCGGGTGCCTTCTTGGCCGCCTTCTTGGCGGTCTTCTTCGGCGCGGCCCGCTTCGAAGCCGCCTTTCCTGACGGCTCCTCGTCCTCGGGCTCCTCCTCGGGCTCCTCCTCGGGCTCCTCCTCGGCTTCCTCGGACTCCTCGTGCCCCTCGGGCTCGTCGGGCTCGCGGTCCTCGTCCTCGGCGCGCGGCTCTTCGTCCTCGGTGTCCTCGGTCTCCTCGTCGGGCTCCTCGTCCTGCGCGCCGAGATCCGGCGTCGGCACCGCGCCCGACAGCTGCTCGCGCACCTCGGCGGTGCGTCCGTGCAGCCGGTCGGCGAGCGCGTCGAGCCGTCGCTCGACCAGGGCGCCTGAGGCCGCCTCGCCGACGCCCCGCAGGTCCTCGCGCAGCTGTTCCCCGATCTCCTTGATCTGCGGGTTGTTCTGGAGCTGTTGGGACACCATGTCCGTGACGGCCCGCGGGCTCAGATGCATCCGCTTGCCGGCCACGAGGGATCCGAGGGCGAACGCCAGTTTCATCTTCTTCGTCCGTCCGAGGATGTATCCGGCCCCTACCGCGAGGCCCAGTCCCACTCGGTTCATCGTGCCGTCCCGTCGCCGTTCCCTTTGCCTGCGCGCAGGCCGATCTCCAGCCGGTCGAGGAGCTCGTCCTCGCGCCGGTCGAACTCCTCCTCGTCGATCTCGCCCGAGGTCAACTGCTCCTCCAGGCTCGCCAGTTCGGCCCGCACGGCGGAGGGGTCGTAGTAGATGCGCTCCGCCTCGCGCAGCACCTGTCTGATCACCCAGCCGCTGCCGCGCACCGGTGCGAACGGCAGCAGCAGGACCTCTCCGATCAGTCCCACGGCCTCACTCCTTCGCCGTCTCGCTGCCGGACATGCTGTCGGCGGGCTCGGCGGGGCCGGGCTCGACGAAGCTGTACGGCGGCAGCGGGCCGTTGACGCGCAGGTCGAGGTGCGGATGGCCCTTGCGGAGCTGCTCGACGGCGGTCATGAACGTCTCGGCCGAGTCCCGGGCGACCAGGAACGACACGTTGGCGAGCCAGCCGGTGGACTCGGGACCCACGCTGACCGCGTCCGCGACCGGTTCCAGCGTGTGCTGCACATCGGTCGCGTCCTCGACCTCCTGGGCCTTGACCGCGGCGACCACCATCTCGCCGAGCCGGAGCCGGTCCTCGTAGGTTCCGCCGCCGGACTCCCGGTTGGCCTGCGTCATGGACCGGATCTGCGGGTTCTCGGCCAGGACGCGGTGCAGCACGGCCTCCTCGGCGTGGGTGGCCTTCACGTTGTACTCGACCTTGCCGTCGAGGGCCCGCAGGCGTTCCTCGTAGTGCTCCCCCCGTTCGGCGAGCACCCCAGTGACCGTGTCGTCGTCGGGGGCGACGCTGCCGAACCGCATGGGCAGTACGCAGCCGGTCGCGCCCGCCTCGGCGAGCACGTTGGAGTGGGCGAGCAGTTCCCTGCGCTTGGGACGCAGGTCTTCGGGGGCGTCGCTCACCAGGGCGGCGAGCGCGCCCGCCGTCAGGACGCGCACCGGGCGCGGCGGGTCGCCGACACCAGCCAGGTCCTTCGGAAGGTCGGCATGCGAACTCGCGGTAATGCCGTACACATACGTGCTCACTCCTGCTCCTCCTTCCGGCGCGTCGTGGAAGCCTTGCGGGGCCGCTGCCTGGGCTGCTCCTCGCCTTCCTCACGTGCCTGCTTGAAGGCGTCGGAGATGGTCTCGGCGGCGCCGGAGAGCGCGCCCTTGGACTTGCCGCGCGCGCCGGACTCGGTGATCTCGCCGACCAGGTCGGGCAGGCCCGGGGCCTTGCGCGGCCCGGCCTCCAGGTCGAGCCGGTTGCACGCCTCGGCGAAGCGGAGATAGGTGTCGACGCTGGCGACGACGACTCGGATGTCGATCTTCAGGATTTCGATGCCGACCAGGGAGACTCGCACGAATGCGTCAATGACGAGCCCCCTGTCGAGGACGAGCTCCAGAACGTCGTAGAGGCCACTGCTGCCGCCTCCGCCGCCGGTCTGCTGTGCCGGGACAACGGTCATGCCGACCGTTCCTCCTTGTCTCATGACGGGTGCTTGGGGTGGGCGGGCGGCCTACCGACCGCCGGGCCTGTGTGCGTCGGAACGGCCACGTTCGTAGCGGCGCACGCGCCGATACCCGGTGAGCTGTCCCTCGGGGTCGAGATCGACCTGGTAGCTCGCCAGCAGACTCATCGTGTCGGGGACGCGGACCAGTTCCAGGACCTCGATCTCGAGCGTCCAGCCGTCCTCCGTCTGCTCGAAGGACGACACCGTCTCCGCGTTCATGCCGGTGAGTTCGGCAAGCTGGCTCCGTGCCTGACGCAGGATCTCCATGGGGGTCGGCTGTTTGTCCGCCCCGCCCGTCTGCCGTCTGGATGATTTGGGTGTGTTCTGTGAATCATTCATGGGCGCCTCCTGCGCCGAGTGGCCAGGAAGGCGCGGGCCAAACCCCCTGGGGCGGCTTCTTCAGCCCCGCAGTGCGTCGAGCCTGCGCCGCGCCGGTCCGAGGGCGCGGCCCCGGTCCAGCAGCCCGGACCACGGGTTGGTGCGGGCGTGCTCCACGGCGTCGGCGATGCTCCAGCGACGGGCGTCCAGGTCCGGGTCGTCCAGCTCGGCCCAGGTCAGGGGCGTGGCCACGGGTGCGCCGGGCCGGGCGCGGACGGTGTAGGGGACGACGGCGGTCTGGGCGTAGCCGTTGCGCTGCACGTCGAGGTAGAGGCGGTCGCCGCGGTCCTTCTTGCGGGCGGCGGTGGTGAGCCGGTCCGGGTGGGCCGACTCGAGCAGGCCGGCGACGTCCGTGGCGAATTCCCGGACCTCGTCGAAGTCGTGGTGCCCGTTCAGCGGTACGACGATGTGCAGTCCGCGCGAGCCGGTGGTCATCGGCGCCGAGGGCAGCCCCAACTCGTCGAGCAGCTCACCGAGCAGCCCGGCCGCCTCCCTGACCTGCGCGAAGGAGTCCTGGCCCGGGTCGAGGTCGAAGACCAGCCGGTCGGGCCGGTCTAGGCGGTCGGTGCGGGAGAGCCAGCGGTGCAAGGTGAGGCAGGCCTGGTCCGTGAGGAAGACGAGGCTCGCGGTGTCGTCGCAGACCGTGTGACACACGGTGCCGTCCTCTTTGGGCACCTCGACCCGGGTGATCCACTCCGGGTAGTTCTCCGGGGTGTTCTTCTGCATGAACCTCGGCCCGTCGACGCCGTCGGGAAGCCGCTCCAGCATCAGGGGGCGGCCGCGCAGATGCGGCAGCATGAACGCGGCGACGGACCGGTAGTAGTCGACGAGGTCGCCCTTGGTGTACTCCTTGGCGCCGCCGCCACCGGGGAACAGCACCTTGTCGACGCGCTTGACGTCGACGGTACGGCGACCGGCCCGCACCTTCCTCGTGGCGCCGTCGCCTGTCATCGTACGACGGCCTCTTCCACCAGCAGCTTGCCCGAGGCGGCGATGGACGCGGCGTCGATGCCGGCCGCGTGCAACTGCTCGTCCGGGGACGCCGAGCCCGGCATCGTGCGGACGGCGAGGCGCACCAGGCGGGGGACGGGGCGCCCGTCGAGGAAGGCGTCGAGAACGGCGTCGCCGATGCCGCCCTCCTCGTGGTGGTCCTCCACCGTCAGCAGGCAGCCGGTGTCCTCGGCGGCCTGGCGCAGGGTGGCCCGGTCGACGGGCTTGACGGAGTAGAGGTCGACGACCCTGACCTGGATACCCTCACGGTCCAGGGCGTCGGCGGCGGCGAGGGCCTCGTGCACGGTGGCGCCGGCGGCGACGACGGTCAGCCGGTCGTAGGGGCTGGACCTCAGTACCTTGCTGCCGCCGACGGGGAACTCCTCGTCGGGGCCGTAGATGACCGGGCTTGCGCCGCGGGAGGTGCGCAGATAGCGGACGCCTTCCAGTCCGGCCATGGCGGCGACGAGCTGGGCGGTCTGGTTGGCGTCGCACGGGTACAGCACGGTCGAGCCGTGCACGGCCCGCATCATCGCCAGGTCCTCCAGGCCCATCTGGCTCGGCCCGTCCTGCCCGATCGCGACACCGGCGTGCGAGCCGACGAGGTTGATGCCGACGCCGCTGACCGACGCCATGCGCACGAAGTCGTGGGCGCGGGTCAGGAAGGCGGCGAAGGTGGAGGCGTACGGCACCCAGCCGCGCGTCGAGAGCCCCACCGCGGCGGCGACCAGCTGCTGCTCGGCGATGTAGCACTCGAAGAAGCGGTCGGGGTGTGCCTTGGCGAAGAACTCGGCGCGGGTGGAGTCGCTGACCTCGCCGTCGAGGGCGACGACGTCACCGCGGCCGGCGCCGAGGGCGGCGAGCGCCTCGCCGTAGGCGTTCCGTGTGGCGATCTCCTCCCCCTTCTCCCAGCGGGGCAGTTCGAGGTGCCCGGCCGGGACGGCGTGCAGCATGCGGGCGGCGGGCGGTTCGTGGACGCGCACATGGATGTCGCGGGGGCCGCCGAGCTCGGCGATCGCCTCGTCGGCGTCCGGCAGCGGCTTCCCGTGCAGTCCTTCACGGTCCTGGACGGACTGGACGCCCTTGCCCTTGAGCGTGCGGGCGAGGACGACGGTGGGCTGCCCGCTGGTGGACCGCGCCTCCCCGTACGCCCGGTCGATGGCGTCCACGTCGTGCCCGTCCACCTCGATGGTGTGCCAGCCGAAGGCCTGGAAGCGGCGGGCGTAGGCGTCGAGATCATGGCCGTGCCGGGTCGGGCCGCGCTGGCCGAGCCGGTTCACGTCGACGATCGCGGTGAGGTTGTCCAGATGCTCGTACGCCGCGTGCTCGGCGGCCTCCCACACGGACCCCTCGGCGAGCTCACTGTCACCGCACAGCACCCACACCCGGTACCCGGCCCGGTCGAGCCGCTTCCCGGCCAGCGCGATCCCGACCCCGATCGGCAGCCCCTGCCCGAGCGATCCGGTGGCCGTCTCCAGCCACGGCAGCCGACGCGGCGTGGGGTGCCCTTCGAGACGGCTGCCGATCTTGCGGAAGGTGAGCAGTTCGCCGTCCTCTATGGCGCCCGCCGCCTTGTACGCCGAGTACAGCAGGGGCGAGGCGTGTCCCTTGGACAGGACGAAGCGGTCGTTGCCGGGGTGGGCGGGCCGGTCGAAGTCATAGCGGAGGTGGTTCGCGAGGAGTACGGCCGTCAGATCGGCGGCAGACATCGACGACGTCGGATGCCCCGACCCGGCCGCAGCTGAGGCCCGCACACTGTCCACCCGCAACTGCTGGGCGAGCTCGACGAGTTCAGCGGTGTTCATGAGGCTCCTTCGGAGGGGTTGTGGGAGCGGGGTTCGGGGGGTTCGGGCGGTTCGGGGGCTGTGGGGATGTCGGGGTGGGGCTTGTGGGTGGATGGAGTGCCGGGCTCGGGGGTGCCGGGGTGGGGTTCGCCGCCCGGTCGGGGGGCGGGCCGCTTCACGGGGCCAGGGGGTTCGTGGTGCTGGGCGGCGTCGGGGTCCTGGACGGGGTCCGGGGGTTCGGACTTCTCGGGGGTGCCGGCGCGGCCACCCGGGCCCGATGCCCGGCCACCCTTGACTGCATCGGGGCGCCGGACGGAGAGGGGCGCGCCGAAGCGCTTGCTGTTCTGGGCCTCGGCGGCATCGGGGTGATCTGCGGAGCTCGGCGATTCGACGCCCTCGGCAGGCTCACCACCAGCCCGGTCCTCCACTCCCCCCTCGCCCTCCTTCTCCCCCCGCCCCGGCACCCGAGCCACCTCCGGTGACGCGGTGTCCAGTGGCACCGACCAGGCCCGTACGAGGCCCAACTGCACGGCTTGGCGCGGCAGTACGGCGTCCAGCAGCCAGTCGGCGGCGACGCGGACGCGGTTGCCGGGCATCGCGGCGAGGTGGTAGCCGCGGGTGACCGCGCCCGCCGCCACGCCGGACAGGTGGACGCCGAGCGGGTTGGCGGCCGCCTTGACGCCGCCCAGGTCCACGACGAAGCCCATGTCACGGTGGCGGTAGGCGCGCCGCTCCCCCATGCCGAGGGACGCGGCGACGTTGTGGGCCACGGCCTTGCCCTGCCGCCAGGCGTGCTGGGCGGTCATCGGCGTGTACTGTCCGGGCTGCTCCAGGTCGGGCACGGCGGCCCCGTCCCCGGCGGCGAACACCTCGGGCCGGCCCGGCACTTGGAGGTGCGGGTCGACGAGGAGGCGGCCCCGCTCCAGGGGCAGCCCGAGGGATTCGGCGAGCGGATCGGGCCGTACGCCGACGCACCACACCAGCGTGCGCGTGTCGACGAACTCGCCGTCGGTCAGCAGCACTCCGTCGTGCGTGGCCTCCTTCACGGAGGTGCCCATCCGCACCTCGACGCCCCGCTGTCGCAGCACCCGGTCGGCGGTGCGCGACAGCCGCTGGTCCAGCTCGGGCAGGACGCGTTCGGCGATGTCGAGCAGCAGCCAGCGGGGCCGTATGCCTGCCCGCAGGGGGTGTTTGCGCACCTGGGCGTCGGTGAACAGCTTGCCCTGCGCGGCGACCTCCGTACCGGTGTATCCGGCGCCCACCACCACGAAGGTGCAGCGCGCCGAGCAGTTCTCGGGGTCGTCGGCGGCGGCCGCGAGTTCCACCTGCCGGGTCACGTGGTCACGCAGATACAGCGCCTCGGGCAGGCCGCGGAAACCGTGCGCGTGCTCGGCGACGCCGGGGATGGGCAGCAGCTTGTTGACGCTGCCCGCGGCGAGGATCAGCCGGTCGAAGGTGAGCGTCCCGCCGTCGCCCTCGGGGCCGGTGTAGTGGACGGTGTGCCCGTCGAGGTCGATGGCGTCGGCCTCGCCCAGCACGAGCCGCACGTGCGGCAGGGTGCCGGAGAGGGAGACGGTGACCCGGCGCGGTTCCAGGATGCCGGCGGCGACCTGGGGCAGCAGGGGCAGGTACAGGAAGTAGTCGGTCGGGTTCAGCAGGGTGATGTCGGCTTGGTGCCGGGTGAGCCGGGACAGGGTGCGTGCTGCCCGGTACCCGGCGAATCCGGCGCCGACGATCACTATGCGGGGTCGACTCACGGTTGGCCTCCGGGGCTGTCGCGTACCTCGGGAGCCTTCCGCGTCCCCCTGGTCAAGGCCCCCAAACGTCGCCCCCGGCCAGGGCCGGTCTCCGGCACGCCGGCCCGGTTTCCCGCCGGGCCGCCGGGTACCCGGACGGCGACCCGTCCCCCGCCGCACACTCGACGCGGCAGTCCCGGAGGTGTGCCCATGCCCGAGTACGGCTATTTCCTGGCGTGCGAGGAGTTCCGTCCCGCCGAACTCGTCGAGCAGGCGAGGATGGCGGAACAGGCCGGATTCCAGTCGCTGTGGATCTCGGACCACTACCACCCGTGGAACGACGCGCAGGGCGAGAGCCCGTTCGTGTGGTCGGTGATCGGCGCGATCTCGGAGGCGGTGTCGCTGCCGATCGAGACGGCCGTGACCTGCCCGACCGTGCGGATCCACCCCGCGGTGGTGGCGCAGGCCGCGGCGACCTCCGCGGTCATGACGAACGGCCGTTTCCGGCTCGGCGTCGGCTCCGGCGAGGCTCTGAACGAGCACATCCTCGGCCATGTCTGGCCGCCCGCGAGCGTGCGCCTGGAGATGCTGGAGGAGGCGATCCTGGTGATGCGCCGGCTGTTCACCGGCGAGGAGGTCAGCCATTACGGCGCCCACTACCGGGTGGAGAACGCCCGCCTCTACACGGTCCCCGACGAGCCGGTCCAGATCGACATCTCCGGCTTCGGCCCGGCGGCCACATCGCTCGCGGCCCGGGTCGGCGACGGCTTCATCACGATGATGCCGGACGCGGAGCTGGTGACCCAGTTCCGCAAGGGCGGCGGGCACGGCAAGCCCGTCATGGGCGGCACGAAGGTCTGCTACGGCACCGACCGCGACGAGGCCGTACGGACCGTACGGCGGTTGTGGTCCAACCAGTTGCTGCCCGGCGAGATGGCCCAGATCCTGCCCTCGCCGCGCCATTTCGAGCAGCTGGAACCGCTGGTCACCGAGCAGATGGTGAGCGAGAACACGGTGTGCGGGGACGATGTCGACGAGCATGTGTCCGAGCTGAACGCCTTCGCCGAGGCGGGCTTCGACCGGGTCTACGTCAGCCAGATCGGCCCCGACCAGCGCGGGTTCTTCGACTTCTACCGTACGAAGGTGCTGCCGCAGCTGCAGCGGTGACGAGGGGCGGGCCCACGCGATGAAACTCCACCTTCCCGTCGTCTCCGTCTACACGGTGCCCACCGACGCCCCCGAGGCGGACGGCACGCTGGCCTGGAACTCCACGACCGTGGTGATCGCCGAGGTGACGGCGGGCGACGCGACCGGCACCGGCTGGACGTACGGCCCGGCGGCGGTCGGCGACTTCCTGCGCGACCATCTCGCGCCCCTGGTCGAGGGCCGCAATGCCCTGGACATCCCGGCCGCGCACGACGCCATGTCCCGCGCGATCCGCAACGCGGGCCGCCCGGGTGTCGCCGCCTGCGCGATCTCCGCGCTGGACATCGCCCTGTGGGACCTCAAGGCCCGCCTCCTCGAACTGCCCCTGGTCCGGCTGCTGGGCAGCTGCCGGGACCACGTCCCGGTCTACGGCAGCGGAGGCTTCACGACGTACCACGACACACATCTGGCCGCGCAGTTGAACGGCTGGGTGCACGGCCAGCACATTCCGCGCGTGAAGATCAAGATCGGCGAGGACTGGGGCCGCACGGTCCTGCGCGACATCTCCCGGGTCGAAGCGGCCCGCCAAGTGATCGGCGCCGAGGCCGAGTTGTACGTCGATGCCAACGGCGCCTACACCCGCAAGCAGGCGGTCCGCGTGGGCCGGGCCCTCGCCGAGCACGGCGTCGGCTGGTTCGAGGAGCCGGTGTCCTCGGACGACCTGACCGGCCTGCGCCTGATCCGTGACGCCTTGCCGTGCGACGTCACGGCCGGCGAATACGGCTACGACCTCCCGTACTTCGCGCGCATGATCGCCGCGGGCGCGGTCGACTGCCTCCAGATCGACGCGACCCGCTGCGGCGGCCTGACCGAGTTCCTGCGCGCCGCCGCCCTGGCCCAGGCCCACGGACTGCAGGTCTCGGCCCACTGCGCACCGCACGCCCACGCCGCCGCGTGCGCCGCGCTCCCCAACCTCCGCCACATCGAGTGGTTCCACGACCACGTGCGCATCGAGGACATGTTCTTCGACGGCGCCCTGGACCCGACGGGCGGGACGGTGACCCCGACCCAGGGCATCGGTCACGGGCTGACGCTGAGGGCGGAGGAGGTGCAGGAATACCGGGTCGCCTAGGCCGGGCCCGACAGCCCCTATCGGCTATCGGCGAACCAGGCGGCTATCGGCTATCGGCGAACCAGGCGGCTCAGCCGTCGTGCCGCCAGCACACCGGCGCCGAGCGTGAGTGCCTGTCCCATCCGGCCGCGATTCCGCGAGAGCCACTCCTGTGAGCTGCCCCGATGGGACTCGTCGTCGAAACGCCCGTGCGCCCCGAAGTCACGTCCCCGCGCCCCGTCCGCCGGTGTCCACAGGTTCCCCGGACCCGGCTGTTCGCCCTCGTCCTGCTGTGCCTCGAAACCGGTCTTCGCCAGATAGCGGTCCAGCAGGCCGGGAACGACCGCGTTGGCCACCAGCGTCGCGACCGTGGAGCCCCCCACCCAGTACTCCCGCCGCCGTCCGTGGCCGGCCGCATGCACGATCGCCCGTGCGGCGACCTCGGGCTGGTACACCGGCGCCACCGGCCGGGCCCGCCCGGGGAGGCGGTTCAACACCCACTCGAACTGGGGGGTGTTGAGAGCCGGCAGCTGCACCATCGTCGTACGCACCCGGCTGCCCTCGCGCAGCAGTTCGCACCGCAGTGACTCGTTAAAGCCCTGGATGGCGTGCTTGGCGCCGCAGTACGCCGACTGCAGCGGAATCCCCCGGTAGGCGAGCGCGGAGCCGACCTGCACGATCGTGCCCCGGTCGCGCGGCAGCATGTGGTGCAGGGCGGCCCGGGTGCCGAACACATAGCCCAGGTACGTCACTTCGGTCACCCGCCGGAACTCGTCCGGGGTGATCTCGGTGAACGGCGCGTAGATGCCGGCGAAGGCGTTGTTGACCCAGACGTCGATGTGCCCGAACGCGTCGACGACCTTCTGCGCCGCGTCGTCGACGGCCTTCGCGTCGGCCATGTCCACGCTCACGACCAAGGCCTCACCACCGGCCCGCTGCACCTCGTCCGCCGCCCCGGCGAGGCCCTCATGCCCCCGGGCCAGCAGGGCGACCCGGTCGCCCCGCGCGGCGAAGGCGACGGCCGCGGCCCGGCCGACGCCGCCGCTGGCCCCCGTCACCACGACGGCCCTGCCACGTCCCGGCAGGGCGATCTCCCACGGCCCGCGCACCGCGCATCACGCCCTGTGGTGCGGCTGCTCGGGGTCGATGTCGTCCGGATGCGGCGTCCGCGCATCGGGCATGTCCGGCGTCACCGCGCCGGGTACTCCCGTCCCGGGCGGGCCGGGCGGCATCGGCGGGTACGGCAGGCCGAGGCCGCTCGGCGGGGCGGCCGGGGCCGTGCCGCCGAGGGTGCGTCCATGGGCGGCGGCCGACTCGGCCTCGTGCTCCGGTGTCGGCCGGGACGCCGACGGGCGTGCCGCCGCCCGCAGCACATACGCCACGGCGCCGAGAATGACCGCGGTGATCAGCGCGGCGGCCCAGTCCGGCAGCCCGGTGGCGAGGCCCAGCCCCAGGGCGAGCGCGAGGGCGGCGCCCGCGTACAGGGCGACGGCGCCGGAGCCGGCGTACAGCATGGCCCGGCGGCGTTGCCGGCGCGTCTGCTCGCGCAGTTCGTCCCGCACGGTCTCGCGCGCCACCTGCGCCAGTTCGTCGACCAGTTCCCTGTCCAGGTGCTCAAGATGATCGAAGCGGTTCATGGCCGCCGAGTACCCGTACGCGCGTACGGATAACGCGCTCGGTCACGCACCGGTACCGGCGCGTGAGCCACCGCCGGTGTGAGGGGATCGCGTGAAACGATCTCCCTCTGCGAGCGCCCCCAACTAGGCTCGTCCGCATGGACATCCTGGGAACCACGCTGCGCGTATGCGTCGACGACCTGGAGAGGGCAGTCCCCTTCTACGAGCGCCTCGCGGGCGGCACAGCCCTCCGCTTCGAACGCGGCGGCGTACAAGTGGCCGCGATCGGCTGCTTCCTGCTGATGAGCGGTCCGCAGGCCGAGCTGGAGGTACTGCGCAAGGTCGCGGCCACGATCGCCGTCAAGGACGTCGACGAGGCCCACCGGGTGCTCAGCGAACTGGGCGCGCACATCGTCGCGGGTCCGGTGCCGACACCGGTGGGCCGCAATCTGATCGCGATGCATCCGGACGGGGCGATCTACGAGTACGTGGACCGCCAGGGATCGGGATCGTAGCCGAGGCCGTCCGGAATCTTCGGGTCGGCGAGCTCGGCACGCGTGAGGATCAACGTCAAGCGCGCATCTCGGCGGTGACGGCCCACCGCTGATGGTCGCGCCAGGCCCCGTCGATGAAGAGCATGCTCGGCGAGAAGCCCTCCAGGCGGAAGCCGCAGGCCCGGGCGAGGGCGATCGAGGCGGTGTTGGCCGGCTGGACGTTGATCTCCAGCCGGTGCAGCCGCATCGGCCCGAAGGCGTGGCCCACCACCAGGTCCAGGCCCTCCCGCATCAGGCCCCGCCCGGCCGCGTGGGCGAAGGCGCCGTACCCGAGGGCCCCGCTCTGGAAGGCGCCCGCGACGATGTTGTTGATGTTGATGAACCCGGCGATCCCGCCACCGTCGTCCTTCGCGCAGACCAGGAACCCCGCCTTGGTCGGATCCCCGATCAGCCGCCCCGCGTAGGCGGCGTACGCGGCGGCGCTGTCCGGCGGGAAGAGCCACGGCTGATGCAGTTCCTTGCTCTCCCGGACACGCGCGGTGAACTCGTCACCGTCCTGGTAGGTGAAGTGGCGTATGCCCACGCGAGGGCCTTCGGCGAGATATCGGGACGCGGGATGAGGCATTCGGCCAGCCTACGACCCGCTAGCGGCGCCGGCCCAGGAAGAACGCCCCGCACAGCGCACCGATGGCGCCCACACCCAACAGAGCCATCCACAGCGGCATCGTCACCTCGGGAATGAGCAGCCGGATCTCGGTGTCGCGGGTGTTCTGGAAGATGAAGATCAGGACGAGGACCACGAGCACCAGCACGACGACCCTGGCCGGGGTCAGCGCCTCGCGCAGGCCGCCCCACCGACCGCCGCCCTTCCCGCCGATCTTCGACGTCTTCGCGGTCATATGACAAGGATGCTCCGGATGACGCGCTCACGCACGGTGAACGCCCCGCAGGGCCCTCAGCCGACCACCGGCAGCCGGAGCACCCCCGTCTCCCCGGGCGTGCTGACCACCGTCACCGGCTTGATCCCCCGGTTCCCGAAGTACGCGTCGTCACTGGCGGCGATCACGAACCGCAGCCGGTGCCCCTTCTCGTACCGGTGCACGATCCCCGGCAGGGTCACGGTGAAACTCTTCGTGACGTCGGGCACCCGCACCGGCGCGACCAGCCGGTGCACCAGCGTCTTGCTGCCGTCGGGGGCGACGTCGTACAGCTTGGCGAACAGGACGAGCTTGTCGGCGGCGTCCTGGGAGTGCTGGGTCCGCTCGGCCTTCGGGGAGACGACCTTCAGCGTGGCCCGGGGCGCGCCCACGACGTCGGTGGTACGCGCGAGCGGCTCGCTGGTCCAGCCGAGGTAGGTGCCCGGGGTGTCGTACGGCGCCGGGTCCGGCAGCCCGAGGACCCCGTACAGCGAGCTCTCCGAATGGCTCGTGGAGACGGGCCAGTTGGTGTACGTACGGCTGCCGCGCGCCACCTTGCTGCGGTTGTCGACGAGTTTGCCGTCGCCGGAGAGGTAGAGGGTCCGGCTGAGCACGGGGACGCGGTCGGCGGTGGCGTACCTACCGCTGGGGTCGGTGATCCAGTCGCGGTAGTAGGCGAAGGCCGGCCCGGTGTCGACGTTCTTCTTCCCCAGGTAGCGGTCGAACCAGGCGAGGATGCGGCGGCCGACGTAGCTGGTCTCCAAGTTGCCCTGGGCGAGGTTGAGTTCACCGGCGGCCGGGGCGCTGATGCCGCCGCTGTGGCCCCAGGACTGCCAGATCATCTTCGTCGCGGTCCCCTGACCCTTGAGCGTCTTGTACGTCGCTGTCGCCTCGTTGAGGTTGAAGAGGCTGTCGGCCTGGCCCTGGACGAGGAGGGTGGGTGCTGTGACGCGGTTCAGGTACGACACCGGCGAGACACTGCGCGCGTAGGCGAACAGCTCGGCGGTCTGCTTCGCGGGGTAGCGGCCGGAGTTGAGGGTGCGGACGGTGTCGCAGGCCTTGGTGACGAAGTGCAGACAGGCGAGGGAGTTGATACGGGAGGGGTCGAGGTTCGGTTCCAGCAGGGGCTGGCCCTCGCCGATGAGGTAGAAGCCGTTGGCCCACTGCCATTTGAAGGCACCGGGCACGCTGCCGCTTCCGGCGGCGTTGTTCGGGTCGAGGGAGTACGCCAGGTCGTTCCAGGTGATCATCGGCACCAGGGCGTCGAGACGCTGGTCGACCGCGGCCGTGGCCAGCTGGATGGCCCCGCCGTAGGAGCCGCCCACCATGCCGACGCGCGGGTCGCCGGGGGCGTCGAGGGTGACGAAGTCGGCCTTCGTGCCGTCGTCGGCGGCGCGTCCGCCGCCCAGGAAGTCGACCAGCCGTGAGGCGGCGACGCCGTCGATGGTGGGGTCGTCCAGCGAGATCAGGCAGCCGGACTTGCCGAAGCCGAGCCCCGAGTAGACGAGGGAGACGTACCCGCGCTGGGCGAAGGCCTTGCCGATGGCGTCGGTCGAGCCGTCCGTCTTGCTGCCGCCGAAGCCGTTGGTGGCGAGGACGGCGGGTGCGGGGTGGGCGCGGTCCACGCCCGCGGGCCGGTACAGGTCGGCGTCGACGGTGCAGGTGCGGCCGCCTGCCTGGACGGTGAACTTCAGGGCTGTGACGGTGAACTGGCCGGTCGCGGCGGTGGCCGGAGCGGTGAGCGCGAGGGGTGCGGTGAGCGTGGTGCCGAGGACGAGAGCGAGTGGGGCTCGGAATCTGGGCATCCGACGGGACACTAGGACCTCCACACTGAGGCACGCTGGGGAACAGCCCGGCTTACTGACCAGTAAGTACTGGCCGGTTGTCATGGTGTGACACGTGTCAGACGAGGTCAATCGCCGTGACGGAGGTTTCTTGACGGAAATTCAGTGAAGGTGGGTCAGGCGAGGGCGGGCTCGTCGAGGGTCAAGGTCCCCGCGTCGGCGTCGAGTTCGGCGCTCAGCCCGAAGGGAATCGTCAGCGCACCTTCACCGTGCCCGAACCCGAACTCCTCCACAACGGGCACACCGAGGCCACCCAGCCGGTCCAGGAGCAGCGCACGCACCCGCTCGTACGGCCCGCACTCCTGCCACGACCCGAGCAGCACCCCGCGCACGCCGTCGAACAGGCCGGCGCGGTGAAGTTGGGTGAGGTAGCGGTCGAGCCGGTAGGTCTCCTCGCCCACGTCCTCCAGGCACAGCAGGCCGCCGCGTGCGCTGGTCCTGGCATGCGGAGTGCCCGCCTCGGCGGCGAGCAGGCAGAGGCAGCCGCCGAGCGTGACACCGTGCGCCCGGCCGGGGACCAGCGCGGAACTGCCGGTGGAGGTGATCGTGCGCACCGACTCCGGCTCGAACAAGGTGGCTTTCAGATGCTCCTGCGCCCGCGCGTTCTTGATGAAGTCGACGCCCGCCGCCATCGGCCCGTAGAGCGTGGCCAGACCCAGCCGGGCGGCGAACGCCTCGTGCAGCACGGTGATGTCGCTGAAGCCGACGAACACCTTCGGTCCGGCCGCCCGCATCGCCTCCCAGTCGAGCAGGTCGATCATCCGCTGCACTCCGTACCCGCCCCGCGCGCACAGCACCGCGGCCACGGACGGATCGCACCAGGCGGCCCGCAGATCGGCGGCGCGGTCGGCGTCCGTGCCCGCCAGATAGTCGAACTCGCCGTGCCGGTCCAGCACATGGGGTGCCACCACCGGGTCGAGGTCCCAGCCCCGCAGCACGTCGAGCCCGGCCTGCAGCCGCTCCTCGGGCACGGGACCGCTGGGGGCGACGACGGCCACGCGGGCGCCGGGGGCGAGTCGGGGCGGCCGTACGAGTGGCCGTAGGGGCGCGTTCACTTGGCGAGCTCCAGCTTCGGGATGCCGGGCGGATTCAGTCCGAAGACCTGGGCGTACAGGGAGAGTTCGGACTCCAGGACGCGGATCATCGTCTCCGCCCGCCGGAATCCGTGGCCCTCCCCCTCGAAGGCGATGTAGGCGTGCGGCACCCGGCGGCCCTCCAGGCGGGCCAGGAACCGCTCGCACTGGGAGGGAGGGCAGATGACGTCGTCGAGGCCCTGCAGCAGCAGGAAGGGCGCGGTGAGTCGGTCGGCGTGCGCGGCGGGTGAGCGTTCCGCGTAGCGTGCCGGTACCTCGGCGAGCGGTCCGACCAGGGTCTCCAGGTACCGCGACTCGAGGTCGTGGGTCTCTCCGGCGCCCCAGCCGGCCAGGTCGAGGATGGGGTAGAGGATCGTGCCGCAGGCGTAGACATCGGTCGTGGTGAGCGACGCGGCCGCGGTCCAGCCGCCCGCGCTGCCGCCGCGGATGGCGAGCCGGTCGCGGTCGGCGGTGCCCTCGTCGGCGAGGGCGAGCGCGACGGCCGCACAGTCCTCGACATCGACCACGCCCCACTGCTCGCGCAGCCGGTCGCGGTAGGCCCTGCCGTAGCCGGTGGAGCCGCCGTAGTTGACCTCCGCGACCCCGATGCCGCGCGAGGTGAAGTAGGCGATGGCCAGGTCGAGCACGAGGGGCGCCCGGCCGGTCGGCCCGCCGTGCGCCCAGACGACGTACGGCGGCGGTGTGCCGCCGGGGGCGACGCAGCCGGGGTTGTGGGGCGGGTAGATGTGCGCGTGGATCTCGTCTCCGGCGGGGCCGGTGAAGGTGCGGATCTGCGGTTCGGGGTAGTAGGCGGGGTCGACGGCGTCGTCGTGCTCGGCGCCGATGACCCTGGCCCGGCCCGTGCAGGTGTCGAGCTCGATCACCTCGTGCGCGCTGCGAGGACTGGCGCCGACGGCGACGATCCTCTCGCCGTACACCGCGAGTGTGGGCTCGAACTCCGTCCAGGGGCCCGCCGCGTCGACGATCTCGCCGGTCTCGGGATCCAGCACCCCGAGGGCGGTCGACCCGCGACCGTGCACCACGGCGACGAGCCCGCCCGCCAGCGGGGCGAACCAGCGCAGGCCCGGCTTCCACAGCGGCCCGCCGAACTCCTCCTCGCGCGGGCACAGGGGTTCGCCGTCGCGATAGAGGTTCCACCAGCCGCTGCGGTCGCTCGCGTACAGCAACCGGCCGTCCTGCGACCAGTCCACCTGCGCGATGGACTCCTCCGGGCCCCCGGCGACGGTCCGCGGGCCGCCGAGCGTGCCGTCGGCGGCGACCTCCGCGACCAGCAGCTCCGTACCGTCCCACGGCATCCGCGGATGGTCCCAGACGAGCCATGCCGCGCGCCGCCCGTCGGGCGAGATCCGCGGTCCGGTGACGAACCGGTGCCGGTCGTCGGTGAGTTCGCGTACGGCGTCGCGGTCCTGGGCCGCCGAGCCGTCCAGCGGGACGGCGGCCAGGACGCGGCGCACATCGGTGGGGTTCTCGCCGGTGAACTCCTCCAGCACGCACCACACTTCGCCGAGTTCGAGTCGCACCTGCGGCTCCACCCAGCGCAGTCCACCGCCCACGGTGGACACGGGAGTGAGCGCACGCGGCTCGCCGCCCTCCTCGTACCGGTAGAGCCGCTGGTCGGCGAAGTTGACGAAGACGACGAGCGGCCGGCCGTCGACCGGCACGCCCGCCCAGGGATGTCCGCCGTACTCGACGACCCTGCTGCGCACGTTCCACGGAGCGGGCAGCACCGGCTCCTCCCGGCCGTCGGCCCGCCGCCGCACGAGTGTGCGCCGCCCGCCCTCCGTGGGCCGCGGCTCGGTCCACCACGCCTCGTCGCCGACGAAGCCCACATACTCGGGGTGCCCGTCATGCGTGGCGGCGAGGGCCGCGTCGATGGGCGAGGGCCAGGAACCGTACGCCAGCGTCCGCACTGTCTGCCTCAACTCCCCTAGGCCGTCCGCAGAAACCGGTCGAGTACACGGACGCCGAAGTGCAGCGCCTCCACCGGCACGCGCTCGTCGACGCCGTGGAACATGGCCCCGTAGTCGTAGCCGTCCGGCAGCTTCAGCGGGGAGAAGCCGTAGCCGGTGATGCCGAGCCGGGAGAACTGCTTGGCGTCCGTGCCGCCGGGCATGCAGTACGGCACCACGTGCCCCTCGGGCGCGAACTCCTCGACGGCGGCGCGCATCTTGGCGTACGTCGGCGAGTCCACCGGCGACTGGAGGGCCACCTCGCGATGGTGGAACTCCCACTCCACGTCAGGCCCGGTGAGTTCATCGAGGGTGGCGCGGAACTCGTCCTCCATGCCCGGCAGACAGCGGCCGTCGACATAGGCCACGGCCTCCCCCGGGATGACGTTGACCTTGTAACCGGCTTCCAGCATCGTCGGGTTGGCGCTGTTGCGGACGGTCGCCTCGACGAGCGCGGCCGCCGGGCCGAGCTTCTCCAGCAGGCCGTCCACGTCGTCCAGGTCGGCCTCCAGGCCGTACAGCGCGGCGAGTTCGACGAGGGCGGCGCGGACCGTCGGGGTCAGCCGCAGCGGCCACTCGTGGGCGCCGATCCGGGTGACGGCGGCGGCGAGGCGGGTGACCGCGTTCTCCCGGTTGGGTCTGGAGCCGTGCGCGGCCCGCCCGCGGGCGGTGAGCTTGACCCAGCCGGTGCCGCGCTCCCCGGCCGCGATGGGATAGATCTGCCGCCCCCCGCCGTCGTGGAAGGTGAAGGCACCGGCCTCGCTGATGCCCTCGGTGCAGCCCTCGAAGAGCCCCGCGTGCCGGTCGGCGAGAAATCCGGAGCCGTCCTCGGCGCTCGCCTCCTCGTCGGCGGTGAACGCGATCACGATGTCCCGCCGGGGCCGCACGCCTTCCCGCGCCCAGCCCCGGACGACCGCGAGGACCATCGCGTCCATGTTCTTCATGTCGACCGCGCCCCGGCCCCAGACGACCCCGTCACGGATCTCCCCGGAGAACGGGTGCACGCTCCACTCGGCGGCCTGCGCGGGCACCACGTCCAGATGGCCGTGGACGAGCAGCGCGTCCGCCGACGGGTCGGTGCCCTCGACACGGGCGACGACGTTCGTACGGCTGCTCGTGCGCTCCAGCAGGGTGGGCTCCAGGCCCGCCTCGGCCAGCCGCGCGGCGGCGTACTCGGCGGCGGGCCGCTCCCGGCAGTCGCCGCCACCCCGGTTGGTCGTGTCGATGCGGATGAGGTCGGAGGTGAACGTGACGACCTCGTCCAGTGCCTGCCCGTCAGCCATACTGCTCCTCCATCGCGGCCGAGACGATCGTGGTCACTGCCTTGAAGGTACGGATTCCCTCGTACATCCGCTCGCTGGTGTACGCCACCTTCCGCTCCCCGATCCGTTCGACACCGGGGACGACGGTGGCCGCCATGGCGAGGTGCTCGGCGTCGAACTCGACGGCGACGGTGAACGGGCCGCCGCTCACCGGCTCCTGACGGACCGCCAGCGCGGCCGCCTCCTTGGCGGCGGCCTGGATGTCCGCGGCGGTCCTGGCCGGCGTACGGCACACGGCGGCGTACCGCGAGACATGGTCCTTGACGGCGACCTTCAGCGCGCCGGGCGCGTACCCGAGCGCGTCCTCGCAGGCCACGTCGTCGCCGGTGACGAGCACGACGGGCACGCCGTACTCGGCGACGACATGCGCGTTCAGCAGCCCCTCGCTCGCCCGTACGTCGTTCAGCCACACCCCGGTGATGGAGTTGGCGAGGTAGGTGTGGGCGAGGACGCCCTCCATGCCGGCGCCCGCGTGGTAGCCGACGAAGGCGATGCCGTCCACGTCGCCGTGCTGCACGCCCTCGACCATGGACAGCGCCTTGTGCCGACCGGTGAGCATCTCCGCCCGCTCGTCGAGCCGCTCCAGCAGCAGATTGCGCATGGTCCAGTGCGCCTCGTTGATGACGACCTCGTCGGCACCGCCGGCGAAGAACCCCAGCACCGCGGCATTGACGTCCGAGGTGAACATCCCCCGGCACCGCTCCCACTGCGACGTCCCGGGCAGCACGTCGGCCGGCCAGGTAACGCCGGTGGCGCCCTCCATGTCGGCGCTGATGAGGATCTTCATACCAGGCCCTGTCCTCTCCAGGTCGGACAGCCGCAACGATTCGGCGACATCAATGGCTGACACCAGTTTCGTGGAGGGCAGCGTGAGTGTAGACCGACATCGGCGTGTCGCCACGGCTTTGCCCCAGGATGGCCTGAGTCTCGTACGGCTTCGCGCCGCGTCAGAACTTCGTTTCGAGCGAGTGGCCCACCTCGCCGGGTGCCGCTGGGCAGGAGGGTGACGTCGTAGCGCGTGTCGACGGAGCCGTTCCAGCGGCCCTGGAGCTCCGGAAGCCACGAGAGTGGTTTCGTCAGAGGCGTCGGCGCCGTCGCGGCCGACGGCCCACGCCGCGCCGAGCGCACCGGAATACCGAAAACAGGTACGACAGAACCAGGCGAACGCCCCTTTCGCGCCCCCGAGGCGCGCTTGTCAGCCACCCTGTGCGGGCACTACTGTCACCACGCCTTGGTGAACGGGAAATCCGGTGTGATGCCGGTGCGGCCCTCGCCACTGTGAATCGGGAAGTCCGGCTCCAGCCCTCACGGGCAGCCACTGGGTCTTGGGACCCGGGAAGGCGGAGCACGGGCGGTGGTACCCGTCAGCCAGGAGACCGGCCAAGGCGCGTCAACCATCCACGAGGTGCTGGAGAGGGTCTGCTGAGCCATGCACATAGCCGAGGGTTTCCTGCCTCCGGCGCACGCGGTCGCCTGGGGCGTCGCGTCCGCGCCATTCGTCGTCCACGGAGTCAAGTCACTCACCCGTGAGGTCAGGGAGCACCCCGAGAGCACACTGCTCCTCGGCGCCTCCGGGGCCTTCACGTTCGTCCTGTCCGCGCTGAAGCTGCCCTCGGTGACCGGCAGCTGCTCGCACCCCACCGGCACCGGCCTCGGCGCCATCCTGTTCCGGCCGCCGATCATGGCGGTCCTGGGCACCATCACCCTGCTCTTCCAGGCGCTGCTGCTCGCGCACGGCGGCCTGACCACGCTCGGCGCCAACGTCTTCTCGATGGCGATCGTGGGGCCCTGGGCCGGATACGCCCTGTACAAACTGCTGCGGCGGTACGACGTGCCGCTGATGGTGGCGGTGTTCTTCGGTGCGTTCCTCGCCGACCTGTCCACCTACTGCGTCACCAGCGTGCAGCTGGCGCTCGCCTTCCCCGACCCGAGCAGCGGATTCCTGGGCGCGCTCGGCAAGTTCGGCTCCATCTTCGCCGTCACCCAGATCCCCCTCGCGGTGAGCGAGGGCCTGCTGACGGTGCTCGTGATGCGGCTGCTGGTGCAGTCCAGCAAGGGCGAACTGACCCGGCTGGGCGTGCTCCTCACCAAGAAGCAGTCCGGGACCGGGACCGAGACCCAGGTGGTGGGCCGATGAGCAGGAACACGAAGATCAACCTCTTGCTGCTGCTCGTCGTGGCCGCCCTCGCGGTGCTGCCGCTGGCCCTCGGCCTCGGCGACCACAAGGAGCAGCCGTTCACGGGCGCCGACGGCGAGGCGGAGAACGCGATCACCGAGATCGAGCCGGACTACGAGCCCTGGTTCTCGCCGCTGTACGAACCGCCCTCCGGTGAGATCGAGTCGGCGCTCTTCTCCCTCCAGGCGGCCCTCGGGGCCGGTGTCCTCGCCTACTACTTCGGTCTGCACCGCGGGCGGCGGCAGGGGGAACAGCGGGCGCTGGAGCGGGTGGGGGACACCGGCGGCGCAGCCGGTGACACCGCCGGGGAATCCACGGCCGAAAGGGCCTGAGTTCCGTGCTGCCGATCGACGCGGCGGCGCACAGCAGTCGCTGGCGCCGCCGTCACCCCGTGGACAAGGCCGTGCTCGGGCTCGGTCTCACCGTGCTCGCGATCTCGCTGCCGCCCTGGCCGGGTGCGGCCCTGGTGCTCCTGACGTCTCTCGTGGTGCTGCTGGGACCGGCGGGCGTGCCCGGCCGCCGGCTGTGGCGCGCCTACCGCGTTCCGCTGGGCTTCTGCGTGACCGGCGCGGTCACGTTGCTCGTCCAGGTCGGCGGGCCGGAGGGCTTCGTGTCCCTGGCCGACGACGGTCCCCTGCGCGCCGGGGAGCTGCTGCTGCGCACCTCGGCCGCCTCGCTCGGGGTGCTGCTGTTCGCCTTCACCACTCCGATGTCCGACCTGCTGCCCCGCCTGGTGAAGGCCGGGGTGCCCGCACCTGTCGTCGACGTCGCCCTGGTGACGTACCGCATGAGCTTCCTGCTGCTGGACTCGATGCGCCGGATCCGGGAGGCCCAGGCCGCCCGGCTCGGGCATGCCGGCCGGGCCGCGGAGTGGCGTTCCCTGGCCGGGCTCGGGGCCACCGCGTTCGTGCGGGCCTTCGACCGGGCCACCCGGCTCCAGGCCGGGCTCGCCGGGCGCGGCTACGACGGCACCCTGCGCGTCCTGGTGCCCGAGGCCCGGGTCTCCGTCCGCTTCACGGCCGCGAGTTGCGCACTCCTCGCAGCGCTGGCCGCCCTCACCCTCGTACTGGAAAAGGCCCTGCCATGAGCGAGCCCACCGCACTGGTCGCCCTGCGGGGCGCGTCCTACGCCTACGAGGACGGCCCCGTCGTGCTCAGCGACCTCGACTTCGACGTCCGCGAGGGGCGCGCGCTGGCGCTGCTCGGCCGCAACGGCAGCGGCAAGACCACGCTGATGCGGCTGCTCAGCGGTGGACTGCGCCCGTGCGCCGGGCAGTTGACGGTGGAGGGTGCGCCGGTCAGGTACGACCGCAAGGGCCTGACCCGGCTGCGTACGACCGTGCAGCTGGTGGTGCAGGACCCCGACGACCAGCTCTTCGCCGCGTCCGTCGCCCAGGACGTCTCCTTCGGCCCGCTGAACCTCGGTCTGCCCGACGTCGAGGTGCGCGCGCGGGTCGACGAGGCGCTCGCCGCCCTGGACATCACCGCGCTGGCCGACCGGCCCACGCACCTGCTGTCGTACGGGCAGCGCAAGCGCACGGCCATCGCGGGTGCCGTCGCGATGCGGCCGCGTGTGCTGATCCTGGACGAACCGACCGCCGGTCTCGACCCCGACGGCCAGGAGCGTCTGCTGGCCACCCTCGACGGGCTGCGCGCGAGCGGTACCACGGTGGTCATGGCCACCCACGACGTCGACCTGGCCCTGCGCTGGGCGGACGATGCGGCGCTCCTCACTCCGTCCGGCGCACGCACCGGTCCGACGCCCGTGATGCTGGCCCGCACCGATCTCCTGCACCAGGCCGGCCTGCGGCTGCCGTGGGGGGTGGCGGCCGCCCGACTCCTGTGCTCGCGTGGCCTGTTGTCCGAGTCCGCGGCCGGTCCGCGCACCGCCGAGGACCTGGCCGCCCTGGTCGCGGAGGCGACATATGACCGCTGAATGCCATCAATGACTCAATTGTTCTCTCACTCCCTGTTCCATGGATCGACGTACGACGGGAGTACGGGGAGTGAGGGAACATGGCCAAGGACGTCGCGGATCCGGGCGGCCCACCGCGGCCCGCCGGCTTGAAGCCCGATGCGATCGGGTTCGTCGACGCGCTCGTCATCGGGCTCAACTCCACCTCCCCGGCGTACTCGGTGGCGGCGGTCATCGGCCCGGTCGTGGCACTGGTGGGGATCTACGCCCCTGGCGTGATGCTCGCGTCGTTCGTGCCGATGCTGCTGATCGCAGCGGCCTTCTACTACCTCAACAAGGCCGACCAGGACTGCGGCACCACCTTCTCCTGGGTCACCCGGGCCATGGGGCCGTGGGCCGGGTGGCTCGGCGGCTGGGCCATCACGATGACCGGGGTGCTGGTCGTCGGATCGCTGGCGGACGTCGCCGTGACCTTCGCCCTGCTCGCCTTCGGCCTCGACGACTGGGCCGAGAACGACGCCGTGCGCCGGCTGCTCACGGTGCTGCTCATCCTGCTGATGACGGCCGTGTGCGTCATCGGCACCGAGGTGTCGGCGAAGGTGCAGAACGTCCTGATCATCGCCCAGGTCGTCTGCCTGCTCGCCTTCGCCGTGGTGGCGCTGTACCGCGTCTACGCCGACACCGGCACGCTCGGCTCCGTCGAACCGTCGATCGGCTGGCTGGACCCTTTCGGAGCCGGCGGGGCGCCCCTGACCGGAGCCCTGTTGCTCGGCGTGTTCATCTACTGGGGCTGGGAGTCGGCCGTCAATCTCACCGAGGAGGTCGAGGACTCCGCCACCGCTCCCGGCAGGGCGGCCGTGTGGTCGACGGTCATTCTGCTGGTGACCTACGTGGCGGTGGGCTTCGCGGTGGTCGCCTACGCCGGAACCGCCTACCTGGCGGAGAACGCGGCGGAGGAGGAGTTCGTCTTCGCCCTGCTCGCCGGCGAGGCGATGGGCGGCTGGGACTGGGTGGTGCTGCTCTCGGTCTCCACGTCCGCGCTGGCGTCGACACAGACGACGATCATCCCGGCGTCCCGTACGGCGCTGTCGATGGCGCGCCGTCATGCGCTGCCCGCGCATTTCGCCCGCATCCACCCGCGCTTCCGCACCCCGGACGTGAGCACGTGGTGGGTCGCCGCCATCGCCATCGCCTGGTATGTCGTCGTCAACGAGATCAGCGCCAACGCGTTGTTCGACTCTCTCACCGCGCTCTCGCTGCTGATCGCGTTCTATTACGCGCTCACCGGTGTCGCCTGCGCCGTGTACTACCGCCGCCAACTCACCAGCAGCGTCCGCCACTTCATCCTCATCGGCCTCGGCCCGCTCGTCGGCGCCGGGCTGCTGGCATGGCTGCTGGTGGAATCGGTCATCGACATGTCCGATCCCGCCAACTCCTACAGCGGCGACTCGTGGTTCGGACTCGGTCCCCCACTCGTCATCGGCATCGGCATCGCCGCCACGGGCGTGCTGCTCATGGTCGTGTGGCGGCTGGTGGCTCCCGCCTTCTGGTCGGAACGCCCCGGTGTGGTCGACCCCTGAGCTTCCAGGTCGCCGTCGCCCCCTGCCGCCGACCGCCCCGCCGTACGGCCGGAGAGGTCGGTCTGGAGGCCGCCGAGGGTCTTGCGGGGTGTAGGGGTTGTCGATCTCGCGGTCGCGGGCCTCGATATGCCGCCTGAGGTCGGCGCAAGAGATGCCGCCCCTGCCCGGCGTGGAAGTTGACCTCAGGACCGATGAAGGCGATCGACCAGGATGTCGATCACCAACGGCGTCCGCGGCCCGAACCCGAGCAACACCCCGTCCTCCAGATCCACGACCCGCCGGTTCATCCCCGCCGGCGTCTGCCCGATTCCCGGAATGTCGACCAGCCCGTCGATGCCACCGACCGATTCCAACCCCTTGGTCATCATCAGGATCACATCCGGCCGCGCCCGCACCAGGGCCTCGCTGGTGATCGGCGTGAACGGCTTGTCCAGCCCGGCCTCCTTGCCCGCGTCCACCGCCCCCGCCGCCTCGATCAGCGAGTCGGCGCCCGAGCCCTTGCCGCCGATCAGGTAGACGGCCGCGCTGCCGCGCATGTACAGGAAGGCGACCTTGGGCTCGCTGCCGTCGGGCACGGCGGCGCGGGCCGCGGCGAGTTCGTCGCTCATACGCTCATTGAGGGCTTTGCCCGCGTCGGGGACGCCGAGCGCCTCGGCGATGCGGGTGGTGCGCGTGGTGACGTCGGCGAGTTCGGTGGCCGGGTCCAGTACGACGACGGGGACGCCGGCGTCGCGGATCTGGTCGATGGCCTCGGCCGGGCCGGTGTCGGTGTCGGCCAGCACGACCGTCGGCCGCAGCGACAGGACGCTCTCCGCGCTCACGTCGTGCGCTTTGGTGACCTGCGGAAGCTTCTTCGCCTCCGCGAAGGTGGCGGTGATGTCGCGGCCGACGACACGGTCGCCGAGGCCCAGCGTGAACACGATCTCCGCGACTCCCCCGTTGAGCGGCAGGATGCGCGAGGCGTCCTGCACCGTCACCTCGCGCCCGTCGGAGGAGTCGACGGTGACCGGCAACTTGGGCGTGGGCGGCTCCCCTTCGAGGGGGACGAGGGTGTTCTTCGCGAGCTGCTTCTCGGCGGCGGTCGCGCGTTCGCTCGCGGAGGCGGGTGACGCGTCCGCCGTCGAGGAGCCACCGCCCCCGCCACCGCAGGCACCCGTCAGCAGCGCGAGCGCCAGAGCGAGGGGTACGAGGGCGCGACGGCGTCGGGGCCCGGGACGGGTCCTTTCGGCCACTCGGCGAGGTCCGGCCGACGGTTGGGGCCTGCCGGCCGACAGGTGGGGTCTTCCGGTCATCGGGTGGGGTCTTCCGGTCATTCGCATCGCTCGGCCCTCCGGTCTCTCGTATCGCACCCAGTTGATCAATAGCTTAGGTTAGGTTTACCTTATTAACTCCTGGTGGGGGTGCGACGTGAAATCGCCATGTGGCCTGCGCGGCAGGCGAGTTGACCGTACGACCGTGATGGCGGCCTCGGCCGCCGCCGTCCTCCTGGTACTTCCGGCCGCCTCGCCGGCGGCCGCGGCGGGCGCCTCCGCGACGGGCCCGGAGGGCCAGAAACTCACGGTCTCCAAGTCCTCCGGCCTCGCCCCGGCGGGCGAGACGGTCACCGTGTCCGGCACCGGCTACAACACGGAGAAGGGCATCTACGTCGCCTTCTGCGTGGACAACGGCGTCGGCAAGACCCCCACACCCTGCGTGGGCGGAGTGGACATGTCCGGCGAGTCCGGGGCTTCCGCGTGGATCTCCTCCAACCCGCCCTCGTACGGCGAGGGTCTGGCGAAGCCGTACGAAGGCAGCGGCCACAAGGGCTCGTTCAGCGTGCAGCTCAAGGTGCGCGCCGAGGACGCAAACACCGACTGCACCAAGTCCGGCGTGAAATGCGCCGTCATCACCCGCAACGACCACACCCGGGGCGGTGACCAGAGCCAGACGGTCCGGATTCCGGTGACCTTCACCGGCAGCGGCGGGAGTTCGTCGGCCGACGGCAGTTCGACGGTGACGCCCGGTGGGACCGCCGGTGCGACCGAGACCGGCGGCGCCACGGACGGCTCGGGCACCGGCGGCGAGAGCGCCTCCGACGGGCCGCTCGCGAGCACCGGGTCCATCGCACTGACCGCCGGGACCACCGCGGCCGGTCTGGTCACGGCCGGAACCGCAGCCTGGCTCTGGGCGCGCCGGTGCCGGACGGCGAAGGCCGGTCGACCGCACTCAACCGCAGGTTGAAGAGGGAGACTTGAAGATGACGAAGAGACCCGGCGCCGCCGCCGTGACGGGCGGCGCCCTGCTCGCGCTGTTGCACCCGGGCGCGGGATCGGCGGCCGCGCAGGACACGGACGCGTTCCCGCGCACGGTGTCCGGTGGCTACGCGAGCTGGACGACAGCCGACTCGGAACCGGCCGACCACGGCATGGCGTTCGACGTCACCGAACCCGCCGTACAGGGTTCCACCGACCTCGCCTGGTTCCCGGCCACGGGCGGCGGGGCGGACCCCGAAACCGGCGCGGCGGACCTGAAGTTGGCAGGGGCGGCCCGGCTGGTGCCGTCCGCCGGCTCGGTACAGCCACTGACGCTCGGCGGTCTCAGGCTGCGCCTGGACGGCGACGGGGGCGCGCTCCACGCCCGTACGGCCGTCGACGGTCAGGCCCGCGAAGTGGCGCTGGCCGACGTGGCGGCGAGCGGCGCGGGTCCCGTCGTACGGACCAGTGGCGTGACGTGGACGGGATTGAGGGCTTCCCTCACGGACGAGGGTGCGCGGTTGCTGTCGGAGTGGAGCGGCCGCGCGTTCACGAAGGGCGACGGGCTCGGCCTGCTCCATGTGACGGTGGGGACCGGCGGCACCGCCCCTGAGCCCCCCACCGAACCTCCGGCCGAGACACCGCTGCCGTCGCCGAGCGCGAGCGCGCCGGAGAAACAGCAGCCGACAGAGCGGAAACAAGCGGAGCCGTCGGCGACGGTGATCCGGGCGGCGCTGACTCCGGGCGATGAACAGGAAGTCACCGGCGCGGGGTTCGAGCCCGGCGAGGTGGTCCTCGTCACGATCGACGGGGACACCCGGTACCAGGCGGTGGCGGACGAAGAGGGCCGGATCTCCCGGGCCTTCCCGGTGTACGCGACGGCGGTCGAGGGCGCGCACACCGTCGAGCTCCACACCGTGACGGGAGAGCGCGCCGCTGTCGCGCAGTTCGAGGTTCAAGCCGTCTCGGGCTGAACCGGCGGGTTCAGTGGGTTGACCAACGCGAATTCTCATCGAGGAGCGGGCCGCTCGGTCCGCTCCTCGCCATGCTCAAATCCCCTGTGGGCACGGGGAGTTGAAGCACTTTGCCGAGTGTTGACAGCCACCGGGAGTTCATATTTAGGTTTGCCTTACCTAACTCCAACCGGAGTGGGAGCACACCAGAAAGGTGAAGCGCTCACCATGAGAGCTGTTCCTTCCGCCCGTATCGCAGCCCGCACCGGCCTCGCCGTCGCCGCCTCCGCCGCCCTGACCCTGGGCCTGGCGACCTCGGCCTCCGCCGCCACCTCGACCCGCACGGTCACCGACGGCGGCGCCACGTACAACCTGTCGGTGACGGCCCCGGACACCGCCGCCACGGCCGGCCAGGTCGTCAACGTCACCGGCTCCGGCTTCAACACCGGCCAGGGCATCTACGTCGGCCTGTGCGTGGTCGACGGCGCGCAGGGCGTGAACAAGCCCACCCCGTGCCTGGGCGGCCAGGACGAGGACGGTTCGACCGGCGCCTCGCACTGGGTCGACAACACCTTCGGCGGCATGTTCGCCAACAGCTCCAAGTTCGGCTCCGGCGGCACCTTCAACGTGAAGATCTACGTCAAGGCCACCCTCGACGACGGCTCCGTCTGCGGCCAGGACGTCGACTGCGCGATCGTCACGCGTGCCGACCACTTCGACAGCAGCGACCGCACCTACGACGTGCACGTCCCGATCACCTTCCAGTAACCCATCCATCCGGCCGGGCCCCCACCGGACGAGTGAGGAATTCTCCATGCAACTCAGACGCCCGGCGGCGCTCCTCGGCGCCGCCGCGCTCCTGACCGCGTCCGTCGCCGTGGGCCCGGCCGCGCAGGCCTCCGACACACCGAAGACCGGAATCGGCGCGGGCGGCCAGAAACTCTCCGTCTCCGCCACCGCGCACCTGGACCCCGACGGCGAGACGCTCCACGTCACCGGCGAGGGCTACGACACCGCCAAGGCCATCTATGTCGCCCTGTGCCGGGACAACGGCGACGGCAAGATACCGAGCCCCTGCATCGGCGGCGCCGACGAGGACGGCAGCGGCAGCTCATCGCACTGGATCGTCCCCGAGGGCGACGAGTACGCGGGCGATCTCGCCCGACACTGGGGCACGGGCGGCACCTTCGACGTCGAGCTCAAGGTGCAGGCCAAGGACGCGAGCGTCGACTGCCTCAGGTACGCCTGCTCGGTCGTCACCCGCGTCGACCACCGCAACGCCGGCGACCGCTCCCAGGACGTGCGCGTGCCCGTCACCTGGGAAGGCCAGGACACCGGTGGAGGCGACGGCGACGGTGACGGCGTGGACGTGCCGCCCGGCACGATCAGCTACGTCCGGTCCGCCGCGTTCACCACCGTCGGACGCCCTGTGGACCTGCTGCTGCACCCCGACTCCGGGAAGCTGTACGTCGGTTCGGAGAACATCCCCGACACCGCCGACGTGGCCGAGCAGGGCCTGTACGTCCTCGATCCCAAGGACGGCAAGGTCCTCAGCCACATCGCCCAGGCCCCGGGCCCGAACGGTGCGATGGCCGCCCGTGTGGTGCGCCGGATCATCGGCCCGCTCGCCGGTGACGGCGTGGTCTTCCACTACCCGCTGCGCGGCCTCGGCACCGCCAAGGACGGCGACACGGCCGCGCAGGGCCACTGGTACAACGGCGCTTCCTTCACCGGCGTCGGGCAGGACGCCGACACCTCCTCCATGCTGGTGGCGGCCGGCCCCGAGCTGCGCCGTGTCGACCTCGCCACCGGCACCGTGAAGAACACGGTCACGCTCGAAGGTGGCGACCGGCTCGGCGTGGACGCCGCCCGGGGCGTGGCCTGGTCCATCGGCACCTCCGAGGACAAGCAGGTGCTGCGCCGGGTGGACACCACCACCTTCCAGGTCACCGCCACGACCGAAATCCCCGCAGACTCCTCCTACTTCGTCGAGACGGACCCGGCGACCGGCAACGTCTGGCTGGGTGGCAGCACGTCAGTGCTCGTCCTCGACGAGGACGGCAAGCGGCTGACCACGCTGACCGGCACGGACCGGCCCGTGGCGGCGGCCTTCGACAAGACCACCGGGCGGGCCTTCGTGCTGCGCGGGGACATCGCCGGCAGCGCGTCGGACGACGACGACGGCTCCCTGGAGATCCTGGACAGCGCGACCTTCCAGCAGGCGGCCACGCCGGTCACCCTTGCGGGCAGCGACTCGAGCACCTACGCGGGCATCGCCGTCGCTCCCGGCGCCACGTCCGTGTACGTCACCCAGTACACGACGAACAAGGTCGTCAAGCTCGACCTGCGCATGTCCCCCAAGGTCACCCGGTCCCCCACCGACCGGACCGTCGCCCCCGGCGACGAGGTCTCGTTCGTCGCGGCGGCCGAGGGCACCCCGGAGCCGACCGTGAGCTGGCAGGTCAGCCCGGACGGCGGCCAGACCTGGTCGACGGTCGAGGGCGCGACGAGGAACGCGGACTCCTTCACCGCGAAGGCGGCGCAGGACGGCTACCGGTACCGCGCCGAGTTCGAGAACTCCGTGGGCACGACCCGTACGTCGCCGATCACCCTGACCGTCAAGGATTCCTCCGGCGACGGCGGCACCGGAGGCGGCGACGGCGAGGACACCGAGCCGTCCGGCACCCGGACGGAGACGGGCCCCGAGGGACAGAAGCTCACCGTCACCCCGGTCAACAAGCTGGCCACCGAGAACCAGACGCTGAAGGTCACCGGCTCCGGCTACGACGTCGACAAGGGCATCTACGTCGCCCTGTGCGTCGACAACGGCGACGGCGAACTGCCCACGCCGTGCATCGGCGGCGTCGACATGAGCGGCGAGTCCCACTCCTCGGCCTGGATCTCCTCCAGTCCGCCGGACTACGGCCAGGATCTCGCGACCCCGTACGGCGACGGCGGCTCCTTCGAAGTCGAACTCACCGTCGACGCCAAGGACGAGTTCACCGACTGCTTCAAGGCCAAGTGCGTCCTCGCCACCCGCGCCGACCACACCCTCTCGGGCGACCGCTCCCAGGACGTGAAGATCCCGGTCAGCTTCGTCGGCCAGGACCCCGTGGACACCGACCCCGAGACCGGTGACAGCGGCGGCACGGGCGGTTCCGGCTCCTCGGGCGGCACGACGGGCGGCGGATCGGACACCACCGGCGGCAGCAGCACCGGTTCGGCCACCGGCGGCACCGGCACATACACCGCGGGCGGCAGCCTCGCCTCCACCGGCGTCACCGTGGTCTCCGCCGCCGCGCTCGCGGCCGCGTTGACGGCCACGGGCTGGATGGCGTACCGCCGCGGCCGCAGGGCCGAGTGATCTCAGGGTGGTTCGCCCTCCGCTCCCCTCGGCCGGAGGGCGAACCACCGTCGGCTCAGACCCGCGCCGGGCCGCGGTGGTTCCTTCGTACCGTCACGCCGTACGGCCCGCCACGACCCACTTCGACGGCAGCTCGATCCGTGTGCCGTCGGGCCCGTACTCGGTGGTGACCAGCGGCAGTTCGCCGCTCGCGAGGACGGTGAGCCCGGCCGCGCGCAGATACTCGGGCACCGCGTCGTCGGCGACCTCGCCCGGGGCGATGCCGTGCCGGAAGATGGGTGCGAGCTTGGGCGGCGGTCCCGCCGGGTGCTGGGCGAGGCCCATCAGGACGGGCTTGGCGGACTCGGAGAGTTCGACGAGGAAGGCCCGGCCCCGCTCGCCGACCAGCGTGGCGATGCCGTCCACCATGGGCTGCCGGTCGTCGGGCTCGGCCTGGTGGAGCACACCCCGCATGTAGACGTTGGCGTCGCCGAGTTCGGCGTGCAGCGTCTCGGCCTCGGACTTCTCCCCGGCGTCGAACAGCCGGTACGTCGCCTGCCCGGCGGGATCCGCCTGCCGGGCGTGGTCGAGGGCCGCGGCGGACAGGTCCGCGCCGAGAACGTGCCGGAAGCGGTCGGCGAGGAAACGGGTCTGGGTGCCGTTGCCGCAGCCGAGGTCCACCATCGGCAGGCCGGGATCGGCCAGGTGCGCGTCGAAGAGGGCCAGATGACGGCCTGCGGTCAGGGCCGGCTCCGCATCCCAGAACACCGCCCCCTGTTCGGCCGGGGCCGCACGCCAGAAACCCTCCCAGGCCTCCCGGTATCGACTGGTCACGCTCATGCCCGACTCCCCAGGGTGCGACGCCGACCCGTCGTCGAGTGACGGGCCCATACGGTTTATCGCGGCCTGGGCGCGGCTACAAGCGCGTGGCGCATTCCTTCACTCCGCATTCGAGACCGATACGCCGTCGTACGCCCCTCGGGGCACAAGTGATCAGCGGCGCGGGAGCGTGAGTTCGAACCAGACGGTCTTGCCGGCGCTCGTACGGCTCGTGCCCCACTCGCGCGCCAGCGTGCTCACCACACGCAGCCCCCGCCCGGCCTCGTCGCCGGGCCCGGCGTTGAGCAGCGTCGGCAGTTCGTGATCGTCGTCGTCCACTTCGCACAGCAGCGTGTCGCCGCGGATGAGGCGCAGTGCGACGGGACGGCTGTGGGAGTGCCGTACGGCGTTGGTGACGAGCTCGCCGACCAGCAGTTCGGCGGTGTGGACGAGGCGGGACAGGCCCCACTCGTGCAGCTGTTCCCGGACGACGGCGCGGGCCCGGCCGACCTGTCCAGGGTCGAGGTCGATGCGCCATTCGGCGACGTCGTCCGGCTCGATGCCGTTGAGGCGGGCCAGCAGCAGGGCGACGTCGTCCTTGCGTCCGCCCCGTGTGTTGAGGGCGCGGATGATCGTGTCGCACGCGTCGTCCATGGACGCGGCCGGATGGGCGGCGGACTCGCACAGGGTCGCGAGACCGACACCGATGTCCTCGCCGCGCACCTCGACGAGGCCGTCGGTGCACATCACGATCCGGTCGCCGGGCTCCACGCGCACGCTCACCGCCTCGAAGGGCACCCCTCCGACGCCGATCGGCGCACCCGTGGGCAGGTCGAGCAGCTCACTGCGCCCGTCCTCGGCGCGGACCAGGACGGGCGGGATGTGGCCGGCGTTGGCGAGGTGCAGTTCGCTCGCGATCGGGTCGTAGACGGCGTACAGACAGGTCGCGAGGTAGGTGTCACCGAGGCGCTGGGCGAGGTCGTCGAGGTTGCGCAGGAGCTGGGCGGGCGGCAGGTCGAGGGCGGCCATGGTCTGGACGGCCGTGCGCAACTGCCCCATCATTGCGGCGGAGTTGAGGCCGTGGCCCATGACGTCGCCGACGACGAGGGCGGTGCGGGCGCCGGGCAGCTTCACGGAGTCGAACCAGTCGCCGCCGACCCGGCCGAGCAGGGTGCCGGGCAGATAGCGGGTGGCGATGTCGCAGCCCGCCATGCGCGGCGGGATGTGCGGCAGCATGCTGTCCTGGAGGGTCTCGGCGACGCTCTCCTGGTAGGTGTACATGCGCGCGTTGTCGAGCACGAGGCCCGCGCGGGCGGCGAGTTCGGCGCCGGTGACCCGGTCCATGTCGTTGAACTCGACGCGCTCCGGGTGGCGCAGCAGGATCATGAAGCCGAGGACGACATTGCGGGCCTTGAGCGGCACGACCAGCATCGAACGGCCGGTGATCAGCGGCCTGATGTCGCGCTTCTCGAACTGCGAGGCGATCGCGTGCCCCATCTGCTCGCTGATGCGTGGCACCAGGACGGGCTCGCCGCTGGTCATGCACTGGAAGAACGGCGTGTGCGCCGGGAACGGCATGGCCTCGCCGACCGGCACGACGTCGTCCCAGCGGCCGGGTTCGTCGGTGTGCTCGACGGCGACCCGGTGCCACATGGTGGTCGTGTCCGGCACGCCCTCGGGGAACCCCTCGCCGGCGACGACCTGTTCGCGCAGATAGGTGCCGGCGACGTCGGTGAAGCGGGGCACGACGGCCTTGCTGACCTCGATGATGGTCCGGGCCAGGTCGAGGGAGGTGCCGATCCGGCCGCTGACCTCGTTCAGGAACTCCAGGCGTTCGCGTACTGCGGCGTATTCGAGGTCCTCGACCTCGTCGGCGTACTCCTGCGCTAACGGCAGGCCCTCGGCGGCGGCCCGGGCGGCCCGCTCCCGGCGTGCCCTGCGCTCCACGCGCCGGGGAACACCCCAGTCGGGGGTGACCGGGACCCGGTCGTTCTGGCTGAACTCCAGTACCGGATAGCCGAGTTCGAGGACCTGCCCGACGATGCGGGCGCCCTCCTCGACGCTCATGCTGGGCAGGATCTCGGGGAGCCGGCGGGCGAGTTCCTCGGCGCCGGGGAAGTCGGTGTGCAGGGCGAAGCCGGGGGCGACGCGTTCGAAGCCGGTGGGCTCGTCGGGTTCGCTGCCCTGCTGAAGTGCGCCCACATCGGCGCCGAGCACCAGCAGCCGCTCCGGCCCGGGCCCCACCAACGGGTACGCCCACCACAGGACGTCGACCCGGTCGCTCCCCCACCCTGCGGACGGGGGGACCCCCATCTCGCTTCGCTCGGGCACGGTGAGGCGGGCGCGGCCCGCAGCCGGGTAGAACAGCCGCCCGTCGAGGGACGATTCGAGGTCGTGACCGAGACCGTCGTACGCCCCGTAGCCGCCGTACGGCGCGAGGTCGTCCTCGTCGGGGAGCGCGCCGGAGACGGGCAGCAGATCGACGGCCGGGCGTCCGAGCGCCTCCTCCTTGGCGGCGCCGAACAGCCGGCGTGCGCCGGAGCTCCAGTGGGAGACGAGGCCCTCGCGGTCCACCACGACGACGGCAAGCGGGACTCGGCCGGCCGCGGCGTGTTCTGTCACCGCGCCGTCCCTCTCGGTGCCACGGTCCATGGAAGGCCCTCTCTCCCCACGGCTCCGCAAGATCTGTGCCGCCTGGTCCACCGTACGGCTCCCGGCGGAGGTGATGTGCGGCAATAGGGGAATTGGTGTGACGGGATCCGAGGGCCGGCCCGCGCCGCGTCCGCGCAGGACAGCGACGGTGCCGGTCGTCGGCTCAGTCGTCGTGCCCGAGCTGAAGGTCGCGTTCCGTTCGGTCTCCTCCGGCGACTTGGAGCACGGTGGCGACCGGCGGGTAACCCGTGGCGATGAGGGTGTACTCCCCACTGGAGAGGTCGACGAACCGGAAGGTTCCGTCGGGGCCGGTGGTGAGCGTGTCCCTGACGTTGCCGGCCGGGTCGAGCAGCGTCACGCGCGCGTCCTCGACGGGCCGCCCACCGCCCGCCCGCACGGTGCCGCGCAGTGTGGCGCCGCCGGCCAGTTCGATGTCCTGGCGTGTCTCACGGGCCACCTGGACGGTGACGGGGACGGCGGCCGGGCGGAAGGCGGGCGAGCTCGCCGCGAGGGTGTACTGGCCGGCCACCAACTCGGTGATGACATAGCCGCCGTCGTGGCCGCTGCGAGTCGTGGCGACGACCTCGCCGTACACGTCGGTGAGCGTGACGGTGGCGTCCACGGGTGTGCCGTCCGGGGTACGCACGTTCCCGGCGAGGCGTCCGGCGCCACCGAGGACGATGTCCAGCTCCACGGGGTGCTCGCCGACGGTCACGGAGACGGCCTGCGGCTGATGACCGCCCGCCGACGCGATCAGCACGTACGGTCCCGGGGCGGGCGTCGCCAGCGCGTACCGCCCGTCCTCGCCGCTCGCGCCGCGCCCGACCTGCTGCCCGGCCACGTCGATGAGCGTGAGCGCCGCGCGCGGTACGCCCGTTGCGTCCGGGTGCTGAACCGTGCCGCAGACGGGAACTCCGGCGGCGTACGGCGAACGGGCCGACGGGAGCTGGGCGTCCACCAGCGCCGCATCCGGCTCCGTCGCCGGGACGCTGTGGGACACCAGGGGCCTTTCCTTGAGGAAGAAGGCGATGAGCAGGCCGAGCACGAGCACCGGCACGAGGTAGAGGAAGATCCTCGGCATGGCGTCGGCGTAGGCCCGCACGTAACCGTCGCGCAGCGCCGCGGGCATGGCGTGGACGAGCTGCGGAGTGATGGACTCGGGATCGGGCAGCTCACCGCCCGCGCGCGTGGGCAGGCGTTCGGCCAGGGCGTCGGCGAGCCGGTCGGCGAAGAGGGTGCCGAAGAGCGCCGCGCCGACGCTGCCGCCGATCTGCCGGAAGTAGTTGTTGGCGCTGGTGGCGGTGCCGAGGTCGGCGGGGCGCACGGAGTTCTGCACGGCGAGGATCAGGACCGGCATCACCATGCCGATGCCGGCGCCGAGGACGGCCATCCACATGCTGTAGTGCAGCCGGGGCGTGTCGACTTCCAGGCGGGACAGCAGCCACATGCCGATGACCGAGAGCGCGCTGCCGAGCACGGGGTAGATCTTGTAGCGGCCGGTGTGGCTGATGAGTTGACCGGCGACGATCGAGGTGCCGACGATGCCGGCCATCATCGGCAGCATCAGCAGGCCGGACTCGGTGGCCGTGGCCCCGTCGACCATCTGCAGGAAGGTCGGCAGATAGCCGGCAGCACCGAAGAGGGCGACACCGATCACGAGGCCGACCAGGCTGGTGACGTTGAAGACGGGGTCCCTGAACAGCCGCAGCGGGATGAGGGGTTCGACGGCGAAGTGCTCGACGACGAGGAACAGGACGGTGGAGACGACCGCTCCCGCGCCGAGGCCGAGGATGACACGCGAGTCCCAGGCGTATTCGGTGCCGCCCCAACTGGTCAGCAGGACCAGGCAGGTGGAGGCGGCGGCGAGGAGCAGCGAGCCGAGGATGTCGAGCCGGGCCTTGGCCTTGGGCTTCGGCAGTTTCAGGACGACGGTGACGACGGCCAGGGTGACGAGGCCGAAGGGCACGTTGATGTAGAAGCACCACCGCCAGGAGAGGTGGTCCGTGAAGTAACCGCCCAGCAGGGGTCCGGCGACCGAGGCGAGGCCGAACGCGGCGCCGATCAGGCCCATGAAGCGGCCGCGCTCCCGGGGCGGCACGATGTCCGCGACGATCGCCTGGACGCCGATCATGAGCCCGCCCGCTCCGACGCCCTGGATCGCGCGGTAGGCGATCAGCTGGTCCATGGTCTCGGCCCGTCCGGCGAGCGCGGAGCCGACGACGAAGACGACGATCGCGAACTGGAAGACGCCCTTGCGGCCGAGGAGATCGCCGAGCTTGCCGTAGATGGGCAGTCCGACGGTGGCGGTGAGCAGGTAGGCGGTGATCGCCCAGGACATCCTGTCCAGGCCGTGCAGCTCACCGACGATCTTCGGCAGCGCGGTGGCGACGATCATCTGCTCCAGCGCGGCCAGCAGCAGCGCGAGCATCAGCGCGAGGAAGACCAATCGCACCCGGCGCGGGCTCAGTCGGGTCTCCGCGCCCTGGGGCGGAGCCTGTGGAGGCGGTGCGGTGACGGTCTCGTCCTGCACCAAAGTCGCGCCGCCCACGTTCCGCTCCCCTCGCCGCACCTGCTCACATTTCCCGCATTAAGCGACAACTACGAGCAAGCACGGCGAGTTACGGCGCCACCCCGGACACGACGGAGATCCACTCGATCCGGTGAGGAGGCCAAGGGCCCTCGGACACCAGGGACTTACTTCGCGACCTCAGCGGCAAGCTTGTCGAGCACGGCGTCGTAGATCCGGCCGAGACCCTTGGGCGCGAAGGTCCTCTCGAAGAAGCCGCCGATGCCGCCGGCGCCCTGCCAGGTGGTGGTGACGACGACCCGGGACTTGCCCTCGCCGGCCGGGGTGACCCGCCAGGTGGTGACCATGGAGGAGTTGCGGTCCTTCTCGACGAGCTCGCCGTCGGTCGGCTCGGTGACCTCCAGAAGGCAGTCGCGCACACGCTTGCTGGTGGCCTGGAGCTTCCAGTGGACGAGGGTGCCCTCGCCGTCGCCGCCCTCACGCACCTCGTACTCGCTGAAGTGCTCGGGGAGCAGATTCGCGCGCGTGCCGCTGTAGTCGGCGAGGGCGTCGAACACCTTCTCCGCGTCCGCCGCGACGACCCGCTCCGTAGTGGCCTCGACCTGCGCCATTGACTTCCTCCAGGACCAGAATTCTCGGGGGTTGGGGCAAGCCAACCACCCCGCTCCCGGACCGCCCAAATCGGGGTCCCGCTCAGCTCCCCGAAGCGATCACACATCGATCGAAAACGAAGCCAGGGACAGAAACCCGGGACAGAAACCCAGGACAGGAGCCCGGCACAGAAGCCGGGAGAGAAGCCTGGGATAGAGGTCGCACGATCAAGGGAACATGTGTTCTATTCTGGGGGCAGTGCTACCGAGGAGGCGTCATGCGCTGGGAGAACCTCACCCTGGAGTCCGACCACAGCCGGGCCGACTCCGCGCTGTTCGGCGCGGACGCCGTAGTGACCCGCACCTTCGACACGCCCGAGTTCGCCGGCATCACGTTCCACGAGATCCGGGCGCGCTCGATCATCAACCGGGTGCCGGGCGCCTCGCGGATGCCCTTCGAGTGGACGGTGAACCCCTATCGGGGCTGCACGCACGCGTGCGTGTACTGCTTCGCCCGCAAGACCCACAGCTATCTGGACCTCGACACGGGCCTCGGCTTCGACTCCCAGATCGTGGTCAAGGTGAACGCCCCGGAGCTGCTGCGCCGCCAGCTCTCCTCGCGCCGCTGGCAGGGCGATCACATAGCGATGGGCACGAATGTCGACTGCTACCAGCGCGCCGAGGGCCGCTACCGCCTGATGCCGGGCATCCTCGCCGCCCTGCGCGACCACGCCAACCCCTACTCGATCCTGACCAAGGGCACGCTGATCCTGCGCGACCTCGACCTGCTGAAGCAGTCCGCCGAGGTGACCGACGTCGGCATATCCGTCTCGGTCGGCTTCACCGACGCCGAACTGTGGCGCACCGTGGAGCCGGGCACGCCCGCCCCCGAGCGCCGCCTCGAGGTCGTACGGACCCTGGCCGAGCACGGCCTCGGATGCGGTGTGCTGATGGCACCGGTGATTCCCTTCCTGAGCGACAGCCCGGCACAACTGCGGGCCACCGTGCGGGCGATCGCCGCCTCCGGGGCCACCTCCGTCACGCCGCTGGTGCTGCATCTGCGGCCGGGGGCCCGCGAGTGGTTCATGGCCTGGCTCGGCCGCGAGCACCCGCATCTGGTCCGCCGTTACGAACGGCTGTACGCGGACGGCGCCTACGCGCCGAAGTGGTACCAGCGCCGGATCACCCGCCAGGTCCACGACCTGGCACAGGAGTACGGCATCGGCCCCACGCGCGCGGGCATGCCCCGGCGGATCCGCGAGCCCGAACCGGAGCCCGCCGAGCACACGCGGCCCGAACCGACCCAACTCTCACTCATCTGAGGGCATTGGAGCGCATCCCTCGACCCAATCGGGTCAAGTCCCGCCGGAACGAGTTGTTCCGGTCGCCCTTTCCGGGACGAATGCGGCAGGGACCGCGACACTCGCGGCCCGCGCCCCTCCGTCCTGGAAGGACCCCATGAGAGAACGCGCAGCCGTACTGTGCGGCGCCGCCGCCGTCGTGGCCGGGGCCCTGACGGCCGTCCCCGCAGAGGCGAGCCCGCCGCCCCCCGCGGACACCGCTCACGCCGCACCCCTCACCTGGAACAAGTGCGGCACCAAGAAGTACCCGACGCTCCAGTGCGCGTCCCTCGCGGTGCCGCTCGACCACTCCCGTCCGCGGGGGCGGCAGATCACGCTCGCGCTGTCCCGCGTCCCGCACACCGCGAAGAAGTACCAGGGCCCCCTGCTGGTCAACCCGGGCGGCCCCGGCGCCAGCGGCCTGACGCTCGCCGGATTCGTGGCCGCCGCACTGCCCAAGGCGGTGGCGGCGCAGTACGACGTCATCGGCTTCGACCCGCGCGGAGTCGGCAAGAGCAAGCCGGCCCTCGACTGCAGGCCCGGCCACTTCGCCGCGGTGCGCCGGGACGCCGTGCCGAGCACGGCACAGATCGAGCAGGCCAACCTCGCACGTGCCAAGGCCTTCGCCCGGGCCTGTGGCGAGAAGTACGGGGACGTACTGCCGTACATCGACACGATCAGCGCGGTGCGGGACATGGACCGGATCCGTGCCGCACTCGGCGCGCGGCAGATCAACTACTTCGGCTACTCGTACGGCACCTATCTCGGCGCGGTCTACGCGAAGCTCTTCCCGGAGCGGGTGCGGCGCGCGGTCCTGGACTCGGTCGTCGACCCCACCGGTGTCTGGTACGACGACAACCTCGCGCAGGACCACGCCTTCAACGACCGGCACCGCGCGTTCATGGCATGGATCGCCAAGCACGACACGACGTACCGGCTCGGCACCGATCCGCAGCGGGTCGAGGCGCAGTGGTACGCGATGCGGGCGGCCCTCGCCAGGAAGGCGGCCGGCGGCAAGGTGGGCGCCTCCGAGCTGGAGGACACCTTCATCCCCGGCGGCTACTACAACGGCTACTGGCCCTACCTCGCCGAGGCGTTCGCGGCGTATGTGAACGGCAAGGACGCCGACCCGTTGGTCGAGGCGTACGAGAAGTTCGGCGCCGCCGACGCGTCCGACGACAACGGCTACAGCATCTACACCTCGGTGCAGTGCCGTGACGCCGCCTGGCCGCGCGACTGGCGCGAGTGGCAGGCGGACAACTGGGCCGCGTACGCGAAGGCGCCGTTCATGACCTGGAACAACGCCTGGTACAACGCGCCGTGCGCATTCTGGCCGACGAGCTCGCTCGCCCCGCTGAACGTCGCCAACGGCAAGGTCCCCCCGGTGCTGCTGTTCCAGGCGACCGAGGACGCGGCCACCCCGTACGAGGGCGCCGTCACCGTGCACCGGCTGCTGGCCCGCTCCAGTCTGGTGGTCGAGCGGGGCGGCGGTAACCACGGCATCACGCTGGGCGGGAACGCCTGCCTGGACAAACGCCTCGCGGCCTACCTGACCGACGGCACGGTGCCGCGCGGCCGGGGTGGGGTCGACGCGGTGTGCGAGGCGCTGCCCGACCCGAAGCCGGTGAGTTCCAAGGTCGTGTCCACGTCGTCGCGCGGCGGCGAACTGCACGAGCTGCTCGGCTTCCGGCGCTAGCGCAGGCTCTGAGCGCCTGACGGTCCGTCGGGGGCGTTGTCAGACCCATGGTCCACCATGGACGCATGAGTGAGCTGATCAGGATTCCCGCCCCCGACGGAGTCGCCCCCGCCGCCCAGTACACGCATGTCGTGCTCGGCTCCGGCCGTTTCGTCGCCGTCTCCGGCCAGCTCGCCCTGGACGAGGACGGCAAGCTGGTCGGCGAGGGCGACCCGGCGGCCCAGGCCCGCCAGGTCTTCGAGAATCTGCGGCGCTGCCTGGCCGCGGCCGGCGCGACTTTCGACGATGTCGTCAAACTCACCTACTTCGTCACGGACATGGCGCACATGCCCGCGATCCGCGCGGCCCGCGCCGAGCACATACCCGACGACCGGCTACCGGCCGCGTCGGCGGTGCGGGTCGCCGGGCTGGTACGGCCGGAGTTCCTGATGGAGGTCGAGGCCTTCGCGGTGCTGCCGGGTTGATGGAAGGCGAGCCCGGGTGGCTGGTGTCTACGGTGCCGTCATGGACGACGACGGCACACTGATCCGCCCCATGACCCTGGCCGACTGCGCGCGCGTCGCCGAGATCCGTATCGGCGGCTGGCAGAGCGCCTACAAGGGCCTCATCCCGCAGTCCCACCTGGACGCCCTCGACGTGGCACAGGACGCCGAGCGCCGCCGCGCCCTCTTCACGCAGGCCGACGGGAGGGTGGTGAACCTGGTCGCCGAGCACCACGGCGAGGTCGTCGGCTGGGCCTGCCACGGACCGTACCGCGACGGCGAAGTGCGCACCGAGGACGCCGAGTTGTACGCCCTCTACGTGCACCCCGGGCGGTACGGCGGCGGCGTCGGGCACACCCTGCTCCAGGAATCGCTGCGCCGGTGCACGGCCGCCGGGCACACGCGCATGCTGCTCTGGGTCCTCGGGCACAACACCCGTGCCCGGCGCTTCTACGAGCGGGCGGGTTTCCGCCCGGACGGCTCCGAGGAGCCCTTCGAGGTGGACGGCGTGGAGGTGCCCGAGGTGCGGTACGCGCGGGAGCTGGTGCCGGGCTGACAGCCACCGTCGGCGCAGGTGCCCGCGGGTTTCTTTTCAGGTGTCCGCGTGCCCTGCGGCAGCCGGGCCGGCCCGCCGCGACCGGGCTCGGCACAGGGCCCGTGGATCGCCGTCAGGCATCAGGCGCATCACCGCCGCGCGAGTCGCCGCCGACCGGCCGGGAGCCTCCCCTCTGACGAGGGATCCGCGCCAGCGCACGCACCGCCGCCTCCGCGAGGGCCGGGTGGGCCAGTGCCTCGTTCAGGACGCGTCTGGCCCGGGTGTCGCCGAGCGCGCCGAGGCCCTCCACGCAGGCGAGGGCCACGCGGCGGTAGGGGTCGTGCGGGCGCAGGCGGCGCTCCAGGGTGGTGATGAGGGCGGGCACGGCCTCGGGGGCGCGCAGCTCGACCAGGAGCAGGACGGGGTGCAGGGCGTAGGCGACGCGTAGTTCGTTGGTGGCGAGGGCGGCCGCCGCGCGGGCCGTGCGCGGGTCGCCGAGCCGGGCGAGGGCGTGAGCGGCGGAGGCACAGCGCTGCGGGTCACGATGGTTCAGGAGCAGGACGAGCGACTCGAAGGCCCGGCGGTCCCCGGCGAGGCCCAGCCGGAAGGCGGCCAACTCCCTGGCCCACAGCGGCTGTCCGGGCGCGGTGAGCACCTCGGCGAGTTCGTCGAGGTGCTCGGTCGCCACGAGGCGGTCGTACGCGGCCGACGCTCCGGACTCCTGCCGTAAGCGCTCCGTGAGTGATCGCAACTCTTCGTCCATGAAGCCGAGCGTATGCAAGCGGCGCGCCTCGCGGGACCTACATCACAAAGACGAGGTCTGGCGCGCTCGTTACCCACGGGTTAAGCTCATACGAGCGAGTCACCCACTCGCAGATTTGCTTGCAGCGGCCTGGTGACGCAGCCGCCGCGAGTGCTGGTCGGTTCGGTACATCACGTACCTCTCAGTACGACTCGGCTCCGGGACAGGGCCGGTCGGATCCACCGTTCCCCGGGGCGTGTGCGCGCTCCCGGTGACGGCACCGGGCGTGTGCGCCAGTAGCCCGGCAACACCCGCACTCACTCCTTTCGCACCCGGTGCGCCTCCTCGGCGCACCCGGGCGCGCTTCCAGTCGTCACCCTCATTCCTGGAGTCCCGCGATGGCCACTCCCCTGTCCGACACCGCGTCCGACACCCCTCTGTCCCCGCTCAAGACCGTTGCCGTCGTCGGCCTCGGCACCATGGGCACCGGCATCGCCGAGGTCCTGGCCAAGGCCGGTCGCGAGGTCATCGGCATCGACATCAGCGAGGCCGCGGCCGCCAAGGCCGTCGCCGCCCTGGAGTCCTCGACCGCCCGTGCCGTGGAGCGCGGCCGACTGACCGAGGAGGAGCGCGCGGAGGCCCTCGCCCGCGTCCGCACCTCCACCGACCTGCGGGCGGCGGCTGACGCGGACCTGGTCATCGAGGTGGCGCCGGAGTCGTACGACGTCAAGCAGCAGATCTTCCGCGAGTTGGACGGGATCGTGCGCCCCGAGACGATCCTGGCGACCGGCACCAACGCCCTGTCCGTCACGCGGCTGGCCGCGGACTCGGCCCGCCCGGAGCGCGTGCTCGGTCTGCACTTCTTCAACCCGGCGCCGGCGATGCGCCTGGTCGAGGTCGTCTCCTCCGTGCTGACCGCGCCGCAGGCCGTGACCGCGGTCACGAACCTCGCCCTCGATCTCGGCAAGGAGCCCGTCGCGGTCGGCGACCGGCCCGGTTTCGTCGCCGACGGGCTGCTGTTCGGCTACCTCAACCAGGCCGCCGCGATGTACGAGGCGAAGTACGCCTCCCGCGAGGACATCGACGCCGCGATGCGGCTGGGCTGTGGGCTGCCGATGGGCCCGCTGGCCCTGCTCGACCTGATTGGCATCGACACCGCGCGCAGGGTCCTGGAGGCCATGTACGCCGAGTCGCGCGACCGGCTGCACGCGCCCGCGCCGATCCTCAAGCAGCTCAGCGAGGCGGGCCTGACGGGCCGTAAGTCGGGCCGTGGCTTCTACACGTACGAGGCTCCGGGCAGCGCCACCGTCGTGCCGGACGGGCTGACGCCGCGGGACGACGCCGCCCTGACCCCCGGCCGGACGGTCCGCTCGGTCGGTGTCGCGGGCTCCGGCACCATGGCGTCCGGTATCGCCGAGGTCTTCGCCAAGGCCGGGTACGAGGTCGTGCTCGCCGCCCGCAGCGAGGAGAAGGCGCAGGCCGCGAAGGCCCGTATCGGCAAGTCGCTTTCCCGCTCTGTCGACAAGGGGCGGATGACCGCCGAGGCCGCCGCGCAGACCCTGGACCTGATCACCGCGGCGGGTTCGTACGACGCGTTCGCCGACGTCGACCTGGCCGTCGAGGCGGTCGCCGAGGACCTGGAGATCAAGCGGCAGCTGTTCGCGACGCTGGACAAGGTCTGCAAGCCGGGCGCGGTGCTGGCCACCACCACCTCGTCGCTGCCCGTCGTCGCCTGTGCCCGTGCCACCTCGCGTCCGCAGGACGTGATCGGCATGCACTTCTTCAACCCGGCGCCGGCGATGAAGCTGGTCGAGGTCGTCCGTACGGTGCTCACGGCCGACGACGTCCACTCCACGGTCCGCGAGGTCTGCGGCAAGATCAAGAAGCACGCCGTGGACTGCGGTGACCGGGCCGGATTCATCGTCAACGCGCTGCTGTTCCCGTACCTGAACAACGCGATCAAGATGGTGCAGGAGCACTACGCGACGCTCGACGACATCGACGCGGCGATGAAGCTGGGCGGCGGCTACCCGATGGGTCCGTTCGAGCTGCTGGACGTCGTCGGGCTCGACGTCTCCCTGGCGATCGAGAAGGTCCTGCACCGCGAGTTCCGCGACCCGGGTCTCGCCCCGGCGCCGCTCCTGGAGCACCTGGTGGCCGCGGGCTGCCTCGGCCGCAAGACGGGCCGCGGCTTCCGCGAATATGCCCGGCGCTGAGCGGCCCGGCGACTGGTTCAGAAGCGGTCAGGAGTGGGGCGGGCTGCTGGACCCCGGCAGCTCGCCCCCGGCCGCCCCGCGCAGCTCTCCCCCGGCCGACCGAAGCAGCTCGCCGCCATCCGCCCGACCCGGCACTCCCCCGTCCGCCCAGGGCGGGGGAAACCCCGTGCATGCGCATCAAGCTGCGCACATGCAGTACGTTCGGGTCATGCCCCAGCCCGCCAAGTCCTCACGTACACCAGCCACGCCCGACGCACCGGAAAGTGCCGCCGGCAGTCGCGCGGCCGCCCAACGGCTCAAGATGCGCCGCGAACTGGCGGCCGCGGCGATGGAGCTGTTCGCGACCAAGGGGTACGAGGCGACCACCGTCGACGAGATCGCGGCCGCGGCCGGGGTCGCCCGCCGCACGTTCTTCCGCCACTTCCGCTCCAAGGAAGAGGCGATCTTCCCGGACCACGACGACACCCTGATCCGCGCCGAGGCGGTGCTCAACGCCGCACCGGCCCATGAGCACCCGCTCGACACGGTGTGCCGCGGTATCAAGGAAGTCATGCGGATGTACGCGGCCCGGCCGGAGATCTCGGTCGCCCGCTACAAGCTGACGCGCGAGGTACCCACCCTGCGCGAGGCGGAGATCGCGTCGGTGGCCCGCTACGAGCGCCTCTTCACGCGCTACCTCCTCGGCCACTTCGACGAACACGCCCACGACGACGACGCCAACGACGACCCGCTGCTGGCGGAGGTCGCCGCGTCCGCCGTGGTCACCGCGCACAACCACGTCTTGCGGCGCTGGCTGCGGGCGGGGGGCCAGGGCGATGTGGAGGCGCAGCTCGACCACGCCTTCGCGATCGTGCGGCGGACGTTCGGGACGGGTATCGGGGCCGGCCGGGAGACCGCGCCGCGTACGGCGCCTGCCTCCGTGGCGGCGCAGGGGGAGGTGCTGGTGACGGTGGCCAGGACCGACGCGCCGCTGGACGAGGTGATGCGGACCATCGAGCAGGCGCTGAAGGAGCGGGCCTAGGCGAACGGGCCCGGGCCGGCGGACCCAGGTCGGCGGATTCATACCGGCGGACTCAGGCCGCTACGCAGGGTGCTCGTGATGGCTCCCTCAGTGGGAACCATCGCGTCGGCTCATCCGTCCTCCATGTCGAAGCACGATCTTCATGGGCCGTGACGGAAGTGAGTTGCCATGCAGACGAACGACCCGAGCAAGCTCGAAGCCACGCTGGCCGACGGGCGGCGCATGACCCTGTCCCTCGCCGCGACGGACGCGAAGTGGGCGGCCGAGGGCATAAAGGGCCTGCGCACCGTCCCGCCCACCCACACGGGCCGCGGGGAGGAGCCTCCCGCCCTCCCCGAGGAGCCGGCGCTCCCCCTGCAGGTGGCGCTGCTCGGCCTGGGCGCCTAGCGCCGACCTGAAGGCGCCGGACCGACCGGCCCGGCGCGAACCGGGCCGCCGGCCCCGGTTCCGCCCCCCGTCAGCAGCCCGGCGACCAGCCGTCCCGTCGCCGGGGCCGGCATCACGCCCAGCATGTTGTGGCCGGTGGCGAGCAGGACACGGGGACGGCCCGGGAGCGGGCCGATCAAGGGCAGGCCGTCCGGGGTCATCGGGCGCGGCCCCATCCACTCCTGTTCCCGCCGCTCCGTGGGCGGAGTGCGGCTTCCAGCTCATACGGACCGCCGACCGGCTCGCCATCCACCGGAACACGCTGCTGTACCGGCTGACGAAGATCGAGGAGCTCGCGGGCCGCGGGGTGCGGGAGCCGCGGACGGCGATGGCGCTGTACCTGGCCTGCCCGGCCGACGCTCTCCAGCGCCGCGCTTCAGCACCGCCCCATTCCACCCGATTGATACCTACTCACGGGTAGCTTTGATCGATCATCGCTCATTTGTTACGTAAAGATTTCATCTGAGAGCAAGTTCTGGCACTCGGTGCCTTGCCAGGTGACACGCCGTGCCATACGTTGAAGGTGTCCGGGCGGCCGGCGTGCAGAGACCATTCGTACGCCGGCTGTCCCCGCAAGCCCCCTCCCGGGCCTGCGCGCCCGGACGCCTGCGTCACAGGCAACCTCCCGCGCCACAAAGCGCTGCCGAACAGCACCACCCGCCGAACCGACGGCAACCACCACAACCCTCAGCAGCACCGACGTAACCCTCAGCGCCCCTCCCTCAGGGCGCTCACCGCCGGAGGCAACACCGTGACCGTGAAGGACATTCTGGACGCGATCCAGTCGCCGGAATCGACGCCGGCCGACTTCGCCGCCCTGCCGCTCCCCGAGTCGTACCGCGCGATCACCGTGCACAAGGACGAGACGGAGATGTTCGCGGGACTGGAGACCCGCGACAAGGACCCGCGCAAGTCGATCCACCTCGACGACGTGCCGCTGCCCGAGCTCGGCCCGGGCGAGGCCCTGGTGGCCGTGATGGCCTCCTCGGTCAACTACAACTCGGTGTGGACGTCGATCTTCGAGCCGCTGTCGACGTTCGGATTCCTGGAGCGCTACGGCCGCACCAGCGAGCTGGCCAAGCGCCACGACCTGCCGTACCACATCATCGGCTCCGACCTCGCGGGCGTCGTCCTGCGCACCGGCCCGGGCGTCAACTCCTGGAAGCCCGGTGACGAGGTCGTCGCGCACTGTCTGTCCGTCGAGCTGGAGTCCAGCGACGGCCACAACGACACGATGCTCGACCCCGAGCAGCGCATCTGGGGCTTCGAGACCAACTTCGGCGGCCTCGCCGAGATCGCCCTGGTCAAGTCCAACCAGCTGATGCCCAAGCCGGGTCACCTCAGCTGGGAGGAAGCCGCGGCCCCGGGCCTGGTCAACTCCACCGCGTACCGCCAGCTGGTCTCCCGCAACGGCGCCGGCATGAAGCAGGGCGACAACGTCCTGATCTGGGGCGCGAGCGGCGGACTCGGCTCGTACGCCACGCAGTTCGCCCTCGCCGGCGGCGCCAACCCCATCTGCGTCGTGTCCTCGCCGCAGAAGGCGGACATCTGCCGCTCGATGGGCGCCGAGGCGATCATCGACCGCAACGCCGAGGGCTACAAGTTCTGGAAGGACGAGCAGACCCAGGACCCGAAGGAGTGGAAGCGCTTCGGCAAGCGCATCCGTGAGCTCACCGGCGGCGAGGACATCGACATCGTCTTCGAGCACCCCGGCCGCGAGACCTTCGGCGCCTCGGTCTTCGTCACCCGCAAGGGCGGCACCATCACCACCTGCGCCTCGACCTCGGGCTACATGCACGAGTACGACAACCGCTACCTGTGGATGTCCCTGAAGCGGATCATCGGCTCGCACTTCGCCAACTACCGCGAGGCCTGGGAGGCCAATCGGCTCATCGCGAAGGGCAAGATCCACCCCACCCTGTCGAGGGTCTACTCCCTGGAGGAGACCGGCCAGGCCGCGTTCGACGTGCACCGCAACCTCCACCAGGGCAAGGTCGGCGTCCTGTGCCTGGCCCCCGAGGAGGGCCTGGGTGTGCGCGATGAGGAAATGCGCGCCCAGCACATCGACGCCATCAACCGCTTCCGCAACATCTGAGAGCAGTCGAGGTCATAGATGACTGAGCGTCAGCCTGCCGAAGGCAAGCGGGAGAAGGACCGGCCGTGGCTCATGCGGACCTATGCCGGTCACTCCACGGCCGAGGCGTCCAACGAGCTGTACCGGCGCAACCTCGCCAAGGGCCAGACGGGTCTGTCGGTCGCGTTCGACCTGCCGACCCAGACCGGCTACGACTCCGACCACATCCTCGCCCGCGGCGAGGTCGGCCGGGTCGGCGTGCCCGTCGCGCACCTCGGTGACATGCGCCGGCTGTTCCAGGACATCCCCCTGGAGCAGATGAACACCTCGATGACGATCAACGCCACCGCCATGTGGCTGCTGGCGCTCTACCAGGTCGTCGCCGAGGAGCAGGGCGCGGACATCACCAAGCTCCAGGGCACGACCCAGAACGACATCGTCAAGGAGTACCTGTCGCGGGGGACCCATGTCTTCCCGCCGGGGCCCTCACTCCGGCTGACGACGGACATGATCGCGTACACGGTCTCCCACATCCCGAAGTGGAACCCGATCAACATCTGCAGCTACCACCTGCAGGAGGCGGGCGCCACGCCGGTCCAGGAGATCGCGTACGCGATGTCCACCGCGATCGCGGTTCTCGATGCCGTACGCGACTCAGGGCAGGTCCCCGCCGAGAAGTTCGGGGACGTCGTGGCCCGTATCTCCTTCTTCGTGAACGCGGGTGTCCGCTTCATCGAGGAGATGTGCAAGATGCGGGCGTTCGGGCGGATCTGGGACCAGGTCACGCGCGAGCGGTACGGCATCGAGAACCCCAAGCAGCGCCGCTTCCGGTACGGCGTCCAGGTCAACTCCCTCGGCCTGACCGAGGCGCAGCCGGAGAACAACGTCCAGCGGATCGTGCTGGAGATGCTGGCCGTGACCCTCTCCAAGGACGCACGCGCGCGTGCCGTCCAGCTGCCCGCCTGGAACGAGGCCCTGGGCCTCCCCCGGCCCTGGGACCAGCAGTGGTCGCTGCGGATCCAGCAGGTCCTGGCGCACGAGAGCGACCTGCTGGAGTACGAGGACATCTTCGAGGGCTCGCACGTCATAGAGGCGAAGGTGAGCAAGCTCGTCGAGGAATCCCTCGCGGAGATCGAGCGGATCCAGGAGATGGGCGGCGCGATGGCCGCCGTCGAGTCCGGCTACCTCAAGTCGCAGCTCGTCTCCTCCCACGCCGAGCGCCGGGCCCGGATCGAGTCCGGGCAGGAGAAGATCATCGGCGTCAACATCTTCGAGACGACCGAGCCCAACCCCCTGACGGCCGACCTCGACACGGCCATCCAGACGGTCGACCCGGCCGTCGAGGCCCGTGTCATCGCCTCCCTCCAGCACTGGCGCGACACCCGCTACCAGCCGCCCTTCAACCACCCGCGTCCCTGCAAGGCGCTGGAGAAGCTGAAGGAGGCCGCCAAGGGCACCGCCAACCTCATGGAGGCCACCCTGGAGTGCGCCCGCGCCGGGGTCACGACCGGCGAGTGGGCCGGGGCGCTGCGCGAGGTGTTCGGCGAGTTCCGGGCGCCGACGGGTGTGTCGTCGGCCCCGGTGGCGGTCCCCGCCGAGGAGGGCTCGGCCATGAGCGAGGTGCGCCGCAAGGTCGACCTGACGGCCAAGGACCTCGGCGTCGGCAAGCTGCGCTTCCTCGTCGGCAAGCCCGGCCTGGACGGGCACTCCAACGGCGCCGAGCAGATCGCCGTGCGGGCCCGTGACGCCGGGTTCGAGGTGGTCTACCAGGGCATCCGGCTCACCCCGGAGCAGATCGTGGACGCGGCCGTCGCGGAGGACGTGCACGCGGTCGGCCTGTCGATCCTCTCCGGCTCGCACGCCCAGCTGGTGCCGGACGTCCTGGAGCGGCTCCGTGTGGCCGGTGCCACAGATATACCGGTGATCGCCGGTGGCATCATCCCGAATGGTGACGCCGAGCAGCTCCGAGCCGCCGGAGTGGCCGCCGTCTTCACCCCGAAGGACTTCGACATCACCGGAATCATCGGCCGCATCGTCGACGAGATCCGGAAAGCGAACAAGCTCGACCCCCTGGAGGTCCCCGCATGACCACGGTCAACCGCCTTCGCCCCCGGCGTTCCTGCCTGGCGGTACCGGGCTCGAACCCGCGCTTCCTGGAGAAGGCCCAGGGCCTCCCCGCCGACCAGGTCTTCCTGGACCTGGAGGACGCGTGCGCGCCGCTCGCCAAGCCCGAGGCGCGGCACACCATCGTCAAGTTCCTCAACGAGGGCGACTGGACGGGTAAGACGCGGGTCGTGCGCGTCAACGACTGGACGACCGAGTGGACGTACCGCGATGTCGTCACGGTCGTCGAGGGCGCCGGCCAGAACCTCGACTGCATCATGCTGCCGAAGGTCCAGACGGCCGAGCAGATCGTCGCTCTCGACCTCCTCCTCACCCAGATCGAGAAGACGATGGGCTTCGAGGTCGGCAAGATCGGCATCGAGGCGCAGATCGAGAACGCCCAGGGCCTCAACAACGTCAACGAGATCGCGACGGCGTCCCAGCGCGTCGAGACGATCATCTTCGGCCCGGCCGACTTCATGGCGTCCATCAACATGAAGTCGCTGGTCGTGGGCGAGCAGCCGCCCGGCTACCCGGCGGACGCCTACCACTACATCCTGATGAAGATCCTCATGGCGGCCCGCGCCAACAACCTCCAGGCGATCGACGGCCCCTACCTCCAGATCCGCAACATCGACGGCTACCGCGAGGTCGCCCAGCGCGCCGCGGCCCTCGGCTTCGACGGCAAGTGGGTGCTGCACCCGGGCCAGGTCGAGGCGTCCAACGAGATCTTCTCGCCCTCGCAGGAGGACTACGACCACGCCGAGCTGATCCTGGACGCGTACGACTACTACACGTCCGAGGCGGGCGGCAAGAAGGGCTCCGCGATGCTCGGCGACGAGATGATCGACGAGGCCAGCCGCAAGATGGCGCTGGTCATCTCCGGCAAGGGCCGTGCGGCCGGCATGCAGCGCACCAGCAAGTTCGAGATCCCGGAGGCCTGACCGCCATGCAGTTCGGACGCACCTACGAGGAGTTCGAGGTCGGGGCGACGTACAAGCACTGGCCGGGCAAGACGGTCACGGAGTACGACGACCACCTGTTCTGTCTCCTCACCATGAACCACCACCCGCTCCACATGGACACCAACTATGCGGAGAAGACGACCGACTTCGGCAAGAACGTCGTCGTAGGCAACTACATCTACTCCCTCCTGCTCGGCATGAGCGTGCCGGACATCTCCGGCAAGGCGATCGCCAACCTGGAGATCGAGTCGCTCAAGCACGTGGCGCCGACCTTCCACGGCGACACGATCTACGGCCAGACGACCGTGCTCGACAAGTGGCCGTCCAAGTCGAAGAACGACCGCGGCATCGTCTACGTCGAGACCAAGGGCTACAAGCAGGACGGCACGCTGGTCTGCGTGTTCCGCCGCAAGGTCATGGTGCCGACCGAGACGTACATCAAGGAGCGCGGCGGCGAGCAGCCGGGCCGCCCCGAGCTCAAGGAGCAGGAGAAGTAGCCATGGCGCGACTCGCCCAGACCGCCGGTCTGACCGACATTCAGCAGGAGATCCTCTCCACCGTCCGCGACTTCGTGGACAAGGAGATCATCCCGGTCGCGACCGAGCTGGAGCACCGCGACGAGTACCCGCAGCAGATCGTCGACGGCCTCAAGGAATTGGGCCTCTTCGGTCTGATGATCCCCGAGGAGTACGGCGGTCTGGGCGAGTCCCTCCTGACGTACGCGCTGTGCGTCGAGGAGATCGCTCGCGGCTGGATGTCGGTGTCCGGCATCATCAACACGCACTTCATCGTGGCGTACATGCTCAAGCAGCACGGCACGCAGGAGCAGAAGGACCACTTCCTGCCGAGGATGGCGGCCGGCGACATCCGTGGCGCCTTCTCGATGTCGGAGCCGGGCCTGGGCTCCGATGTGTCGGCCATCACGTCGAAGGCGGTGAAGGACGGTGAGGAGTACGTCCTGAACGGCCAGAAGATGTGGCTGACGAACGGCGGAACGTCGTCTCTGGTCGCCGTACTCGTCCGAAGTGACGAAGGACACCCCGAGGGCACCGCGCCCCACAAATCGATGACGACCTTCCTGGTGGAGAAGGAGCCCGGCTTCGGAGAGGTCCGCCCCGGCCTCACCATCCCGGGCAAGATCGACAAGATGGGCTACAAGGGCGTCGACACGACCGAGCTCATCATGGACGGCCTGCGCATTCCGGCCAATCGGGTGCTGGGTGGCGTAACGGGCCGAGGTTTTTACCAGATGATGGACGGCGTCGAAGTCGGGCGCGTCAATGTGGCGGCGCGTGGCTGTGGCGTCGCTCAGCGTGCGTTCGAGCTCGGCGTCCAGTACGCCCAGCAGCGACACACCTTCGGCAAACCGATCGCCCAGCACCAGGCGATCCAGTTCAAGCTGGCCGAGATGGCTACCAAGGTCGAGGCCGCGCATGCCATGATGGTGAACGCGGCACGCAAAAAGGATTCAGGGGAACGAAACGACCTTGAGGCTGGGATGGCGAAGTACCTCGCCTCCGAGTACTGCAAGGAGGTCGTGGAGGATGCCTTCCGGATCCATGGCGGCTACGGCTTCTCCAAGGAGTACGAGATCGAGCGCCTCTACCGTGAGGCTCCGATGCTGCTTATCGGTGAAGGTACCGCCGAGATCCAGAAAATGATCATCGGTCGCAGGTTGCTCGAAGAGTATCGGTTCCAGGGCTGATTATCCGCATACGGGGTGTTTTCTTGGAGAAGAAGATCACACCCCGTCAGCACTCTTCAGCCGCCGACTCGACTTCCTGGCTTGCCCAGTTGTGGCCCGCGACCGGTACGATCCCGGGAAAGCCGCCGTCCCCTGATACCGCGCGGCATCATCCGCTACGAAGGTCATCCATGCCCCACAGCCAAACCTCTGCACCACGCGACAGCCAGGTCGGCGGCGTACGCCTCGCGCGCGGAGCATCGCCGTGGCTTCTCCCGACTGTCGCCACCGCAGCCGTCAGCCTGCTGCGCGCACGCCGCTCCGGCGTCGCCAAGGCCGTCGCCGTGCCCGCCACCGCTCTCGCGGCGGGCATGCTGTGGTTCTTCCGCGACCCCGAGCGCGAGATCGCCCAGGGCCGGGTCATCTCGCCCGCCGACGGTGTGGTGCAGAGCATCATGCCGTGGAAGGACGGCCGCACCCGCGTCGCGATCTTCATGAGCCCGCTCAACGTCCATGTGAACCGCGCGCCGCTCTCCGGCACGGTCACGTCCGTGGAGCACATCCCCGGCGGGTTCGTTCCGGCGTTCAACAAGGAGAGCGAGAACAACGAGCGCGTTGTCTGGCACTTCGACACCGAACTCGGCGACATCGAGATGGTCCAGATCGCCGGCGCGGTGGCCCGTCGCATCGTCCCCTACATCCCGCAGGGCACGAAGGTCGAGCAGGGCGACCGTATCGGTCTGATCCGCTTCGGCTCGCGTGTCGACATCTACCTGCCCGAGGGCGTGGAGGTCGCGGTCGAGGTGGGGCAGAAGACCGTGGCTGGGGTGACTCGCATTGACCGTGATTGATCCTGAGACCCAGGCGGGCTGGGTGCCCGAGGCCGACGAGGTGGACGACGAAGAGGAGATGCCCCTCTCTCTCCGCCTGTCGATAGCGGACACCCTCACGCTCGGCAACGCCACGTGCGGCTTCATGGCGGTGTACTTCACCACCACCGGCATCCTGATCCCGGACCTCACCGGTAGCACGGAGACCGGCATGACCCGCCACAGCGCGGCCACGGCGGTCATCCTGATGCTGTGCGCGGCGGTCTTCGACCTGTTCGACGGCCTGGTGGCGAGGAAGCTGCGCTCCTCGCCCATGGGCGCGGAGCTGGACAACCTCTCGGACCTGATCAGCTTCGGGCTGGCCCCGGCGTACTTCGTCCTGGTCTACGGCATGGTCGCCGACGACGCGCACCAGCGGGTGGCGGCGGTCGGCGCGATCGTCGTTCTGCTCGCGGTGGTGCTGCGGCTCGCGAGATTCTCCTGCGTGACGCCGCCGAACGGCATGTTCCAGGGGATGCCGTCGCCGTTCGGCGCGCTGACCGTGGTCTCGATCGTCCTGCTGGAGCTGCCCTTCGTGGCGACGCTGCTGGCGATCCTGGGCACCGCGTGGCTGATGGTGAGCCGGGTCGAGTACCCGAAGCCGCGGGGGCGGCTCGCGGTGGCGATGCTCGCGTGGATCGTGGTCAGCATGGGCCTGCTCGCCGCCTGGGCCTTCGACGCCCCGAGCGGCCAGCTGCTGCTGCAGACGGGCTGCGCGCTGCAGCTGGTCATGGGCGCGGTGATCCCGCTGTTCGCCACGGCTCGCCGGGTGAACAACTTCCGTGACAATCGGCGTGAGGCGCGGGCGGCGCAGCTGCCCTGACCTTCGCTCCGTTGCTGACAGGTGTGGCCCGAGCCTTCCCGGCTCGGGCCACACCTGTTTCCGGTTCAAGGGCGTCGGGGGTTTGCCCTTGAGGGGTCAACTACCTCGTGCGGGTGCCCAGTTGCTGGGGGTGGGGAAGGGGAGGACGGTGGAAGGGGGAGATTTCACAGCAGTTGCCCCCTTTCATCCCGGGAGATGAGCATGTCTTCATACGAACTCAGGGAGCACAAGGTCAAGCACCTCTCGAAGATCCCAAACTTCGAACACGAAGTGGAGCTCCCTGTGCGGGAGTACGACGGCACCCCCACCGGGCACGACCGCAGGCCGGTGCTGATGCTGCACGGCCGCAGCGTGCCGGCGCTGGCGGGCTTCGACCTCGCGCCGGTGCCCGGCGGCGACCCCAACCGGTACAGCTGGGCTCAGGAACTGGCGCAGGCCGGTCTCGACGTCTTCATCATGGAAATCCGGGGCTCCGGACGGTCGCCGCGCCCGGGGGTGATGGACGATCCGTACAACACCAACCCGGTCCAGCAGCAACCGGTCCTCGTGGACCACACCATCCCGGCGCCCGGCACGCCCTCGTACAAGTCCGAGCTGGGCAATTCGGAGAGTGAATGGGCAGAGCTGGCGGCGGTGGTGGCGTTCATCAAGACCCAGGTCGGCTCGGAGAAGCGCATCCACTTCGTCGGCTGGTCCGCAGCCTCGTTCGTCATGGGCCCCTACACCCTCAACCACCCCGACCATGTCGAGAGCCTGTTTCTGCTCGCCCCGATGTTCCCGCCGCGGGGACGGTGGTCGGGAACGCTGGATGCCCCCTTCGGGCGCCCGCCGGAGGCCGCGACACTGCCTGTGGGCAAACCGCCCGAACAGTTCGGTTTTCCGATGAATGTCACCAGCAAGGTCGGATTCAAGAGGTCGTTGAGCGGCACTCCCGCCCTGTGGGAGCCCGGCATCGACGAGCTTGCATGGGCGGCCTGCATGGAGGACGACCCCGTCGGCAGCAAGTGGGGCCGCAAGGTGAATGGCGAGCCCGAGGGCGTCCTGCGCTCCCGGAACACCTACTGGTGGGGCTGGAACAGCAAGACGGCGCCGCTCAAGGACTCGCAGGGCAAGCACATACTCGGCGACCGGGTACCCGTACTCATCCTCTACGGGGAGCTGGACCGGACGGCCAACAGCCCGACGCTGATGCAGGACAACCTGCACTTCTCCGTTCCGGACCTTTATGCGGCCATCGGGGGATCCCGGAAGCTGATGTTCTGCTTCGAGGGATCGAGCCACTCCCTGGTCTGGGAGACCACCGCCGAAGCCATCCACCACTACTCGAAGCTGTGGTTCAAGCACGGCAAGGTGGAGGGCCTCGACAGCGGCAAGTACTTCAGGGAACTGGACGGCAATCTGATTCCCCTGCCGTAGCGGATCAGCCCAGGAAGTCCCGCCCGATCCGCTCCGCCACCCGCTCCAGAATCGGCCCGGCGTCCGCGATGCACTTCGCGACGTCGGGCTCGACCTCCGTCAACGGGTACGCCCGGCGGATCCCTGCCCGGCCCAGCGCCTCCGGCGGGAGCGCGAGGCGGCCGCACACCGCGACGACCTCCTTGTTCGCGGCCCGGGCCGCCGCCGCGACCCCCGCCGGGGCCTTGCCGTGGAGGGTCTGCTCGTCCAGGGAGCCCTCGCCGGTGATGACCAGGTCGGCCCGCTCCAGGGCGGGCGCGAAGCCCAGGACGTCCAGCATGACCTCGATGCCGGGGCGGAAGCGTGCGCCGATCAGGAGGGCGCCGTAGCCGATGCCGCCCGCGGCGCCGGCGCCGGGGGCAGCGGCATGCTCGGCGGCCCGGGGGCCCACGGCTTCCTCCAGCACCTTCGCGTAGTGCGCGAGCGCCGTGTCCAGCGTCTCCACGTCGTCCGGCGAGGCACCCTTCTGCGGGCCGTACACCGCCGGCGCGCCCTTAGGGCCGGTGAGGGGGTTGTCGACGTCGCTGGCGAGCACCAGTTCGACGGAAGCCAGTCGCGGGTCCAGGCCCGACAGGTCGGCCGTGGTCAGGTCACCCAGGCCCCCGCCGCCCGGCGTCACCGGCTCCCCGTCCGCGTCCAGGAAGCGCGCGCCCAGCGCGGTCAGCATGCCGGCGCCGCCGTCCGTGGTGGCGCTGCCGCCGACGCCGAACACGATCGTGCGGGCGCCCGCGTCCAGCGCGGCCCGCAGCAGTTCACCGGAGCCGTACGTGGAAGCCGTGAGCGGCGCGAAGACGCCCGCGGGCAGCCGCTGCAGGCCGCTGGCCTCCGCCATCTCCACGACCGCCGTGTCGCCGCGCAGCGCGAACGCCGCCGTCACCTCGTGCCCGAGGGGCCCGGCGACCCGTACCTCGCGGCGCTCGAACCCGGCCGCGACCGCGGCGTCCACGGTCCCGTCACCGCCGTCGGCCACGGGCATGGCCTCGACCTCGATGCCCGGCACGACCCGGCGCAGACCGGCCGTCACCCGCTCGGCGACCTGCACGGCCGTGAGCGAGCCCTTGAACTTGTCCGCGGCGATGAGCACCCTCTGGGCACCGTTCACTGCAGCGTCCGCCACCTTGTCTTCCCCTTGCTCTCCGGGCCCGGCGCATGCCAGGGCCAGTCGCGCCGCTGTGACCTTAACCGGAGGACACCCCCGCCGTCATGCGCTGCCCGGACCGTGAGAACGCCGTACGAGCGCCCCGTGAACGTCCTGTGCGCCCCCTGAGCGGCCGGCCGGACCCCGCGCGGACGCCCCCGGAATTGGGTAAACCGGTCCTATGACCCCTGTGGGCACTGAGCCAGAGCTCGCCGACCGCGTCCTCGGGGGCTGGCTGGGCCGGATCGCGGGCAACATGCTCGGCAAGCCGGTCGAGCAGGGCGACCTGTGGACGCGGGACCGTATCGATCAGTATCTGCGGCAGGCCGCCGCCCTGCCCCTCACCGACTATCTTCCCGAGCCGATCAGCGAGGACGACGGCTTCGAGCTGCGCCCCGAGTGGCGCCAGTGCGTGCGCGGCCGGATCCACGGCAGCTGCCGCGACGACGACGTCGACTACGCCATCCTCGGCCTCGACCTGCTGGAGACGCACGGCTTCGGCTTCAGCACCGAGCAGGTCGGCGACCTGTGGCTGCTGCGGCTGCCGTATCTGCAGACCTTCACGGCGGAGCGGGCCGCGTACCGCAACCTCGCGAACGGGCTGAAGCCGCCGCTGACGGCGACGTACGACAACCCGTACCAGGAGTGGATCGGCGCCCTCATCCGCGCCGACATCTACGGCTGGACCTGCCCGGGCGACCCGCGCCGCGCCGCCTCCCTCGCCCGCCGGGACGCGGTGCTGTCGCACACCGGCAACGGGGTGTACGGCGCGATGTGGGCGGCGGCGCTCGTCGCGGCGGCGTTCACGGCGTCCACGGTCCGGCAGGTGGTCGACCGGGCACTCGCCGTCATCCCGGCGAGCAGCCGCCTCGCCCGCACCGTACGCCGGGTCGTCTCGCTCCACGACACCCGGATGACCTGGGAGGACACGCTCACCACGGTCGCCGAGGAGACCGCCGGGCTCGGCTGGATCCACACCGTCCCGAACGCCGCCGTGCTCACCGCCGGGCTCCTGTACGGCGACGGCGACTTCACCCGCACCATCACGCTCACCGTGCGCGGCGGGCTGGACACCGACTCGAACGGGGCGACGGCCGGTTCGGTGGCGGGTGTGCTGACGGGGGCGGCGGCGATCCCGGGCCAGTGGACCGAGCCGCTGGAGGACACGGTGCGCAGTGCGGTGTTCGGGTTCGACGGGGTGCGGATCAGCGAGCTGGCGGAGCGGACGGTGCGGCTGGCGGAGACGGAGGCGGAGGTCTAGCAACGGTGCGCCCGGGAGACGCTTCCCTGCGCGGGGCGTGCGGCCGAGGCACGGTCGGGCAGGCTGGTTACCCTTCCTCAATGACCACCACGCCAGACTTCGCCACGTACATCGCGAGTCTCCCCCGCGTCCTCGCCGGCGCCGCCGCCCTCTTCCGTGACGCGGAGGGCCGCGTCCTGCTCGTGGAGCCCAACTACCGTGAGGGCTGGGCGCTTCCGGGCGGCACGATCGAGTCCGACGACGGTGAGACCCCGCGGCAGGGCGCACGCCGTGAGACGGCCGAGGAGATCGGCCTCGACCGCGAGCTGGGCCGGCTGCTGGCGGTGGACTGGTCGCACGGCACGGGACGGCCGCCGGTGGTGGCGTATCTGTACGACGGCGGAGTCCTCGGCGAGGACGACTTCAAGGCGATCCGGTTGCAGGAGGAGGAGCTGCTGTCCTGGCGGCTGGTTCCGCGCGAGGACATCACGGCTCATCTGCCCGGCTCCCTGGGCCGCCGTGTCCTGGCCGCCCTGGACGTCCTCGCGGACGGCGGGGGGACGGTGGAGCTGGAGAACGGTCACCGGGTGGGGTGACCGGAGGGCGGTTTCAGCCCTCGACGTCCCGGGGCTTGGCATCCACCGCGCGCAGCGCCTCGTCGCGTTGGGCGAGCCGGGCCTCCGTGCGGTGGCTGCGCTCGATGTAGTCGCGGACGACGAGCTCGACGGCGTCCTGCGGGTTGCCGACCCCCGCGAGGACCATGACTTCCACGACGAGTTCGGCATCGAGTGACACGGTGACCTTGGCCATGGCGGGACGCTAGCACCACATCGGCCCCGTCGGATATGCATGCGCCGCCGGGAGAACCGGGCGCCACATGGGCCGGAGGGCGGCCGCCGTGACCTGACCACCGAGGCCGGCGAGACGGTCACGGTCCTGGGCCACAGCCCCGAGTGGATCCACCGCGACGCCGTCATCACGGACTGACGAGCCCTCGCCCCTGACGGATACTCGCTCGCCGCACGGCGGTCCACCGCCTTACTCTCGGCCCATGAACAGGCCCCTCGTAGCCATCCTCAGCGGCGCAGGCATCTCCACCGATTCCGGGATCCCTGACTATCGCGGGCCGAACGGGCTGTGGCGGCGGGATCCGGAGGCCGAGAAGCTCGTGACGTACGAGTACTACATGGGCGATCCGGAGATCCGGCGGCGCTCCTGGCAGATGCGGCGGCAGAACCGGACGCTCAAGGCCGAGCCCAACGCCGCGCACCGGGCGGTGGCCGAGCTGGAGCGGTCCGGGGTGCCGGTGCGGGTGATCACGCAGAACGTGGACGGGCTGCACCAGCTCGCCGGGATGCCGGCCCGCAAGGTACTCGAACTGCACGGCAGCGCGCGCAGTGTGCTCTGCACGAAGTGCCATGCGCGCGGGCCGATGGAGGACGCCCTCGCGCGCGTGGCGGCCGGGGAGGAGGATCCGGCGTGCCTGGAGTGCGGTGGCATCCTCAAGTCGGCGACCGTCATGTTCGGTGAGCGGCTCGATCCGGTAGTCCTCGGTGAGGCGGTCGCGATCACCAAGGCGTGCCAGGTGTTCATCGCCGTCGGCAGCAGCCTGCAGGTCCAGCCCGCCGCCGGGCTCGCCGGCGTCGCCGCCGACCACGGGGCCCGGCTGATCATCGTCAACGCCGAGCCGACGCCGTACGACGACCGCGCCGACGACGTCGTACGGGAACCCATCGGCACGGCGCTGCCGAAGCTGCTGCGCGAACTCGCCGGGTAGAAATGCGGGTGCGGGGGCTCACCGAGCAGATCAGAATCCGTGTCATGACTTCTGCGATCCGCCATGTGACGATCGACTCCACCGACGCCTACACCCTCGCCCGCTTCTGGTCCCAGGTGCTGGACCTGCCCGTGCACGAGGACGACAAGCCCGGCGACGAGGACGTGCTGATCGAGGGCGCGGGCCTGCTGTTCGTCACCGTCCCCGAACCCAAGACGGTCAAGAACCGGGTGCATGTGGACCTTCAGCCGCAGGACCGCACCCGTGACGAGGAGGTCGAGCGGCTTCTGGCCATCGGCGCCACGCTGGTCGACGACCGCCGCACCCCGGACGGCAGGGGCTGGGCGGTCCTCGCCGATCCGGAGGGCAACGAGTTCTGTGTGGAGCGCGGTGCGGCGGAGCGGGCCGACTGAACCGACGGGTTCAGAACAGCGCCGCTCCGCTCTCGAAGTCCAGCAGCCGCTTCTTGCGGTCCAGGCCGCCGCCGTACCCGGTGAGGCCGCCGCCCGCGCCGACGACGCGGTGGCAGGGGACGATGATGCCGATCGGGTTCCTGCCGTTGGCGAGGCCCACGGCGCGGGAGGCGGCCGGGTTGCCGAGGGCGTCGGCCAGTTGGCCGTAGGAGCGGGTCTCGCCGTAGGGGATGTGGCGCAGCCGGTCCCAGACGCGGCGCTGGAACTCGGTTCCGTTCAGCCGCAGTTCGAGGGTGAACTCCTTCAACTCGCCCACGAAGTAGGCCTCCAGCTGGTCGATCGCCGTACCGAAGGGCCTGTCGTCTCGCTCGCCGAAGGTCTCCTCGGGTGGGCGGTGGCGCTGTTCGGTCATGTAGAGGCCGCTCAGGACGCCGTCGTCGGCGACGAGGGTCAGGGGGCCGTACGGGCTGTCGATGACGGTGTGGTGCTTCGTCGGCATGTCCTTGAGGTCCTTATACGGGGAGGAAGTTGATCGGGTGGCTGTCCGTCGCCCACAGGTACTGGACGGCGTACGCCCGCCAGGGGCGCCACGCGGCTGCCCGGGCCGTGAGGGCCGCCGGGGTCGAAGGCAGGCCCAGCTCCTGGGCGGCGCGGCGAATTCCGAGGTCGGTGGGGAGGAAGGCGTCGGGGTCACCGAGGGCGCGCATCGCGATGACGTCGACCGTCCAGGGCCCGAAGCCGGGGAGGGCGAGGAGGCGGGCTCGGGTCTCCGGCCAGTCACTGTCGGGCCCCAAACGCACCGCGCCGTCGGCGAGTTGGCGTACCAGTGTCGTGAACGTCGTGCGGCGTGTGCGGGGCATCGCCAGTGACTCCGGGTCCACGGACGCCAGTGCCTCGGGGGACGGGAAGAGATGGGTGAGGCCGCCCTCCGGGTCGTCGACGCGCTCGCCGTGGGCGCTGACCAGGCGGGCCGCGTGGGTGCGGGCGGCGGCCGTGGAGACCTGCTGGCCGAGGACCGCCCGTACGGCGAACTCGGCCTCGTCGACCGTGCGCGGAACCCGGCGGCCGGGAGCCTTGTCGACCAGCGGGGCGAGCAGCGGATCCGTGCGCAACTGGTCGTCGATGGCGACCGGATCGGCGTCCAGGTCGAGCATCCGGCGGCACCGGCTGATCGCGACGGTCAGATCGCGCAGGTCGCTGAGGATGAGGCGGCAGGCGATGTGGTCGGGCTGCGGGGTCAGGGCCACGATGCCGTGGCCGTACGGCAGCCCGAGCGTGCGCCGGTACGCGCCGTCCCGCCACTCCTCGACCCCGGGGACGGCGGTCGCCGCGAGGTGGCCGAAGAGGTTGTCGGGGTTGAGGGGGGCGCGGAACGGCAGGCGCAGGGTGAGCGCGCCGGCGGCGTTGCCCGGACTGCTGCGGGGTGCGCGGGCGCGCAGGTCGGTCGGGGCGAGGGCGAAGACCTCGCGCACGGTGTCGTTGAAGGTGCGGATGGAGGCGAAGCCCGCCGCGAAGGCGATGTCCGCCATGGGCAGGGGCGTCGTCTCGATGAGGAGGCGGGCCGCCTGGGCGCGCTGGGCCCGGGCCAGGGCGAGCGGGCCGGCGCCCAGCTCGGCGAGCAGCTGGCGTTCGATCTGCCGGGTGCTGTAACCGAGCCGGGCGGCCAGGCCGGGCACGCCCTCGCGGTCCACGACGCCGTCGGCGATCAGCCGCATCGCGCGGGCCACGAGGTCGGCGCGCTGGTTCCACTCCGGGGAGCCGGGGCTGGTGTCCGGGCGGCAGCGCTTGCACGCCCGGAACCCGGCCTGCTGGCAGGCGGCCGCGCTCGGGTGGAAACGCATGTTCTCCGGCTTGGGCGGGACCACCGGGCAGCTGGGCCGGCAGTAGATCCCGGTGGTCACGACCGCCGTGAAGAACCAGCCGTCGAAGCGGGCGTCCTTGGACTGGACGGCGCGCACGCAGCGCTCCGTGTCGATGTGCATCCCCTTCTGCATGCGTCCAGCATCGACCAGCGGGGGCGCCGAGGGCTGGCGAGAATCCGACATCGACCTCGGCTGGGCTGGGCGCTGCCGGATCGCCGGAGTCGAAGAACCCGGAGACACATGAAGGATCATTCATGTGTTCAGGTACGATGAGTAAGATACCCGCCATGGGTCATGGAGCCGTCACCGCCGCGCAGGACGCCACCGAGCGCGTACGTCTGGACGCGGCCAACGTAGCCAAGGTGGCCACCACCCTCCAGGCCCTGTCCACCCCCTCCCGCCTGTTGATCCTGGCGCGGCTGCGGGAAGGTCCGCTGCCCGCCACGGAGTTGGCCGCCGAGGTGGGCATGGAGCAGTCCGCCTGCTCGCACCAGCTGCGGCTGCTGCGCAATCTGGGCCTGGTGGTGGGTGAGCGGCGCGGCCGGTCGGTCGTGTACGCGCTGCACGACCACCATGTCGCCGAGCTGCTCGACCAGGCCGTGTACCACGTGGAGCATCTGCGGTTGGGAATCAGCGACGCGGCCGAGGCCGAGTGAGCCGCGTCGGTCGTCGAGTGAGCCGCGCGGCCGACCTGGGCCTTACGACGCCGTCGGAGCGGGGGTCGGGCCCACGCCCCGCAACTGCTGGATCTTTCCGCCCAGTTGGGGCCGGAGCCGCTCCAGCACCTCCGGTTTCGCGCTGACCACCCAGCGGGTGCCGACGAGGTACTGGCCGCCGTAGACGGCGGCGGCGTCCAGCCAGGTCAGCTTGTACTTCTCCTGGGGGAACGTCGTGATGAGGTAGTCGCCCTGCTTCGTCCGGCAGACGCCCTCGCGCAGTTCGTCCGCCTCGGTCCGGATCCTGACCTCGCAACCCGTCAGGTCGGCGATCACCTCGACCTTCGCCGGCGCCACGACGCCGGCCACCGTGGCGGAGACGTTCGTCGGACTGCTCTTCGCGGCGGCGCCCTCGTCCCCACTCCCGCCGCACGCGGTGGCCAGGAGCAGAAGAACCAGACTGCCGGCCGCCGTCGCGGTACGGCCGATGGCCGCGACACGGCCGGTGCTTCCTCGGCCGCTTCCCCGGCCGCTTCCTGGGTTGATTCCTCGCTGTGACTGCACGAAAAGTGGTACGGATCAACGCCGGGAGCCGTTCACCCCGTGGTGTCGGTCGGCAGCCAGCGGGCGGCATAGGCCCGCAGCCCCTCCAGCTGGGCACCGCGTGCGACGTAACCGACGTGGCCGTCGGGCCGTACGAGTCCCTGGGCGACGTCCGGCCAGGGCCCGCGGTCGTCGAGGCGGTGCACGGTGATCAGGTCGGCCCGACCGGCCAGGACCGGGGCGAGCCGCTGGTCCGGCCAGAGGTGCGGCGGGCCGGTCAGGAGCAGGTGCCAGCCGGGAGCGGCGGTCCTGGCCTGGATCCCCCGCGGCAGGTCCGGGAGCCGGTCACCGGCTCGCGGGCCATGACGGGGCGGTCGTCCGCCCGTCGTGGAGGCCGGACTGCGCCGGTAGTGGATGCCCAGTTCGGAGACGGTACGGAAGACCCACCGGCGGGGCGCCCTCGCACGCACCGCCAGCGGGGCGAGGCGCGGAACGAGCCGGGCACGGGCGAAGCGGAGGAGGGGATGAGGGCTGGTGCCGACGGCGAACGCGCGGTCGGTGAACCGCCGTACCTCGCGGCCGACGGGGGCGCGTTCGATGCCGTAGGTCTGAAGGAGTTCCTCCGGTGCGGCGCCCCGGCACACGAGGGCGAGCTTCCAGCCCAGGTTGAGGGCGTCCTGGATGCCGGTGTTCATGCCCTGTGCCCCGGCCGGGCTGTGGATGTGGGCGGCGTCGCCGGCCAGGAAGCAGGGGCCGGACCGGTACCGGTCGGCACCGCGGTTGTGGAGCCGGAAGTCGGTCATCCAGACCGGATTGCGCAGCGTCAGCCCCTGAGCCCCGTACCGGTCGGCGATCTGTTGCAGGAGCGGCAGTGTCACCTCGCCGGCGGGGGCGTCGGACGGCCGGATGGCGAGCATCCGCCAGGGCGCCGGTGAGCCGAGCGGGAAGAAGATGAGCATCCCGGCGCCGGTCAGGTACGAGTGCACGGCACCCGGCTCCAGCCCGTCGGCGTCCAGGTCCGCGAGCAGGTACGTCTGCGGGTAGGCGTAGCCCTCGAAGCCGATGCCCGCCTGGGCTCGCACGGTGCTGTGGGCGCCGTCGCAGCCGACGACGTAGCGCGCCACCACGTCTTCCTCCGTGCCGTCGCGGCCGCGCAGCCGGCACAGGACGTCGTGATCCCGTCGGTCCAGCCGGATCAGCTCGGTGCCGCGTTCGATCGGGACGCCGCGCGTGGCCAGGTGCTCACCGAGGACGTTCTCCGTCTCGGCCTGCGAGAGGAACAGCAGGAAGGGGTAGGGGGTGTCCGTCAGCCCGATGTCGAAGAGCGGTACCGACACCGTGCGCCGCTTCAGGTGCAGGCGCAGCCGCATGGCGGGGTTGCCGCGGGCCACCAGCCGCTCGGTCACGCCGAAGCCCGCCAGCGCCTCCAAGGTGCGGGGCTGGATGCCGAGTGCCCGGGACTCGCGCACCCGGTCGAGGGAGCGGTCGACGAGGCGGAACGTGATGTCGTAGGCGCGCAGTTGCGCGGCGAGCGCGAGCCCTGTGGGCCCCGCGCCCACCAGCAGTACGTCCAGCGATACCGGCATGCAGCCACGGTAGAAGCCGGGCCATGAGCACGGCCACGACCGCGGGACCGTAACCCGCCGCATACAAACAGCCTGGGCGAGCCCTCGTTTCTCCCGGCCCCGAGGAGACAGTCTCACCGCGCAGGCGTGATGAACGGTGGTGTTCCACCGCGGGCGGAGTCTGCAATCCTCGGTAGTGATCCCGGGTGAATGTCCCCCTCGAGCTCCGAAAACGGTTCTCGGACCACCGGAGCAATTGTCTGTCCACGGGCCGCGAGCCCATGAGCAGAGAATGTGGTGACCCCGTGGATGTGCGCTACGAGGCCTATTGCCTCATGGACCCGGACTTTTACGACACGCCTGCTCGTGCGAAAGGCCGCGGTGACGACTTCGAGCTGGCCCTGTGTCCGGCGCCGGACGGGTGGGTGCGGTCGGATCTGGACAACTGGGTGGTTTTCACTCCCGAGGGTGTGGACCTCCCCCTACAGGGCTGGAAGATCCACGTATCGGCGTGCCTCGACGACGCACGGGACACCCTCACCGCCGTGTGGGACTACTGCGTCCCCCGCCGGGTCGCCTTCAAGTTCCTCCCCAGCGTGGACAACCTCCTCCTCTCCAACGCGAAGTACGCCCCCCGTGAAGCCAGCGGCAAGTTCGTGACGATCTATCCAGCGGACGAGGCCCAGCTCGAGACGGTCCTCCACGAGCTGGGCTCCGTCCTGGCCGGCCGACCCGGCCCCTACGTCCTCAGTGATCTGCGTTGGGGATCCGGCCCGCTGTACGTCAGGTACGGCGGGTTCGCCATGCGGACCTGTGTGTCCCCCGATGGGGAGCTGGTGCCGGCGATCGAGGACGCGTCCGGCCGGCTCGTGCCCGATGTGCGCGGACCCGCGTTCCGGGTGCCGGACTGGGTGACGCTGCCTGCCTTCCTCGAACCCCACCTCACCGCACGCAACAGCACGACCGTCGCCGACCTGCCCTACCGCATCGAGAGCGCCCTGCACTTCTCCAATGGGGGTGGCCTCTACACCGGTCAGGACATACGGACGGGGCAGCGGGTCGTGCTCAAGGAGGCCCGGCCGTACGCGGGGCTCACCCTGGACTGCGCGGACGCGGTCACCAGGCAACGCCGCGAGCGGGAAGCCCTCGAACGACTGCGCGGGCTCGACTGCGTGCCCGCTCTGCTCGACCACTTCGTCCTGGGGGAGCATCACTTCCTGGTCGAGGAGTTCATCGACGGGCCGACGCTCAACAGCCTCTTCGTCGACCGATGTCCCCTCGTCCTTCCGGAATCCGTGGACATGGACACCGCCGCGTACACGTCGTGGGCCGTCGACATGCTGGACAAGGTCGAGCGCGCCGTTGACGCCGTGCACGCAAGGGGCATGATCGTCGGCGATCTCCATGCCGACAACATGCTGGTCCGCCCCGACGGCCGGGTGGTACTGATCGACTTCGAGGGCGCGGCGGACGTGACCGACCAGGGGGACCAGCGCCTCGCCGCCCCCGGCTTCGTGGTCCCGAGTGGCCGGACCGGTATCGACATCGACCGCTACGCACTGGCCTGTCTGCGCTTCTTCCTGTTCCTGCCGCTCACCAGCCTGTTCCCGCTCGACGCGGGAAAGGCACGGCAGTTCGCCGACGAGATCCCCCGGACCTTCCCGGTTCCCCGCGGATTCTTCGACGACGCGGTGCGAGTGATCGCCGGGGAAGGCGCCGGCACACGGGCGGGCCCCGGCACGCCGGCGCTGCTGGAACCGGACCACCAGGGCTGGGTACGCACGCGCGAGTCCATGACCGCCGCCATCCTGGCGTCCGCCACACCCGACCGTGACGACCGGCTCTTCCCGGGTGATGTCGAGCAGTTCGCCACACCGGGCGGGGGCCTGGGCTTCGCGCACGGTGCGGCGGGCGTGCTGTACGCGCTGGACGCGGTCGATGCCGGCCGCTACCCGGAGCACGAGGAGTGGCTCGTCCGGCATGCCCTGCGCCCCGAGCCCGGGACGCACCTCGGCTTCTACGACGGCCTGCACGGCATCGCATACGCGCTCGACCACCTCGGCCACCGCGACGTGGCGATGAAAGTCCTCGACATGGCTCTGGGCGAGCAGTGGCAGCAGCTGGGGCCCGATCTGTACGGAGGCCTGGCGGGTATCGGCCTGAACCTCCAGCACTTCGCCGCGGCCACCGATGACCCCGCGCTGCGTGACGCGGCCTTCTCGGTGGCGGGCATCGTCGCCGACCGGCTCGGATCGGCGGACGACGACGGCGCGAGCCCGTACGCCGGACTGCTGCGTGGCGCGACCGGGCCCGCGCTGATGTTCCTGCGGCTGTACGAGTACACCGGCGACCGGGAGTTCCTCGACCTGGCCGACCGGGCGCTCCGTCAGGACCTGCGCCGCTGCGTCGTCCGTCAGGGCGGGGCCATGGAAGTCGACGAGGGCTGGCGGACCCTGCCGTATCTGGCGGTCGGCAGCGCGGGTATCGGCCTCGTGCTCGACGACTACCTCGCCCACCGAGAGGACGAGCCGTTCCACGAGGCCGCCGCCGCCGCGATCCGCCAGGCGGCCACGGCCCGGTTCTTCATCCAGTCGGGACTCTTCCAGGGGCTGGCCGGAATGATCCTCTGCCTCAGCCGGCCGCATCCTGCGGGCACGGCCGCACAGCGGGACCCGGTGGTCGCCGAGCACATACGCCGTCTGTCGCGGCACGCGCTCACCTACCAGGGCCACCTGGCCTTCCCCGGCGATCAGCTGATGCGCCTGTCCACCGACCTGGCCACCGGCAGCGCGGGCGTCCTGCTCGCCGTGGGCTCCGCGCTGCACAACAGCCCCGTGCGACTGCCCTTCCTCGCTCCCAGCGAGCGACGCGCCGAGCCGCACGGCCACATCCCCCCGTCCCCACGAGGTCACGGAGGAGGTGAAATCCCATGACACTCCTCGAACTGCAGGCAATCGATCCGACTGTCGCCTACGGCAGCAAGCCGCCGAAGCGGCACAGCAACCTCAGCGTTGCGCTGTGCAATGGAGGGGCGAGCACCCTCAGCGTCGCGCTCTGCAGCGGCAAGTAGTTGTCCGGCGCGGGGGCGCCTCGTGCGCCCCCGCCATAACCGTCCCCCACATCCGTCCTCTTCGATCCCGCACGACTTCCATCCCTCACGACTTCCATCCCTCACCACCGGGACGACCGGGAGGTGCCATGAGCCTTGGTGCGGCCGATCGCCTGCTGTTGGCGTCAGCCCGACGGGGCGGCGTCTGGGTGGGCGTCACGGTGGTCACCTCGTTGCTGCTCACCGGCGCCGCCCTCGCGCTGCCGGCCGTCATGGGCCGCACTCTCGACGCCGTCCTCAGTGGGGGCGACTCGGCGCGCTGGCTCGCCTTGACCGGAGTGCTGATCTTCGTCCTGGTGGCCGTCGACGCCGTGGACGACCTCGTCGGGCAGATCGCCGAGGCCCGGTCGACCGCCTGGCTGCGGCACACACTGCTGGGGCACGTGCTGGCGCTGGGCACCCGGGCCACCCGCAGGTTCACGCCGGGCGACCTGGTCAGCCGTCTGGTCGGCAACGCCGCCCGGACCGGGAACAGCGCGTCGAGCCTGGTGTGGGTCGTCATGGGCCTCATCCCTCCGCTCGGCGCGATCTTCGCCCTGGCGTTCATCGACTACTGGCTGTGTCTCACCTTCCTGGCCGGGATGCCGATCGTGGTGCTCCTGGTGCGGGCCTTCCTCCATGACATCTCCGACGCCAACGAGGGCTACTTCCGTGTGCAGGGCACCATCGCCGCACGGCTCGTCGATGCCCTGGGCGGAATCCGGACGATCACCGCGGCCCGGACCGTCGACCGCGAGGCGCACCGTGTCCTCTCGCCCCTTCCCGAGCTGCGTCGGCACGGGCTGAGCGCGTGGGACGCGATCGCACGGATCTCGGCGCGCGGAGATCTGGTCGTCCCCCTGCTGGTGGTCGCCGTCCTGGCAGTGGCCGGACTGGGGCTCACGCAGGGCCGGATCACGCCCGGCGACGTGCTCGCGGCGAGCGAATACGTGGTCATGGCGGCCGGCATCGGTGGCGTGCTGTCGTCGCTGAGCCAGCTGGCCCAGGCGCGTACGACAGCCGGCCGGATCGCCGAGGTGATCGCCGAACCACCCGTGGCGTACGGCCGGGAGCGCCTTGCCGAAGGCCCCGGAGAGCTGGAGTTCCGGCACGTGACCGTTCAGGGGACGGACGGCCCCGTGCTCCAGGACCTCAGCCTGATCGTCCCGGGCGGCGCCCTCGTCGCCGTCGTGGGCCGTTCCGGGGTCGGCAAGTCGCTGCTGGCCGCGCTGGCGGGGCGCCTCGTCGACCCGGACGAGGGTGAGGTGCTGCTCGACGGCGTGCCGCTGCGCAGCCTCGGCCGCGGTGAGCTCAGGCGGGCGGTGGCATACGGCTTCGAACGCCCGGTGCTGCTCGGCGAGACCTTCGCCGACGCCATCGGGTTCGGCCCGCGGACCCCCTCTGCCGAGGAACTCGTGGCACAGGCCAGGGCGGCCCGTGCCGACGCGTTCATCCGCCACATGCCCGCCGGATACGCGAGCCGCGTCGCCGACACCCCGATCTCCGGCGGCGAGGCGCAGCGGGTCGGGCTGGCCCGCGCGTTCGTCCAGTCCGGGCGGGTGCTCGTGCTCGACGACGTGGCCGCCAGCCTGGACACCGTGACCGAGCACCACATCAGCCAGGTCCTGACCAGTGCGCTCGCCGCCCGCACGCGGATCGTCGTGGCGCACCGGGCCTCCATGGCGGCACGGGCGGACATCGTGGTCTGGCTCGCCGACGGCGCGGTCCGGGGGCGGGGACCGCATCGGGCGCTGTGGGCGGATCCCGAGTACCGTGCCACGTTCCAGCCGTTCAGCCCTGCCGCCGCCGAGATGGTGGGGGGCGCACGGTGATGCGGCGGTCCGTGCAGATCCTGCGCTCCTCGCTCAGCCGTCGGCGTCGGGAGTACCGCCGACTCGTGGCCTGGTCACTGGTGCAGGCCGCGCCCGCCTTTCTCTCCGGGTGGATCGTGGCCCGCGCCGTCGACCAGGGGTTCCTGGCCGACCGGCCCGGCACCGGCTTCCTCTGGCTGGGCGCGCTGGCGGGCGCCTTCCTCGTCGGAGCCTGGGGGACCCGGCACGCCGTGCTGGGACTGGCCTCACTCATCGAACCGTTCCGGGACGAGCTGGTCACCCTCGTGACCACGGGCACGCTGCACCGGTCCGCCCGGCTCGGCGAGCCCGCCGACACCGCGGGCGTGGCACGGCTCACCGAGCATGTGGAGCGGGCCCGGGACGCCTACGGCGCGATCGTGCTCTTCGTCCAGGGCTTCCTGGTCACCGCCGGAGGCGTGCTGCTGGGTCTGGCCGGCCTCGACCCGGTGCTGCTCGCCCTCGTCGTGCCGCCCCTCCTGATCGGCCTCGCCCTGTTCGCCGCTGCGCTGCGGGCCATGGCCGCACGACAGCGGGAGGTCATCCTGGCGGACGAGCGCATCGCCGAGTCCGCGAGCGCCCTGACCGGCGGGCTGCGGGACGTGGTGGCCTGCGGCGCCGAGGACCGCGTACGCGCCGAGACGGGTGCGCACGTCGATGCCGCGGCCCGGGCGACCGTGTCGCTGGCCCGGCTCACCGCGGTACGGACCGCCGCTCTGGGCATCAGCGGCTGGGTGCCCCTCCTGCTGATCCTGCTCGCAGCGCCCTGGCTGGTGCGGAGCGGCGTGACGACGGGGGCGATCCTGGGGGCGGTGACCTATGTGTCGCAGGCCCTCCAGCCCGCCCTGCAGGGCTTTGTCCAGGGGCTTGGCAGCAGCGGGCTGTGGCTCCTGGTCACCGTCGGCCGGATGGCCGAGATCGCGGTGGAGCCCGGCGAATCCGGGACGACGGGACCTGAGGCCACCGAGGCCGGGTCCGGCGCGGCGACGGGTCGCATGCCGGTACGGGCCGGTGGTGCCCGGGTGGAGGTCCGCGGTCTCACCTTCGGTTACGCACAGTCCGCGGAGCCGGTGATCCGCGACCTGGACCTCGTCCTGCGCCCGGGCGAGCACCTCGCCGTGGTGGGACCGAGCGGCGCCGGGAAGTCCACGCTCGCCGCGCTGCTCGCGGGGGTGCTCGAGCCGCAGGCGGGGCAGGTGCGCCTCGACGACGCGCCGGTTCTCGCTCTGGGCGGCGGCGACGACCTGGCCCGGCGCCGCGTGCTCATCCCGCAGGAGGCGTACGTCTTCGCCGGCACCCTGGAGGAGAACCTCACCTACCTGGTACCGGGCGCCGCCCCGGCGGACGTGGAGGCGGCAGTCCGTGCCGTGGGCGCGGCACCGCTCGTGGCACGCCTGGGCGGCTACGACGCGCCGGTGGACCCGCGAGACCTCTCGGCCGGGGAGCGTCAGATCGTCGCCCTGGCCCGCGCCCTCCTCCCGGCACCGCGACTGGCCCTGCTGGACGAGGCGACCTGCCATCTCGATCCGGTCGCCGAAGCGGTCGCAGAGGAGGCATTCGCCCGCCGCCCAGGGACCCTGATCGTCGTCGCCCACCGCATCAGTTCGGCACTGCGGGCCGACCGGATCCTCGTCATGGACGGTACGCGGGTCGCCCTCGGCACCCACCAGGAGTTGCTCGCCGACTCCGCTCTCTACCGTGACCTGGTCGGCCACTGGGGCGCGGCCAGCGCCTCTTGGCCGGCGGTCGGGGCGATGGCACGTCCGGGACGGGTACGGGATGCGGTCCGTGTCCTGCTACGGCTCACCGCTCACCTCCGAACGATCACACCCAGCCCGATTCCCTGGCGATCCGGATCGCGTCGATCCGATTACGTCCGCCCGTCTTCCTCGTGATCGCCGACAGATGGTTGCGGACCGTGGCCACGGACAGGGACAACCGCTCGGCGATCTCCCGTGTGGGTGCGCCGTCGGCGGTCATACTCAGGATCTCCACGTCCCGCGGGGTCAGCGGGTTCTCTCCGGCGTCGAGCGCGGCCAGTGCGAACTCGGGGTCGATGAACCGCTGGCCCCTGACCAGCTTGCGGACGCCGTGGACCAAGCGGTCCGCCGGCGCGTTCGTGCTGATGACCCCCGCAGCGTGCAGGTCGAGGATGCGGCGGAGCCGCTCGGGTGTCGTCGAGGCCATCAGCAGCAGCATCCGGCAGTCCGGCAGCCGCACCCTCAGCTCACTGCGCGCGGCGAGGTCCTCGCCCTCCTTGGAGTCGACGTCGATCACCAACACGTCGGGGCGGCACATCAGTGCCCGCGCGACCCCCTGCCCATTGCCTTCGACTTCGGCGACGACTTCGATGTCCTCTTCGCGAGACAGGAGGGCGGCGACCGCTCCCCTCATGAGGCGGGCTTTGCCGATCAGAAGCACGCGGATCAATGTCGCTCCCACCTGGCGCTACGCGGCCTTCGAGACACCTCACCCTGCGTTCCGCACTCTTCAGACGCCTTTGGAGCCAATTATCCGGCCGCCCCGCGATCAGCGCACGTGCCGGGCGAACACCTCGTACGCCCGCTCGTCGAAGAGCACGAACCGCACCTCTTCGACCGCCGTGTCCGCCGCCCGCACCGTCTCCACCGCGATCCGGGCCCCGTCGTCCATCGGCCAGCCGTAGACGCCGGTGGAGATCGCCGGGAACGCGACCGTCCTGGCGCCCAGTTCGTCGGCCACGCGCAGCGACTCCCGGTAGCAGGAGGCCAGCAGGTCCGAGCGGTCCTCGGTGGACGACCAGACCGGGCCCACCGTATGGATCACGTACCGGGCGTCCAGCTCGCCCGCCGTCGTGGCGACCGCCTGTCCCGTGGGCAGACCCTTGCCGTACCGGGAGGCGCGCAGCTCGCGGCACTCGGCGAGGATCGCGGGGCCGCCCCGGCGGTGGATGGCGCCGTCGACTCCTCCCCCGCCGAGGAGGGAGGAGTTCGCGGCGTTGACGATCGCGTCGGCGGTCTCTCGCGTGATGTCGCCCTGAACGAGCCTGAGGGTGGTCATGGCTGTTTCTATAGCAGCCCTGGCCACCGAGGGCCGGTTCATTACCAGGCGACAGGAAGCGAGCGCACCCCGTGCACCGTGCTCGTGGAGAGAGCCAACGACTCCGGCGGGGCCGTCATGCGCAGGTCCGGGAGCCTGCGGAACAGGGTGGACAGGCCCAGGCGGAGTTCGGTGCGGGCCAGCGACTGGCCGAGGCACTGGTGCAGGCCGTGCCCGAAGGCGAGGTGGCCGGCGGCGTCGCGGCGGACGTCGAGGGCGTCGGGGGCGGCGTACACGGAGGGGTCGCGGTTGGCGGCCTGCAACGCCACCACCACGCCCTCCCCCGCTCGGATGCGGACGCCGGACAGCTCGACGTCCTCCGTGGCGATCCGCCGTATGCCGGAGTGGATGACGGTCAGATGGCGCAGGAGCTCCTCCACCGCCCCCGGCCACAGGGAGTCGTCGGCGCGCAGCGCGTCCAGTTGGGCCGGGTCGTGCAGCAGGGCGATCACGGCGAGCGGGAACATGTTCGCCGTGGTCTCGTGGCCCGCCAGCAGGAGCAGGGAGACCATGCCCGTGGCCTCGTCGAGCGTGGCCTCGCCGGTCGCGACGCGCTCGGTGGCCAGGCGGGAGACGAGATCGTCGGCGGGGTCGTGCGTGCGGCGCTCGATCAGGGCGCGCAGATAGCCGTAGAGCGCTATGCGGGCCGCCATCGCCTCGGCCGGGTCGCCGGCGACGCTGGTGAGGGCGTTGGACTTCTCGCGGAAGAAGCCGTGGTCCTCGTAGGGGACGCCGAGCAGTTCACAGATGGCGAGGGTGGGGAGGGGCAGCGCGTACGACGCGACCAGGTCCGCCTGCGTCGCGTCGGCGTCCGTCATCGCGTCCAGCAGGTCGTCGCAGATCCGCTGGACGGCACCCTCCATCTGCTCGATGCGCCGGAAGGTGAAGTCGGGGATCAGCATGCGGCGCAGCCGGGTGTGGTCCGGCGGGTCCATCTGGTGGAAGAGACCGGGGGCTTGGGGTGGGGCTCCGGGGCGGGTGTGGGGGAAGGCGGGGTGGTTGGCGTCGGCGCTGAAGCGCGGGTCGGCCAGGACCGTGCGGGCGTCCTCGTGCCGGGTGATCAGCCAGGGGCTGTTGTCGCCCCAGATCGTCACCCGGCGGACCGGTTCCTCGGACTGCCACTTGGCGTACTCGGGGGCCGGGTCGAGCAGGGGGCGGATCGTGGGGAGGGGCGGGTGGGTCGTCACTTCTGCGTGCCTTCCGTCGCATCGGGCGTCTCGTGCAGGCCGGCGAGGCCCAGCAGCAGGGACTTGACCTCGGTGGCCGCGTAGGCTTCCCGGGCCCGCTCCGGCTGCGAACACAGCAGTACGGGGCCGTGGTCGGGGTCGGCGGGCAGGCGGCCGTGGCTGCCGCGGACGCCGGACGGGTCCAGGGGGACGGTCTTCAGGCGGTAGCGGAAGCCGAGCTTCTTGCGGGCGACCTGGCCGACGGCGCGCAGCTTCACCGCGGGGACGGTCTCGTCGTAGAGGAGCTCGGCGGGGTCGTAGCCGGGCTTGCGGTGGATCTCGACCTGGCGGGCGAAGTCGGGGGCGCGGTCGTCGTCCAGCCAGTAGTAGTACGTGAACCAGGCGTCGGGGTCGGCGAGTGCGACGAGTTCGCCGGAGCGCTCGTGGTCAAGGCCGTGGGCGGACTTGCCCTCACCGTCCAACACCCGCTCCACACCGTCGAGTTCACCGACGAGTTTCGCGACCGCCTCGACGTCGGCCGGGTCGCGGACATAGACGTGGGCGACCTGGTGGTCGGCGACCGCGAAGGCGCGTGAGGTCCAGGGGTCCAGGTACTCCATGCCGTCCTGCGTGTACACCTCCAGCAGCCCGGCCCGGCGCAGGGCGCGGTTGATGTCGACCGGGCGGGAGACCGGCGTGATGCCGTACTCGCTGAGCGCCACGACCGTCGCGCCCTCGCGCAGGAAGTGGTCGATCAAGGGGCGCAGGGCGTTGTCGAGTTGGCGGGCGGCGCGGATGGTTTCGGGTGAGTCGGGGCCGGAGCGCTGGGGCTCGTAGTCCATCTGCGGGATGTAGACGAGCGTGAGGTCGGGGCGGTGTTCGTCGAAGACCTGGCGGGCGGCGGCCAGGATCCACTGGGTGGAGGGCATGCCCGCGTTCGGGCCCCAGTAGGTGAACAGGGGGAACGGGCCCAGCCGGTCGGTGAGTTCGTCGTGCAGGGACGGCGGCCAGGTGTAGCAGTCGGGTTCCTTGCGGCCGTCCGAGTAGTAGACGGGACGCGGGGTGACCGTCCAGTCGACGTCGGCGCCCATCGCGTACCACCAGCAGATGTTGGCGACCTTGTAGTCGGGTTTGGTTCTCCGGGCCGTCTCCCAGATCTTCTCGCCGCCGACGAGGGCGTTGTGCTGGCGCCACAGCATGACTTCGCCGAGGTCGCGGAAGTACCAGCCGTTCGCCACCGCGCCGTGTGCGGACGGGGGTGCGCCGGTGAGGAGGGTGGACTGGACGGTGCAGGTGACGGCGGGGAGCACGGTGTCGAGCCGGGCCCGGAAGCCGCGGTCGCCGAGGGCGGCGACGGACGGCATGTGCTTCAGGAGGTTCGGGGTGAGGCCGACGATGTCGAGGACGACAACGCGGTTCCCTGGGTGGTCGGTCGTCATGAGGGGTCCTCCTTGAGGCCGAGGCCGGTCAACCGGTCGCGGGCCCAGGCGAGTTCGGCGGCGATGCCGCCGGGCAGGTCGGCGGGCGGTTCGGGGAGGACGGACCAGGTGTAGGTCTCGACCTCGATGTGGTCGCAGTCGGCCGAGGCCCCGCCCAGCAGCCCGGCGAGGACCTGGTCGAGCTGGTCGGCCGTCGTACGGAGCGGGGCTTCCGGCTCGGTGTGCAGCGGGGCGTGGAAGTGGACGCGCCAGGGACCGCCGTCGGCGGGAAGGGCGCCGTCGAGCGCGTCCGGGAGGTCATCGGCGCCGAGGACGTCCCCGTCGGTCGGCGTGCGGGTCTGGTGCAGGAACCGGGGTTCGGCGAGCCGGTGCAGGGCGGCCCGGGCGGCGGGGTCGGCCGGGTCCGGGGCCTCCACGGCGCAGGACGCCTGGAGTTTGACGACGGGCAGCCCGGCTTCCGTGAGCCGCCGCAGTGCCTCGGCCGGTTCCTCGAACTGCACGGCGAGATGGCAGGCGTCGAGGCAGATGCCGAGCCGGTCGGGGTCCAGTCCGCCCAGTTCCCGTACGGCCTGCGTGGTGGTCTCGACGACGCACCCGGGCTCCGGCTCGAAGCCGACGCGGATACGGCGGCCCGTCCATGCCTCCAGCGCGGCGAGCCCGGTGGTCAGCCGGTCCATGGCGTGCCGGGCCTCCTCGGCACAGACGGGCGTCCACGGGGTGCGCCAGGCGATCGGGAGGGTGGAGACGCTGCCGTGGTCGACGTCGTCCGGGAGGAGGGCGGCGAGGACGCGGGCGCAGTCCAGCGTGTACTTCAGCCGGGCCTCGTCGGCCCAGTCGGGTTCGTACACGTCCTTCTTGACGACCTGGCGGTGGAAGCCGGCGTACGGGAAGGCGTTGAGGGTGACGGTCTCCAGGCCGCGCGCCCGCAGCTCGGTCCTCAGGCGCGTCAACGCGCCTTCGTCGTCGGCGAGTTCGGTGACGACGGGGCGGGCCAGCCACAGCCCGATGCCGAGCCGATCGGTGCCGAGGCGTTCACGCACGGGCTCGGCGTAGTCGGCGAGCTGGGCGATGACACCCTCCAGGTCCTCCGCCTGGTGGACGTTGCTGCAGTAGCCGAGGTGGACGGTCGTACCGTCCGGATGCAGAAACCGCATGGACCGCTCACGCTCCCCCGCGACGTATGGAGTTGCCGCGGAAGGTGGCCTCCTCGTCCGGCTTGGGTTCCTCCAGCCCCAGCCGCCCGCTCTGGCCGTAGAAGGCGACGGGGTTGCGCCACAGCACCTCGTCGACGGCGTCGTCGTCGAACCCGGCGGCGAGCATCGCGTCAGCCGTCTTGCGGGTCTTGAGCGGATCCGAACGCCCCCAGTCGGCGGCGGAGTTGACGAGCACCCGCTCCGTCCCGTGCTCCTTGAGGACCTCGACCATCCGGTCCTCGCTCATCTTGGTCTTCGGGTAGATCGAGAACCCGGCCCAGCAGCCGCTGTCGAGGACCATGCCGACAGTGAGCTCGTTGAGATGGTCGAGGACGACGAGTTCGGGGGCGATACCGGACTCCCGTACGACGTCCAGGGTGCGCCGGGTGCCGCCCGCCTTGTCGCGGTGCGGGGTGTGCACGAGGGCGGGCAGTTCGTGCTCGATGGCGAGCTGGAGCTGCCGGGCGAGCGCCTCGTCCTCCTCCGGGGTCATCGAGTCGTAGCCGATCTCCCCGACGGCGACGACCCGGTCCTTGGCGAGATAGCGGTCCAGTTCGTCGAGGACCGGGAGGCAGCGGGGGTCGTTGGCCTCCTTCGGGTTGAGCGCGATCGTGCAGAAGTGCTGGATGCCGAACTGGGCGGCCCGGTACGGCTCCCAGCCCAGCAGCCCGTCGAAGTAGTCGTAGAAGCTCTCGGGCGAGGTGCGGGGCTGGCCCAGCCAGAAGGCGGGCTCGACGACCGCGCGCACCCCGGCGGCGTACATCGCCTCGTAGTCGTCGGTCGTCCGGGAGGTCATATGGATATGGGGGTCGAAGATGCGCACGGTCAGCCCTCTTCCTTGAGTGCGTGCTGAAGTTCTGCTCGGCCGCCGACGACGTCCGGGAAGGCACGGACGACGGGCAGGATGTCCTGGGGTACGTCCCGTCCCGCGACGATCCGCTCGTGGGCGAAGTCGGCGAGCATGCGGGCCAGTTCGCGGTCGGCACGAGAGTCGAGGCCGGTGACGCGGTCCAGCGGGATCTCGTAGAACACGCACTTCAGTACGGCCTGGCGGTACTCGGCGTCCGGAAGGTGCGCGGCGGCGTACGGGCCGAGGGCGGCCTCGATCAGGGTGGTGTCGTTGCCGCGCAGGCTCTCCCGGACCAGGGGCAGGGCGAGGTCGCCCAGGTCGAGCAGCGGCAGGGTGCGCAGGACGGCGCGTTGTTCCGCCGGGTCGCCCTGGCGGTGGAGGCGGGTGACCTCGTCGGCGAGGGCCTGGCCGCGCAGGGGCAGTGCGGTGAGCAGGGCGGCCCGGGCGGCCTCGTCGACGGTCCAGTAGGGACCGAGGCGCCCGTGCCCGCAGCGCCTACGGGCGGCGGGGAAGAGCCTTCCTACGGCGGCGGGGTCGGCGGCGACCTTGGCGACGCTCGCGTCCAGCCAGGTACGGGCCGTGTCATCCAGTACGGCGATCAGGGCGGGGTACGGATCGGGCGGAGCCGAGGGCGAGGCGGTCGTGACAGCCATGGGCGTGCAACTTCCGAAGAGGTGGGCGGACTTGAGCTGAGCCAGAAGGCATGCCGCGCGGTGGCTACTGGCCCGCCGCGGTCTTCACGGCCGCGCGCAGGAACTCGATCGAGCGGCGGGCGACGTCGGGCGCGTCGAGCGAGCCGCCCTGGATCTCGACGGAGACCAGGCCACGATGGCCGAGGTCACGCAAGGCGGCCAGGACGGGCGGGAAGTCGATCTCGCCGGCGCCGAATTCGAGGTGCTGGTGGATGCCGCGCCGCATGTCCTCGATCTGCACGTTGCGCAGAAGCGGTGCCGCCTCGCGGACACAGTCGAGTACGGAACGTTTCTCCACGCAGTGCGCGTGACCGACGTCCAGGGTGATCCCGAACAGCTCGTGCCCGTCGACCAGTTGGGCGAGGTGCAGGCACCGGTCCACGGTGTCGACGAACATGTACGGCTCCGGCTCGAAGGCCAGCGCCACCCCGTACGTCTCCGCCGTCTCCAGGACGGTCTCCACACCGGCCGCGAGCCGCTTCCACGCGTCCCGCTCCGGCAGCCCGTCCGGCGCCGGGCCGCTGCACAGATGGACGGTGGGCGAGCCGAGGTCGGCCGCGACACGCAGGGCGCGGCGCAGCAGGTCGACCCTGCGCTCGGAGCCGTCCGACATCAGCGTGGGCAGGTGCTTGCCCCACGGGTCGAGGAAGTACGGCGCACCGGTCTCCACCGTCACATCCAGGCCGTGCCGCGCGAGTTGCCGGGCGAGAGCGGCGACACGCCGGGACAGATCGTCGGCGTACGGGTCGAGGTGGCCGTGGTCGAGGGTGAGGGCGACACCGTCATAGCCGAGGTCGGCGAGAACGGCCAGGACGTCGGTCAGCCGGTGATGGGTGAAGCCGTTGGTGCCGTAGCCGAATCTGAGATCGGTGGGGGGAGGTCTCATGGTGCCGGTTCCTCACACGGAGGGTGTGGTAGGTCTCAGGTGGGCGATATGCGCCGGGCCAGCCGTCGCGCGAGGGGATGGACGACACCGAGCGCCGCGGCAACGCCAGGCGCCCCACCGCGCGCGGTGAGCGCCGCCTGAAGGGGCATCAGCCCCAGAATCCCGGCCCCGACAGCCCGCCGGACGTTCTCCCCCGAGGGTTCCTTCACGGCGCGGGCCTGGGCGGCGCCGTAGGTACCGAGGTAAGCGAGGACGGCGGTGGCGGTGACGGCGGTGCGGAGCTTCGCCGGAGAGGTGGCGGTGAGGGCGGCGCGGAGCTTCTTGGAAGGAGCGGTGCCGCCCACGCCCTTAAGGGGCGCGGGGCCGTGTCGAACAGCGGCTCCGCCGCGGGGCGCGACAAGCCACGACGGCGCAGCAGACGCCAGACGACCGTTTGCGGCACTTGCTACGGCGACTCGCGCGACCGGAACGGCCGTCGCGACCGCCGTAGCCGCCGACACGGCAAGAGTCGCAACCGGAACCCGCACCGGCGCCCCGCCGACCTCGTGCCGACTGAGCGCCATCAACGTGCCGGTATGAACTCCGACCAGCCCGGCAGGCACCGCGGCACGCCGCAGCGCGACGCCGACCGACACGGCACCGGGGCCCGAGCCGGCGGCAACCGCTCCAGCCAGCACGTCCACAACCCGAGCCCCGGCCATGGCCACTCCGCCCAGCGGCGTGGACTTGAGCTTCAGGTCATACGCCCACACCAGCCCGGCCAGAGGAAGCGCGGCGCACACACTGCGCCGGCCCCCCGCGGCGGCGGCGAGACCGAGCCCCGCCACGGTGAGCCCACCGGCCACACCGAGCGCGGTACGGCGCGGAACACGCCCCGAGGGCACAGGTCGGCCCGGCCTCTCGACGGCGTCCACCGTGGCGTCGGCGTAGTCGTTGAGGGCCATGCCGGCCCAGTACAGGCACACGGAGGAACCGATCACTCCGAGGGTACGGGCGCCCAGCGGACGTCCGGCGGCGGCCGCTCCCGCGATCACGTCACCGGGGACACTCAACGCCGCCGGCGCTCTGACGAGCAGGGCGAGGTCGCTGAGGCGCACGGCAGACCGGGATCCGAAGCGGACAACCGCTTTCCGATCTTTCATGGCGGCACCTTACTCGCGGCTGTTGAGCACCCAGGTACCTACCCCCCGGTAAGGGGAGTGACAAAGAAGACACAGATTTCTCTTACCGTTCGGCCCGAACTGCCGGTAAAAGTGGGCCGTTTGAGCAGACGCGCAGCGCCCGGCACTCACAGCACCCGGCACTCACGGCTCCTGACGCAGCCGCCGCCACACCGCCTTGGCCGCGTTGTGCCCCGACATGCCGTGCACGCCCGGTCCGGGCGGGGTGGCCGACGAGCAGATGTAGACCGCCGGGTGCGGAGTGGTGTAGGGGAAGAGCGACAGCTTGGGGCGCAGCAGGAGTTGGAGCCCGGAGGCCGCGCCGGAGGCGATGTCCCCGCCGACGTAGTTGGCGTTGCGGGCGGCGAGTTCGGCCGGCCCGGCCGTGGCGCGGGCGAGGACGCGGTCGCGGAACCCCGGGGCGAAGCGCTCCAGTTGGCGCTCGATGACGTCCGTGAGGTCTCCGGTCCAGCCGTTCGGCACATGCCCGTACGCCCAGAAGGTGTGCTTGCCGTCGGGAGCCCGGGTGGGGTCGACGACGCTGGGCTGAACCGTGATCATGAACGGCTTGTCGGGCGCCCGGCCCTCCCGGGAGGCGGCGCGCAGTGCGGTGTCGATCTCCGCGCTGTCCGCGCCGATCTGCACGGTGCCGGCGCGGCGGGCTTCCGGCGCTGTCCACGGCACCGGGCCGTCCAGCGCATAGTCGATCTTGAAGGCGCCGGGGCCGTAGCGGTAGCCCTCGTAGTACCGGCCGAGGCCGGCGATGCGGGCCAGCGCGGTGGGTGAGGTGTCGAAGACGTACGCGCGCGCGGGCGGCAGGTCGTCGAGCCGCTTGACCTCGTAGTCGGTGTGGACGGCGCCGCCGAGGTCCTCGAGATACGCGGTGAGTGCGTCGGAGATGGACTGGGAGCCGCCGCGGGCCACGGGCCAGCCGCGGGCGTGCGCGGAGAGGGCGAAGACCAAGCCGATGGCGCCGGTGGCGAAGCCACCCAGCGGCGCCATGACGTGGCCGACGAGGCCGGAGAACAGGGCCTTGGCCCGCTCGTCGCGGAAGCGGCGCATCAGCCATGTGGACGGCGGCAGCCCGACGAGGCCGAACCGGGCGAGGGTGACGGGGTCGCGTGGCAGCGCGGTGAGGGGCAGGGACATGAAGTCGCGGGCCAGGGTGTCCCACTTGGTCAGGAACGGCTCGACCAGTCTGCGGTACGTCCCCGCGTCGCGCGGGCCGAAGGAGGCGGCGGTCTCGGCGACGGAACGGGACAGCACGGCGGCGGTGCCGTCGGTGAAGGGATGCGCCATGGGCAGCTCGGCGTGCAGCCAGTCGAGGCCGTAGCGGTCGAGCGGCATGGTGCGGAAGACGGGCGAGTTGATGCCCAGGGGGTGCGCGGCGGAGCACGGGTCGTGCCGGAAGCCGGGCAGGGTCAGCTCTTCCGTGCGGGCACCCCCGCCGACGGTGTCACGTGCCTCGAACACGGCCACGGAGAAGCCACGCCGGGCCAGCTCCACGGCAGCGGTCAGCCCGTTCGGCCCCGCACCCACCACGACCGCATCGAGCATCGACGGCACCTTCGGACTCCTTCGTCAGCCGACGGCCTTGAAGGATCAGGATATGCCGGGCCACTGACAGCGCAGGGGCGTGGGTAAAGTCCGCCGGGTGACGCGCCGCTTCCGTTTCCCTGCGCCCGAGGACGATCTGTGGCACTGGTTCGAGGTGGGAGACGCCGGTCGGGTGGTGCGGCAGATCTCCTTCCGGGGGCCCGATTCGGTGCCCGTGGTGGCCGCCGAACCGCTTGAGATGGCGCGGACACGGCAGGTGTGCGGGGAGTGGGGCGTACGGCTGTACGAGACCGTGTACGGGGTGCCGGTGCGGGAGCCGGTCGTGGAGCCGCCGGGCGCCCGGTCGGTCGACTCGCGGGAGTTCGATGTGGCGTGGGGCTGTGCCCGGTCCTTCCGCCGGTGCCACGTCCGCCACGACACCGGTCCCCTGCCGGTCGGGACGCGCCTGCCGGGGACGTTCACCGTGTCGCCCTGGGGTCCCGGGCTCACGGGAGTGGTCGTCGACGTCGGTCTGCCCGCCGCCGGCTTCGTGGACGCCCTGGTGCTGCTGCGCGCGGAATGCGAGTGGCCCGCGGACGGCACCCCCGCCGAGTTCGAGGTGGTCGACCTCCGTGTCGGCGGGGGCCGCCCCCAGATCAGACTGCGTCCGACAGCAGTTCCCGCACCCGGCGAGCCGTGGCCGCGTCCCGGGCCGCCGTGAACGGCAGGACATTGCCGCCGGTGATACGGAACGGCTCGCCCGCGCGGGTCAGGTGGGCGCCGCCCGCCTCCTCGACCAGGAGAATGCCCGCCGCATGGTCCCAGGCGGCCTCCCAGCTGAATGCAGTCGCATCCAACTCGCCCCGGGCGACGGCGAGATACTCCAACCCCGCGGAACCGCACGCGCGCGGCGCGACCCCGTCGGTCCACAGGCCGAGCAGGGCGCGCTTCTCCTCGTCGGTGGTGTAGTCCGGGTGGGACGTGGCGACTTCCAGGTCGCGGCCGGGTTCCGGCGCGCCGGAGTGCAGCCGCTCGCCGTCGAGGAAGGCGCCCCGGCCCCGTATCGCCGTGGCCAGCAGGTCACGGGCGGGGGCGTAGGTCCAGGAGGCGAGCAGGACACCGCGCTGTGCGAGCGCGACCAGTGTGCAGAAGCCGGAGTCTCCGTGCACGAACTGGCGGGTGCCGTCGACGGGGTCGACGATCCAGACCGGGGCGTCGCCCTGGAGCGCGTCGTACGACGCCGGGTTGGCGTGCACCGCCTCCTCGCCGACCACGACCGAGCCGGGCAGGAGAGCGGCGAGCGCCTCGGTGAGGTACTGCTCGGCGAACCGGTCGGCGTCGGTCACCAGGTCGTGCGGTCCGGCCTTCTGGTCGACCTCGTGCGCGGCGAGCTGCCGGAAGCGCGGCATGATCTCGGCCGCGGCCGCCTTGCGGACGGCGTCCGCCACGTCGGCCGAGTGCTGTGCGAGAAACTCGTCGATGGTTTCGTTGTCTTCGATCACCCCTCCATGAGAGCACGCCCCACTGACAAACCCCGCCCGCCCGGTGGACGCCGGATGGCATCGGCGTGAATAGGAGGGGCACGTATCAGCAGGTCAGAGGCGCTCCTCGGCCGTCCGACGGGCGCCCACAGCGCCCAAATCGCGCCCACACCGCCCGAGGCAAACCCTCAGCGCCCGACCGCGTATCCCTGCATCCCCCGCGGATTCGCCGCCGCCGACAGGACCCCGGTCTCCGGATCCCTCGCGACCGCGCACAGCCGCCCCTCCGACCAGGCGTCACCCACGGTCACCTCATGACCGCGCCACCGCAGCTCCTCCACCACCTCGGCGTCCATCCGTGACTCCACGGTGACGCTGCCCGGCCGCATACCGCGCGGGTAGAAGGAGCCCGGGAAGCTGTCGTTGTGCCAGTTCGGGGCGTCGATCGCGCCCTGGAGATCGAGGCCGCCGCGGACCTGAGCGCGCAGCGCCACGGCCAGGAAGAAGTGCAGCTGCCACTGGTCCTGCTGGTCCCCGCCGGGCGTGCCGAAGGCCATGACGGGCACGCCGTCGCGCAGGGCGATCGAGGGGGTGAGCGTCGTACGCGGCCGCCGACCAGGGGTGAGCGAGTTCGGCAGGCCCTCCTCCAGCCAGGTCATCTGGAGCCGGGTGCCGAGCGGGAAGCCCAGTTCGGGCACGACGGGGTTGGACTGGAGCCAGCCGCCGCTGGGGGTGGCCGCGATCATGTTGCCCCAGCGGTCGACGACGTCGAGATGGCAGGTGTCGCCGCGGGTGCCCCCGTCGGCGGCGACGTCGGGCTCGCCCGGCACCGGGGACGTCGGGCGCTTGGCGACGGTCGGCTCGCCGACGCCGAGCACGTCGAAGCCGGGGTCGTCGAAGGCCACCACGCGCGCGTGCGCGCACAGCCGCGGGGCGCGTCCACCCGGGCTGCCGGGCCGCAGCTCGTGCGAGGCCTTCTCGCCGACCAGCTCCCGCCGAGCCCCGTTGTACGGCTCCGACAGCAGCTCGGCGAGCGGTACCTCGGCCGCGTCGCCGTACCAGGCCTCCCGGTCGGCCATCGCCAGCTTGCAGCCCTCGATCAGCAGATGGACGTACTCGGCGGACCCGTACCGCGGCAGCTCGGGCGGGAGCAGCGCGAGCTGTTGGAGGAGGACCGGCCCTTGGCTCCAGGGGCCGGCCTTGCACACGGTCCAGCCGCGGAAGTCGTACGTCGCCGGCGCCTCGTAGGTCGCGGACCAGCCCGCGAGGTCGGCGGCCGTGAGGGTGCCGGAGTGCCGCTCACCGCTGGTGTCCATGGTGGGCCGCCGGGCCTGCCGTACGAGGGCCTCGGCGATGAACCCGGTGCGCCACACCTCCCGCGCGGCCTCGATCTGCGCGACCCGGTCCCCGGCGTCGGCGACCTCGTCGAGCAGCCGCTTCCAGGTGGCGGCGAGGGCGGGATTGCGCAGCAGTTCCCCGGGCCGGGGTGCCTCTCCGCCCGGCAGATACACCTCGGCCGACGAGGTCCACTCCGTCTCGAACAGCTCCCGCACGGTCTCGACGGTCTCGCCGACGCGCTCCACGGGTGCGTGGCCGTGTTCGGCGTACCCGATGGCGTACGCGAGCACCTCGGCAAGCGTCCTGGTGCCGTGGTCCCGCAGCAGCAGCATCCAGGCGTCGAACGCCCCGGGTACGGCGGCGGCGAGCGGCCCCGTCCCCGGCACGAGCTCCAGCCCGAGCCCCCGGTAGTGCGCGACCGTCGCCCCGGCGGGTGCGACGCCCTGCCCGCACAGCACCCGCACCTCACCGCCCGCCGGCGCGAGCAGGATCGGCACCTCACCGGCCGGCCCGTTGAGATGCGGCTCGACGACGTGCAGCACGAACGCGCCGGCCACGGCCGCGTCGTACGCGTTGCCGCCGCTCTCCAGCACGGCCATCGCCGACTGCGAGGCGAGCCAGTGGGTGGAGGACACCATTCCGAAGGTGCCCTGGAGGGTGGGTCGGGTGGTGAACACGGGCGGACTCCTCACTCGACGGCAGCCGATCTTGCGATCGTACGCAGCGGCGGTGTAGCCGAGTTGCGCGGGAGCGGAGGAGAGCGTGCAGGACCGCTCCTGACGATCGACCAATCGACCAGCAGATAGAGCGGGGCTCCGTATTCCGCGTAGTGCCTTCGCTTGACGATGCAGCACGAACGCGCCGGCCACCGTCCCCGGGAGGTCCAGATCGCCGGAACCGGCGCGGCACCCCGGCCTCGCACACTTACTCCAGGACGATTCACAGGACGGATCACTCCGACCGGTGATCCCCACCCCGCACTGCCACCAGCCCCGACTCATAGGCGAACACCACCAACTGCGCCCGGTCCCGCGCCCCCAGCTTCGTCATCGCCCTGCTGATGTGGGTCTTCGCCGTGAAGGGGCTGATCACCATGTGCTCGGCGATCTCCTCGTTGGTCAGACCCCGCGCCGCCAACGCCGTGACCTCGCGTTCGCGGCGCGTCAGGCACTCCAGGCCGGGGGCGGTGGCCCGGTCGGGTGGGCGGGAGACGAACTCGCCGATCAGGGTGCGGGTGACCGACGGGGACAGCAGGGCCTCGCCGCGTGCCACCACCTCGATCGCCTGGAGCAGGTCGGCCGGTTCGGTGTCCTTCAGGAGGAAGCCGCTCGCGCCGGCCCGCAGGGCCTCGAAGACGTATTCGTCGTGGCCGTAGTTCGTCAGGATCACCACGCGGACCGCCGCCAGTGCCGGATCCGCGGCGATCCGGCGCGTCGCCTCGATGCCCGTCATCACCGGCATCTGTACGTCGATCAGCGCGATGTCGGGGATCTGGGCGCGGACCAGCTCCAGGCCCCGCTCCCCGTCCGCCGCCTCGCCGACCACCTCGATGCCGTCCTCGGCGTCCAGCAGGGCCCGGAAGCCCGCCCGCATCAGCGCCTGGTCGTCGACGAGCGCCACCCTGATGACGTGGTCCGTCATGCCGTCGTCACCCCCGCCCTCATCCCGCCTCCCCCAGCGGTAGCCATACCCGCACCGCGAACCCGCCCTCCGCGCGCGGGGCGGCGTGCAAGGTGCCGCCGAGGGCCGTGACCCGTTCACGCATGCCGCTCAGACCGATGCCGGGGGTGGGAGGGTCGGCCGGGTCGGCGGAGCCGTCGTCCTCGACGCATATCGTCAACTCGCCCTCGCCGTAGATGAGTTGCACGGACACCTTCGCCGGGCCCGCGTGCCGTGCCGCGTTCGTCAAGGCTTCCTGGACGATGCGGTACATCGCCCGGTCGACCGTCGCCGTCAGCGGCCGCTCCTGCCCCGTCACCGTCAACTCGACGGCGAGGCCCGCCGCCCGCGCCCGCTCCACGAGCAGCGCGGGTGTGCCGGTGGGCTCGTCCGTGCGCAGCACCTCCAGCGTGGCGCGCAGCTCGCGCATCGCCTCCCCGCTCGCCTCCTGGATGGCGAGCAGCGCGGGCGGCACCTCCTCGCCGCGCTTGCGGGCCAGGTGCACGGCGACGCCCGCCTGGAGCTTGACGATCGAGATGCTGTGAGTGAGGGAGTCGTGCAACTCCCGTGCTATGCGCAGGCGTTCCTCGCCCGCTCGGCGCAGCGCCGCCTCCTCCCGGGTGCGTTCGGCCTCCAGGGCGCGCTGCTCGGTCTGGCGCAGATACGCCTGCCAGTTGCGGTCGGCCAGGCCCGTCACCACCGCGCACAGGAACCAGCCGGCGAGCAGCAGCGCCTCCCGCGTGACGTCCGAACTCGCCGAGCCCGCCGCCACATATCCGCCGAGGAACACGGCGGCGGCCGCCGCGGCCGTCCCCCGGTGCCCGGTCCGCGACGCCGTGTGCGCCGCCCCCACCACGGGAATGGCCAGACCCGCGGCGGGTCCTGCGTGGACGACCTCGGCGAGCAGGCAGCCGGTGGCGACGGCGAGAACCGCGCGAGGAGCGGTGCGATGCGCGGCCAGGGCCAGCGAACCGGCCCCGATCAGCGCGCAGTCCACGAGCCCCGCGCGGTCGTCCGCCACGGCGGCGAGCACGGTGATCACGCCGACCACGACCGCGACAGTCAGGTCGGCGAGCCGCTCGCGTGTGATCCGATACCCGCTCATGCACGCACAGTAGACGGCCCCACCGACAGCGACGTCAGCCCTGTGGACGGCTCTGCGACTACTCCCCGGGGAGTAGGGCCGGGCACCCGCCCGCCCCGCCGTCGCAGCGCCGACTGCCTTCGGCGGTACGACGACCCGGACGGCCTCCGCGGCGCACGCTGATGCCCATGCCCACACCCTTCCGATACACCGAACCCCTCCCGGCGAAGTCGGCCACCGGCACCGTCGCCGAGGTGTACGCCCAGATCGCCCTGGACTTCGGCATCGCCGAGCCCGTCACCTTCGCGGTGCTGTCCTCCGCACCCGAACTCCTCGCCCCCACCTGGGCGTTGATGCGCGAGTCGCTCATCGCCGGGGCCGGCAGCCGGACCGGCAAGGAGCTGGTGGCCCTCGGGGTGTCGCTCGCCAACAAGTGCCCGTTCTGCGTGGACGCGCACACCGTGCTGCTGCACGCCACTGGCGACCACGCGCTCGCCGAGCGCCTGGCCCGCGGGGAGCGGCCGCACCACGAGGAGCACGCACGCCTGCTCGCCTGGGGTCAGCACACGCGCGTGCCCGGCGCCACCCTGGCGCCGTACCCCTTCCCACGCGAGCACGCCCCCGCCTATCTCGGCACCGCGCTCACCTTCCACTTCATCAACCGGATCGCGTCGGCCCTGCTGACCGAGAACCTGCTCCCCGCGGGCGCCCAGCGCTTCCGGGCGGTACGCAGCCTCGCCGGCCGTACGCTCGCCCGGACCGTGCGCCGCCCCGCCCGGCCCGGCACCGCCCTCGCCCTGCTCGACCACGTCGACCCCGGCGAGGCACCCGCATGGGCGGGCGGCACACCCGTCGGCCTCGCGTACGCGGCGCTGCTCAGGGCGGCGATGAGGGGCGCGGGCCTGCTCGACACCGACGACCACCACATCGTGGAGCAAACCCTCCAGGACTGGGACGGAACACATCCGCCGCTCACCCTGGCCGGGTTCCCGGACCGCCGGGAGCGACCGGCGGCGCGCCTTGCCCTGCTGGCCGCCCTCGCGCCGTACCGCATCACGGACGAGGACGTGGCGGCCTGGCGCCGGCCGGGGCACACCGACCACTGCCTGGTGCATCTCGTCGCGTACGGCGCCTTCGTGGCCGTGGACCGCATCGAAAGCTCACTTTCTACCCAAATCATGCGGCAACCTATGTAACTCACCCAGGGCGCCACGTAATTACGACCGTCCCGTAACAGCGTCAGCACGGAGCGAGTTGGCACTTCCGCCTCACAGGGAGTCATGTGACACTGGCGTCCCGTCCGCAGTGCGGACTCCCTCCGCACCGTCCCCCACGAAAAGTGCGCCGTGCGTTCTCTTCCCTTGCCGCTCGCTCTCACCGCGCGTCTGTCGCCCGTCGTCGTGCTCGCCGTGGCGGGCTGGACACTGTCGTCCGGACCCGCGACGCAGGCCGCCGACGCGCCGGCGACGCAGAAGAGCGGCGACGATGCGCCCTCGGCCCCCGCGACGGCGGCGGTGTCGAAGACGTACGCCTCCGCTCCCGCGCCGTGCGACAGCCTGAGTACGAAAACGGTCAAGTCGCTCGTGCCGGGCGCCAAGACGGCCGGCAAGGAGATCCCGTCGACGGACTCGAAGCTGCGCCGTACGTGCTCGTGGAATGCGCTCAAGGGCTACGACTACCGGTGGCTGGACGTGTCCTTCGAGATCACGGCGTCGGACGACGCGGCGGAGAAGTCCTACAAGGAGCGCGTCGCGAACAAGAGCGGCGGCGGCGCCGTCCCCGGCGTCGGCGACTCGGGGTACTCCGTCGTGAACCTCACCACCGAGGACAAGCAGCAGACCCGTGAGGGCGTGGTGATGATCCGCGCGTCCAACGCGCTGGTCTCCGTCACCTACAGCGGAAGCGACTTCGAGTCGAAGAAGGCGCCCAGCACGGACGAGATCAACAAGGGCGCCATCAAGGCGGCCAAGGAGGCGGTGGCCGCACTGGAGGACGGCCAGAAGAGCTGACCGTCCTCCAAGCTTCCTTTCACGGTGGGTTCAGGCCTCGACGCGTTCCTTGTGTCCGGCCATCAGCACCACGTACAGCACCAGCGAGGCGCCCAGGCCCACCGCCCAGCCGTAGTCGGCGAGCGGCTTGAGGAACGGGATCAGTCCGTCCACCGGGAACGGTCCGGTCTTCGCGCCGTCGGCGCCGACGCCCGAGTACGAGCCGCCTACCGCGAGAACGCCGCCGACCAGGAAGGCGACGATGGCGCGCCAGTTCCAGCCGGACGAGTACCAGTAGCGTCCGCCGGGTGTGTACAGGTCCGCGAGGTGCAGGACCGTGCGGCGGACGATCCAGTAGTCGGCGATCAGGATGCCCGCGACCGTGCCGAGCAGGCCGCCGACCACGCCGAGCCAGGTGAAGATGTAGAACTCCGGGGTGGAGATCAGCTTCCACGGGAAGATCAGCACGCCGATGACACCGGTGATCAGCGCGCCCGTACGGAAGTTGATGAGCTTCGGCGCCAGGTTCGCCAGGTCGTACGCCGGGGAGACCACGTTCGCCGCGATGTTCACCGAGATCGTGGCGACCAGGACGACGATGAGGGCGAAGAGCAGACCGAAGGCGCTGTCCGTCTTGGCGGCGAGGGTGACCGGATCCCAGATCGCCTCGCCGTAGACCACCTCGGAGCCGGAGGTGACCAGCACGGCGAGGACCGCGAAGAGGGTCATCGTGGTGGGCAGGCCGAGGGACTGGCCCCAGGTCTGCGCCTTCTGGCTGGCGCCGAAGCGGGTGAAGTCAGGGATATTGAGGGACAAAGTAGCCCAAAAGCCGATCATTCCCATGAGGGACGGGAAGAAGACCGGCCAGAAGTCGGGCCCCCAGCCCAGCTTCGAGGGCTGGTCGAGCAGCGCGCCGAAGCCGTCCGCCTTGACCGCGATCCAGATCAGCAGCACGAAGGCACCGACGATCACGAAGGGCGCGGCCCAGTTCTCGAAGTGCCGCAGGAAGTCCATGCCGCGGTAGATGATGGCGATCTGCGCGGCCCAGAAGAGGAGGAAACACAGCCACAGCGGCCAGGGGTTGCCCGCGATCTTGCTCGCGTTCTCCCATCCGCCGCCGGTGAGCTTGGAGCCGAGGGCGAAGATACCGCTGCCGCCGATCCAGGTCTGGATGCCGAACCAGCCACAGGCCACGGCCGCCCGGATCAGCGCCGGGATGTTGGCCCCGCGCAGCCCGAAGGAGGCCCGCGCCAGCACCGGGAACGGTATGCCGTACTTGGGTCCTGCATGCCCGGTGGCGAGCATCGGCAGCAGCACGATGACGTTGGCCAGCGCGATGGTGAAGACGGCCTGCTTCCAGTCCATGCCGAGCGCGACCAGGCCGGAGGCCAGGGTCCAGCTCGGGATGCAGTGGGCCATGGAGATCCACAGGGCCGCGAAGTTGTACGTCGTCCACTTGCGCTCGGCGACCGGGACGGGACGCAGATCCTCGTTGGCGAAGGGGCTGTCGGCGGGGAACGCCTCGGGGGCGAGTTCGATGCGTCCGCCGGGGTCGGCGGACTGGGATATCGGTGACCCCGTGGGGACTGTGTCGGTCATGGGCAGGCCAATCGATCAGGGCGGGACGGGAAAGGCCGTGCGGGGGCCTTGGGCCCCTCCCCGGGGCGGTGGCGGGGAGGGGCCGGGACCGCGGGGAGGGAGACAAGGTGGGGGGTCGGGTGGAGCGGTGTTGCCGTGTTGACGTGCGTGAACTCGTGGACGGGGGTCAGGAGTTGACCGCGGGGATGACCTTCGAGCCGTACGCGTCGATGACGGCTTCCTGCGCGTCGTGCATGTCGTAGACGGCGAACTGGTCGACGCCCAGCTCACTCAGCGCGTTCAGCTTCTCGATGTGCTTCTCGACCGGTCCGATGAGGCAGAACCGGTCGACGATCTCGTCGGGCACGAACTGGGTGTCCGGGTTGTCGGCGCGCCCGTGGTGGGAGTAGTCGTACCCCTCACGCGCCTTGATGTAGTCGGTGAGTTCGTCGGGTACGGCGGCGGAGTGCTCCCCGTACTTGGCGACCAGGTCGGCGACGTGGTTGCCGACCATCCCGCCGAACCAGCGGCACTGCTCGCGCGCGTGGGCGAGCGCCTCGGGCGAGTCGTCCTCGGTGACGTAGGCGGGAGCCGCGACGCAGATCTTGACGTCGTCGGGGTCACGGCCGGCCGCGATCGCCGCGTCCTTCACCGCCTTGACCATGTACTCGGTCAGATAGAGGTCGGCGAGCTGCAGGATGAACCCGTCGGCCTCCTCACCGGTCATCTTCAGGGCCTTGGGCCCGTACGCCGCCATCCATACGGGGAGTTCGGCGCCCTCCTTGATCCACGGGAACCTGACGACCGTGCCGCCGCCGAGGTCGGCCTCGTCGCCGCGGCCCAGCGCCCGGATGACCTTCATGGCGTCGCTGATACGGGCGAGCGTGTTGGGCTTGCGGCCCGCGACACGCATCGCCGAGTCGCCGCGGCCGATGCCGCAGACCGTGCGGTTGCCGAACATGTCGTTGAGGGTGGCGAACGTGGAGGCGGTGACCTCCCAGGTGCGGGTGCCCGGGTTGGTCACCATCGTGCCGACCTTCAGCTTCTCCGTGTTCGCGAGGATCTGGCTGTAGATCACGAACGGCTCCTGCCACAGCACGGCGGAGTCGAAGGTCCAGCCGTAGGTGAAGCCGCTGCGCTCGGCGCGCTTCATCAGGCTGACGACCCGCGAGGCCGGCGGGTCGGTCTGCAGAACGAGTCCGAAGTCCATGAGCTCCGCTCCTAGTTGAGGTACTGACAGGTGGAGCGGGGGGTGTAGACGCCGTGCCCGGCGTGCCCGGTGTACTCCCGCTCGGTGATGACGAGTTCGCCGCGCGAGAGGACCGTCTCGACCCGGCCGGTGGTGCGCTTGCCCTCGTACGCCGAGTAGTCGACGTTCATGTGGTGCGTGACGGCGGACATGACCTGCTCGGCCTGCGGGTCGTAGATGACGATGTCGGCGTCGGCGCCCGGCGCGATGGTCCCCTTCTTCGGGTACATGCCGAACATCCGGGCCGGCGTCGCGCAGGCGATCTCGATCCAGCGGCGGCGCGAGATGTGGCCGTCGACGACGGCCTGGTGGAGCAGGTCCATGCGGTTCTCGACGCCGGGGAGGCCGTTGGGGATCTTCGAGAAGTCCCCGCGCCCCAGCTCCTTCTGGCCGACGAAGCAGAAGGGGCAGTGGTCGGTGGAGACGACCTGCAGGTCGTTCGTCCGCAGCCCTTGCCACAGCTTGGCCTGGTGCTCCTTCGGGCGAAGGGGCGTGCTGCACACGTACTTGGAACCCTCGAAGTCGGGCTCGGCGAGGTTGTCGGTGGACAGGAACAGGTACTGGGGGCAGGTCTCGCCGAAGACGTTGAGGCCCTCGTCGCGCGCCCTGGCCAGCTCGGCGACCGCCTCCATCGCCGAGACGTGGACGACGTACAAGGGCGCCCCGGCCACCTGGGCCAGCTTGATGGCACGGTGGGTGGCCTCGGCTTCCAACAGGGCCTTGCGCACCTCCCCGTGGTAGCGGGGGTCGGTCTCCCCCCGCGCCAGCGCCTGTTCGACCAGCACGTCGATCGCGATGCCGTTCTCGGCGTGCATCATGATCAGGCCGCCGTTCTCGGCGGAGCGCTGCATGGCGCGCAGGATCTGGCCGTCGTCGGAGTAGAAGACGCCCGGGTAGGCCATGAACTGCTTGAAGCTGGTCACGCCCTCCTCGACCAGCAGGTCCATCTCCTTGAGCGTCTCCTGGTTCACATCGGAGACGATCATGTGGAAGCCGTAGTCGATGGCGCAGTTGCCCTCGGCCTTGGCGTGCCAGGCGTCCAGGCCCTCGCGCAGCGAGTGGCCCACGCTCTGCACGGCGAAGTCGATGATCGTGGTCGTACCGCCCCAGGCGGCGGCCCGGGTGCCGGTCTCGAAGGTGTCGGAGGCGAAGGTGCCGCCGAACGGCAGCTCCATGTGGGTGTGGGCGTCGACGCCACCGGGGATGACGTACTTCCCGGTGGCGTCGATGACCCGATCGGCAGTGAACGATTCGGCTGCCGGCGTGCCGGAGGCGGCGAGGGCCGCGATGCGGCCGTCCTCGATCAGCACGTCGGCGTGGATCTCGTCGGACGCGGTGATGACGAGACCACCGCGGATGACGGTACGGCTGCTCATGATCCCTCTCCTGCCAGGGTGGATGATGCGGTCAGGGTGCGGTCAGCGGGGGGTACGCGTCCGGACGGCGGTCGCGGTAGAACTGCCAGCGGTCGCGGACCTCGCGCAGCTTGGCCATGTCCAGGTCGCGGACGACGAGTTCGGTCTCCTTGTCGCCGGCCACCTCGCCCACGAACTGGGCCTCCGGGTCGACGAAGTACGTCGTCCCGTAGAAGTCGTTGTCGCCCAGTTCCTCGATGCCGACCCGGTTGATCGCGCCGACGAAGTACTCGTTGGCGACCGCGGCCGCCGGCTGCTCCAGCTGCCACAGGTAGGCGGACAGCCCTCGCGAGGTGGCCGACGGGTTGAACACGATCTCCGCGCCCGCGAGCCCCAGCGCCCGCCAGCCCTCCGGGAAGTGCCGGTCGTAGCAGATGTAGACGCCGATCTTCCCGACCTTGGTGTCGAAGACGGGCCAGCCGAGGTTGCCCGGGCGGAAGTAGAACTTCTCCCAGAATCCCGGTACTTGGGGAATGTGGTGCTTGCGGTACTTGCCGAGGTACGAGCCGTCCGCGTCGATCACGGCGGCCGTGTTGTAGAGGACGCCGGGCTGCTCCTCCTCGTACATCGGCAGGATCAGGACGATGCCCAACTCCTTGGCGAGCGCCTGGAATCGCTGGACGATCGGCCCGTCCGGAATCGCCTCGGCGTACTCGTAGAACGCCTTGTCCTGGACCTGGCAGAAGTACGGTCCGTAGAACAGCTCCTGGAAGCACAGGACCTGAGCACCCTGCGCGGCCGCGTCGCGGGCCGCCTGCTCGTGTACCTGGATCATCGATTCCTTGTCGCCGGTCCAGGCGGTCTGGAAGAGGGCGGCACGGATCACTCTGCTCATCGGGACCTCCGGTCGCTCGGTGTGCGAGAAGGCTAGGAAGTCGACAAGCGGGCTTTGAGTTGCACGGTGTCACGTCTGCGGGCGTGCGGCGTGCCACGGTGTCACCCTGCCGTGGGCCCATGTTTCACCGCCGTTTTCCCAGGTCGTCGCATGTTTCACCCCTGTTGCGCATCGTGCGCGAGGAGCGCGATGTGCACCGAGGCGGCCTGCTCGAAGTCGTCGAGGTCCACGCCCAGCCGTGTCTGTATCGCCTCCAGGCGCCGGTACAGGGCGGGCCGGGAGACGTGGTGGAGCTGGGCCGTACGCGACTTGTTGCGGCCGGTGGCGAGATACGTCCGCAGCACGGCGAGCAGGTCGTCGCCGGACCCGCACAGCAGCCCGTCCAGCTCCCGCTCCGCGAACGACTGGACGTGCGGATCGTCGCGCAACAGCCGGACCAGGCCGCGCAGATGGACGTCCTTGAGACGTACGACGGTCGGCAGGTCGAGAGCGGCCGGGGTGTCCGCCACCGCGTCCGCGACGTGCTGCGCCTCACGCAGGCCCGCCGGCAGGTCGTCCCAGGCGGTACGGGGGTCGGCCGCGGCCACCACGGTCCGTACCGCCTCCGAGCGCACCCGCGCCGCGAAGTTGGCCGTCAGCACCGAGGCGTCCTGGTCCCGGGCGAGACTCAGCAGGACCGCGACGGCACCGTCCGCCAGCTCGGCGACGAGCCCGGGCAGCCCCAACATCCGTATCGCCCGGTCGAGTTGGGCGGGCTCGACGTCCCGTACGACCAGCGGCACGAAGGTGCGCCGGTTGACCGGCAGCCCGGCGGCACGCGCGCGTGGCAGCAGCTGCCGCGCCGGTACGACCCCGCTGACGAGGTCGGTCAGCAGGCTCTGCGCGGACTGCTCCTCCCAGGTGTGCGCGGAGTTGCCGCCGAGCATGCGGTGCAGGACGAGGGCCTCGGCGGCGCGTTCGGCGAGGAGCCGTCCGGTGGCGGTGTCGCCGCGGTGCCCGCACAGCACGATCTGGCCCCACCGCTCGCCGCGTCCGCCCAGTTCGGCGCGGATCCAGCCGTCGCCCTCGCTGCCGCCGGCCTGACGGGAGATGCGCTCCCAGTCGCGCAGCACGTCGTCCACCGCGGAGCGCTCCCCCGCCGTGGCGAGGACGCGGTGGGCGAGGTTGGTGACGACGACGGGACAGGCGCTGTGCGTGGCGACCTCGTCGAGGAGCCGTTGGAGCGGGGCGCCCGCGGTGATGAGTCCGGTGAGCGCGGTCCGTACGGCCTCCGAGAGGCTGACGGCCGCGAACTTCCGCCGGACGAGCCGGGACTGCACCTCCTCGGTCAGCTCGGCGAAAGGGAAGGGACGGTGCAGGACGACCATGGGCAGCCCGCACCGCTCGGCCGCCCGGCGCATCACGTCCGGCGGGGCGGGAAACGCCCGGCCCAGGCCCAGTACGACGGCCGCGGCCTCCGCCCGGTGCAGGGATTGGATGTACTCGGCCTGCTTGCCCTCGTCCCCGGCGAGCAGCACCCCGGTGGTCAGCACCATCTCGCCGCCGCTGAGCATCACGCCGACGTCCGGCGCCTCGGCGACATGCACCCAGCGCACCGGACGGTCGAGCTGACCGGCACCGGCCACCACCTCGGGCTCTCCGGCCAGCACCCGTTCCAGGGTGAGGACCTGTCGGACGGACAGGACCGGTTCGAGGCGCTCCCAGGTCTCCGAGGTGGTGGTCATGGTGGTTCCCTTGCTCAGCCGGTTCAGATGCTCCTCAGAGCGCTCTCCAGGATCTCGGCGCCTTCCTCGGCCTCCGCGACGGTGAGGGACAGGGGCGGGGCGACGCGCAGCGACGTGGTGTTGTGGCCGCCGCCCTTGCCGATGAGGAGGCCGCCCTCGCGGGCCGCTTCCAGCACGGCCGACGCCGCGTTCGGGTCGGCCTCGTCCGTACCGGGCCTGGTGATCTCGATGCCCAGCATCAGACCCCGGCCGCGCACCTCGCGTACGTGCGGGACCTGCGCCGCGACGGCCCTCAGCCGCTCGACGAGCAGTCCGCCGACCCGCCGGGCGTTGCCCTGGAGGTCGTGTTCCAGCAGGTAGTTGAGGTTGGCGAGGCCGGCCGCCATGGTGATCTGGGTGCCGCCGAAGGTGGAGATGCTGTTGGCGTCCAGGCAGTTCATGATCTCGGCGCGGGCGACGACTCCGCCGATGGACATGCCGTTGCCGATGCCCTTGGCGAAGGTGAGGATGTCCGGCGGGCCGTTCTGCCCGTGTGCCTGCCAGCCCCAGAAGTGGTCGCCGGTGCGGCCCCAGCCGGTCTGCACCTCGTCGGCGATCCACAGGATGCCGCGCTCGGCGAGCACCTCGCGGAACGCGGCGTACAGCCCGTCAGGACCCGAGGTGAAGCCGCCGACGCCCTGGATGGGCTCGGCGATGAGGGCCGCGGGCGGACGGGTGTGGCCGAGGATGTCCACCAGGTCGTCGACACAGGCCGCGATGAAGTCGTCGTCGCTCAGTCCGGCGTACGGCCCACGCGTGCGCACCCCGCCGTGGACGTACAGCGTCTGCAGCGGCGACAGCGAGGTCGGTGACCAGCCGCGGTTGCCGGTGATGCCGACCGCGCTGAACGAGCGGCCGTGGTAACTGTTGCGCATCGCGAGGATCGTGTTGCTCTGTCGGTAGGTCGTCGCGAGCAGCAGGGCGGTGTCGTTGGCCTCGGTGCCGGAGGTGGTGAAGAAGACGCGGGCGTCCGGGATGCCGCTCAAGTGGGCGATGCGCTCGGCGAGTTCGAGCATGGGCCGGTTGAGGTACAGGGTCGAGGAGTGGATGATCCGCCCGGCCTGTTCGCTCACCGCCTTCGTCACCTCGGGCAGCGCGTGCGCGGTCATCGTCGTCAGGATGCCGCCGAAGAAGTCGAGGTACCGGTTGCCCTCGGAGTCCCACACGTGGCGGCCCTCGCCGTGGGTGATCTCCAGCGGCTCCTCGTAGTAGAGGGCGAGCCAGTCCGGCATGACGGCACGGTGGCGTCCCAGCAGGTCCTTGGTCACGGCTGCACCAGTCCTTCGTAGGCGTCGGGTCGGCGGTCACGATAGAAGGCCCACTGCTGCCGTACCTCTTCGATCAGGTCGAAGTCGAGGTCCCGGACGACGAGTTCCTCACCCTTGTCACTGGCGACCTCACCGACGAACTGGCCGCGCGGGTCGACGAAGTACGACGTCCCGTAGAAGTCGTTGTCCCCGTACGGCTCCTGCCCGACGCGGTTGATCGCGGCGACGAAGTACTCGTTGGCGACGGCCGCCGCGGGCTGCTCCAGCTGCCACAGGTACGCGGACAGGCCGCGCGAGGTGGCCGACGGGTTGTACACCAACTGGGCGCCGTTGAGCCCGAGTTGGCGCCAGCCCTCCGGGAAGTGGCGGTCGTAGCAGATGTAGACGCCGACCTTGCCGACGGCGGTGTCGAAGACGGGCCAGCCGATGTTGCCGGGCTTGAAGTAGTACTTCTCCCAGAAGCCCTTGACCTGCGGGATGTGGTGCTTGCGGTACTTGCCGAGGAAGGTGCCGTCGGCGTCGATCACGGCCGCGGTGTTGTAGTAGAAGCCGGACTGCTCGACCTCGAAGACGGGGACGACGACCACCATGCCCGTCTCGCGGGCGAGCTCCTGCATACGACGCACGGTCGGCCCGTCGGGTACCGGCTCGGCCCAGCGGTAGTGCTCCGGTTCCTGGACCTGACAGAAGTAGGGAGCGTTGAAGACTTCCTGAAACCCGATGATCTTGGCGCCCTGCCGGGCCGCCTCGCGGGCGTGCTCCTCGTGTTTCGCCACCATGGACTCGGTGTCGCCGGTCCAGGTGGCCTGGACCAGAGCGGCACGTACGACGTTGGCCATGAGCTGCTCCTTCGACGGGACGTCAGAGCCTCTACGCCCGTAGAGGTGGCCGTAGAGGCTTGAAAGTAAGCCCCCGGAACAGCCTTGCCAAGACCATCGTCGTTAACCCGCTGAGTCGATCACGTTTCACACTCCAGTGGGGGACGGATGAGGCGGGCGGGGCCGGTGCGGCGGACGGTCTCAGGCCGTGAAGCCCGCCACCCGCAGGGCGTGGACGAGATCCCAGTGGCGCTCGTCCGACACACCCCGGGCGGCCTCCACCAGCAGCGGTACGAGCGTCTTCGGGTCGGGCTCGGCGCTGCGGGCGGCCTCCTCCGGGGTACGGACGCGGACGTACGCGTCGAGCAGCGCCCGGACCTCACGGTGCCGCCCCCCGCCGAGCAGCCCCACCACGGCCTGCCCGATCTCGTGCGCGGGCCGCGCCACGCCCTGCCGCAGGATCTGCTCCCCGTCGTCGGCACGCCCGGCCCCGGTCAGCGCGTCGGCCGCGGCCACGAGCCGCTCTGCGGGCAGCGAGGCGGCCTCCCAGAGCAGGGTCGCCCAGTCGGCGCCGAGTCCGGCGCGCTGCATCTCGGCGGCGAGCAGGGGGAAGCGTACGGCGGGCCAGTACGCGGCCTCCACGAGCAGCACATGCGCCTCACCGGTGCGCCCCTCACCACGCAGCCGCACCAGGGTCTCCACGGTCCCGACGACCTCCCGCCGGTCCGCCGGGTCCATCGTCTCGGCCTGCGGCTGCGGCGACGTGTGCACGGCCCTCTCGGCGGCGGCCCCGGCGAACCGGGCCCCGCGTGGCCTACGGCCGGTGGTGGCGGGCCGAGCGGGGAGGGCGGGTTCGGCGGCCGGCGGTACGACGACGGGGGCCGCCTCCTCCTCGACCATCCCGGCGAAGCGGGCGCTGCCTCGGCGGCGCTTGCGCTGCTTGGGGGCGGGGTCGGGGTCGGGGGTGATCGAGGGGGCCTGCGGGTGGTCTTCGGGCGTCGAGTCGGCGGAGTGATGTTCTTCCGGCCAGTCGGACGCCGCGGCGGCGCCGAAGGGGGCGGTTCGGGCCGTGGGACGTGCGGCGGGGCGGTCGGTGTCGATGCCCGCCCCCTGCGTGTCCGGCCAGTCGGACGGCTCGGCGATGCCTCCGGGCGCATAGGGGTCCGCGGGCCGCCCCTGGAAGGAGCCGTGACCCTCCACCGGCGCGGCACCGGAGCGCCGCCGCGCTGCGCGCCACTGGGCTGCTTCGGCGGCCGAGGTGGCGGCTCGGCGCCCCTCGTGCCGGTCTGCGGGCGCCCCGGCAGAGGCTGCCCCCCGCCCTTCGGACGGGCCCGCCACCGGGGCCGTCGACCGCGCGTCGCGCTGATGCGGCATACCCGGGAATCCGCCGGGAGAGCCGGCCGCGCCCGACTGCCTACGGCCCGCCCCGGACGCGACGTCCTCGGACCCGAGGTCCCCGAACCCGTCGTCCCGCAACCTCCCGCCCTCGACCCCGGCGTCGACGCGGAACACGGACCCCTCCCCCACCCGGTCCCGCCGTATCGCCTGACCCCGTTCGCTCGCCGCCCGGCGGTCCAGGTCGGCCATCCGGGCGCGTATTTCGGCGCACCGGGCGGTGGCGCGTTCGTGGTCGTCGCGGGCCCAGGCGAGGTCGAGACGGATGGTGTCGGCCTCCTCCTGGCTGGTGGCGGCGGCGAGCGATCGGCCCAGCTCCACCTGCCGTTCGGCGGCGTACCGCTGCTCGCGGAGCATGACGTCGAGCCGGTCGCCGAGGGCGTCGTGGCCGCCGGGCCGGGAGTCGTACGCGGCGAGGGCCGCAGCGTGCAGGGCGCGGGCGCGCTCCGCCTCGGGGCCGGCGCCGCCGGGGCCGTACTGGCCGGCGAGGTCGTGCAGGAGTGACTCCACCACGTCCCAGGGCGGCACTTCCCGTCCGTCGAGGCAGGCCTGCATGCCCTCGGGGTCGCGCTGCCAGAACACCCCGCACCAGCCGCCGCCCTGATCCAGGCGCGCCAGAAGGCCGTCCAGGTAGTTCACGAACTCCCGTACGCGAGCCGGGAGTTGATCCACTGACATCGCCCAACTCCCGCCAGACCGGAGTACTCCGGTCCGCTAGGCAACACCAGCCATGTTACGAACGCGCTACGGGAAGTTTTCCGAATGGCCGCAGAGTACGCCGCACCTGCCGGAACGTGACGTGCGTGCCCGTCAGGCGGCGACCTCGACAACAGGAGTGCAGCGCCCGGCGAGTTCGTCCATCGACAGACCCAGGGCGTGTGCCAGTGCGGCCACCGTGAAGAAGGCGGGGGTCGGCGCCCGGCCGGTCTCGATCTTGCGCAGCGTCTCGGCCGAGATGCCGGCGCTCGCCGCGACCTCGACCATGCTGCGGCCGCCACGCGCCTCGCGGAGCAGCCGGCCGAGCCGCTCGCCGCGTTCACGCTCTTCGGGGGTGAGAGGAGTGCGCACCATGGCGCCCATTCTAATACCGCATCCCCCCGACCGCCCCCTATTCAAATACCGGTATAGTAATTGGCATGGTGGAACTGAAGACGGACACGTCGATCGATGAGATGTATGCGGCCGGGCAGGTCGTCGGCCAGGCCCTCACGGCCGTACGCAAGGCGGCCGACGTGGGGGTTTCCCTGCTGGAGCTGGACGAGGTGGCGCGTGAGGTGCTGAAGGCGGCGGGCGCGGCCTCCCCCTTCCTCGGCTACCGGCCCTCCTTCGCCCCCGTTCCCTTCCCCGCCGTCATCTGCGCCTCGGTGAACGACGCGATCGTGCACGGCATCCCGACCGGTTATCGCCTGCGCGACGGCGACCTCGTCTCCATCGACTGCGGCGCCGAACTGGGCGGCTGGGCGGGCGACTCGGCGATCAGCTTCACGGTCGGCAGGGCGCGACCCGCCGACGTACGCCTGGTCGAGACGGCGGAACGGGCGCTGGCGGCCGGCATCGAGGCGGCCGTGGTCGGCAATCGCCTCGGCGACATCGCGCACGCGATCGGCTCGGTGTGCCGGGCCGCCGGGTACGGCATCCCGGACGGTTTCGGAGGGCACGGCATCGGCCGCAAGATGCACGAGGATCCGTCGGTGCCGAACGAGGGCCGGCCGGGCCGGGGCATGCCACTGCGGCACGGCCTGGTCCTCGCCATCGAACCGATGCTCATCGCGAGCGGCGAGGACGGCTACCACGCCGCCCCGGACGGCTGGACCCTGCGCACCAACGACGGCTCCCGGGCGGCGCACGTGGAGCACACGGTGGCGATCACGGAGGCGGGACCGCGCATTCTCACCGCCCGGGAAGCCCTCTGACCACACCGCCCGCCGCGCTCTGCACCCTGCGTGCGTGGTGCACGCCGACGGCTGCGCCATGCGCCCCGGCGGCTCCCCTCACCGGTGTTCGTGCACGGCACGCGCGACCACGGAGAGGTCACACTTGGGAACGTTTCTTCGCACATGCGCACGGCAAACCTCGACAGAAGCAGCACCTCATGCCAGGCACATGTGCGCCGACACCAGGCCGGAGTCATCTGCCTTTTCATACCGTCACACTTTCGTGCCGCGCCTTGCCCCACCCTCACGTTCCGCAGCTAGCTGGGTGCTGCGCCCGTTCTCCATCCGGGGAGTGGGACCACACCCGCAGTGAGGAGTAGTCATGAAGAAGGCATACGAAGCACCGACGCTCGTCCGGCTCGGCACGTTCCGCAAGGAGACGGGGCTCCTGGGAAGCTCCGGCAACGACCGGCTGATCCTGAGCAAGAACTGACGGGCGACGGCGCTGACCCGACGTCATGACTGAACTGCACGAAAGTGCGGGGACGGGCCCCGGCGACGCGGACTTCGCGGTCTTCACCGACCGTGCGGACGCGGCCGCCGTGGCCCGCTCCTTCGCCCGGCCCGGTCTCCGCACCCTCACCCACGCGTCGGGCCGGCCCTGGCTGGTCGGCCGCTGGCACGACGGGGAGCTCGTCACGGCGAGCGCCGGAGCCACAGCCCTCGCCGTCGTCGGCTGCTGCCCGGTCGACGCGGGCGAACTGCGGCGAAGGGCCGCACGGCTGAGGGACGTCGCGGAGCTCGACGCACTGGCCCGCTCCCTGCCCGGCAGCTTCCACCTCGTCGCCGCCCTCGACGGACAGGTCCGGGTGCAGGGCACCGCCTCGGGTCTGCGGCTGGTCTTCCACGCGGAGATCGACGGCATACGGGTGGCCGCCACCCGCGCCGACACGCTGGCCGCCGCCCTCGGCCTCGAACCCGACCCTCAGGAGCTGGCCGTCCGGCTGCTGTGGCCGACCCCGTACCCCCTGTACGAGACCTCCCTGTGGCGCCCGGTCACCGCCGTGCCCCCGCAGGACGCCGTGATCGTCGCCGCGGACGGGCGCTCCGTACGGCACACCCGCTGGTGGACACCGCCGGAGCCGGTCCGGTCCCTCGCCGAGGCGGCGCCGGTGATCCGGGCGGCTCTGGAGGAGGCCGTTCAGGCGCGGACCCGGCAGGGCGGCGTGGTCAGCTGCGACCTGTCCGGCGGGCTGGACTCCACGTCCGTCTGCTTCCTCGCCGACCGCTCCCCCGCCCGCGTGGTGGCCAGTACCTGGCCGGGCCGCGATCCGGCCGACACCGATCTGCAGTGGGCGGAACGGGCCGCGGAGCACCTCCCGGACGTCGAGCACGTCATCTGGGACCCGGACGCCTCACCGCTGGTCTACGACGACCTGCTCGGCATCGACGACCTCCTCGACGAGCCCACCATCGGCGTCATGGACCGCTCCCGCGTCCTGCACCACCTGCCCGACCTCGCCGCGCGCGGCAGCCGGGTACACCTGACCGGCATCGGCGGCGACCACGTGGCCTGGTGCTCCGAGGCCTACTACCACCGGCTGCTGCGCACCCGCCCGCTGTTCGCCGTGCGGCAGCTGCGCGGGTTCCGGGCCCTGTGGCAGTGGCCGCTCGGCGGCACGGTCCGCGCCCTCGCGGACTCGCGGTCGTACGGCAGGTGGCTCGCCGACGCCGCGGGCACGCTGCGCGACCCGTCGCCCTCCTCCGTCGCCACCGGGCTCGGCTGGGGCAGGGCACCGCGGCTGTTCGGCTGGGTGACCGCCGACGCCGAGCGGCTGGCGCGCCGGGCCCTGCTCGACGCCGCGGCGACGGCGGCACCGCTGCATCCGGACCGGGGGATGCACGCGGATCTGGAACAAATCCGCTCGACCACGCGCGTCATCCGCCAGTGGGACCGGATGGCGGCCCGCGCCGGTCTGCCGATGGCCTCCCCCTTCCTCGACGACCGCGTCATCGAGGCGTGTCTGGCCGTACGCCCCGGCGAGCGCGTCACACCGTGGGCGTACAAGCCGGTGCTGACCGCCGCGATGAGCGGCCTGGTGCCCGAGGAATGCCTGCGCCGCACCACCAAGGCCACGGCCTCCATGGACGCCTCCGACGGGCTGCGCGCCCACCGCGCCGACCTGCTGGCGCTGTGGGAGGACTCCCGGCTGGCCGGGCTCGGTCTGGTGGACGGCGCCGAGCTGCGCCGGCTCGCCCAGCGGCCCGCCTCGCCCGGTCTGTCCGACGCCATCCTCTACTCCACGATCGCCGCCGAGGTGTGGCTGCGGGGGCTGTCCCGCAGCCGTGCCCGCACCCCTTGAGAACCCCCACCGCGTCAGAAAGGCGAGCGCATGCCCTTGCGGTTCGACGCACATGTCTCCACGGCCGAGACCGACTACGGCACCGTCCTGCTGGACGAACGGGCCGGTACCTACTGGGAGTTGAATCCGACCGCCACTCTCGTGGTCCGCACCCTGCTGGACGGCGGCGAGGAGGCCGACGCGGCCGCCGCCTTGGTCCGCGAGTTCGATATCGACCGGGCGCAGGCCCAGCGGGACGTCGAGGCGCTCGTCGGCCACCTGCGCGAGGCGGGGCTGGCCTCATGACGACACCCAGCGCGCTTCAACGCCCCACCGGTGTGCCGTTCGGCCGCCGCATGGCCGCACGCCTCGTGCTGCTTCCCGCCGTCGCGCTCGCCCTGCTGCCGCCCCGCCGCATCCGCGCCGTCCTCGGTGTCCTGCGCCGCGGCGCCACGCCCGCCACCACCGCGCAGGCCCAGGCCGCGCGGGACGCCATCTGCGCCGTCAGCCTGCGCTGCACCGGGCCGAAAGGGTGCCTGCCGCGTTCCCTGGGCGCCGCGTTGCTGTGCCGGCTCCAGGGGGTGTGGCCGACGTGGTGCGCCGGGGCCCGGATCGTCCCGCCCTTCGCCGCGCACGCCTGGATCGAGGCGGAGGGCCGCCCCGTCGGCGAGGGCGTACCGGACGGCTACTTCGCCAGGCTGGTGGCCGTCGAGCCGACCCGGCGATGAGCGGCGGTGCGGCCGCGGGCGGCGCCACTGTCGCGGAGGACGGACCGCCGGAGCCCGCCTGCGACGACAGGTCGACCCGTGCGGCGGTGGTCACCTTGTTCCGGCTCACCGCCGGGCACCGGGCCGCCGTCACCGTGGCCGGCCTGCTGACGTTGGCCGGCTCCGCCCTGGGGCTGGCCCAGCCGCTGGTGGCCCGGCACGCGGTGGACGCGAGCGGGCGCGGACAGGTCGTCTGGCCGCTGCTGGCGCTCCTCGGCGCGCTGTTCCTCGTCGAAGCGGCGATCGGGTCGGCGGGACGCTACCTGCTGGAGCGGATGGGCGAGGGCGTCGTACGCCAGCTCCGGATGGGCCTGGTGGGACGTCTGCTCCGGCTGGAGATGCGGGAGTACGAGCGGCACCGGGGCGGCGACCTCATCTCCCGGGTCACCACCGACACCACCCTGCTGCGCGAGGTCGTCTCGCAGGCCCTCGTCGACCTGGTGACCGGAAGCCTCGTCGCCGCCGGGGCGCTGGTCCTGATGCTGTGGCTCGATCCGTTGCTGCTGCTTCTGGTGGCGCTCACCGTGGCCGTCGCGGCCGCCGTGGTCTCCTCACTCCTCCAGGGCATCCGGCGCGCCTCCGAGCGCATGCAGGACTCCGTGGGTGCCGTCGCCGCGGATCTGGAACGGGCCCTGGGCGCCCTGCCCATGGTCCGGGTGCACCGCGCCGAGGACCGCGAGGCGGCACGCATCGGGGCACGGGTCGAGGAGGCCTACGACGCGGGAGTACGCACCGCGAAGCTCGCCTCCGTCATGAGTCCCGCCGTCGAACTCGCCGTCCAGGGCTCCTTCCTCGTCGTCCTGGTCGTCGGGGGCCTGCGCGTCGGCGGGCAGGCCGGCTCCCTCGGAGACCTGGTCGCGTTCCTGCTGTACGCCTCCTACCTGGTCCTGCCGCTGTCCTCCGTGTTCCACGCGGTGGGCCTGATCCAGCGCGGCATGGGCGCCTACCGGCGTGTCGACCAGGCGCTGCGCCTTCCCATGGAACGCACGGGGCCGCCGGTCGCGCCGGCCCGCCTCCGGCCCGTACCGACCGTCCCCGCCGACCGGGCCGCCCTCGCGCTGCACGACGTCCGGTTCGGCTACGACCCGGAGCGGCCGGTGCTGTCCGGCGTGTCCTTCGCCGTCCCCCACCGCCGGCACGTGGCCCTGGTGGGGCCCTCGGGAGCCGGCAAGAGCACCGTCTTCGCACTGGTCGCGGGGTTCTACGAGCCGGACGCGGGGACCGTGCTGTTCGACGGCCGCCCCGCCGGGGAACTCGGCCGTGACGCCTGCCGCCGGCGCATCGCCGTGGTGGACCAGAACACCCATGTCGTCCACGGCACCCTGCGGGAGAACATCACCTACGCCGTGCCCGAGGCCCCGGAGGCGGAGGTCCGGCGGGTCCTCGCGCTGGCCCGCCTCGAGGAACTGGTCGACCGGCTGCCCGGCGGTCTGGACGCCGTCATCGGGGAACGCGGCAGCACCATCTCGGGTGGCGAACGCCAACGCGTCGCCCTGGCCCGGGCGCTGCTCGCCCGCCCCGCGCTGCTCCTGCTGGACGAGCCCACCTCCCACCTCGACGCGATCAACGAAGCGGCACTGACGGCGGTGCTGAAGGAGGTCGCCCAGGAGTGCGCCCTGCTGGTCATCGCGCACCGCCTGTCCACCGTGCAGCACGCCGACCACATCGTCGTGCTCCACCAGGGCCGTACCGCCGCCTGCGGACGCCACGAGGAGCTGCTGACCGGCAGCCCCCTCTACCGCGATCTGGCCACGAGCCAGATGCTGCGCCCCGGAGGGACGCAAGCGGTGGGAAGCGGCTGAAGCCCGGGTGTTCCTGCACATGCCCCCTGAGCCAGAACGTGCCATCGTGGCATGAGCGTGCCCGACCCGGGTTACCCGGCCCCGGCACGTCGATCAGCGAGGGCGACCCTGCCCGCGCAGGGACGCCGGATGGGAACGCCATGACCAGCGGCTTCAATGGTGGTCCGGAAGACTACGACCCCTTCGGGGAATTCCTCGCCCGCTTCTTCGGGGGACCGCGCCCCGGCCCCCGGCAGATCGACATCGGCCGCCTGCTCAGTCAGCCGGCCCGGGAGCTGGTGCGGGGCGCCGCCCAGTACGCCGCCGAGCACGGCAGCCGCGATCTGGACACCCAGCACCTGCTGCGCGCCGCGCTGTCCGCCGAGCCGACCCGGAGTCTGCTCAGCCGGGCCGGCGCGGACCCGGACTCGCTGGCGACGGAGATCGACGAGCGCTCGGGCCCGGTCCAGCACCCGCCGGGCGAGGCCCCGCCGCCGACGTCGCTCTCCCTCACGCCGGCCGCCAAACGCGCCCTGCTGGACGCGCACGATCTGGCCCGGGCGCGCGGCGCCGGTTACATCGGCCCCGAGCATGTGCTCAGCGCCCTCGCCGCGAACCCCGACTCCGCGGCGGGGCACATCCTCAACGCGGCCCGGTTCGCGCCCTCCGCCGGACCGTCCGAGGCCTCCGACGCCACCGATTCCCGGCCCCGCATCGATCAGCGGCCGCGCGTCGACACCGGCACGCCCACCCTCGACAAGTACGGCCGCGATCTCACCGACCTCGCCCGCCGGGGCCGTATCGACCCGGTGATCGGCCGGGACGAGGAGATCGAGCAGACCATCGAGGTGCTCTCCCGGCGCGGCAAGAACAACCCGGTGCTGATCGGCGACGCGGGCGTGGGCAAGACCGCGATCGTGGAGGGCCTGGCCCAGCGGATCGCCGAGAGCGACGTGCCCGACGTGCTCAGCGGCCGCCGGGTGATCGCGCTGGACCTGACCGGCGTGGTCGCGGGCACTCGTTACCGGGGCGACTTCGAGGAGCGGCTCAACAACATCGTGGGCGAGATCCGCTCGCACTCCGACCAGCTGATCGTCTTCATCGACGAGTTGCACACGGTCGTGGGCGCCGGAGGCGGCGGCGAGGGCGGGTCCATGGACGCCGGGAACATCCTCAAGCCGGCCCTGGCCCGCGGCGAGCTGCACATCGTCGGCGCGACCACCCTGGAGGAGTACCGCAGGATCGAGAAGGACGCGGCGCTCTCCCGCCGCTTCCAGCCGATCCTCGTCCCCGAGCCGACCGCCGCCGACGCGATCGAGATCCTGCGCGGCCTGCGCGACCGCTACGAGGCCCACCACCAGGTCCGCTACACCGACGAGGCGCTCGTCGCCGCCGTCGAACTGTCGGACCGCTATCTCACCGACCGCCGCCTGCCGGACAAGGCGATCGACCTGATCGACCAGGCGGGCGCCCGGGTGCGGCTGCGCGCGCGGACCAAGGGCACGGACGTCCGGGCCATGGAGCGCGAGGTCGAGCAGCTGTACCGGGACAAGGACCAGGCGGTCGCCGACGAGCAGTACGAACAGGCGACCCAACTGCGCGACCGTATCATCGAGTTGAAGCAGCGCATGGCGGACGCGACCGTCGACGAGGAGGTCGACGAGGGCCAGCACCTGGAGGTCACCACCGAGGCGATCGCGGAGGTCGTGTCACGGCAGACCGGCATCCCGGTGAGCAGCCTCACCGAGGAGGAGAAGGACCGGCTGCTCGGCCTGGAGCAGCACCTGCACGAGCGGGTGATCGGCCAGGACGAGGCGGTACGCGTCGTCTCCGACGCGGTGCTGCGCTCGCGGGCCGGACTCGCGAGTCCCGACCGGCCGATCGGCAGCTTCCTCTTCCTCGGCCCCACCGGCGTCGGCAAGACCGAACTGGCCCGGGCGCTCGCCGAGGCGCTGTTCGGCAGCGAGGAGCGCATGGTCCGCCTGGACATGAGCGAGTACCAGGAACGGCACACCGTCAGCCGCCTGATCGGCGCCCCGCCCGGCTACGTCGGGCACGAGGAGGCCGGCCAGCTCACCGAGGTCGTCCGCCGGCACCCGTACTCGCTCCTCCTCCTCGACGAGGTCGAGAAGGCCCACCCGGACGTCTTCAACATCCTGCTCCAGGTCCTGGACGACGGCCGGCTGACCGACTCCCAGGGCCGGACCGTGGACTTCACCAACACGGTCATCGTGATGACCAGCAACCTCGGCTCCGAGGCGATCAGCCGGGGCGGCACCGGGATCGGGTTCGGCGCGGGTGACGAGGAGGCCGACGAGGAGGCGCGGCGCGAGCGGATCCTACGGCCGCTGCGCGAGCACTTCCGGCCCGAGTTCCTCAACCGCATCGACGAGATCGTCGTCTTCCGCCGGCTGACCCACGACCAGTTGGAGCGGATCACCAATCTGCTGCTGGACCAGACCCGTCGGCTGCTCCGGGCGCAGGGCGTCTCGGTCGAGTTCACCGGCACGGCCGTCGACTGGCTCTCCGAGCGCGGCTACCAGCCCGAGTACGGCGCCCGCCCGCTGCGTCGCACCATCCAGAAGGAGGTCGACAACCAGCTCTCCCGGCTGCTCCTGGACGGCCGGATCGGCGAGGGCGGCCGGGTGACGGTGGACGTGGAGGACGGACGGCTCGCCTTCCGCACGGAAGAGCTGCCGCCCGCCCCCGAGTTGTGACGCGCCACATGTGGTCAGGCCTCATGGGGTCAGGCCCATGTGGTGAGGCCCCATGGGGTCTGACCACACGTGGTGAGGCCCCATGTGGTCACCCCCATGATGGTGAGGCGCTACGACGCGGGCCGCACCACCATCGCCGAGCCGCCGCCCCGCCGCACCTTCTCGGCGGCGGCCAGCCACTGCCCGTTCGGCAACCGCTGTACACCGGTCGCCGCGCCGATCTCGGCGTTCTGCCGGAAGCCGTGCCCGATCGCTTCCAGCTGGGCCTTCAACGGGCTGTTCCACAGGACCGGTTCGAGCTCGGTGGTGGTCTGGTTGCGCTGGCTGGCGCGCGGCGCGGCGATCGCGTCGACGAGCGGCAGCCCGCGGTCGAGGAACCCGGTCAGCGTCTGCAGCACGGTCGTGATGATGGTCGCGCCACCGGGCGAACCGAGCGCCACGACCGGCTTGTTGTGCTGGTCGAGGACGATCGTCGGGGACATCGAGGAGCGCGGTCGCTTGCCCGGGCCCGGCAGGTTCGGGTCGTGGACGTCCGGGCTCGCCGGGGTGAAGGAGAAGTCCGTCAGCTCGTTGTTGAGGAGGAAGCCACGGCCCGGCACCGTGATGCCGCTGCCGCCGGTCTGCTCGATGGTCAGCGTGTACGAGACGACGTTGCCCCACTTGTCGGCCACCGTGAGGTGGGTGGTGCTGTCGCCCTCGTACGTGGTCGGCGCCGCCGTGCCGCTCGCGTCGCAGGACGCCGGGTCACGCGGGTCACCCGGCGCGACCGGGCTCGTCAGCACCGCGTCGTCCTTGATCAGGCACGCCCGCGAGTCGGCGTACCGCTGCGACAGCAGTTCCTTCGTCGGTACGTTTTCGAAGGCCGGGTCGCCGACCCAGCGCCCGCGGTCGGCGAAGGCGATGCGGCTGGCCTCGATGTAGCGGTGGAGGTACTGGGCCTCGCTCGCCTTCGACAGATCCGTGTTCTCCAGGATGTTGAGGGCCTCGCCGACCGTGGTGCCGCCGGAGGAGGAGGGCGCCATGGCGTAGACGCCGAGACCGCGGTACGAAGTCCTCGTGGGCGCCTGGGACTTGGCGCGGTAGGCGGCCAGGTCCTTGGCGGACAGGTCGCCGGGGCGGGCCTTCCAGCCGGAACCCGGGTCCACGGGTGGGTGGTTGACCGTGTCGACGATGTCCTCGGCGAGGTCTCCCCGGTAGAGCGCGCCGACGCCGTTCCTCGCCAACTCCGCGTAGGTGCGGGCGAGATCGGGGTTCTTGAAGGAGGAGCCGACGACCGGAAGCTCCCCGCCTGGCAGGAACAGCTTCGCCGTGTCCGGGAAGTAGCGGAACCGGGTCTCGTTGGCGGCGGTCTGCGCGCGGAAGGTGCCGTCGACGGTGAAGCCGTCCCGGGCGAGCCGCTCGGCGGGCTTCAGCAGGGTGCCGAGCCCCCTGCTCCCCCACTTGTCCAGCGCCTTCTGCCAGGTGGCGGGCGTGCCCGGAGTGCCGACGCTCAGTCCGCTGCTGACGACCTCGGCGAACGGGATCGCCGCGCCGTTCTCCACGAACAGTTCGGAGTCGGCGGTCAGCGGCGCGGTCTCGCGGCCGTCGATGGTCTGCACCGTACGGGACTTGGCGTCGTAGTAGACGAAGTAGCCGCCTCCGCCGATGCCGGCGGAGTAGGGCTCGGTCACGCCGAGCGCGGCGGCCGTGGCCACGGCGGCGTCGACGGCGTTGCCGCCCTTCCTCAGGACCTCGATGCCGGCCGCGGAGGCGTCCGCGTCGACGCTCGACACCGCGCCGCCGTAGCCGACGGCGACCGGAACCTTCTGGACTGCCGTGCTCTGGGCGGCGGGTGGCGCTGCGGCCCCGACCGACACCACGGCGGCCGAGACCGCCAGGACCGACAGTTTCCGCGCGACAGGGCGACGCATCCGCACCTCCAGTGAGGGACCGTTCGCGCAGCCTATTCGATCGCCATGCCCTCGTCAGCCTGGCCTCGCGGGCTTTGCTCGAACACGGGTTTGCGTTCGCCCGCTACCATGCGCGCCCATGAATGACGACGTGCGCAACATCGTGCTGGGCGTGGTCGCGGCGGGCATCAGTGCCGCGCTGGGCTGGCTCGCCCGTACCTACCTGTGGAGGCGGAAGCTCCGCCGCAAGCAGGCGTTCTTCGGGCTGCCCGACAACGCCGAGTCCTTGCTGGTGGTCAACCGCGGCGCCGGCGGGCCCGAGCTGACGGTGATGCGCTACGACGTGTTCGCGCTCCTCGAACTCGCCGCCCTCATCAAGGACTGCAACGCCCACGCCCAGATCGTCCCGCACGACACGGCACGCCAGGGCTTCGGCGAGCGCACCGAGTTCTGCGTCGGCGGCCCGGCGTCGAACCGCCGCATGACGGCGCACCTGGCCTCGCTGCTGCCCGGGGTGCGGGTGAACGTCGACGCCGAACCCGGCCCGGAGCGGGGCGCCCTGCAGGTCGGCTCCGAGCGCTACCGGGTGGAGGCCGGCAAGCAGGAGTACGCGCTACTCGCCCGGCTCACCGTCGACCAGAGCCACGGCACCCGCCCCGTCTTCCTCTTCTGCGGCCAGACCGCGATCACCAACCAGGCCGCCACCCGCTACCTCGCCCGCAACCACGAGCGGCTCACCCGCAAGCACGGGACCGGGTCCTTCGTCCTGTTGCTGAAGGTGGTCAACTCGCAGGCGTACGGCCCGGATGTCGTGGAGCTGGTCGCGGACGTCACGCGGGCGGCACAGGCACCACTGCCGACACCGGCGGCTCCTCGCAATACCCACCGGGCCTCCTGAGGTTCATCACATTCCAGTAATCGTTACTGCCACGTAACTTACCGACGGGTTACTTGCGGTAAGGGGCCACGGTTACCGTTCGGTCACTTTGCACTGACACGAGTGAGGAGTGACCCCGTGGGACACCATCGCAAGGCCCTGCGTACGACCGCCGTAGGTGCCGTCTCCGCGACCCTGATCGCCGGTAGCGCCCTCGGGCTCGCCCCGGCCGCACAGGCGGCCCCGAACAGCGTCCGCTTCGTCGACATCACCGGCGACGGCGGCACCACCCTCAAGGCGAACGTCATCACGCCCGCCGGCGCCGACGGCAGCCGCCGCTACCCGCTGCTCGTGCTGCCCACGAGCTGGGGCCTGCCCCAGGTCGAGTACTTCGCGCAGGCACAGAAGCTCGCGGACTCGGGCTATGTCGTGGTCAGTTACAACGTGCGCGGCTTCTGGCAGTCGGGCGGCGAAATAGAAGTGGCGGGCCCGCCCGACATAGCCGACGCGTCCAGGGTGATCGACTGGGCGCTCGCCAACACGCCGGCCGACGCGGGGCACATCGGCATGGCGGGCGTCTCGTACGGCGCCGGCATCAGCCTGCTGACCGCCGCGCACGACAAACGGGTCAGGGCGGTCGCCGCCCTCAGCGGCTGGGCCGACCTCATCGGCTCGATCTACTCCGGCCGCACCCAGCACGTCCAGGCCGGCGCGCTCCTGGACGGCGCGAGCCTGGTCACCGGCCGCCAGAGCGCCGAAGTCCGGCAGATCTTCAACGACTTCTACGCCTCCAACCTGTCCAAGGAACAGGACATGATCAATTGGGGGAAGAAACGTTCGGCCGCTACCTATGTGGACCAACTGAACAGCAACGGCGCCGCGGTCATGATGGCCAACGCCTGGGGCGACACGGTCTTCCCGCCCAACCAGTACGCGGACTTCTACGAGAAGCTGACCGGCCCGAAGCGGCTGGAGTTCCGTCCCGGCGACCACGCCACCCCCGAGATCACCGGCCTGTTCGGCCTGCCCAACGACGTGTGGACGGACACCGAGCGCTGGTTCGACCACTACCTCAAGGGCGAGGACAACGGCATCGACCGCGAGCTGCCGGTCCAGCTCAAGTCCCGCTCCACGGGCGGCTACGAGGGCTATCCGGACTGGAAGTCGGTCGGCGCGACGAACCGGAAGATCGCCCTCGCCGGCACGACCACCATCCACACGAACGTCAACTCGGGCGCGGACGGCGGGGTCGTCTTCCTGTCCAGCATCCTCGACCAGGTGGCCCAACTGCCCCCGATGGCCTCGATCCCGCTGATCCCCCGGCTCTGGGCGGGCGTCTGGCAGTCCGAGAAGTACCCCACGGCCCAACGCGTGCGCGGCACGGCGAAGGTACACACCACGGTCACCCCGACCAAGGAGAGCGGCACCCTCGTCGCCTACCTCTACGACGTGGGCCCGCTCGGCCTCGGCAAGCTGGTCAGCAACGCGCCGTACACCTTCCACGGGCGTACGCCCGGAAAGCCGTTCACCGTCGACCTGGAGCTGTACTCCACGGCCTACGACGTACCGGCAGGGCACCGACTCGCCCTGGTCGTCGACACGGTCGACCCGCTCTACATCGAGCACAACCCGTCCGGCGCGCGGCTGACCTTCTCCTCACCGGCGAACGACCCGTCGTACGTGTCGATCCCACTGCGCGAGCAGTGATCTCCGGCCGGCGCCGGGCGGGTATGGCTCTGTGACTGCTGCCCCCTGCTGCCCCTGGTCCAGGGGCTGTGGGGGGATCCCCACCCGGCAGCAGCGTCCCTGGCCGTGGCCGGGGCCACCGCCGCGACCTTGGGGACGGACGGAACATCGTAGTCGAGGTCGGACACGGCGGGGATTCCGGCGTCGAAATACACCGTTCGTCTCGGCATGGGTGGTACTCCGTACTCCCCGCTCAGTGATGGAGGATCTTCGAGAGGAAGTCCCGGGCGCGCTCGCTGCTGGGGTTGGTGAAGAACTCGTCGGGGTTGCGGTCCTCGACGATGCGGCCGTCGGCCATGAACACGACGCGGTTGGCGGCCGAGCGGGCGAAGCCCATCTCATGGGTGACGACCACCATCGTCATGCCGTCGCGGGCGAGTTGGCGCATGACCTCGAGAACTTCGTTGATCATCTCCGGGTCGAGCGCGGAGGTGGGCTCGTCGAACAGCATCACCTTGGGCCCCATGGCGAGGGCCCGGGCGATGGCGACGCGCTGCTGCTGGCCGCCGGAGAGCTGCGCCGGATACTTGTCCGCCTGGTCGGCCACGCCGACGCGGTCGAGGAGTTCACGGGAGCGCTTCTCGGCGTCCTCCTTCTTGCGCCCGCGAACCTTGACCTGGCCCAGCGAGACGTTCTGCAGGACCGTCTTGTGGGCGAAGAGGTTGAAGGACTGGAAGACCATGCCGACTTCGGCGCGCAGACGTGCGAGGGCCTTGCCCTCCTCGGGCAGCAACTGCCCGTCCAGCATGATCGTGCCGGACTCGATGGTCTCCAGCCGGTTGATGGCCCGGCACAGAGTCGACTTCCCCGAACCCGACGGCCCGATGACGACGACCACCTCCCCCTTGCCGACGGTGAGGTTGATGTCCTGCAGCACATGCAGGTCCCCGAAGTGCTTGTTGACGTCACGCAGCTCGATCAACGGATCGACAGCCATGCCCAGCCCCAGTCCCATTCAGCTGTGTAGCGGTGGTCGCAAACTACCCACGTAAAAGGGGCCTTAGTGAACGACACGCACCTTTCGGGCAAAAGCCGTATTTATCTCAAATTTATGCCAGCTCGGAGGTCAGAGCCTCACGCCTCCGCCACTTCCGCGTACAGCTGCGACAGCTCGGGTACCCCGCTCGCGGCCCACTCCTGCCCCGAGGCCACGACATCGAACTCGCGGCCGGAGGCGAGGCGGACGACCGGCTGACCGTCCGGCCGGATCTTCCACGCGGCCCCGGGCACGGTGCGCACGATGACGGTGCCGAGATACAAGCCGGCGTCGTTGCCGAGCCAGGGCAGGACCTCCTCGTCGTCCCGCCAGCGCGGCACCAACTGGTCGACCGCCTCCAACGAGGCCGCGCTGTCGTCGAGTTGGACCCCGGCCCGGGACGCGTGGGAGCGCAGGAGTTCACACTCGGAAAGGAGTTCGGCGATGCCCTCGGGGTCGGGGGCCCCGCGCTTCTCGGGCCGGTCGCCCAGAAAAGGGATCTTCATACCCCCAGCGTGTCATTCGTACTGCCGAACGCACCACAGGCGCGCGGGCCACCGATTCCGGTCGAGTTCACGCCGAGTTCGGGCATGGCTCGTTGACGGGTCATGGGCGCCTCTCTAACTTCACGGTGCGTCCTGCGTCTCATCTGAACGTCTCACTGAACTTGTCATGTGCAGTCATACGCGGTCCTGAGCGGTCGCGAACGGGAGGAGTCGGAGTTGCGCCGACGTGTGTGGAGTTCCACTGTCGTCCTCGCTCTCTTCGCGGCCCTGGTGCCGAGTGTCTCCGCGCAGGCGGCCACCGAGCGCAGAGCCGGGCCGCTCCCACTGGAGCGGCTCTTCGACAACACGGCGGTCAGCCACAACGCCCGGCCCGCCGAGGCGGACTTCGACGGGCTGGGCGGCTCCCTGTCCGCGCAGGACCTCTCGGCCGCGGGCTGGACACCCGGTCGCATGCTCACCGTGCAGGGCGCCCGGCTGACCTGGCCGAACCGGCGGCCGGGCGAGGCGGACAACGTGCGGGCCAACGGACAGGACGTGCGGGTGCGCGGCCGCGGTGACGCGCTCGCCTTTCTGGTGGCGGGCACGGCCGGGCGCGACGTCGGTGGCACGGGGACGGTGACGTACGCCGACGGCACCCGGACCGGCTACGGCCTGACCGCCTCCGACTGGCGCACCGGCCCGCTCGCCACCAAGGCGGTCGCCCTGCCGCACATCAACACGCCCGGCGGCCAACTCGCCGAGCGGGCACGGCTGTACGTCATGACCGTGCCGCTGGCCATGGGGCGCGAGGTCACCTCGGTACGGCTGCCGGTCGCGCCCGGGCTGCATGTGTTCGCGCTGGCGGTACGGGCCGCGACCCCGGGCTGGACGGGGAGTTGGGCCACCGCGACGGGCGGCTATCCGACCGTGGGGCCATGGACCGACCGGACGTTGCGGCTGGTGGTGCACACCTCGGCGGGCGGGCCGCGGGTGCGGCTGCGGTTCGACAACACCTTCGCGGCGGCGCCGGTACGGATCGGGAGCGCCACGGTGGCGGTGCAGGAGGCGGGCGCAGCGGCACGGAGGACGCCGGTTGCGGTGTCCTTCCGGGGCAGTGCGGGCGTCGAGATCCCGGCGGGGGCGCAGGCGTACAGCGATCCACTCGGCTTCGAGGTGCCGGCGGACACCAATCTGCTGGTGAGCTTCCATCTGCCCGGGAGCGTGCCGGCCGCGCCCGTGCACCGGCTCGCGCAGCAGCGGTCGTATGTGAGCGGGCCGGGCGACCATACGGGGGACGGCTCCGCGGCTTCGTATGGCACGGTCCTGACCAGCTGGCCGCTGCTGACAGGTGTCGACGTGGGCGGTGGGCCGGGGTCCGTGGTGCTGCTGGGAGACTCGATCACCGACGGCGACAAGTCCACGATGGACGCCAACCGGCGGTGGCCCAATGTGCTGGCCACACGGCTGCTGAACCAGCATGTGGTCCCGCGCTATGGGGTGCTGAACCAGGGGATTTCCGGCAACCGTGTGGTCAGCGACCGCTATCCCGGTGACGGGGTGTCCACGGACACGGCCGGAGTGAGCGCCTTGTACCGGTTCGACCGGGATGTCCTGGCCCAGACGTCGGCGCGCACGGTGGTGGTGTTCGAGGGTGTCAACGATGTGCGGTGGGGCACGACCGCGGAACAGGTGATCGCCGGGCTGCGCGCGATCGCCGACCGGGGGCACGCGCGGGGGCTGCGGATGCTGGCGGCGACGATCCTGCCGTGCGAGGGGGAAGTGCGCTGCACGGCGGCGGCCGACGCGGAGCGGCTCAAGGTGAACCATTGGATCCGCACCGGCCCCGCGTTCGACGGCGTGCTCGACTTCGACGCCGTGGTACGGGACCCGGCGCGGCCGTCCCGGATGCTGCCCGCGTACGACAGCGGGGACCATCTGCATCCGGGCGACGCGGGGCTCGCTGCGCTGGCCGAGTCGGTGGATCTGCGGGGGCTGGTTCGGTGACGTTGCCCGGCGCCGAAGGGGCCTTCTTGGGGCTGCGCCCCCAGAAGGCCCCTTCGGCCTGAACGGCCTAGTCCGCAAACGCCGGACAGGCTGGAAACGGCCGGCCTCGACTACACGTCCAGGTCCACGACCACCGGCGCATGGTCCGACGCGCCCTTGCCCTTGCGCTCCTCGCGGTCCACGTAGGAGTCGGTGACCGCCTTGGCGAACGGCTCGTTGCCGTACACCAGGTCGATGCGCATGCCGCGGTTCTTGGGGAAGCAGAGTTGGCGGTAGTCCCAGTACGTGAACGGGGCGTCGTACTTCAGGGGGCGCGGGACCACGTCGGACAGGCCGGTCTCGCGCAGGGAGGCGAGGGCGGCGCGCTCGGCGGGGGTGACGTGGGTGAGGCCCTCGAAGGCGGCCACGTCGTGGACGTCGTCGTCGGTCGGCGCCACGTTGTAATCGCCCATCACCGCGAACGGGCGGCTGCCGCCCGCATCCCCCGCGACGGCGGCCTTGAGGGCCTCGAACCACTGGAGCTTGTAGGCGTAGTGGGGGTGGTCCACCTCACGGCCGTTCGGCACGTACACCGACCAGACGCGGACCGGGCCGCAGGTGGCGGAGATGGCGCGGGGCTCCACGGCGCCGTCGAAGCCGGGGTCGCCCGGGAGGCCCTTGACGACCTCCTTGAGGCCTACGCGGGAGAGCACCGCCACGCCGTTCCACCGGCCGGTGGCGTGGACCGCCGCCTCGTAGCCGAGGTCGCGCAGCGGGTCGAACGGGAACTGCTCCTCGGCGACCTTGGCCTCCTGCAGGCACAGCACGTCGGTGCCGCTGCTCTCCAGCCAAGCCAGCAGCCTGGGCAGGCGGGCGGTGATCGAGTTCACGTTCCAGGTCGCGATGCGCATGCCTGACAACTTACCGGGCGGGACTGACAACCCGGCCCCGCCCGGGGTGGGCCCGCTCACACCTGCGCCGAGTCCCCCGGAGTCAGACGCAGGTGCTCCGCGCCGCCCAGGCCGCCGATCTGACGGTCGTAGATCGGGCGGGCCAGATCGGTGAGCAGGGCGTCGTGGATGTCGTAGGCGCGCTGCGGCTTGACCTCGCGGACGTAGTCGATGACCTCCGAGATCTTGCTCCAGGGCGCCATGACCGGGAGCATCAGCGTCTCGACGGGGTGTTCCGGCACGGTGAGGGCGTCGCCGGGGTGGAACACCTTGCCGCCGTCGATGAGGTAGCCGACGTTCGTGATGCGCGGGATGTCCGGGTGGATGACGGCGTGGAGTTCGCCGTGGACCTGGACGTCGAAGCCCGCCGCGGTGAAGGTGTCGCCGTGGCCCACGGTGTGCACGCGGCCCGGGAACGCCGCCGAGATCTGCTCCGCCACCGACGCGAGCGTCCAGATCTCGGCGGCGGGGTTCGCCTCCATGGCCGCCCGCAGGTGCGCCTCGTCGAAGTGGTCGGGGTGCTCGTGCGTGACGAGGATCGCATCCGCGCCGACCGCGGCGTCCTCCTCGCTGAATCCTCCGGGGTCGAGAACCAGCGTGCGCCCGCCCTTCTCCAGGCGGACGCAGGCGTGCGACTTCTTCGTGAGCTTCATGACACCATCCTGCCCCGCCGCCCGGTCGAAGGGCGGCTCAAGGCGGCTCAAGGCGGCTCAGGATGGTGCTTGCGGTGCCTGGCCGGCGACCGCTGAGGATCACTCCGTGGGAGTGGTCTCCTCCCTTATCACCTGCTGCGCCACCTTGAACGCGCTGTTCGCCGCCGGTACGCCGCAGTAGACGGCCGCCTGCAGCAGCACTTCCTTGATCTCGTCGGGGGTCAGTCCGTTGCGCAGGGCGGCGCGGGTGTGGAAGGCGAGTTCGTCCATGTGGCCGCCCGCGACCAGGGCGGTGAGGGTGACACAGCTGCGGGAGCGCCGGTCGAGACCGGGTCTGTCCCAGATCTCGCCCCACGCGTACCGGGTGATGAACTCCTGGAAGTCCCCCGAGAACTCGTCCGCCTGCGCCAGCGCCCGGTCGACGTGCGCGTCGCCGAGGACCTCGCGACGGACCTTGATGCCCGCGTCGTACGGATCAGGCCGTCCCGTCGTCTGCGGCGGTACGGCCACCGGGGCTATCTCGGCGATGGGCGCGGGCTGCGGCGGCGCGGCAGCCAGGACCGGCTTGACGGGGGCGGCCGTGATGGCGATCTGGCCGGTGGAGGAGTCGTAGGCGGGCTGCCAGGCGGTCGAGAAGTGCCGGACCAGCAGGTCGGTGACGGCCGCGGGCTGCTCGACCGGCACCAGGTGGGAGGCGCCGGGGACGACGGCGAGACGGGCGTCCGGTATGCCGGCGACCAGGGTGCGGGCCTCGGCGGGCCCGGTGACCTGGTCGTCCGAGCCGACGAGGACGAGCGTGGGCACGGTGACGCCGCCGAGCTGGGACCGTACGTCGAAGGAGGCGAGCGCCTCGCAGGCGGCGATGTAGCAGCCGGGGTCGGTGGTGCGCACCATCTGCACGGCCCACTCGGTGATCGCGGGCTGGGCGGCGGCGAAGCCGGAGGTGAACCAGCGGTCCGGCGAGGTGCGGGCGATGGGGTCGAGGCCGTTCGTGCGCACGATCACACCCCGCTGCCGGAACTCGTCGGCCGTGCCGAAGCGGGGCGAGGCGGCGATCAAGGCGAGCGAGGCGAGGCGCTCGGGGTGACGCAGCGCGAGTTCGATGCCGAGGGCGCCGCCGAACGCGCAGCCCGCGTAGCCGAAGCGCTGCACGCCGAGGCCGTCGAGGGTCGCGAGCAGCCGCTCGACGAGATCGCCGACCGAACCCGCCGGGTACGCGGGCGCGCCGCCATGTCCCGGCAGGTCGAACCGGAAGACGCGCCACTGCTGCGTCAGCTCGGGGACCTGCCGGTCCCACATGTGCCATGTGGTACCCAGTGAGGGACCCAAGATCAGGACCGGGGCGTCTTCTGGCCCGTCAAAGCGGTATTGCAGGGTGTTCGATGGTGTCTCACTCACGCCTCAGACCCTCTCACGTATCACGACTGCCCCTCTGACGGGGGTTGCGACTGCACAGGTCTGACCAGGTGAAGACCTCTCTGGCCACGTAGCGCTTGAGGCTTCGGACTATCTCGCGCCGGGTTTGCCCTCCTTGCTGCGGGGCCGCGTTCGCTTGCCGGTCGCCGCCCCGGTTCAGGCGACGGTACCGCCGACTGCCCGAGGAACGCTCGACTGGGCTGACACCGCACAGCGCCGCAAAGGACGCCTCACTGCCCAGGCGTTCCGGGTTGTCCCCGATCGTGATCAGCAAAGTGACGGCGGTGTCCGGACCGATGCCCGCCACCTCGAGCAGCTGCGGAGCGTGGCGCTCCACCAGCCGGGTCAGGCGGCCTTCCAGCTCCCGGACCTGTTCGCTGAGCTGCCTGATGCGCCGGTCCAGCAGACACAGGGTGATGTGCGTAGCGTGGAGCACCGCCCCTTCGTGGGCCTCGTCGGCGATGACCAGGACGGCCTTGAGCTGGTTGATCGCCTGGATACGGGCCTTGACCGCGGAGTCCTTGGCGAGCTTGAACATCCGAGCGCTGTGCACCGGCCCGGCACCGGATTTGGCCCGTGCCCTGGCGTGACCGCTGAGCACGGCCCGCGCGGCAGCCTGCGCATCGAGCGGGTCCGACTTCCCGAGCAAACGGCGGGCCGAGCGGTCGGGCCGATTCACCTCCCCGACGGTAGCCGGCCGCCGTGGCCGGAAAGGACTCGGTGCCCAGGACCTTTCCCAGCGGGGAGACCACGGCGGCAACATGAACCTCGCCATGTGTGTCCACGCCCAGGACAACCTCGCCCGGAACGGGAGGATCCGTGCTGGAGGAGGTGCTGCGCTGTCTGGTCGTCATGGTGGTTCGCCTCCCGCGTAGTGACGTCCTGGGTGGCTGGCACCGGCCTGGACGGGCGGTCTGAACCGTGATGGCGCCTGATCGTCGGCAAGGCCCCTATTGGGACACGCCCGGTGGCTCGGTGACAGCAGACACCATCCCGCAACGACAGTCGACAAGCCCGTGACTGGACAGCAGCCGGAGGACAGAGTGCGGGAGGCCGTGCCGCAGATGCATGAGTGTGGCCGTCAACCGGTCGACGCCTTCCATTTGAGGGGCCCAACGCGACCCTGCGGATTCTGCTCGACCACTCGGTCGCGGAGATCTTCACCGCCTCCGGCCGCACCTCACCCTGCGCGTCTACCCCTCCGGCGACGGCCCCTGGCGCGTCCAGATGGGCGCCACCGGGGTGGCCTCCGCCGCGTACACGGTCGGGGCATCGACCCGGTCGGCACGGCTGGCGTGCCGACCGGGTCGATGATGCCGGCGGGCGGGGACTGCCCTGAGTCAGTCGGTCAGGTTGCCCATCTTCCAGATGGTCATGGACTTGACGACACTGCCGTCGCCGAAGAGCCGCAGGCCGAGGGAGTCCTGCCGGAAGGGGTAGGCGCGGGTGGTGATGGACTTGTGCGCGTTCGCGTATGCCTCGATCATCGAGCGGTCCAGGAACACGTCCAGTGACAGTTCTCCGTTGGAGAGCGTCAGCGGACCTTTCTGGATGCCCAGGTTGGCGTCGACGCTGGAGTTGTTTCCGGATCGTGTTCGGTCGACACCCAGTTGCCCGGCTGGGGCGTCGTAGAACAGACGGGTCCGCTCTTCGTCGCCGGGGCTGCGCAGCACATCGAGACCGAAGGTGTCGGCGCGGCCCCGTTCCAGGGTCAGCTTGATGTGGAGCATGTCTCCCTTGATGTCTGCCAGGCGCGCGTTGGCGTCGGCGACGGAGGTCGGTTCGTTGATGTGGAGGAGTGGTTCGCCCACATGGAGCCGGGAGACCTCCTCGACCGGGCTGACTCCCAGGTCTCCGTCAGGTCGCATGGACAGTTGGACGGGGAGTCCGGCGTTGTGGGCCCAGCCGGCGTCGTAGTGGGCGCGCTCCGTGCGCCGGTCCTGCGCGATGCTGAAGACGAGGGAGCGTCCCTTGTCGTCGACCGTGCCGCTGGGGCCGGTGAAGTGATCGCCGTAGTCGAGCAGTTTGGGCGTGGTGGTGTCGGGTGTCCATCGGCGGGCCTGGGCGTCCCAGGTGCCGACCCAGTAGTAGGTGTACTTGCTGCTGTACTCGGCGGGGCCGTCGGGGAAGGACGGGTTGACGAGCAGCGCCCGTCGCTGGCGTCCCTGGTCGTCCTTGCCGATGGGGAGGAAGGTGGGGAGCTCCCAGACCTGGCCGGTCTTGGGGTGGGCCGCCACGTCACCGACCATGAGAGGCCCCGAGTAGGTCCAGTCGGTGAGGTTCTTGGAGGTGTAGAGGAGCGCCGTCCCGCCGACGCTTTGGCCTGAGGTGGTCTGGACTCCCGAGCCGACCAACTGGAACCAGGTGTCGCCTTCCTTCCACACGTCCTGGTCGCGGAAGTCTCCGAAGCGGACCTTGCGTCCGGGGCCGACGTCCAGATCGGCGGTCTGGCTGGTCACCAGGGTCGGGTGCATCTTCCACTCGACCAGGTCCGGGTCGCCGGGGTCGACAGGGCGTGCGAGTCCGGTTGCCTGATTGGGGCGCTGGGAATCGTTGCCGGCCGTGAACAGCAGGGCCGGGACACCGTTCTCGTCGAGCGTCGCGTCGCCGGACCAGACGCCGTCCGGTGCCACGCTTCCCGCGGTGGGGGCGAGGGCGACGGGCAGGTCGCGCCAGTGCACCAGATCCTCGCTGACCGCGTGCCCCCAGCCGATGTTGTGCCAGTAGGGGCCGTGGGAGTTGTGCTGGTAGAAGAGGTGGTACTTGCCGTTGACCTGGATGGGGGCGTGGGGCTCGTTCATCCAGTGGTTGGGTGCCGAGAAGTGGTAGCCCGGGCGGTAGCGGTCGCCGTCGTAGCGTGAGCGGTCCATGGCCATACGGGCCTCGGGGATGCTGCCCCCGGCGAATGTCTGCATGTCGTGCTCGTGGCCGGCGCGCACGGATTCGGAGGTGAGCGCGTCCGTGTGGACCTTCACCTCATCGACCAGGCCGTTGAACATGTTCACGGCAAAGGTGCCGTTGATGACGGCGGGCTGGTTGTGGCGGCCGATGAGCAGGGGAACGTCGGCCTTGGCCAGGCGGGCCGTGGCGGGGATGGCTGTCCGGGCGACCCGCTCACCGTTCAGGTACAGGCTGATGGTGCCCTCGCTCGGAGCGAAGACCGCCGCGATGTGCGCCCACTTGCCCGCGGCCAGAGCCGCCGCCTGGGGAACCGCCGTCTCGTACCAGGCGTCACCGGTGCCGATGCCGAACTGCCACACGCCGTGCCGGCCGACGCCGAGCGAGAATCCGCGGCGTGCTGCCTTGTCCTGCTGGTTGACGATGGCCGAGGGCTTGCCTTCGTCGCCCCATTCGAAGGCGCGGGGTGCGACCCAGGCTTCGACGGTCATGCCGTCCGTGGGGAGCTGCGTCTGCGATGCGGCGCGGGTGACCCAGGTGGAGTAGCCGTCGAAGAGAAGGGCGCCGGAGAGAACGCCGTCCTCCTGCCGCTTGGTACGCCACAGTGGGTCGCTGTTCGGCTTGTAGACCGCGTTGTTGAAGACGTAGCTGATGGGGTCCGCGCTCTGGCTGATCCGCTCCGTGGTCGTGGTGCCCTGGCTCTCGGCGAAGTCCCAGTAGGCGGCGAGCCCCTCGAGGCCCGGGTCCGGAGCCTCGTCCAGACCGACTCTCACGTCGTCCAGGTTGATGTGTCCCCAGCCGCCGGTGGCCCGGTCGACCGCCGTGATGCGTAACTGCTGGCCCAGGTGCTGTCGTGCGTCCCAGGTGACGCGGCGGTACGCCTCGTCGTCGGTGCCGGTGGCCTTGTGCAGGACGGTGCCGTCCAAGGTCGTCAGAGCCACGTACAGCTGGTCGTCGTTGCGGCCGCCGGAAACCAGGACGCTGACCATTCCCGTGCCGGTCAGGGTGAACGGCTCGGAGGTGACGGTGCCCGTGGGGGCATCGCCGCCGCCCGCGAATCCCCACAGGTGGTAGGTGCCCTGCTGGTTGAAGCAGCAGCCCCATCCCCAGCCCGGCTGGTTGGTGACGGATCCGTTGAAGGCGGTTCCTGTGGTGCTCCAGCCGCTCAGGTCGCCTGTCTCGAAGCCGGGGTTGGACAGGGTGCTCTCGCTCGCGCGGGCTTGTCCCGACATGAAGGGTGTTGTCATGCCGAGACATGCCACGAGGACGAGCAGTGTGCATAGCAGGCTGCCCGGGGGCCCTGTCCTGGATGTCGCTGATGAACGCGTGCGCATGCATACCTCCGGTGATGTGTTGAGGTGTGTTGAGCAGGCTGATCAGTGCGTTCTCCTGGTCGCGGGCCCACGGCAGGGCCCCGGGAGCGTGGAACGTGGATGGGTCGGTGGTCAGGAGCGCTGGACGGGTACGTTGACGTCGTCGACGTTGATGTGGCCCCAGCCGCCGGTCGCCTTGTCGACGACCTCGACGTAGATCCGTTCGCCGATGTGCTCGGACAGGTCGAAGACGACACGGCGGTACTGTTCGGCACCACGCCCGGTTTCCTTGGCCAGCACCTTGCCGTCGGCGGCGCGGACGACGGCGGCGTAGAGCCGGTCGGGGTCGTTGCCGCCGGACACGAGCAGGTCGACCACGCCGTCTCCGCCGAGGACGACGGTGGCGGAGCGGAGTACGCCTGTGGCGTCGTCGCCGCCCGCGTCCGGGTTGTAGCCCCACAGGTGGTGGCCGGCCGGGTCGTCCGCCGTCTCGGCCTGGTAGAAGGGTCCGCCCCAGCCCCAGTCGGTACGGGTGGTCACGTTGGCGTCGCCGAAGGTGGTGCCCGAGACGACGGTCCATCCGGTGAGGTCGCCGGTGGCGAAGTCGTGGTTGGGAAGGGCGTCGACGTTCGTCGGGCGCGGCGGGTCGTAGGCGGCGGGCGCGACGGATGTGTCGTAGGCGCCGTTCATGCGCCAGACATCCAGGGAGACGACCCGGGCGGAGCCGCCCTCGCTGGTCAGTCGCAGGCCGGTGGAGTCCTGCCGGGTCGGGTAGACGCGGCTGGTGAGGCTGTTGGTGCCGTTGACGTACGCCTCCAGCATCGAGCGGTCGAGCAGGACCCTCAACTTCAGCTGTCCGCCGACGAGTTCGACCGTGCCGCCGTGGACGCCCTTACGGACGTCCGGGTCGAGGCTGGAGCGGCCGCGGTCGATGGAGAAGCGGTGCTTGCTCGTGTCGTAGGAGAGCAGGGTCCGCTCACTGCCGTCGGCGCTCGCCCGGACGGCCAGGGTGACGGTCGTGGCGTCGCGGGGCTCGATGACGGCCTCGATGTCGAGCAGGTCGCCGGAGACACCGGCGAGTTGGCGGTCGGCCTCCTTCACCGAAGCCTGGCGGATCTTGACCAGCCGTCGGCCCCGCAGTCCGGCCGCCTCTTCGATCGGCTCGACACCGAGGGTTCCGTCCTGGCGCAGCGAGACGCTGACCGGCATGCCGGCGTTGTGGGCCCAGCCGGACTGGGCGTGCTGCTGTTCGCTGCGGCGGTCCTGGGTGATGCTGAAGAGCACCGAGCGGCCGTCGGGGGTGACGAAGCCGGACGGGCCGGTGAAGTGCTCGCCGAAGTCGAACTCGCGGGGCTTGTCGTGGTCGGGCAGGAAGCGGCATTCGCGCTTGTCGAAGGTGCCGATCCAGTAGTAGGTGTGCTTGACGGCGTTCGGGTTGAACGCCTCCCACCAGGGGCTGAGCAGCAGGATGTGCTTGCCGGTGCGCTTGCCCTTCGGTCCGGGGAGCGGGAGGAGCACCGGCAGCTCCCAGACCTCTCCGGGCTCGGGGACCTTCGCGAGGTCGTTCCAGTGCAGCGGCCCCCGGTATGTCCAAGGCCCCTCGGGCCTGCGCGCGGTGTAGACGAGTGCGGTTCCGCCGTGCTTCTTGGTGACCTGGGTGCCGTCGTAGTCGACGATGCCGCTGCCGACCAGCTGGTACCAGACGCCGTCCTCCTCCCAGACGAACGGGTCGCGGAAGTTCTCCGCCCACGCGGTACCGGGGCCGGCGGGGAGACCGGCCGGGGCCTCGGTGACCGGCTCGGACTTCATGGTCCAGGTCGGCAGGTCCGTGTCGCGGTCGGTCGTGTACGAGGACACGGCCATCCCGGTGCGCTGACGGTAGGGCAGCCGGTCGTCGCCACCGGTGAAGAAGAGCACCGGCCCGCGATCGCCGTCGACGTACGCCGAGCCCGACCAGATCCCGTCCGGCCCGACCGAGTCCCCCGCCGGGGCGAGGGCTATGGGCATGTCCCGCCAGTGCACCATGTCGGTGCTGACGGCGTGACCCCAGTGGATCTGGCCCCAGAACGGGCCGAGCGGATCGTGCTGGTAGAAGATGTGGTACTTGCCCTTGAAGTACACGGGTGCGTGCGGCTCGTTCATCCAGTGCCAGGGCGGCAGCATGTGGAACTGGGGGCGGTGCCGGTCGCCGTCGAAGCGGGACCGGTTCAACGTCAGGTCCGGGCGGGGCACGCGGCCGCCCGGAAGCGCGGCGACCCTCTCGGCGTGCTCCCGATGGGCGGTGGTGTCATCCAGGGTGCCGGGGCGGATGACGAGGCTGTCCATCAGGCCCATGTACATGTTGGCGTGGAACTCGCCGTTGAGCAGGGTGGGCCGGTTGTGCCGGCCGATCAACATGGGCTCGCCGAGGGCCAGTTGAGGGTCCTTGTCGGGAGTGGTGGCGGTGCCGATGAGACGGCCGTCGCGGTAGAGGCGCAGCTGGTGTGCGCCCGGGTCGTAGCTGGCGGCGACGTGCGTCCATCGGCCCTTGGCGGCCGGCTGGTCCTGGGCTCCCTTGACCTCGATCAGGTCGGTGCCGAAGCCGAGTTGGAAGACGATCTGACCGAAGCGGCGCAGACCGAGCAGGAACCCGGTCTTCGCGTCCGGGTTGTGCTGGTTGACCAGGGCCTGGGGCTTGCCGTCGATGCCGTGCTCGTACGCGTAGGGGGCGATCCACGCGTCGATGGTCAGGCCCTGGGCGGGGTCCAGCTTGCCGGGGCCCTTGGCGGTGACGACGGTGGAGTAGCCGTCGAAGTACAGCGCCCGGCCGCGCACTCCGCGCCGCCGGACGGGGTCGGTGTCCGGCTTGTAGCGGGCGTCTTCAAAGACGTACTCGATGGGGTCTGCGGAGCCCGAGACCGCCTCGCGGGCGACCGTGCCGCCGCGCTCGTCGAAGTCCCAGCGGGCGGTGGGACTTTGGGGGCCGCGTCGGCTCTCCGCGGCGGCGGAAGCGGAAGCGAACGAGAGCGGTACGACGGCCCCGCCAATGGCGGCGGACACGACGGTGAGGGCTGTTCTTCTCCTCATGGGCGGGCTCCTGGGTGGTGCGCGGCAGGTCTGACGCACTGCCAAATCGGTTTAAGCGAGATGGCTCGGCATCGTTCGCGCCCCGCCCCTGCTAACGCAAGAGCTAATGCATACCGTTTTACCCGGGGGACACAAGAGGGGCTGACAAAAGGGCATATACATCCCCCGTTTCTCATTCGAGATGTCTGCGGTGTTGACATCCGGCCACGGGCGCATCAATCTCTTCGCAACTTGCTAATCCGATTTAACAACGGAGCTGAGCAGCGTGTCTGAACGTCGTGTGACCATGGCCGATGTCGCCCGCCACGCGGGCGTCTCGCCGACGACCGCGTCGTTCGCCCTGTCCGGTCGCACCGACATGCGTATCTCCGATGCCTCCCGCCAGAAGGTGCTGGACGCCGCGAAGGAGCTGGGCTACCGCCCCAACGTCACCGCGCGCAGCCTGCGGACGAAGTCGACACAGACCATCGGGTTCGTCTCGGACCGGATCACCACGACGCCCTTCGCGGGCGAGGTGATCCGCGGCGCGATGGAGGCCGCCCGGGAACGGGACAACCTGCTGTTCATCACCGAGGCGGGCGGCGATCGCGAGGCCGAGTCGTCGCTGGTCCACGCGCTGCTGGACCGCCAGGTCGACGCGGTGATCTATGCGTCCATGTTCACCCGGTACGTCACTCCGCCCAAAGAGCTCTTCGGGCGACGCGTGGTCCTGCTGAACTGCCTCGCTCCCGGCTTCGACGCCCCGTCCGTCGTCCCCGACGAGCTGGAAGCCGGCCGGGACGCGGCTCGCGCCCTGCTCGCGGCCGGTCACCGCGAGGGCATCTGGGCGATCGGCGGCCACCAGGCCGTTCCGGCCACGCCCGAGGGGATCATCGCGGGCAACGAGCGGATGCGCGGTCTGGAGGAGGTCCTCCGGGAGGGCGGCGCACGCCTGGACGGCGTCATCGAGTGCGACTGGGACACGCTGGACGGCTACCGGGAGGTCTCCGCGCTGCTCGCGGCGGGGCATCGTCCCCGGGCGCTGGTGTGCCTGGCCGATCGGGTGTCCCTCGGCGCCTACCAGGCGCTCGGTGAGGCGGGTCTGTCCGTGCCCGGCGATGTGTCGGTGGTCTCCTTCGACGACCAGGACATCGCGGCCGTACTGCGCCCGGCGCTCACCACGCTGAAGCTGCCGCACTACCAACTCGGCCGCCTCGCCGTGGAGCTGATTCTCCGCAGGGGGCCGCTCGAAGCAGTCGTCCACCGTGTGCCCATGCCGCTGCGGGAACGTGCCTCCATCGGCGCCCCCGCCGGGGACTGACACCGGGCACCCGAAGACGGTTGTCCCGCCGCCAGGAGTACTGACCCTCCGGGCGGCGGGACGACCACCAAGAACAGCGACCGTCGCAACCGGTCGCCAAGGCGGGTCCGGCAAGACCCGTCTCAGTGAGATGGAGGAACCCTCGTGGTGTTCAGAACCAGGCGCCTCGCAGTAGCGAGTGTAGCCGTGGCAGCGGCGACCGCGCTGGTCGCCGGATGCGCGACCGGAAGCGGCGGCGGCAGCACGTCCGGAGCCGACGGCGACACATTGACCCTGTGGACGCACAACGCCGGCAACTCTGCCGAGCTCGACGTCGTCAAGAAGATCATCAAGGACTTCAACGGCTCCCAGAGCAAGTACAAGGTCAAGCTCCAGGCGTTCCCGCAGAGCGACTACAACAACTCCGTCGTGGCAGCGGCCTCGGCCCGCAAGCTGCCCTGCCTGCTCGACGTCGACGGCCCCAATGTGGCGAACTGGGCGTGGGGCGGCTACCTCGCCCCGATCGACGTCTCCGGCAGCGAGGTACCGCTGTCCGACCAGCTGCCCAGCACCGTCGGCCGCTACAAGGACAAGGTCTACGCGTTCGGCTTCACCGATGTCTCCCTCACGTTCTTCGCCCGCAAGTCGGTACTGAACAAGTACGACATCCGCATCCCGACCATCGACAAACCCTGGACGCAGGCCGAGTTCGACTCCGCGCTGGCCAAGCTGAAGAAGAGCGGCAAGTTCGAGTACCCGCTCGAAATGGGCACCGGCCTCATCGGCGAGTGGTACCCGTACGCCTACTCGCCGCAGCTCCAGAGCTTCGGCGGCGATCTGATCAACCGTGACGGCTACAAGACCGCTTCGGGCACCCTCGACGGCAAGAAGTCCGTGGAGTGGGCGACCTGGCTCGGCTCGCTCGTGAAGAAGGGGTACCTGTCGAAGAAGTCCGGGGCCGACCCCAACAAGGACTTCCTCGCCGGCAAGAGCGCCATCCACTGGGACGGCAGCTGGAACGCCGCCAAGAACGCCGACAAATTCGGTGACGACCTGGCGATCATCCCGCCGGTCGACTTCGGCAACGGGCCCAAGATCGGCGGCGCTTCCTGGCAGTGGGCGATGAGCTCCACCTGCTCCAACAAGGCGGGCGCCGAGGCATGGCTGAAGTTCTCCCGCCAGACCAAGTACTTCGTCGACTACGCCAAGGCCACTGGCACCATCCCGGCCGCCGAAGCTGCGGTGAAGCAAGTCGACGGCTACCAGCCCGGCGGAAAGTTCAACGTCTTCGTCCAGTTCGCGCGCAAGTTCGCCGTGGTGCGCCCGGTCACCCCGGCCTACCCCTACATCTCCACCGAGTTCCAGAAGGCGACCCAGGACATCCTGTCCGGGGCCGACCCTCAGAAGGCGCTCGGACAGGCCGCGAAGGACATCGACAACGACCTGAAGTCGAACAACTACTACACCGGCTGACCCGCTCCGGTCCGGTTCGGGCCCCGACCGCGCCTTCCCCGCGCGCCCGAACCGGACCGGTACCCCCCTGGAGCTACCGTGACCACCATGATCGCAGCCCTCGCCCGGCTGCGTCCGGTGCGGCGAACCCGAACGGCCCACGCCCGTCGCCGTGAGAGCCTCACCGCCCTCGGCATGGCCACCCCGGCCGTCGTCCTGCTGATCGTCTTCGTCGTCGTACCGCTCGCCCTCACCTTCGCCCTGGCGTTCACCGACGCGCGGCTCGTCTCGCCCACCCCGGCCCGCTTCGTGGGTCTCAGGAACTTCACCCGGCTCTTCGAGGACCCGGTCTTCTTCAAGTCCCTGCGCAACACGGTGTACTTCACCGCCGTCGTCGTCCCGCTCCAGGCCGGGCTCGCCCTGGTGCTGGCGCTGCTGGTGAACGCGAAAGTGCGGGGCGTCAACTTCTTCCGCACCGTCTACTTCCTGCCGGTCGTCACCTCGATGGTGGTCGTGTCCCTGCTGTGGACCTTCCTCTACCGGCAGGACGGCTTGGTCAACCACATCCTTTCCGCGCTCACCTTCGGCCATGTCGAGGGCCGGGACTGGCTGGGCGACCCGGCCACCGCCATGCCCTCCATCATCCTGATGTCGGTGTGGCAGGGCGTCGGCTTCCACATGATCATCTGGCTGGCCGGGCTGCAGACCATCCCCGCCGAGCTGTACGAGGCCGCCGACCTCGACGGCGCCACCCGCTGGCACCGCTTCCGCCACGTCACCTGGCCCGGCCTGCGCGCCACCCGCACCTTCGTTCTGGTCACCATCACCATCCAGGCGTTCGGCCTCTTCACTCAGATCAACGTGATGACCGAGGGCGGCCCCCTCGACTCGACCACCACCGTCGTCTACCAAGCGGTGCGGACCGGCTACGAGCAGCAGCAGACCGCGTACGCGGCTGCCATCTCGCTGGTCTTCTTCGTGCTCGTCCTGACCGTGTCCCTCGTCCAGCGTTTCCTGACCCGGGAGAAGGACTGACCATGACCTCCTTCCTCAAGCACCTCGGCGGTCACGCCGGCCGCGTCGTCCTCGCCCTGGTCTTCGCACTCCCGCTCGTCTTCATGCTGATCTCGTCGTTCAAGCCGGACGACCAGATCTTCACCGATCTCGGCTCCTGGCGTGCCTTCGTGCCGGTCGGCGCCCTGTCACTCGACAACTACACAGGTGTGTTCGACCGCGTTCCGGCGGCACGCTTCCTGCTGAACTCCGTGCTGATCTCGTCGATCACCGTGGTCCTCGGCATCGTCGTCAACAGCATGGCCGCCTTCGCCCTGTCCCGGATGCGCATGCCCGGCCGCAAGGCGGTCCTGACCGCCGTCATCGCCACCCTCATCGTGCCGTTCGAGACCTTCGCCGTGCCGCTGGTGTGGTGGATCAACCAACTGCCGCTGCTCCGCGTCAACGGCTTCCAACTGGAGCTGACCACCGGCTGGATGGACACCTATCAGGTCCAGATCCTGCCGTTCGTCGCCAACGCCTTCTCGGTCTTCTTCTTCCACCAGTACTTCCAGAGCATCCCCAAGGAGATCGACGAGGCGGCAGTCATGGACGGAGCCGGGTGGTTCACCATCTACCGCCGTATCGTCATGCCCCTGTCCGGCCCGGCGGTCGCCACCGTCGCCATCCTCACCTTCCTGCCCGCCTGGAACTCCTACCTCTGGCCGCTGATGGTGGTCCAGAGCGAGGAACTACGCCCGGTGATGGTGGGCATCTCCTACTTCTTCCAGCTGAACGTGGGCTGGGGCCAGATCATGGCGTACTCCTCCTTGATCACCGTGCCGATCCTCGCCCTGTTCGTGGCGTTCCAGCGGTCGTTCGTGAACAGCATCGCGTCGACGGGCGTGAAGGGCTGAGCTCGCGCCTCCGCGCCACGCGCCGCGTCTCCACTTCTCCTCTTCCCCTGTGCTTCGCGCACCCCGAGAAAGGCCCCGTGTGTCCACGCCGCCTGCTGACCCCCACCTTCCGGCCGTGCATCTGCGCCCCCCGCTCAACTGGATCAACGACCCCAACGGGCTGGTCTTCCACGACGGGCACTACCACGTCTTCTTCCAGTACAACCCGTACGGCCCGCGGCATTCGAACGTGCACTGGGGCCACTACCGCAGCCCCGACCTGATCACCTGGGAACCCCTCCCGGTGGCCCTCGCCCCCACTCCGGGCGGCTACGACGCCGACGGCTGCTTCTCCGGGAACGCGGTCTCCGACGACGGCCGCATGGTGGCCTTCTACTCGGCCCACCGCAACGACCGCTGGTGGCAGCCGGTCACCACCGCCGAGTCGTACGACGGCGGAATCACCTGGGCCAAGCGCCCGGAGCTGCTCATCCCCGAGCCGCCCGCCGACACCACCATGTACCGGGACCCCTACGTCTGGCAGCAGGATGGCCGCTGGCGGATGCTGGTCGGCTCGGCCCTCGCCGACGGCCGCGCCGCGGCGCAGCTGTACGAGTCCGACGACCTGGAGCACTGGGAGTACCGCGGCCCCTTCCACGCCGGCGATGCCGCGGCCGGCTCCGGCCCGGTCGGATGGGAGTGCCCCCAGTACGCGACCTTCGGCGACCGCGGCGTCCTGATCATCAGCGACTGGACCCCGCAGGGCGGCCCCAGCCACACGACCGTCCACACCGGCCGCGAACAGGACGGACGCTTCACGGCGACCGCGGCCCCGGTGCCGCTCGATCACGGCCCCGACTTCTACGCCCCCGCGCTGCTGAAAGCCCCCGGGGAAGACCGCTGGCTGCTGTGGGGCTGGGCGTGGGAGGCCCGCGACGACACCTGGGCGCATGAAGCAGGCTGGGCAGGCACCCTCACCCTCCCCCGCGAGCTGACCCTCGCCGCCGACGGAACGGTCGTCCAGCGCCCCGCTCGCGAACTGCTCGCGCTGCGTGGCGAACGCGTACTGCACCGCACCGGGCACCTCACACAGTCCGGGGCGGCCGAACTCGGCGAGATCAGCCGCACCTTCGACCTCACTGCCGTCCTGACGCCGGACACCACCGGCACCAGCGGCCTGCGCCTGGTCACCTCCGCGGACGACACCGAGTACCTCGACATCAGCCTCGATCCCACCACCGGCCGGCTCACCGTGGACCGCAGCCACGCGTCACTGGACGCGAGGGCACGAGGAGGCTCGTACGCCGTCCCGTGCCCGGCCGCGACGGCCGGCACCCCCGTGGAGCTACGCGTGATCGTGGACCGTTCGATCGCCGAGGTCCATCTCGGCGACGGCCAGGTCCTCACCCTCAGGTTCTATCCACTCGCCGACGGACCGTGGCGGCTGCAGGCCCGCACGACAGGCACCGGCCGCAGCGACTTCACCGTCGAGGCATGGAACCTGACCCCGGGCGGAATCCGTCAGGAACCGCTGCTGGCGAGCCAAGGGCAGGACGCGTAACACGCGCTGCCTGCCCGTACCTGCCCTCACAACGCCGTCCTCACCCCGAAGCGGGTGAGGACGGCACCGTCGTAGACCTACCCGTTGACCTGACCTCGACGTACCTGCCGGACCCACGCACGGGAGCGGCAGCCCACGCCCTCCCTCAGAAAGGCAGACCGTCACCATGACCCGACACGGGTCCCCCGGCAGTGTCACCGTCCTCGGCGAGTGCGTCGCCGACACCTTCGCCGACCCTGGCCGGTCCGGCCTCGGCGAACTCGCACTGCGCGCCCTGCCCGGTGGTGGCCCGGCCAACACCGCCGTGGCCCTTGCCCGGCTCGGCACCCCCACCCGCTTCCTCGGACGGTTCTCCAACGACGTCTTCGGCACCCTCTTCCGAGACCGCCTCAGCGCCTCCGGCGTCGACCTGACCGGCAGCGTGAGCGCCCCCGAGCCCAGCACTCTCGCCGTCGCCGACCTCGACGAGACCGGCCAGGCCACCTACACCTTCTACGCCGACAGTGCCGCCGACTGGCAGTGGACCGCCGACGAACTCGCCGCCACCCAGCAGGACGACGCGGTCTGCCTGCACACCGGATCCCTGGCCCTGGTACGCCGGCCCGGCGCCGGCCACATCGAAGACCACCTCGCCAGTGCCCGCGAGCACGTCACCGTATCCGTCGACCCCAACGTCCGCCCCCTCCTGGTACCGCCCTCGGCCTACCAAGAGCGGCTTCCTCGCTGGTGCGCCCTCGCCGACATCCTCCGCCTCAGCGAGGACGACCTCGCGCTGCTCCTCCCCGGTGCCGGCCTTGAAGAGGCTTGCGACACCTGGCACGCCGCCGGCGCACGACTCGTCGTCATCACCCTCGGCGGACGCGGCGCACTCGCCTCCCTCGACGGCCACCGCGTCACCGTCCCGACCCCGGCCATCGACATCGTCGACACCGTCGGCGCCGGAGACTCCTTCACCGCCGGCCTGCTGCACCGCCTCGCCGCCCTCGGACACCTCGGCGGGCGACTCGACCGGCTGAGCCTCGAAGACCTCGCCGACGCCTGCTCGTTCGCCGCCCACGTCGCCGCCTTGACCTGCTCCGTGCCCGGGGCGAACCCACCCAGGGCAGAACACCTGGCACCCCCGTTCCTCTCCGGGGAACGCCGCTTCATCGAGTCGGCGTCCCGTCCACTTCCACCCTCGTGCCCTGACCATGACCGGACCGCACACGCAAGAGCAGTGCCGTAGCCGACGCCGGTGGTGACCAACATGGTCGAGCTGTCGGCGACCATCGCGTGGCGGTACATATTGATCCGAAACGGTAGGTTTTCCACTCGCCCAGCGCATTGCTTCACATCCGCAAGCACCGTCCCCATCAACGAGAGCACCGCAGCCACATGAGCATCCCGGTGCGTGTCCACTCCCAGCGCCACCTCCCCCGCAGGGCGACGACGACGGGCCCGCGGAGCGAGCGGCGTACTGGGCACGGTCGAATTCCGGGCACACGCCGCGCGGGCTGACGACGTTCCCCGGGTCGGGCGGCGGTGGGTGACGAACACCGGGCCGGGAGCGAGTCGAGGAAGGCGTCGGCCGCCCCGCGGACGGTCCACGCCTTCCCGGCCCACAGTTGCACGACGGTGGGCACCGCTTCCCCCTTTCGGACGGCCGCGGGACGACGCCTTCACGCTCGCGCGACTCAGGGGAGGTGACCCAGGCTGCCGTGATGGGGTACCTGCGCCTGGGGCTGTCAGGGACTACCAGGCGGCCAGTGAGCCGTCCGTGTTGCGCCAGACCGGGTTGCGCCAGCGGTGGCCGCGTTCGGCGGCGGCGCGGACCGCGTCCTCATCAATCGTGACACCGAGACCGGGCGCGGTCGGGCGGTCTATGTAGCCGTCATGGAACGTGAAGGGCGTGGTGTCGGCGAGGTAGTCCAGCAGTCCGCTGCTGTCGCCGTAGCCGATACCCAGTGCCTGTTCCTGGATGAGGAAGTTGGGGATCGCGAAGTCGAGTTGCAGACTGGCCGCGAGGGCGATCGGGCCGAGTGGGCAGTGCGGGGCCACCATGACGTCGTACGCCTCGGCCATCGCGGCGATCCGGCGGGTCTCGGAGATGCCGCCGGCGTGGCTGATGTCGGGCTGGGCCACGGCGATGCCGTCGGAGAGCACCGAGCGGAAGTCCCAGCGTGAGTAGAGCCGTTCGCCGGTGGCGATGGGGATGGAGGTGGAGCGCACCACGGCGCCGAGGTCCCTGGAGAACTCCGGCAGCACGGGCTCCTCGACGAAGAGCGGCAGCAGCGGCTCCAGGAGCGGAAGTACACGGCGCGACATCGCCCCGCTGAAGCGGCCGTGGAAGTCCAGCGCCAGGTCGCGTTCCGGTCCGATGGCCTCGCGGACCGCACTCACCCCGTCCACGATGGCGTTGATCGCGGCGGGCGTGGCGAGAGGCTCCAGCTGGCCGCAGGGGTTCAGCTTGACCGCCGTCATGCCCTTGGCGACCTGCGCGGCCGCGGACTCGGCCAGTTCTTCGGGGGTTTCGCCACCGACCCAGCCATAGACGCGCACCCGGTCACGCACGTGGCCGCCGAGCAGCTGGTGGACGGGGACACCGTGCGTCTTGCCCGCGATGTCCCACAGGGCCTGGTCGATGCCGGACAGGGCGCTGTTCAGGACGACGCCGCCGCGGTAGAAGCCGCTCTTGGCGAGCACCTGCCAGTGCTCCTCGATCCGCGCCGGGTCCTGGCCGACCAGGTAGTCGAACATCTCCTCGACGCAGCGGGCGACGGTGTGGGCCTTGCCCTCGACGATGGGTTCGCCCCACCCGGAGATGCCCTCGTCGGTGTCGACGCGAAGGAAGAGCCAGCGCGGTTCGACGAGGAAGAGTTCGTATCCAGTGATCTTCATGGGGTGGGTCTCCGGGTTCTGTGCTGGGCACGGCGGGGCGGGGGCCGGTACGTGGGGATGGAGGGTGGGGCGGTCATGGTGGGAGCGAGCGCGGGCAAGCGCACGCTCGGGCGGGGAGGCAGAGGGCCAGGCACGCGAAGGGGTTGCTGCGCAGGACGCGCGGCGGGGGTGCGGCGGCGGAGGTGAGCCGGGGTGCGGCGCCTACGTTCGGCGGTCGGGTCGTGCCCGGCGGGGGTGAGCCGGGGTGCGACGCCGGGCTTCGGCGGTCGGGTCGTGCCCGGCGCTGGCCGGGCGTGCGGTCGGCGGTCGGTCGGGGCGGTCGGTCGGGGCGGTCGGTCGGTCGGGGCGGTCGCACGGAACGGCCGGAGCGCGGCAGCGTGTTGCCGGCCCGGAACGGCCAGGGCGCGGCGGCCTACTCCTGGGAGCTGATGCTGCGGCCACCGTCCACGAGCAGGTTCTGGCCGGTGATGAAGGAGGCGTCGTCGGAAGCGAGGAAGGCCACGGTGGCGGCGATGTCCTCGGGGGCGCCGAGCCGGCCGACAGGGGTGCGCGCGGCGGTCTTCGCCTTGTACTCGGGGGGTGCCTCGGCCCACAGGGCGGTGACCACGGCTCCGGGCAGGACGGCGTTGAACCTGATCTGTCCGCCGTACTCGACGGCCAGCTGGCGTACGAGGGCGTCGATCCCGCCCTTGGCCGCCGCGTATGCGGGGAAGCCCTTGAAGCCGATGGCCGCGTGCACGGACGAGGTGATCACCACCGCGCCCCGGGCCGTCCTGAGCAGCGGCACAGCGGCCCGGACGCCGTAGAACACCGAGTCGAGGGAGAGCCGCAGCTGGTCGTGCCAGGAGTCGTCGTCGAGTTCGTGGGCCGCTCCGGGCAGGTTGCGGCCGGCGTTGAGGTGCAGCACGTCCAGCCGCCCGGTCCAGGACTCGGCCTCCGCGACGGCCGCCGCCCACTGCCCCGGCGAGGTGACGTCGAGGCGCCGGTCCTGGGCCCGCCCGCCCTCGGCGCGGATCTCCTCGGCCACGTGCTGGGCGCCCTTGGCGTCCACGTCGGTGACGAGGACGGACGCCCCCTCCGCCGCCAGCCGGCGGGCGGTGGCCGCCCCGATGCCGGAGGCGGCCGCGGTGAGCAGGGCCGTACGGCCGGTGAAACGCGCCGGTGCGGCGGCGACGGTCATGGCATGTCTCCTGGTCGTGCTGGTCTCGCCGTGGAGCCGCGCAGCACCAGCTGCGGCTCGGTCGGTACGACGATGTCTCCCACCGGCGTGCCCTCGATAGTGGCCACCAGGGCGTCCACGGCGGCGGTCCCCAGCTCGTACAGGGGCATCGCGACGGTGGTCAGCGGGGGATGGAGGTGCGCGGCCACGGGCAGGTCGTCGTTGCCGACCACGGAGATGTCCTCCGGGATCCTGAGGCCGAGGTCCCTGATCGCGGCCATGGCGCCTATCGCCTGGGCGAGCGAGCTGGTGTAGAGGGCGGTGACCGGCGCGCGCGTGTCACCGGCGGGAGGGCGCAGCAGTTCCCGGGCGGCGGATCCGCCGCCGTCCTCGGTGAAGTCCCCGGAGGCGACCGGAGCCGCGTCCAGTCCCAGTGCGTCGGCGTGGCGCAGGAACGCCTCCTTGCGGACCTCGCTGGGGGTGATCCCGGGAGGGCCCGCGATGTGGCCGACCACTCGGTGGCCGAGGCCGTGCAGGTGGTCGAGCGCGGTCACGCTGGAGCGGGCGACGTCCATGGTGACGTTGCGGCCGGAGCCCTCGACCGAGCGGTTGAGGAAGACGTGCGGGATCGCGCTGCGGCTCAGCGCGTCCAGCAGGGGATGGCCGGGGCGGGCCGAGGCGATGAGCAGTCCGTCGACCCTGCCCTCCTGCACCAGGTCGTGGAAGGACTCGTCGGCTTCCTGCCCGTCGAAGTCCTCGGCCAGCAGGGAGAGATAGCCCCGTTCGCGGGCCCGCTGGTAGGCGCCGCGGGCGATGGTGACGTACGTGGGGTTCGCGAGGGCGGGGACCAGCAGGGCCAGTGCGTGGGTGCTGGCGCCTGCCAGGGCCCGTGCACCGGAGTGCGGCCGGTAGCCGAGTGCCTCGGCGGCCTCATGGACGCGCCGACGCGTCTCCGGTCGTACGGACAGGTCCTGTCGGCCGTTGAGCACCTTGGACACGGTGGCCTTGGAGACCCCGGCCGCATGGGCCACATCCACGAGCCTGGCCCGCACGGGCTGTTCCGGCACCTGCTCCCCCTCTCACAGGGTGACGCGTTCTTGCCTCTTGACACCTTCTGGCGACGCAACCTAACGTTCGCGAAAGTTTCAGTCAACCGGTTTCCTCAGACGGAAATAAGCGATAAGTCTGAGCAGAGCCAGAGAAACCGGCCATATTGACACCGCAAGATGTCGGCCACAGTTGACGTGAAGTCAACTGGGCCGAAAGCCGTCCTCCCCGGGCTCACCGCCGACGCGACCACCGTCGCACTCGCGGTCCCCTGACACCGGTGCGCACATCCGTCCACGCAGACGGATGTGCCCGGTCCAGGGCATCTCGCACCACCACCGAGCGAGCCGGTGTGCCACCGGCCGCCGTGATCCCCCCCTCGCTCCCCGCGGCAGCCCCTCATGCCGCCACGGCCCTCGCCGCAGGTCCCGCAGCCGCCGTACGCCTGTCCCGCGTATGTCCCGCACGAAAGGTCTCATCAGCATGCCTATGTCAACGTCGACATCTCTCGACAGACGGCGCTTCCTCGCTGTCTCCGCCGGTGCCGCGCTCGGCGCGTCCGCACTGTCCGCCTGCGCCGGCACCGCCGGCACCACCGGCACCACCGGCACGAGCGGATCCGGGAGCGGCAAGACGACGCTCACCGTGATGACGGTGCAGAACGAGTGGGACAAGAAGGCCCTCAAGGCCGCCGAAGAGGCGCTGGGGATGAACCTCAACGTCATCATCTGGGACCCCACCAAGCTCAACGCCATGCTGGCCGCCAAGAACCCGCCGGACGTGGTCCGCGGCTTCGGCGCGACCGAGACCCCGTACTTCGCCGCCCGCGGCCTGATGACGGACCTCGACCCGTACTTCGCCAAGAGCTCGGCCCTGAAGGTCTCCGACCTCGACCCGGTCAACGACGTGTGGCGCTTCGACGGCAAGAAGCAGGGCGCCGGACCGCGCTACGGCATGGCCAAGGACTACTCCCAGGACTCCATGTTCTGGTACCGCACCGACCTGTTCGAGGCCGCGAAGCTGGACGTGCCGAGCGCGACCGAGCCGATCTCCTACGACGAGTGGCTGGACCTGGGCAAGAAGCTGGTCAAGCGCCGCCTGGGCAAGGTGAAGGTGTACGGCCTCAACGCCACCGGCATGGGCGTCTTCCCGCAGCTCATGGGCATGACCGCGTCCGCCGGCGGCAGCCTGTTCGCCGAGGACCTGGCCACGGTGGACTTCTCCTCCCCGGAGGCGCTCAAGGCGCTGCGGTGGTACCTGGACTACGCGAAGGCCGACATAGGCCCGAGCGTCACCAACCCCAACCCGGACGGCTGGGACGGCCCCACCTACCAGGCCAACCGCATGGCGATGAGCTGCAACGGCTACTGGTTCGGCGGCCTGATCGGCGGTGACCCCAAGCTCGCCGAGGTCTCCCGCTTCGCCCCCGCCCCGCAAATGGGCGGCAACCGCGTCAGCTCCTGCTTCGGCGCCACCGGCTTCTGGATCCCGAGGGACGCCAAGAACAAGGACGCGTCCTGGAAGTTCTTCGAGTGGTACTTCGGCGGCAAGCCCGCCCAGGAACGCGCGGCGAGCGGCTGGGGCATCCCCTCCCTTAAGTCGCTGCGTCCGAAGATGCCGCAGGCCAGCGCCTTCCAGAAGCAGGCGTACCAGGTGCAGGAGCAGGAGCTGCCGAGCTTCTCGGTGCTGAGTTTCACCCCGTACGCCCAGCAGGCCGCCCTGGAGGGCGTGCTGACCAAGGTGCTGCCGGGTGCCGTGAAGTCCGGCACGTCCGCGGGCAAGGTCGCCGACATGCTCAACTCCCGCATGAACGAGCAGCTCGCCCAGGGCAAGGGGCTCGTGGGGTGAGTACCGACCAGATCACCGCGCCGGGCGCGCCGTCCCCCTCCGGGGAGACGGCCGCCCGGCCCGGGCACCGCACCGACGCGCAGAACGGTCGCAGACGCTACTCGCTGACCACCCGCCGGGCCTTCTCCTTCTATGCGTTCGCCGGCCCGTGGGTGCTGGGCTTCCTGACCCTGACGGTCTTCCCGCTCGGCTACGCCTTCTGGCTCAGCCTGACCAACTCCGACGGTCTGTCGAACAACGCGCGCTTCGTCGGCCTGGACAACTACCGGGAGGTCCTCACCGACCCCGAGACCATGTCCTCCCTGGCCCGTACCGGCGTCTTCACCGCCATCACGGTGCCGCTGAGCATCGCCGCGGGGCTGCTGCTCGCGGTGCTGGTCAACCAGCCCATCCGGGCCCGCGGGCTGTTCCGCACCCTGCTGTACCTGCCGGCGGTCGTCCCGCCGGTGGGCGCCGCCCTCACCTTCAAGCTGATCTTCGACCGGGACTCGGGCGCCGCCAACGGCATCCTGGACGCCCTGCACATCGACGGCGTCAGCTGGCTGATGGACCCCTACGCCCGCTGGGTCCTGATCTCTCTGACCCTGTGGGGCGCCGGAAACGCCATGATCATCTCCTTGGCGGGGCTGCAGGACGTTCCCAAGGAACTGCACGAGGCAGCCCGCATCGACGGGGCGAACGCCTGGCAGACCTTCACCCGGGTCACCCTGCCGCTGCTCTCTCCGGTGCTGTTCTTCCAGGTCATCACCGGCATCATCGCCGCCGTGCAGAGCTTCCTGCCGCTGCTGATCTCCCTCGACCCCACCCCCAGGGGCGTCACGGCCGTACCCGAGGGCAACTACCTCTTCATGATCCACGTGTTCGCCCAGTACTTCGCCAACGGCCGCTACGGATACGCCTCCGCGATGCTCTGGGTGCTCTTCCTGATCATCGTCGCGGTGACCTTCCTCGTCTTCAAACTCAGCAAGGGCGCGGTCTTCTACGCCGTCGACCCGGAGCCGGACAAGCCGTCCCGGCCGCGCACGCTCGGAGGCAAGTGATGGTGTTCCCCCGCAGAAGTGCCGTCTACATGCTGCTGGTCGGCGCCCTCGTCCTCTTCCTGGGCCCGTTCGCCTGGCTGCTGGACACCGCTCTGAAGGCCCCGGACGAGCTGCGCGCGTTGCCCATCCACTGGTGGCCGCACCACCCCAGCCTGAGCAACTTCAGTGACGCGCTGACCCAGATCGACTACTTCGGCTACGCCCGCAACTCCCTGACGATCGCCACCATCTATGCCGTCCTGGTCACCCTGGCCTCGGCGTGGGCTGGCTACGGGTTCGCCCGCCTGGCCGCGCCCGGCAAGCGGCTCATCTTCAACGTTCTGCTGTCGACGATGATGCTGCCGCAGATCCTCACCCTCATCCCGACCTATCTACTGTTCGCCAAGATGCACCTCACCAACACCTATGTGCCATGGATGCTGTGGGGCTTGTGCGGCGCTCCGTACCTCATCTTCCTGTTCCGGCAGTTCTTCTCGAACATGCCCAAGGAGCTGGAGGAGGCCGCGATCGTCGACGGCTGCGGGCAGTTCCGCATCTTCTGGCGCATCTTCCTGCCGCAGTCCTGGCCGGTCATCGCCACCAGCCTGATCCTGTCGTTCAGCTGGACCTGGGGCGACTACATCGCGCCCGCCCTGCTGCTGGACGACAGCCACACCACGCTCGCGGTCAAGCTCGCCTACGGCTACGTCAACGAGCACGGCGCACAGCTCGGCAACCTGGTCGCCGCGGGCGCGGTGATGTACGTCGTCCCGGTGCTGGCGCTGTTCCTGATCGTGCAGCGGGGCTTCGTCGCCGGCGTCGCCACCTCCGGACTCAAGTGACCCACGTCCACCGACGAACCTGTTTACCGACACCCCTCGCAGCAAAGGAACTTCGCATGACCTACAGCCAGGCAACCGCCAAGTTCCCCGTGGCGGTGGGGGCATGACGGAGCGTCCCGCCCTCACCCCGCAGCTCGGCCGGACCCGGGTCATGGCCATCCTCAGATCGGCCGACGCCTCCGGGCTGCCCGCCGTGGCCCGGGCGCTCGCGGCCGGCGGCGTCGCCTGCCTGGAGGTCACCCTCACCACCGCCGGAGCGCTCGACGCGCTGACCCGCATCCGGGCGGAACTCGGCCCCGGCGTCGCGATCGGCGCCGGCACCGTGATCACCGGCGCCCAGGCCAGGGACGCCCTGGCGGCGGGAGCGGAGTTCCTGGTCGCCCCCGTCGTGGACACCGCCGTCGTCCGACACGCGGCGGACCGGGGCATCCCGTGCTACCCGGGCGCCTGGACGCCGACCGAGGTGTCCCAGGCATGGCAGGCGGGCGCCGCCGCCGTCAAACTCTTCCCCGCGAGCACGGGCGGGATCGGACATCTGCGCCAGCTGCGGGCACCCCTCCCCGACATCCCGCTCGTCGCCGTCGGCGGCGTCGGCATCGACAAGGCGCGGGACTACCTGGACGCGGGCGCCTGCGCCGTCGGCATCGGCTCCCCGCTGCTGCGCGGGGCGGACCGCGACCCGGCTCCGGGGGCGCTGGACGCCCTCACCGCGAGGGCGCGCGCACTGCTGGACGCGGTCGGGATCACCGCACGGGCCGGGGAGGCGACCACGTGAGCACGACTTCACGCCCGGACTCCGAGCCCGAGTCCTACCTCGTGACCGTCGGCGACGTCCTCGCCGTCATGGGCGCCCGGGGCCCCGGCCCGTTCACGCTCGGCACGACCCTGCGCCTCGGGATCGCCGGCGCCGAGTCGAACGTCGCCATAGGCGTCAGCCGCCTCGGCGGATCCGCCACCTGGATCGGCCGGGTGGGCGACGACGAACTCGGCGACCTCGTCCTGCGAGAACTGCGGGCCGAAGGTGTCACCACCGTCGCCGTGCGCGACCCCTCCCCCACCTCCCTCCTGCTGAAGGAACATCGCACCACCACCCACAGCCGTACGCGCTACTACCGCACCCACACAGCAGGGGCCCGGCTGACCGCCGACGACGTCCCCGAGCACGTCGTCGCGGGCGCGGCGATCCTCCACATCACGGGCATCACCCCGGCGCTCGGAGAGGGGCCGGCCGCGGCCGTGACCCGTGCCGTGGACATCGCCGCCGCCGCCGGGGTGACCGTCTCCCTGGACATCAACTTCCGATCCCTGCTGTGGAGCGAGGACGAAGCCCGGCGCACCCTGCTGCCCCTGCTGCGCAGGAGCGACCTGGTCTTCGCCGGACCGCACGAGGCCGCCCTGGTCGTGCCCGGCACCGAGGGGCCGGAGGAACTCGCCAAGCGCATCTGCGCCCTCGGACCCGCCGGCACCGTGATCAAGCTCGGCGCCGAAGGGGCGTACGCACTCCTCGACGGACGGTCCTACCGGCAACCCGCGGTACCGGTCCGCGTCCACGACTCGGTGGGCGCGGGAGACGCCTTCGCCGCCGGGTACCTCGCCGAACTCCTCGCGGACGAGCCCCCGGAGCGGCGGCTGCACACCGCCGCCCTGCTCGGCGCCTTCGCGGTGAGCACCGCCGGCGACTGGGAGGGCCTGCCCCGCCGCTCCGAACTGGGCCTGCTCGACCACCACGACGACATCGTCCGCTGACACCTCCTCCCCGTACGCCACCGCACAAGCAACTTCCGGGACCACCCATGCCCTCAAGCCCCTCAACCGGCGCGCTCCCCGTCCTCACCGGCTCCTACACTCCGGACTCCGGCGGCCACGGCCCCGGCATCGCCGCCGTGCACCTCGACCCCGGCACCGGCCGGCTGACGTACGACGACGGGGTGAAGCCGCTGCCCGTCAGCGGAGCTTCCTTCCTGGCGGCTCACCCGTCGCTCGACGTCGTCTACAGCACGAACGAGGGCGAGTCGGGCACCGTCAGCGCCGTCTCCCGCGACGGGGACGGCGCCCTGTCCCCGCTGGGCGACCCGGTGAACAGCGGCGGGGCGAACCCGTGCCACCTCACCGTCCACCCGGACGGCGGGTGGCTGCTGACCGCGAACTACGGCAGCGACACCGCGCCGGGCACCGTGGCGGTGCACCGGCTCGGCCCGGACGGACGCCTGCTGGAGGCGACCGACCTGATCGTCCACAAGGGGTCGGGACCGGTCACCGGGCGGCAGGAGGGCAGCCACGCCCATCAGGTCCTTCTCGACCCGGCAGGCCGTTTCGTCCTGGCCACCGACCTCGGGGCGGACACGGTGTTCACCTACCGGCTCGACAATCGCACCGGAATCCTGGAACGGGTCGCGGTGAACCCGCTGAGCCCGGGATCCGGACCCCGCCACCTCGCCTTCTCCCCCGACGGTGACCTGGTGTTCAGCGCGGACGAGTTGTCCTCGACCGTCACCTGCCACCGCTACGACGCCGCCACGGGCGCCCTGACAGCCCTCTCCTCCGTACCCGCCACGGCGACCTCGGACGTCACCAACCAGCCCGCCGGAATCGTCGCCTCACCCTGCGGACACTTCGTCTGGGTGACCAACCGCGGCGCGGACACGATCGCCACGTTCCGCCTCACCGGCACCACCCTGGAACCGGTCGGAGAGGTACCCGCCGGCGGCACCTGGCCGCGCGGCCTGACCCTCGCGGCCGGTCATCTCCTCGTCGCCAATCAGCACAGCAGCACCCTGGCCGCCCTGCGGATCGGGGACGACGGCACCCTCGTCCAGCCCCACCCGCCGGTCTGTGCCCCCTCGGTGGTCTGCGCACTGGCGCTCTGACCACACTCCCCTCCCTGCTCAAACACTTGCTCGAAAGGCAGTCATGTCCCACCCCGGCACCTCCCCCGCACGGTTCACCCTCGACCCTGCCTTCGCCGTCGGCAGCGTCAACCCCCGTCTGTACGGATCGTTCGTCGAGCACATGGGCCGCTGCGTCTACACCGGCATCTACGAGCCCGGCCACCCCAGCGCCGACGCGGACGGTCTGCGCCGGGACGTCCTGGAGCTGGTCCGGGAGCTCGGCGTCAGCACCGTCCGCTACCCCGGCGGCAACTTCGTCTCCGGCTACCGCTGGGAGGACAGCGTGGGCCCGCGCGAGGAGCGGCCCAACCGGCTGGACCTGGCCTGGAAGTCCACCGAGACCAACGAGTTCGGACTCGGCGAGTTCATGGACTTCTGCGCCAAGACCGGCATGGAGCCGATGATGGCCGTCAACCTCGGCACCCGCGGCGTCGAGGACGCCGTACGGCTCCTGGAGTACTGCAACCACCCCGGCGGCACCGAACTGTCCGACCGCCGTGTCGCCCACGGCGGCAAGGAGCCGTACGGCATCCGGATGTGGTGCCTGGGCAACGAGATGGACGGCCCCTGGCAGACCGGGCACAAGACGCCCGAGGAGTACGGCCGCCTCGCCGCCGAGACCGCCCGCGCCATGCGGCAGGTCGATCCCGGCCTGGAGCTGGTGGCCTGCGGCAGCTCCAGCTCCTCCATGCCGACGTTCGCCTCCTGGGAGGCGACGGTCCTGGAGGAGTCGTACGACCTCGTCGACTACGTCTCCCTGCACGCCTACTACGAGGAGATCGACGGCGACCGCGCCTCCTTCCTTGCCTCGGCCGTGGACATGGAGCACTTCATCGAGTCGGTCGTCGCCACCTGCGACCACGTCCGGGCCCGCCTCAAGGCGAAGAAGCACATCAACCTCTCGTTCGACGAGTGGAACGTCTGGTACCAGAAGCGGCCCAACCCGCACCCCGTGGAGGACTGGCAGCAGGCGCCGCGCCTGCTGGAGGACGTCTACACCGTCACCGACGCCGTGGTCTTCGGCTCACTGCTCATCGCCCTGCTGCGGCACGCCGACCGGGTCACCGCGGCCTCCCTCGCCCAGCTCGTCAACGTCATCGCGCCGATCATGACCGAACCGGGGGGCGCGGCCTGGCGGCAGACCACGTTCTACCCCTTCGCCCAGGCATCGGCGCACGGACGCGGCCGGGTGCTGCGCGTCGAGGTGGACAGCCCGACGTACCCCACCGCCCGCTTCGGTGACGTACCGCTGCTGCACGCCACCGCTGTCATGGACGACGAGACCGGCGACATCACCGTCTTCGCCGTCAACCGCAGCCAAACGGACGCCCTGCCGCTGGAGATCGACCTGCACGGCACCGACGCCCGCACCGTCGTCGAGCACCTGGTCCTGGCCGACGGCGACCCGGAGGCCACCAACACCGCGGACCGGCCCGACCGGGTCACCCCGCACGCCGCCACCGGCACCACCCTCACCGGCGGCGTCCTCCACGCCCAACTCGAGCCACTGTCCTGGAACATGATCCGCCTGACGAACCGTCAGAACTGACTTGGCGTCATGGGACGCCACCGCACTCACGCTCGGGAAGAACCATGACAGCCGTTCCCCAACCTCTGTTCCGAGACCCCATGCACGACGGCGCGACCGACCCCACCGTCATCTGGAACCGGCATACCGCCGAGTGGTGGATGTTCTACACGAGCCGACGGGCCGACGCGCCACCGATGAACGACGTGAGCTGGGTGCACGGGACCGACATCGGGATCGCGTCCTCCTCGGACGGCGGAGCCGGCTGGCTGTACCGGGGAATCGCCGGGGGGCTGGACATCGAGCCCGGGCGGCACACCTACTGGGCCCCGGAGATCGTCGACGACGGAACCGAGTACCACATGTTCGTCAGCGTGATCCGCGGTGTTCCGACCCGGTGGGAGGGCCACGCACGCGTGATCCGCCACTACACGAGCCACGACCTCTTCTCCTGGACCTACCGCTCCACCCTGTCGCTCTCGTCCGAGAGAGTGATCGACGCCTGCGTCCTGCGGCTCCCCACCGGCGGCTACCGCATGTGGTACAAGGACGAGGCCGATCACGCACACACCTACGCGGCGGACAGCGAGGATCTGGCGCGGTGGAGCGTCCGGGGCCCTGCCGTCGAGTGCTCGGCGCACGAAGGCCCGAACGTCTTCGAGCTCGGCGGCAGCTACTGGATGCTCGTCGACGAATGGCACGGCCAGAGGGTTCTGCACTCGCGGGACCTGGAGACATGGGAGCCGCGCGGACTGGTTCTCGATCGCCCCGGGCAGGGCATCGACGACGCGTCCTACGGCTTCCACGCCGATGTCGTCACCAGCGAACTCGGCGCCTTCGTCTTCTATTTCACGCATCCCGGACGATCCGACGACGGCGCGGTACCCGACAGCGGCCACGCCGACCGGCGAAGCTCGATCCAGGTCGCGCGCCTGCGGGTGAGCGGAGACACCCTCGTGTGCGACCGCGACGAAACCCTTGAGGCCCCCATCCTGCCTCTCGAAGGGCCGGTCCGATGACACAAGTCCATCGCCGTCGGATCCCGCGAGGCCGACGCCCGCCCTCTTCGCCGCGGATCCGCACTGCCGCCGGATCGTCGCCGCACCGGCCGAGGACGACTCCCCGGCCCGGCTCGCCCTGGAGACCGCGGGCTTCCGCCCGGTCACCGAGGCCGACCTGCCCGGCGGAACGGTGGTGCTGTACACGGCCGAGCCACCGGCCGTCATGGCTCTGTCCACCGCTCTCGACGACATGCCCCACTGAACCGCCGTGCGTCCCACGGAGCCGGTCGCGCCCACGTTCGCTTGTGGGCGCGACCGGCTCTGTGCGTCGGCCTTGTCCGCGCGCTAAACGTCCGCGGAAGGGCGCTGATCCGAGCCAGCCGAGCAGGAAGCCCACCGGAACCGAGACGATGGCCGGGTTGTGGAGCGGGAACACCGCGAAGTCCAGGCCGGGCAGCAAGGCGGTGGCGCTGCCGGAGACCTGGGGCGACAGGCACACCAGCGACACGGAGGTGGCCAGACCCCCGTAGATGCTCCACATCGCACCCCGGGTGGTGAAGCCCTGCCAGAACATGGTGTACGGCAGGGTCGGCACGATCGCCGGGGCGGCCACGGCGAAGGCCAGACCTGTGAGGAAGGAGACGTTGAGGTTCCCCCACCACCATGGCCAGCACCGTGGCGCCCGTCCCGACCACCGCGGCCGCCACCCGCGTCACGAACAGCTCGCGCGGCTCGGACACGGTGCCCACGAGTGATGACCGCGCCGCAGATGTCGTGGGCCAACGACGTCGCCGCGGCGAGCGTGAGACCGGCCACGACGGCCAGCACGGTGGCGAACGTCAGGCAGGCGACCAGGCTGGGCAGGAACGAACCCCCGAGGTTCGCCGCGAGGAGAAGCACGGCCGTGTTCCCGGAGGGGTTGTCCGCCGCGATGCACACGCCCGGGAGATCCCCATCTCGGCTGCGACGTGGGCGATGGGCCTCGTGCGACACCGCTCGACGAGACGACGCCGTCCCTCCACGGTGAGGGGTGCATTCTTGTGCGTCACGTAGCGGAACCAGGCGCAGAGGCTCGCCGTGACCGGTCTCGCCCGGCGATGGCCTCGGCGACCTCTTGGATGGCGCCACGAAGAAGGTCACCGTAGGGATCCTGAGGAAGGCTGGGGGTGTGCGCTTTGGCCGCGTTGATGTGCTCAGTGGCGGCTTCGAAGGAGCCGAGTCGGCGGTAGTTGTCGGCGAGGTTGAGGTGCAGGGAGGGGTAGAAGCCGGCGATGTGGAGGCCGGCGTGGTGCTCCTGGACGCGCTGCTCGGTCACGGCGTCGGCGGCATCCAGGGCCCGGATGTCCCAGGCGAGGGCCTGCGCGGGATCTTGGTAGAGATCTGCTAGGTGGTGAGCGAGGGAGCAGCGGTGCAGCGGGTCGCCGGTGACACCGATCGCGGACCACAGGCCCAGCAGTTTCTGGCGGGCGGAGGCGCTGTCACCGGCTCGGCCCTCGGCGACGGCATGGCCGATGGCTTCCATGGTCGGGTCGGGGCTGGCGGGTGCGGTGGTCATGGGCTGTTCCTCGTCGTTTTCTCAGGCGGAGTGGTCGGGCTTGATGGGCATGGCCAGGGTGGTGAGATCGCCGCGGTCGGCGGAGCGGATCGTGACGGGCTGGTCGTGTCCCCGTAGGTCAAGCATCACGTCGGGGCCGATTGCGGTGCTCACTGCGGGATAGAGCGTGGTCAGCTCGAACCAGATCTGGCGGGCCTGGCCCGTCGCGGTGGCCGAGAGTGGGATGTTGGGGTGTCCGTCGGCCGCTGACACGACGTTCACTCCGTGGTCGGCAACGTGCAGCGCGATGCGCTCGCCGGGATGTTCTTCCAGGGCTCGCAGGAGCAGATCCTTCGAGACCGTCGCACGGGTGGTGACCTCGCCCAGCGACGCGAGCATCAGCCGATAGTCGGGGAACTCCTCGGGCAGCAACCGGCAGTGCCGGCCCTCCCGGTCGGCCACGCGGAACCAGATCCCGTTCGAGACCGCTTCCAGCCGCACCAGCGGACTGCGGCGGCTGACGGCGACCGCGGCCCGCAGCTCGTCGCCGTTGACCGTGCCGGCCCACGTCTGCCTCGGTGGTTCAGCTGGCACCAGGGTTCGAGTGGAGAGCCGGTATCGGTCCGTCGCGGTCAGGGTGACTGCTTCCTGACGTGCCTCGATGCGGAGGCCGGCGAGTGCCGGCATCCCGGGGTCATGCGCGGTCGCGGTCAGGACCTGCTCGACCGCATCCGCCAGCACGGGACCCTTCATCACTGCGATGGGAAGGCCTGGCACGTTGCCGAGCGCAGACTTGATGACAGCAGCCTTCTGCTGCACGGCCGCCGCATCCCCAACGACCTTTGCAACATGCTCATCGAGCAGCCGGGATGCCTCGTCAGCCCCGGAACCGAGTACCGCCTCGACAGCAGCGAGGGGCATAGTGAGCTCGCGGAGCTCACGCAGCACGGTCGCCCGTGCCACCTGGTCGGCGCTGTAGTAGCGGTAGCCCGAGACCGGGTCGACTTCGGCAGGGGGCAGCAGACCGGAGTCGGCATAGAACCGCAACGCGCTGGAGGTCAGACCACTGCGTTGGGCGAAGGCCCCGATCGGCATCAGCTCATCATTTGGCACCGCGTCATCATCGAGCTTCAACCAACTCGAAGGTCAACACCGACGAGCAGCGACACCGACCTCATGGCCAGCAACAACTAGGGTCCGTCTTCAAACTGATCTTGCCCAGAGCAGGAATGAGGCGAGTGTGACGGCTGCCTCATAGGAGGTGGCCGTCTTCTCGTAGCGGGTGGCGATGCCGCGGAAGCCCTTGAGTTGGTTGAAGCAGCGCTCGACCGTGTTGCGGCGGCGGTAAGTTGCGGTGTCGAAGCCCGGCGGTCGGCCCCCTCGACGGCCGCGGATGCGACGGTGTTTTCGCTGGTCGTTCTTTTCCGGGATGGTGTGCCCGATGCCGCGCCTGCGCAGGTAGGCACGGAATCCTCGTGAACTGTAGGCCTTGTCAGCGATCACGTGATCCGGTCGGCAGCGGGGCCGGCCCAAACCGGTTCGGGGCACTCGGATACGTTCCAGAAGGGAGCGTGCGCAGATGCTGTCGTGTCGTTGGCCCGGCGTCACGAGGAGTGCCAGCGGCCTGCCTTGGCCATCGACGGCCAGGTGGACTTTGGTGGTCAGTCCTCCTCGGGATCGCCCGAGGGCGTGATCGTCCGGTTCGTCCTGCCGGTGCTTCCCCCTTTTCGGCCGGTGGCGGCTGCGTGCTGATGGGCGCGGACGATGGTGGAGTCGATCTGGACGAGCCAGTCGATGTCACCGGCCGCATCGGCCTGGGCCTGGATGTGCTGCAGGGCCCGGACGAAAATCCCCTCCAGCGCGTAGCGCCGGAAACGGGTGTACACCGTCTTCCACGGACCGTAGCGTTCGGGCAGGTCACGCCAGGAGACGCCGGTCCGGATCTTGTAGACCATCCCATTGACGACCTGCCGGTCCTCTGCCCGGGGGCGACCCGTGGCGGCCCTCGGTATCAGCGGGGCGAGTAACTCCCACTCACGATCAGTGAGCTCATGGCGACGTATCACCCCACCATGATCCACCACACAACGGTCTTTGAAGCCGGACCCGGACGCTCCCGCGCGCATGCCTGGCTGCCCCGGGGCGGCTTCACGCAAGGGATAGCTCAGCGACGAAATGGGGAGTTTCGCGGTGACGAAACACTGGGCGGACGGCTACCGCTTGACCCGTCCGCGAATGGCGAGCACAGCGAGGCCCAGTAGCACGGGTTCGGCCAGCCGGGATGCCATCTCGGTGTAGATGCCCGAGGTGGTGAGGTCTTGGCCGGAGGAGCGGAAGACGACCGAGTTCACCACGATCCGCAGGGACTTCTCCCACCGTTCGGAAGTGAGCCGAGTACGGAGCGGGCCGGTGGGATTGACCGGGTCGGGCTTGTCGGTGGTCAGTGAGATGTTCTGCCCGGCCAGCCGTCCGGTGGTGGCGGGTTTCGGGTCGTCCAGCGGGAGCCCCCATAGCATCATGACGAGCACCGTGGCAGCCATGGCAGCGAGCAGCCAGCTCAGTGTCCGGGTAGCGCGCAGACCGTACCCGGACACCGCCCAGTACAGGGTCAGCAGCAACTGCTCGGCGTGGGGCCGCTTGCGATCGTGGCGGCGCATCTCCATCTCGCCGTAGTAGAAGTCCGCCGCGTCCGGCTCGTTCTTGCCGTCCTCCAAGGACTTCCGCAACTGACGGTACACCGGCGCTAACCCCGCTGGACCCACCACCTCAAGCCCAATAGGCGCTCCTGTCCAGCCGGGCAGCCCCCGACTGTGGCGCCAGTGCTGCTCCTCGGCCAGCACCCTCCGCGCAGTCCAGCGCACCGGAAACAGCCCACGCCACCGCAAGCCAGCGGGCGCGCTTGCAAGGGGGCATTCGCCTTCGAGACGCAGCTGGTCCAAGTGCACCGTGTCAGACAACAGACAAGCGCTGAGGTCGACGTTGTGGAGCACCAAATGCGCCGCGTCCGCCCCCTGCAACGAGGCCATGCGCACTCCCGCATCATTCATGGCCAGCTCCGCCTCCGCCAAGGGTGCTCCGAGCCGAGTGGTGAGGCGGGCGGGCCGGGAGGCGACACGCAGCGGATACTCAAGAACCGCGTCGCTCAGGTCGACAGTGGCGTACCTCAACCTCAAGGCGGCGGTGGATTCCCACTGCGTTCGCTGGCATGTGAGGCGCAGTACCGCAGCCTCGAGCGTCATGGGGCCACCGAACCGTGCTCTGGACAGGTCGAGGGTTCTCAGACAGACCAGAGGGCCTAGCTGCACAGCTGCTTCGAATATCGCGTTGTTGAACCGGGCGTGGTCGGTGAACGTCACCGCCTCGAACCCGGCGCCGCTGGTGAAAGTTGCCTCGCCGAACCAGGCGGGGCCGGTGAACCTTGCCCCGAAGAACCGGGCATCGCACGTGAACGTCGCCCTCTCGAACAGGGCTTCGCCGAAGAACTTCGCCGCCTCGAACCCGGCGCGGCCCGTGAACGTCGCCCTCGCGAAACTGGCGTCCCTGACAAAAGTGGTCTCGCCGAACAGGCCGCGGCCGGTGAAAGTCGCCCCGTAGAATAGGGCCCGGCCGGTGAACCTCGCCTCGTTGAACACGGCGCCGTGGGTGAATCTCGCCTCCTCGAACACGGCGTCGCAGACAAACCTCGCCTCGTTGAACAGGGCGCCGTGGGTGAACGTCACCTTCTCGAACACGGCGTTGCCGGTGAATGCCGCCTTTTCGAAATCGGCGTGGCCGACGCGAGGCTGTCCGGTGGCGGGATCCCGGAGCGCGTCCAGTAGTTGCCGCAGCAGACTCTGCGAGATGGCGGTGCCGCGGTGATCGAGGTTGCTGCCAGGTACCAGTGTGCTGAGGAAGGTGGCCCGATCGGCGTCTGTGAGGTGAGCAAGGCACCGACCAGACGGCTCTATCTGACGACCGCGGCAGCCAACCGGGTCGCTGTCCGGGTCCGCACCGCGCGCGCAGTGCGGCCAAACTGGCGGGAGTACGGGGGGCGGTGCGCCAGTAGCCGTCATGTCCGCTGGGACGTTGCAGGCAGATGCCTGGTTGCGGCGTCCGGCCAGGATCGGCCTCGGCCACCTCCTATGAGGCAGCCGTCACACTCGCCTCGTTCCGGCTCTGGGCAAGATCAGTTTGAAGACGGACCCTAGGTCTCGTCCCGCGACGAGACCTAGGAACATGTCACGCGGAGCGGCAGACTATCGATCGCGCGCTGGGGCCTTTTCCGTTGGTTGAGGGTGGCTCGGGGAGCCGTGCAGCCAGAATTGCCGCCTGTCGATCGATAGCCTGATCAAGAGTGGACCGCAGTTGTTCAATTTCACCCAGCAGACTCGTTTGAGTATCTGCCAGAAGAGCTGACGTACCGTCCACGCCAGCTGTGACAGCTGTGGAAATTTCGTTGCGAACATTCGACAATTCTGCTCAGCACAGCCACTGATCGGGTGACGCTGGTGGTGTGCGAAACGCACGCGGCTCCCATGCCGTTGGGGGAGGTGTTCGAAGTCTCAACCCACAGGCACAGGAGCCGCGTTGGTTCCGTGTTCTGCCGCACTCGACCTGCCGCACGCCCTGGTCGAGTGGGTCACGATGCTCATCGTCACCCGGGAGGGTGACCGCCGCTGCAAGCTCCCGCCGCAACAGCGTGCGCTGGTCGGGCTGGTGAACCTGCGCCGGCACGACACCCTCGCGCAGATCGCTGCCGGCTTCGGCATATCTGTCGGCACCGCCCACGCGTACACGGCCGCAGTCATCAATCTGCTCGCCGAGTGCGACCGGGTCGGCAACAGCCGCGCCGACTACTTCCACAAGCACCGCCGGCACGGAGTGAACGTGCAGGTCGTGACCGATTCAGCCGGACGGCTGCTGTGGATCTCGCCCGTACTGCCCGGCCGCACCCACGACCTGACCTCGGCCCGCACCCACCGGATCATCCGGATCTGCGAACGCCAAGGCGTCCCAGTTCTCGCTGACCGGGCTTACATGGGAGCCAGCTCGTGGGTGACGACACCTCTCAGGCGCCCACCGGGCCGCGAGCTCACACCGACCCTGCAAACCGTCAACCGTGCGCTGTCCGCGGCCCGGACACCGGTCGAGCGCGGGGTCGCACGACTGAAGTCCTGGCGCATCTTCCGCAGTTCCAGGTGCAGCCCGAATCGAATGACGTCAATCGCCGCAGCCGTCCTCACGCTGGAGCGGCAACGCCGAAAGGCCTCAGCAGTCCACCTCGTAACCCCACACGTATGGGGTGTCACCGCAGCACGCCGGGCACATGCAGCGGCACGTGTCCGCCCGGCCAGTGCACGGCCCCGGCCCCCCGTCGCCGTGGGCCGGCCTGCCCGGGCACCAAGGCCCCGGCTTCGGGCAGTCCGCTACGGCCATCTCGTGCGTGTCGCACCACGTCACCAGAGCGGTCGCCAGCTGCACGTCACCCTTCGCGCCGTCGTACCGCATCGCACCATCCACCCACGGGCACAGCGCCTCCACCGGCGGGGGCGGCCACGACACGGCCGGCTCCCCGAGCACCGTGAGATTCACCCTGCATAGAAGCGACCGAGCGCATACTCCGTAGGGTTGCGCCCAACATCTCGGCTTGCGTGTCCCGAGCTCGTCAGCGCCAAGTGGGACAACGATGATCGTGTGCTCGCCTCCTTGCTGCCCGGCCTCCGTGAACTTCGCGCCGACTGGAGCATGATCGTTCTCAGCGCCAACGGCCGTACCAGTACCCGTACCGACGCCAATTGCGCACCTGTATCTCGTCCACACCGATGGCCGCAGGCTCCGCGTGAAAAAGAATCCCGCAGGGGACGCGAGCGGTGTTCCAGCCGACAGACGAGCAAGCCGCACGTGTGGGCGATCCCTTCTGCCATCCGTGGCGCCTGCGCGGGTGGCGTCCCGAGGGCTATACCTCCTGCACCAGAAGCCGCGCGTTGATGGTGGGATTGCCCGCCTGCCCGAGGGGGAAGGCCGAACCGATCTCCGCGGCGTGCCGGGGCACGTCGATACGGACGGACAGCGTCCGGTCGAGAAGCTGTTCCTGCGTCAACCGGAAGTCGATGTTGACGATGCCGTGCTGCACACACGTCGCACAGTTCCGCGGATCCTCCGGTTGGAAGAAGAAGCGCTTCGCGACAGGCTCGTCGTCGGCGAGCAGACTCACCACGAACGACCCCGGGATTTGCAGCCGGTTGATCCCCTTCACTCGCACCGAAACCGGATTGGCGCTCCGGAACGCGAAAGTGCGGGAGGCGTCGATGCTTCCGGACAGATTCTCCAACGCGCCCTCCACAGGGCTGATGAGTTCCAGTCGATCGTACGAGACGTCGGTTTCGATCGTCTGGTCGGCGGTCGCGCTGAACGGCGGCAGAGCGTTGAACGGCGTGGTGAGCCACTCGGTGTTCTGCCCCAGTGTGGATCGGAATCCGGTCAGCGTGGTCGCGCCCACGAGTGTCTGCCAGCTTAGCCAGAGGCGGTCGAGGTTGCAGTGGAAGAACCAGAACACCGGGTCGAAGGACGCGACATTCTGGTCGCCCATCGTCGGCCCAATCGATCCGTGGCCACCGTCGTGGGCCTGGATTGAGAAGTCTTGGTAACCGTTCACATTGGACTCGCCCCACAGCGACTGGGTCAGCGATGTGGCAATGTCGTCCAGGACCCCGAAGTCCCTCACGTTCTGTGCGATGTCGGTGGCTGAGAAGCGTTCGGTCTTGTACGGGAAGTATCCGGTCACGGGCTGTGGCGTCGCGGTGCCGCCGGGATCGGCCGGCAGGGTGTACGTGTCGAACGGTGGCTGTTGCAGCCGGTCCGGCAGCATGGTCGAGATGTCCCAGTAGGGAATCGTCACCTCCTCGCAGCCCGGGACGGAGCGCAGGGCGTCTTCGAACACCCGCAGGTACTGGCGGTGCCAGGGGTTGTAGCGGTCTTCGTGGTGCAGGCACCAGCGTTTCGGGAGGCCGTGTTGCCCGGCCAGGGCGAAGTAGCTGTCCGGATCGCCCGGGTCGCGGTCCATCAGGCCGGAGAACGCTCTCGCCAGCAGGTCGAACTCGGCATCGCTCAGCGCTGTGATGTCCTTGCGCAGCCGTGTCGCGGGATGCCCGTTCGCCGGTGGCTCGACTGGGGTCGCCGTACCGAGCGGACATCCGTTGATGATCCAGTTGCGGAACGTCTGCGAGCGTGCGGCACTCCATTGCCCCTCTGCGTCTGGCGGCATCTGAGGGTTCGGCGGAGCGGTCTGCGCGTGAATCGAGAGCGCGTTGCTCTTCACCCCGTCATAGGTGCCGAGCTCGATTCCCTTGGCGGCCATATGGGCCACGTCTTCGGGTCGGAAGAAGAAGCGAATATCCGCCAGATAGGTCGGAGCTGAAACGACTTGGTCGGCGATCGGGTTGTTCATACTTCCTCCGTTGGGTTTTGCGCGGGTGTGAGGGTCGACTGGGTGTTGCAGTAGCCGAGGCACTCGCATGATCTATTCCGAGTATGCGGTACCCCAAGAGGTGTCTGAACGATCGACACTGGCCGACCGCAGCCTGAATCGCGAGGGGGGGGCGACACTCCGCGAATTTCTGGCTCCGTTGCTGTTAATTGACCCCGCAATTTCATTTCGCCAGGGATCCGGGACGAATATCGCCTCCATCCTGCTCGGGAAGTGGTGGGTGCGTGGCGGGCCCGGGTTCCCTCCGTCGGCGAGCGGCCTTGCCGTCGCCATCCGGGAGCGACGCCGCACTCGGGACAGGAACGCCGCTGTCGTCGCCGTGAATCGGTCGGCGTCGTCGCCGGAGCGCCGCCCGGGCTGTTTTGTCCCCTCCGGGCAGCTGCCAGGGATCGTGCTCCGGATGGCGTAGGGTGGTGTTCACCGACGCGGGGTGGAGCAGCTCGGTAGCTCGCTGGGCTCATAACCCAGAGGTCGCAGGTTCAAATCCTGTCCCCGCTACTGCTATCGGCCCCTTCGACAGACTGTCGAAGGGGCCGACCACGTTCTGCCGGCGCGGGCCCGCGCCGGCAGGCTGCCCGCGGTGATCCGGGTTGACGAGCGGGGTCGCCACCTTCTGGGTTCCGGCGCAGAGTCCCCAGGCGTGCGAGACCTACAAGCAGCGGAACGCCGTCGAGCGGTGCATCAACAAGCTCAAGCAGTGGCGCGGCCTGGCCACTCGCTATGACAAGACCGCCACCATCTACCTGGGCGGACTCCACCTCGCCGCCGTCTTCATCCGGGCGGCGAGGTGATCCAAAGGAAACGGAAGGGCCGCAGTGCCGCCCCCGGCACGGGAAACGGCTGCCTTCCGGCCGGGCGGCGTAACCCCGCACCTACTGCACGGGGGTCGTCACGATGCGTCGGAGGCCCGGAACAACGTCCGGCCGGTGGTCGTGCCGACGGGGTTTTGCTTCTGCCAAGGTGAAGCGACCGGCTGAGATGCGCCGGGTCTGGTGGCGGGGCTACGGTGGAATTGCGGCGGCGGTTCGGAGGTGCCATGCGGACTGGGCGTTCGTGCAGGGCGGCCGTCTTCCGTTCCATCCCATGTCGCTCCCGGGAGGAAATTGTCATGCCCGACGGACGCGTTGAAGCATTCAGCCAGATCGCAAGTGTGGCCTTCGCCGACCCAGGTACGAGAGATCCGCAGCTGAAGTTTGTGCAGGGATTCCTGCAACGGTTCGGATATCTGGGAGGAAACTCCTTCACGCCGGGAACAGTTGACGTGAAGACAGCCGATGCCCTGAAGAAGTATCAGGAGCGGAACGCCGTTCCCTCCACCGGCAGTTTCGACGAACTGACCCGCGACGCCATGACGAGCGCTCGGTGCGCGCTTCCCGATCTCGACAACGGGGTGGCGTTCAGCACCCGTTGCTCGTGGACCAAGCGGGAACTGACCTACGCGTTCGACGTCGACAGCACGGACACCACCGGCACACCTGAATTCGAGGCGGTGCGCAACGCCATGCGTACTTGGGCGGCGGCGGTGCAGCTCACGTTCACCGAGGTCACCAACGAAGACGCCCCCGACATCCTCATCGGCTGGCGGCCGGCCAACGACCCCGATCACACCATGGTCGGCGGCACTCTGGCGCATGCCGACTTTCCCCCTGACTGTGACCTCGTCACCGCAAATCTGCCCAAGCCCGTGCACTTCGACGACACGGAGCACGTCTGGTCGATGGGCGCGGCGGTGAACGCTTTTGACGTGGAAACCGTGGCTCTCCACGAGCTGGGCCACATTCTGGGCCTCCAGCATTCCAGCGTGAACGGCGCTGTCATGTTCCCCACGGTGAGTTCGAATTCCACCCTGCGCGTGCTGCAGCCCGACGATGTGGCGGGAGTGCAGCAGCTCTATCCGTGAGTGCCCGCTCGGGTGTCGCACCGGCCCCCAGCCAGCGCCCGACGACGGCTTCGACGATCTGGTTCGACGCCGCGCGGAGCGTCTCGACCACGAACTCCAGCCGGTTCAGATCCCTGGTCGCCCCGGCGTCCCGCAGCACCGCGTCGAACACCGCACACCCCACCCGTGCGGTCTCCTCGGGAATCTCCGCCGACTCCACCCCACGCAACGACACGAACGCGCCCCTGAAGACGACGACGGCCTGCGCAACCCCCACGGGGTCGCGCAGGTCGTCGTCATGCAGGCCCCGGATTTGCCGATAACGTCAGTCGAACACCGGGGCGCAGCGCGCGGTTGAGGGTCAGGCCCGAGCGGCCGTCTCCTCCAGGGTCACGCCGCTTCGGGGCATTCACCTAACTTCGCCGAAGGGGGAGGGACTTGCTTCCCGTGGCGGCTCCTCGGAGGAGGATGAGACGCCTGGCGAAGCCGCAGCCTAAGCACCTGCGCGAGGGGCACCGCAGCCTTCGTCCTGGTGCAGTGCTGGCGGATGCCCTACGGAACGCTCACGCCGCCGCTGAACTGCGCATATGTGCGGGGTTGACGGGGGTGGGCTGAGGCCCTCGTCGACCTTGGGACCGTGGCAGAATCCGAGCTGCTAAGACGTGGCGGCCCGGGGCATATCGCTCCGGGGGTCACACACCACCCCTTCGCCGCTCCCGGTCCGAACTACGTATTCACGCGTCCGACCTCGATCGTGTGTGGAGCGAGCCGAGGCGTACGCGATTTCGATCGCCCCGGGAGTGCATGAGGCGAGGGAGTCGCCGGGAGAGGCCGCTGGCGCAGGCGATCACCCCGCCAGGGCAGAGCCGACGGCACACGCGGAGCGCGCGGCGTCCAGCGGCTCCTGCATGCCGGCCACCATGCAGGCGAAGCCGGTGCCCCGCCAACCGGCACACCGCCTCATTCCGAAGAAATGCGAAACTCGAATTCGGGACGGTCCCACGGCACGGCGGGCGGGTTCGCATACGCGGTCCCGGTCCGCACCGCACCAACACGGTGGTAGAAGTCCTCGGCGGGAAGATGCGACACGACCTTGAGACGGTCGAGCCCGGCGGCACGGGCCTCGGACTGCATGTGCGCCACGAGCAGCCGTCCGATACCCCGTCCTTGCGCTTCGTCGGCAACGAACAGCAGGTCGAGCTCCGGTGGCGCGAGGACGAGCGAGTAGAACCCGAGGACCCGGCCTCCCTGCTCGTCAGCGCCGACGGCCACAAAGACGCGGTGGGCCTCGATGTAATCAGGACCGACCCGGTAGCCCGCGACTGCGGCTGCGTACTTACCCTCGTAGGCGCCTGAGCCACGCACGAGCCGCGTGAGCCGTTTGGCATCCCGCGCGACGGCCCTCCGTATCGTGATCAGCTGGCTGATCGGGGAAGTGCGTGAACTCATCGGGAGAGTATTTCGCACCGGGGAGTGCCTTCGTGCGGCGGGTCGGCTGCTCGGGCAGGCGTTCCCGCACCGCTCCCGGGAACCACTCGCCCAGGCCCCGATCGTCGACCACGTCACTGCCGCCGAATCGGCCGCCCGCCAGCAGCAACTGGCCCCGAAGCGATGCGGAGGAGCTGGAGAACGGCGTGGTCGACGACTGCTCTTCCTGGGCCTGCCGTGGCGAAGCCGAGCCGGTACAGGAAAGTTCCGAGCCGGCCTCGTGAGGCGGATCATCTTCGACGTGTTCGCCGGCCCCGGAGGAGGTTCCAGTCCCTTGGGGCTCTTTCTCGTCTGCCGTGGGCGAATGCTCCATGGCATCTACGTCAGCGCAAGAGCAATGCTCACGGCATGATCCACGCGAGGCTCAGCGACCTGCCGGCCACTGAGACAGGCCAGCGGAGGTACAAAACGTCTCAGGGGTGTATCCAGGTTTCATGGGTGCTCGAGGACCGCACGGCAGTCATCGCCGATCACGGGAGCCTCATCTGGCTCTGCTGGCGGTACCACTCGGGCTCATCGTCATCGTCACGGTGGGAGACATCCTTGCTCCCCCCGAAGTGCACCTCGGCCCCTTCCTCGCCGCCGCTCCCGCCATCACCGCATCGTTCGCAGGCCCTCGCACCACCGGGTGCGTCGGGGCGGTCGCAGTTCTCGCTCAGGCCGTGATCGCGATCGTGCGCACCAGTCTCACCGACCTCAACCACAGCTTCCAGCTCACCGCGCTCGTTCTGATCTCGGTGTTCGTCACGCTGTTCGCCCACCGGCGCGAGCGACACGAGCAGGAACTGATGCAGCTGCGCTCGGTGGCGGAGGCCGCACAGCAGGTCGTGCTACGACCGCTGCCGGGCCGGATCGGACCGCTGCGCATCGCCTCCGTCTACCTGGCAGCCGAAGCCGAGGCACAGATCGGCGGCGACCTGTTCGCCGCAGCGCGTGCCGGGCAGGGGACCCGGTTCATCGTCGGGGATGTCCGGGGCAAGGGCCTGGAGGCGATCGGGGACGCTGCCCTCCTTCTCGGCGCCTTCCGCTCCGCCGCCCACCGGCAGGCCGACCTTGCCGCGCTGGTCGCCTACCTGGAGGGAACCGTCTCCTCGGATCTGGACGACCCGGAAGCGGCCCTATCGGGACCCGGATCCCACAGCGAAGCCTTCATCACCGCCGCCGTCCTGGACGTCCCCGACGACACACCGGTCCTTCATCTGATCAACTGCGGCCACCCACCGCCTCTGCTGCTGCACAGGGGCCAGGTCATCTCGCTCGAGGTGAGCGATCCGGCCCCGCCCCTGGGGCTCACCGAGTTCACCGCCTCCCCCTTCGCCGCGAAAACCTTCCCCTTCGAGCCCGGCGACACCCTCTTGCTGTACACCGACGGCGTCATCGAGGCCCGCGACGGCTCGGGGACCTTTTACCCGCTGGCCCAGCGTATGAGCGCCGCTCCCGAACGCGAGCCCGAAGGGCTACTGCGTCATCTGCAGCAAGACCTCCTCGCCTACACGCCGGGAGGGCATCTGGGCGACGACGCTGCCATGGTGGCGATCGAACGCCAGAGTCGCGGCTAGATCGTCAGCATCGTGAGGCGGCCATGGTGGTCAGCACGGTCAGCCGAGAAGGGCGATGATCACCATGCAGCCCGCGAAGAAGACCGTGCGGCCGACCGCGTCCAGGGCCTTGCGGCCGGCTGCGGCCGGGTCGGCGCCGTCGGTGAGTTCGTGCCGGTAGCGGTAGAAGATCAGCAGGGCGTAGTCGACGCCGAGTCCGACCAGCATCGTGATGGGCGGCGTGAAGTCGGCGATGGTGAACACGAAAGCGGTGCCCCGCCCGGGAGGCGACTGGCGGGGCGCCGCGCTCAGCCACGGACCAGTCACCGGCGCGCGTTCACCGGACGTGGCGCGCGATGCCGGTCGCCTTCGCCATCAGCCACTCCAGCGGGCCTCGTGTGACGTGCCGCGACCAGAGCGTCGCGAATACCGCGACAGCCGCGATGAAGCCGAGTAGCACGTGCAGCGACGCCCCGGGCAGTTCCTCGATGCCCAGGAGCCGGATGCCGACGATGTGCAGGGCATAGGCCATCAGCGACATGGAGCCGACCGCGATGACCGGCCGGCCAGGTGGCGCAGGCGGGGAAAGGCGTCCATGGCGGCGAGGCAGACGGCCACGACGGTGATCGCCACCCCGGTGTTGCCGAGGATCGACAGGGTCGTCTCGCTGTGCGGAGAGACCGCCGGCAGCCAGTAGGGGTGTCACCGAACGGGAAGCCGGCCGTGTCGGACCACCATGCGCTCGCCGGGTTACCGCCCAACCCCGACTCACCGATGGCGGGGAGCGCGCCGGGCACGCCATGGAGCGCCAGCCAGGAGCCGCCGTAGCCGATGACCGCGAGCATGACACCGGTCAGCGCGAGGCGTACGCGTACGGCGGTGGCGGCCAGGTCGAGGCGGGCGACGGCCATGCCGGCGATGACGAACGGGATCCACGTCAGGGCCGGGTAGCTTCCGGTGAAGAGCAGGGCGAGGGGTCCGTCAGGCTCACCGGCCGAGGGCGATCCGGCGTCACCGAGCACCCGCCTCACCACGTACAGCACCTGGGGCAGGACGAGGGCCGTGCCTGCGGCTATCACTGCCAGAGGGCCGGCGCCGAGCCGGTACAGCGGCAGCACGAGCAGGAAGTACACGCCGTAGAAGGCGAGGATCACCTCGACCGGTGTACCGGACATGGTCAGCACCGTGCCCACGGCCAGCAGGATCACGGCCCGGATGATCACCTTGGCAACGGCCTGGCGGCCGGCCCGCCCGGTCTTCGACGCGCTGCGCCCGGTGATGAGCACGACGGCGAAACCCGCCAGGAAAGCGAAGAGAGCGGAGGAGCGGCCGTGGGCCGGCTCCATCAGGAAGCCGGTCACTCCGCCCTCGCTGGGGTCGGGGCCGACATGGGCCGCGTACATACCGAAGACGGCGAGCCCCCGGGCCAGGTCCAGGCCGATCAGCCGGCCCATGCCTGGTGTGCCGCTCGGAGGTTCACCGTTCTCACGCACCGGGAACTCTGCGTCGGCCGCCGCCATCGCGGTGTCTGAGTGCCGTGTCATGGCTCTCAGGCTGGAAAACGGGCGGGTGCCGGAGTATCCGGCAGAAGGCTGCGGTGTCCCTGCCGAGTGGTGGGTGCTACCCCGCCGTGTGGCTGGAGCTGCTGTTCTCCGGGACGCAGGCGGTCTCCGGGGCTTTAGGGTCGAGGCGGCATGGGCCGGACGGCTTGGACGAAGGTGAGGCGGAGCGCGCGTGAACCGGGTGGTGCGGGTAGTGGTGGTGGACGACGAGGCACTGGTCCGGTCGGGGTTCGGGCTCATTCTGGGCGCGTCCGAGGACATCGAGGTCGTCGCGACCGCGAGCGGGGGCGACGCCGTGCAGACCGTCCGGCGTGAGCGGCCGGACGTGGTGCTGCTGGACATCCGGATGCCGGACGTCGACGGGCTCACCGTGCTGCGCGAGCTGCGGACGATGCCGGATCCGCCGGTGGTGGCGATGCTGACGACATTCGATGCCGACGAGTACATCCTGACCGCGCTGAACTCCGGCGCGGCCGGCTTCCTGCTCAAGGACACGGAGCCGGA